>CAMYOD010000047.1 GCA_947259975.1 uncultured Gammaproteobacteria bacterium
CTGCCCAGGGATAGAAACAGATCGACAGGTCGGCGCATCTTCTCAAGATGCCACAACTCCCAGAACGCATCGTAGGCGATGATCGAGCCCATACTGTGACCGATAACGAGAACGCGCTCCCCTTCCGCCAGGGCGCGGCGCAGCGGTGTCTTCAGTACCTCACGAATCCGGCACGCCACCTCGTCCGTATTTCGGAAATAGCGATGTAATTCGTTGAGCGATGTCTTGACCGCGGGGTCGGGAATCAGCGGAATGAGGGCGGGCAGGTGGTCGATGATCGAGTAGATGAGACGCGCGCTGCGGCGTCGCCAGGAAAGCGCCTCGCGTATGTCCATTGCGCTGGGACCGTCCATCGCCAGTAACCGGTCAATCCAGGGCCGCAGCGCATCGATCGATTTTTCCTGTGTATAGAACAGGGGACTCCAGGCGGCAACGTTGAAGCAGTCCGGATTCTCCCGCATTGTCGCCGCCGTCGCCTGATTGGCTTGGGCCACACCGTGGAGCAGGCAGCGCCAAAGCTGCGGTTCATACGCCGCCGCCTTGGGTTTGGGGTTCTTGCCGGGTACGAAAAAGATATGCTTGCGATTATTATTGCTCATGATTCGTCCGGCAAGCCATACTGCGCATCATCGTGCCAGTGATCGGCGTCGTTTATGACGCAGTCGGATTGATAATGCAAGCCGGGCCATGCGCAGGCAATGGCTCGTTTTGTTTTCCGCGTCGCCTGCGGATCCATGTGGTAACGCGAAATTAAGTTCGATGGAGGGGGCCAGACCGCGCGACAGGCGCGGGTAAACCGGGCCACCGCCCCAGTGTATGCGAACGGGATTGAGACGGAAAATGCGAGAAACAAGCCCACCGGCGGTACTTCTGATTGGTTACGGTGAGATGGGTCATGCACTCGAGTATCTGTTGCATGAGCGTTGCCGGCTTGATGTTTGGCAACGACATCCGGCCGCTGGCACACCGGCGGTCGCGCTCGAGGACGCGGTGCCGGAATGTGACTTTGTGTTTCTATGTGTGCCGGCGGCACCGATTGCCGACATCGCCGCGCGCATACGTCCCGTGTTGTCCGCCCACACGGTCACCGTCAGCATTGCCAAGGGCCTCGATGACCAGGGCCGCCTGGCATTGCAGGCCATGCAGGATGCCTACGGTGGCTCCCATCCCCATGCAGTGCTCTACGGCCCGATGATTTCCGAAGAAATACGTGCCGGGCACCCCGCCTATGCGCAACTGGGCGCCACGGATGCGGATGCGGCACAGCGCCTGGCCGCACTGTTCGCCGGTTCGCATCTGCATCTGGAGTTGACCGACGACCTCCTGGGTATTTCCTGGGCCGCGGTTCTTAAAAATGTCTATGCCATTTTGTTCGGTGCCGCGGACGAGCTTGACCTGGGCGACAACACGCGTGGATTCCTGGCAAGCCGCACCATGCGCGAAATGGAGTCCATCGTTAGCGCACAGGGCGCGAGTGCCGACGCGACCCACGGTTTGGCCGGCCTGGGCGATTTGATGACCACCGCGACCAGTGCCGGCTCACATCATCATGAATTGGGCCGTCTGCTGGTACGTGGCGTTGCCGAATCGATAGCCGGTGAAGGCGTCCACACCGTGTCTACGATCGCTCGCCGCGACCTGTTCGACATCAGTCGCTACCCCTTGATTCATCTCGCCTACCGCATGATATCCAAGCCGGCCGGCGCCGGTACGCTCTTGCGGGACTATCTGGGCCAGACGCCGGCGCCATAAATTTGACTGCATTGGGGCTGTGCATCGCTATACTTTATATATAATGGCAGCGGTTGCCGAGGGTATCTGGGTTTTATGACGAATAACGTACTGACCGTCCCGAAAATACAAAAACAGGTGGCGCTCTGGATTCATCCGGAGGGCAAGGTCATCGGGGAGTTGTATTTGCGGCAGCAGAGCACAAGCCATGCCGGTGAGGAGCAACCCAGTGAGGCGCTGGAGGATGCTGAATCATTTGTCGTCGTGCATGTGCGACAGACCGAGGAAGTTCGATTCTACAATTTGTCATCGATAATCCGGGTCGAGTATCGGGAACATGAAGCGGCCCCCAATCCGGAACCGCGGGAGTTACCCTGTCAGTTGCATCTCATGGATGGTTCGATGGTAATTGGCAAGGTGCGTGAAGCATTGCATCCGGAGCGAGCCCGTTTGTTAGATTACCTCAACGAAAAGCAACGGCGTTTTGTTAAGGTATATGTTGATGACGCCGAGGTGTGCCTCGTCAACAAGGCTTATGTCATTCGCGTCACTGTTTGAAAAACAAATCGGCATAAACCAACCGCGAGCGACGATCACTCGGTGAATCTCAAGACCTCATGAGCCTGTTCAGCGGATACAAGGTCAACAAGGCGATCGATACCCTGCTTAACGAGGAGGGCGGTGTCGCGTGGGAGACCTCCGAGGCGATCGCCAAGCTCAAGGACGTCGGTGCGCCCGCCATTCCCAAATTGGTCGAGGCGCTTGCGGGCGCCAAACCCGATTCCGGGGTACGCAAGGCGTTGGCGGGAATGCTTGGTAACGACACCCTGCCGGCATTCATCAGCGGGCTGGCGCACAAGGACACCCGGGTGGTATCGGGGGTGACGCGTATTCTGGAAGCATCCGGAACCTACGACGTCAATCGCCTGTTCGACTTCATGGATCACCCGGATATACCACACGGCACACTGGTGCAGGTGCTGGAAGCCCGCAAGCACGATCTCGATGCATCCAAGCTGCTCAAGATCATGGACAAGGTGCCGAAGAGCGTGCGGCCCCTGGTATTCCGTTTGGTCGAGGAGGCGGCCACGCCGGAAATGGCCGGTGACGTGTTTGCCTACACCAAGTCCAAAGACCCATCGATACGTCTGCAGGCGGTCAAAATTCTGGGCAACATCGATACTGAGCCGGTACGCGACACCCTGCTTGGCCTGATGACAGACAGCAACAAGCAGGTGCGCCAGGCCGCGCTACAGGGCCTCGGCGGTATGACTGTTGAAGTACCCATCAACCGGATTTGTGAGGTGTTGCGTGACCCGGATTTGACGGTGCAGGCGGCAGCCATCGAAGCCTTGTGCCGTCTGCATGCGCCGGAGACGCTGCGTCATTTGCTCGATATCCTGCAGGACGAGTCGGAATATGTGCGGCGCGCGGCCGTGGAAGTACTCAACGAAGTCGGCGATCAGCACGCGATTCAGGATCTGTTGAATGCCCTGCGCGACAAGGATTGGTGGGTCAAGGTGCGGGCGGCGGATGCCCTGGGCACCATCGGCGGCCCCAAGGTGGTCGAGGTAGTCCTGGCGCTGCTGAAGGATGACGACGAGTTCCTGCGCCGCACCGCGGTCGAAATCCTGAATACCCTCGAGGACGACAAATCCTTCGGTTTCCTGGTCGAAGCGCTCAAGGACAAGGATTGGTGGGTGCGAGAACGGGCCGCGGATGCGCTGGCGAAACTGGGCGACAAGCGGGCGCTGGCGGCGTTGCTGCAGATGTTTCGCGGTCACCCGGAGTCTGCCAAGGCGGCCCTGCGCGCGGTCTCCAAGCTCGAAGACTCGCGCGCCATTCGCCCGCTGCTCGAAAACCTGGAACAAAATCCGGTCGGCGTGAACAAAGAGATCCTCAACGCCCTGCGTGAACTTACCGATCACGAACATGTCGGCCTTGTGCAGGAGGCGGTCTCGCGGCTCATGCGGACCAGCGATCCCGAACTGAAGACCCTGGCCGGTGCGACCCTCAACGATTTGTCCGCGCGCTTCGGCGGTTCCCAGGCCGAAGCCGCGGCCTCGGTGACGACGACCGAGAACGAGTCAAGCAACGGCGCGACCCGCTACGATCTGCCGGCCGGTGCCGTCACCCAATACATCGATGCCGCCGAGTTGACCCCGGGACAGGTGCTGGGCGATCGCTACCGCGTGATCAAGAAGGTGGGCGAGGGTGGCTTCGGCAAGGTGGTTCTGGTCGAGGACATGGCAATCAACGAGGAAATCATCCTTAAATTCCTGAATCCGCAGTTGGCGGCGGATGAGAACATGATCAAGCGGTTCATCCATGAACTGCGATACGCGCGCAAGATTACCCACGAAAACGTCATCCGTATCTACGACTTCATCACCTTCGGTAAGTCCAGCACCATCAGCATGGAATATTTCGACAGCCACTCCCTGGGCGCCGAGCTCAAGGGCGGCAAACGCCTCGATATCGCCCGTGGCGTGCAAATCATGATCGAAGTCTGCAAAGGACTTGCCGTCGCGCATCGCGCCGACGTGGTGCATCGCGATATCAAGCCGGCGAATATCCTGATCGACGATAATGACGTGGTCAAGATCGTCGATTTCGGTCTCGCGGCGGCGGCCTCCGGCGGTGAGTCACGACTCACACGCAGCGGTATCCTGATCGGGACGCCGCAATATATGGCGCCGGAGCAAATTCAAGGCGGTGACGTTGATGCGTGCACGGATATCTACAGTCTCGGCATCCTCATGTATCACGCCTTCGTCGGCAAGCCGCCGTATACCGCCGATGAGCCGGTGGCAATCTTGTTCAAGCACGTCGAAGGCAAGGCACAACCGCCCCGCGAATTGAATCCGGACATCCCCGAGGCGTTGCAGGCGGTCATCCTAAAGGCGATGACGAACAAAAAAGAGGCCCGTTACCAGGATGTCGGTGAGCTCCAGGCGGCGCTCGAGTCCGTTGTGGAGTCTCTGGGAACGAGCTGATGCCTCGCATTAATGCGTTTCTCAAACTGGGTCGTGAACAAGGCTGCTCCGATGTACATTTCGCGGTGGGCACACCGCCGTTGCTACGCATGCACGGCGATCTGGTGCCGATCAAATACCGCGAGCTGACCGACGATGAACTCGAATCCCTGCTCGACGAGATCCTGTCACCCAAGCAGCGCGCGCAGTTCGAGGCGGGGGCAGACGTCGATTTCTCCTACCAGGATGACGAAGTAGGCCGCTTTCGCGTCAATCTCTACCGCAAGTTGACCGGCGTCGGCGCGGCGTTCCGGGTAATCTCGAATCGAATCCCGAGCCTGCGCGAACTCGGCTTGCCACCGGTGGTGGATAAATTTCTCGATGCGCATCAGGGCATCATCCTCGTCACCGGCGCGACGGGCACGGGAAAATCTACCACCCTCGGTGCGATGATCGACCAGCTCAATCACACGCGGCGGCTGAACATCATTACCCTGGAAGACCCCATCGAATTCGTCCATCAAAGCGACCGCTCGTTGGTGGTGCAACGTGAGATCGGCACCCACGTGAACAGCTTTGCCGATGGTTTGCGTGCGGCACTGCGCGAGGATCCGGACGTGATTCTGGTGGGTGAGTTGCGCGATCCGGAAACCATCGAGATGGCCATGACCGCGGCGGAGACCGGTCACCTGGTGTTGGGTACCTTACACACCACGTCCGCGGTCAAGACCATCGATCGTATCGTCGATTCAGTGCCGACGGATCAAAAGGCGCTGACGTCCAACTTTCTTGCCCAGCACCTGAAGGGGGTCGTCAGTCAGATACTCGTGCGCACCGCGGATGGGCGCGGGCGCAAGGCGATTGTCGAAATCATGGTCAACACCAAGGCGATCGCCAATCTGATACTTTCGGGTCGCGTGTTTCAAATCCCGACGAACCTGCAGAGCGGTAAGGAGCAGGGCATGCAGCTCATGGATCAGGCACTGCTGAATGCCCTCCAGCGACAGCAGATCGATCCGGACGAGGCGTATATTCATGCCACCGACAAGAAGCTGTTCCAGCGCTTCGTGAGCGACCCGGATCTGCTGCCGCAAGTCGATCTGGTGACCGGCTGACACCGTCTGCAGACACGAATCGACACGCATGAATCGTATCGATACCTTTCTCGAGCTGGCGGTGAAGCAGGGTGGCTCGGACCTGCATTTGATCGCCGGTAACCCGCCGCGCATCCGTTTGTTAGGCGAAATCCAGCCAGTTAAATATCGTGAACTGAGTTCCGACGAAGCGCGCGATCTCGTCTACGAAATCATGTCGGCGCGTGATCAGGAGATGTTCGAAAGTCGCCATAACTGGGATTTTTCCTATGAGGTCGCCGGGCTGTCACGTTTCCGGGTAAACGTCTATCAGCATCTTGGCGGCATCGGCGCGGTGCTGCGTGTGATCCCCTCGCAAATCAAAACCCTGGATGAGCTGGGTATGCCCGACGCGCTCAAGGGCCTGGCGCGGCAGCGCAAGGGCCTGATTCTGGTCACCGGGCCCACGGGGTCGGGAAAATCCACCACCCTCGCGGCGATGGTGGATCTGGTCAATAGCCAGCGTAAAGGGCACATCATCACCGTCGAGGACCCGATCGAGTTTGTCCATCAGAACAAGGTATGCCTGATCAGCCAGCGAGAGATCGGTTCCCACACCAAGGCCTTCGCCGACGCGCTGCACTCCGCGGTGCGCGAAGACCCGGACGTGATCCTGGTCGGCGAGATGCGCGACCTGGAAACCATCGCACTGGCGATTACCGCCGCCGAGATGGGCATTCTGGTGATGGCGACACTGCACACCAGCGGCGCCGTGGAATCGATGGATCGCATCACCAACGTCTTCCCCCCGGGCGAAGAGCCCTATATCCGTGCCATGCTCTCCACATCCTTATGTGGCGTAGTGTCCCAGCAACTGGTACGCCGCGCCGACAACAAGGGTCGGGTGGCGGCGCTGGAGATACTGTTGAACAATGCCGCGGCCTCGAACCTGATTCGCGAGGGCAAGAATGATCAACTGGACAACGTCATGCAGGGTGGTGGGCTACAGGGCATGCAGACCATGGATAGCGCACTGCGGCGGCTAGTCGAAGCGAATGAGATCACCGGCGAGGATGCCTTCTTGAAGGCACACAATAAGGCCGAGTTCGAACACATGGTAGACTAGCCGCGCGACGGCGGTGTCGACCGGCCCAGGAATCGAGTTGCAGCGAGGTGAGCACAGGTGTTGTTAAAAATCATCGGACTTCCATTGTTAATCGCCGCGACTTTGTCCGTCGCACTACCCTCATTCGCACATGCAGACGATGGCAGCTTCTACCGCCGGAGCATCGCGCCGCAGGTGTATTTCCTGACCGAAAATGAAATCTGTCGTGTGGTCGGGCCGGGCCAGCTCGATGCCCTGGGCGGCACCGGGCGTGTGCAGGTCGTGGGACCGGCGGCGGAACTCGGTGGCGGTCGCACGGACCGGGGCGCGTGCCCCTGGCCCACCGGTTTCTACCGCTACCCGGATAAGCCCCAGGTCTACTACATCAACGAATATGATATCTGTCGCGTGGTCGGCGAAGGGCAGATGCGTGCCCTGGGTGGCCGCCGGGCGCAAGTGGTCGGTGCCAACGCCGATCTGGCGCATGACAAGACTGACGGTGGCGCGTGCCGTTGGCCTTGATTACTGCGGGGAGCTAGAAAGTTGATCGGTATCCTGCAACAGCTTGGGGTTTTGCGCATACTGCTGTTGGCGCTGATTCTGATCGTCGCCGCGATGGTGCTGTTCATGCCCGCAGAATTCACCACCACCGGTTGGGCCATGGTACCCAGCCTGATCGCACCCGCGCTGGTGCCAATTGTCTTTTTCGTCCTCTTGCTGGAAATCATGATGAGTCGCATTTTCATGTCGGATGCGACCGGCGCGAAGCGTCAACGTTTTCGGACGATACTGACGGTCGATCTCCTGGTACTGCTGATATTGCTGGTGGCATGGGGGCCGTTTTTCCTGCGCCTTATCCAAGTCCGGTGAACCGGAGCAGTTTGTGAACCGGGACGCCGTCGCGCAGCCAGGTAACGCGCTCTACACGCTACTGGTCAACGTTTCCTTCGTGCTGGTATTCGCCGCAGTGCTGTTGAGCGCCTACCTGCGCCTCGAACGCTCGGGGCTTGGTTGTGTCGACTGGCCAGCCTGCTACGGTCTCGGCGCCCTCGCGGATATGCCGCCCGAGGCCAAGACCTGGGCGGACTATGTACACCGCCTGGTGGCGACCCTGCTCGGTGTGTTCGTGGTCGGTATTGCGCTGATCGCGCTACGCAACCGCAAGGATCCCGCGCAACCGCTGTTGATTCCCCTGGCCCTGCTGGCCATTACCGTTTTTCTGTCGGTACTCGGTTATGCCACCCCCTCGCCACACCTGCCGGCGGTGACACTCGCCAATCTGTTGGGCGGCATGGGCATGTTGGGTATGTTGTGGTGGCTCAGTCTGCGACCCGGCACAATCGCTGCGCCGCGGGGGCACGCACGCGCCTGGCGCATTATGGCTTGGGTCGGCGTCGTGCTGGTATTGGCGCAGATTGCCCTGGGCGCATGGGTCAGCGGAAATTTCGCCGCCGCCGCCTGTCCCGGATTGCCGGGCTGCGGCGCGACGAGTGTCACCGACACCGCCTGGCGCGAGAGCTTCAGTCCCAGGCGGGAACTAGCGGTGGATGCCGCGGGGCAGGTGCGCATCGGCGATGACGCACCGCGGATCCACATGTTGCACCGCGTCGGCGCCCTCGTCGTGCTGTTTGGTCTCGCTGCGCTGGGTTTTCGCGCCCTGCGGCGCGGCGCGCCGGATCGGACAATTGGCGTAGTACTGCTGTGTCTTGTGCTGTTGCAGCTCATCGTCGGTGCGGCGATGGTGAGTCTGGCGTTACCCATCGTCCTGGTCACCGTGCATAATGCGCTCGCCGCGTTGCTGTTGCTGACGACCTTGCGGCTTGCCTATGTCGCGCGGCACGGTTTTAGATGAAGCTCTTGCAGGCATTTTGTTTATGAAAAATTCTGATCGACCCATCGCCGTCTGGTTGCTGATCTGTTGCGTGTTGATTTTCGCCATGGTGGTACTCGGCGGTGTCACCCGCCTGACCCAGTCCGGGCTGTCCATGGTGGAGTGGGACCCCATCATGGGGGTGCTGCCACCGCTGACCGGTGACGCCTGGCAGGCGACGTTCGAGAAGTATCAACAATTCCCCGAATACCAGAAAATCAATCGCGGCATGAGTCTCGGGGAATTCAAGACTATTTTCTGGATGGAGTACGCGCACCGCATCCTTGGCCGCTTGATCGGCATCGTCTTCCTGGTGCCGTTTTTGTATTTCCTCATGCGCCGGCAAATCCGGCGCGAACTGATCCCCAGGCTGGTCGTCATGTTCGTGCTTGGCGGCCTGCAGGGATTGCTCGGCTGGTATATGGTCAAAAGCGGGCTGGTGGACAAGCCTCACGTCAGCCAATACCGGCTCACCGCACACCTGATGCTGGCCTTCGCCATCTATGCGTACATGTACTGGACCGCCCTGGGATTATGGTCACCGGCGCCGCGTGCCGGTGACCGGCGTGATCAGGCGACGACACGGCGCCTCGGCTGGCTCGTTACCGCCGGCGTCGTGCTGCTGGCGATTACCGGCGGCTTCGTCGCCGGCACCAAGGCCGGGTTTGCCTTCAATACCTTCCCCCTGATGCAGGGCCGGTGGCTGCCGCCCGGGTATCTCGCCATGGAACCGGTATGGCGCAACCTGTTCGAAAACATCGCTACCATCCAGTTTAACCACCGCTGGCTGGCGATGTTGTTGGCGATATTGATTGCAGGGTTCTGGTGGCGCGTGCGTCGTGTCGACGTCGCGCCGCGGGCGCGGACCGCGACCCACCTGTTGTTGGTCATGCTGGTGATACAGATCGCCCTGGGTATCACCACGCTGCTGTGGGTGGTGCCTGTACCGCTGGGGTCTCGGCCGTCGCACCCCCGGCGCCTGATGGCTTATGCTGGATCTGACCGCGGTCAAATCACTGCATGTCGCCTGTGCGGCGATTTCGATTGCCGGTTTCGTGCTGCGTGGCATCTGGATGATATCGGACTCGCCGCTTCTGAATCGGAAATGGGTGCGGGTGGCACCGCATGTGATCGATACCATCTTGCTCATCAGTGCCGTAGTTCTGGCGGTGGGCATCCGGCAATACCCGGGCACCCATGGTTGGCTCACCGCCAAGGTGGCGGGGCTGGTGGTGTATGTCGTCCTGGGTGCCATCGGTCTGCACTACGGACGTACGAAAAATGTACGTATTGTCGCCTGGCTGGCAGCCGTCGGCATCTTCGTCTATATCGTGCTGGTGGCGATCACCCGTTCCCCTTTTCCGGGCGTAATCTGACGCTTTGGTAATGGCTCAGCTTGCCCACAAGTCTCGCGTCGGCTGGGGTCCCGCCGCGCTTAATCTCGCGCTACCTCCCTGTAGCGCTCGAATCGCGGCCTTGCGCT
>CAMYOD010000048.1:0-132385 GCA_947259975.1 uncultured Gammaproteobacteria bacterium
GAACGGTGTCGTGTATGGCATTCTGGAGGACGAGGCTGGACTTCTTTGGATCTCGAGCAACGACGGCCTGCTGCGGTTTGATCCGACCACCGAGGTTTTTCGCCGCTTCGACGACACACACGGCCTGCAAAGCGTCGAGTTCAACAACGGCGCCTACTATCGAGCGGCGGACGGTGAGATGTTCTTTGGCGGCAACGAGGGCTTCAACTCGTTCTTTCCGCACGCGATCCAGACCAACGCTCACCGACCACCCGTGGTCCTGACCTCGCTGCAGAAGGTAAACCGCGAGCTCGAGTCCGAAACGCCTCTGGTCGAGCTCGACGAGATCGAGCTGACGCACAAGGACTACGTCGTCTCCTTCGAGTTCGCCGCCCTCGACTTCACCGCCCCGAAGGAAAACCGCTACGCCTGCATGCTCGAGGGCTTTGACGAGGACTGGGTCGAGCTGGGCAATCTCAACCGCGCTACCTACACCAACCTGGACCCCGGCAACTACACCCTCCGGGTCCGCGGCACCAACAGCGACGGCATCTGGTCGGACAACGAGCTCGCCCTCGAGGTCCACGTCATTCCACCGTGGTGGCGCACCTGGTGGGCCTACACGTTCTATGGCCTGGTGGCGCTGGCTTTCGTGGCTCGCTACCTGTTTCAGCAGGCGCAGCGCAACGAGCGGGCCGAGGAGCAGCGGCGCACCCTGGAGGCCCAGGTGCGCGAGCGCACCCACGAGCTGGCGGAGAGAAACCAGGAGCTCCAGCGCGCGATCCAGCAGCTCGAGCTGGCGAGTGTCACCGACTCTCTGACCGGTCTGAGGAACCGCCGCTTCCTGGTCAACACCATCGAACGTGACCTGGCGCTGGTCCATCGCTTGCGCCGCGACCGTGAGGAGCATGGGGCCGACGGTCCGGCCACCGACTCACTCTTCCTGATCTTTGATCTCGACGGTTTCAAGGAGGTCAACGACTCCTACGGCCATTCGGCCGGCGACCGGGTGCTGCTCCAGGTCCGCGACCTGCTGGAGGACGCCTGCCGTAAGTCGGATTCGATCATCCGCTGGGGAGGCGACGAGTTCCTCATCGTCGCTCGCCACACCGATCGCGAAGCCGCCGAGCGACTGGCCGAGCGGCTGCGCTCCAACGTCGAGGGTCACGTCTTCGATCTCGGCAACGGCCAGACGGTCAGCCTGTCGTGCTCGATCGGCTTCGCCTTCTACCCGTTCCTGTCCTCGAACCCGCGCCTGTTCAACTGGGAGCAGGTGATGGCGGTGGCGGATCGCGCCCTCTACGTGGCCAAGAAGAGCGGCCGAAACGCCTGGGTGGGAGTCTACGAGACCGAAAAGACTCGCCAGATCGAGGCGCTGCGCCTCATGTCGCTGATCAACGAGCGCATCGAGGAGCTGGTCGGCGAAGGCAAGCTCGAGCTGCGCACCTCCCTCCCCGACCACGATCACCTGGTCTGGGCCTGGGCCTGATCGCCCGACGAGCCGCGCCAGAGCGAGACCGGCGCAAGACCTTGCGGCGGTCGACCCCGGTGTCGACCGTTCTCTTCGGATCGCGGGCCGCCGCGTGCTAGCCTCCGCGGCGTCAGCCGACCCGATGACCTTCGCCGCCGAGCTGCTCCACTTCCCCGACCTCTTCCCGGTGCGCCACAGCGGCGAGCGCTGGGGAGCGCACCGACTCGTCCTCGACTTCGCTGGCGGCCCCTATCTGCTCGACGGCCTCAGCGAGCGCCAGGAGCGCGGCCTCCGCGAGCGCTACCGCGACCTCTGCAACCGCGATCCCGCTGCGGCCGAGGCGGTCGAGATCCGGGTCTTTCGCGCCCCGGCCAGCGACTTTCGCGAGCCCGCGCCCGAGCCCTGGCGCGACTACCCGCTCGAGCTGGCGGCCGAGGCCAACGCGGTGCGGATCGCCTCACGCCGCTTCGTCGGCCGGCTGGACTGGCGGCCGACACCGGCGGCGGCGCTGTGGACGCCGATCGAAGGCCCCGCCACGGAGCTGGTCGGCGTGTTCGAGAACTTTCTCCGCGTGCTGGCCGCCTATCGGCTGGTCGAGCTCGGCGGAGTGCTCCTCCACAGCGCCGGGCTGGTCGAAGAGGGCAGGGCGTTTCTCTTCGTCGGACCGTCCGGCGCCGGCAAGACGACGGTGGCGTCGCTCAGCCGGGCGGAAGGCAAGCTCGTGCTGTCGGACGACATGAACGTCGTCCTGCCAGGCGACCGGCCCCAAGCGCCGCCGCGGACCGAGAACCTGCCGTTCGCCGGCGATCTGGGGCAGATCTCCGGCCCGGTCGGGCGCTACCCGATCGCCGGGCTCTTCCGCCTGGAGCAGGCCGCCAGCCACGCGCGGCGACCGGTGGACACGGCGTCGGCCGTCGCCGCCTTGATCGCCAACGCTCCTTTTCTCAACACCGACGTCCACCGTCTCGACCGGCTCTCGGAGAATCTCACCCGCCTGGTCGAGCGCGTCCCGCTCGAGACGCTGGCCTTCAAGCGGGATGCCGGTTTCTGGTCGCTGCTGAGTGGAGACGCGGCATGAGCCCGCTGGCGCCCGATCGGGTACCGCGGCTACGGTCCGACGCCCGGTACCGGCTGGTGGGGGGTCAGGCGGTGGTCATCGTCCAGGACAGCGGCGAGGCGCTGGTCCTCAACGAGGTTGGCAGCCGGATCCTCGAGCTGGTCGACGGCGAGCGCGGGGTTTCGAGGCCTCGGACGACGAGCTCCGCCGGGACGTCGCGGAGTACCTCGAAGAGCTCATCGGCGCCGGGGTGCTGGAGGCGTCTCCGGCCGCCGAGGGTGGAAGCACCTGACGGCGCCTGGGACCAACGCCACCGACGCGAACGCCGCGGTTCGAGGGCCGAGCTACGAATTCACGAAATTGAAGCAGTCGCCACCCTGCCCGGACGCCTTGCCGGGACTACAGGCGACCGCCACGACCTCGAGCTTCTCGCGCGACAGGATCCGCGGCTTTTCGTAGGTGGCGCGCCTCTTGGGCCGCTTGTCCTTGGGCTCGCGGTTCACCTGTCTTCCTCCAGCATCCGTATTCTAGCCGACCACCGGCAGGAGTGGCTTTCGTACCGGGGCCCTTGCCACGGAGGTCTCCAGAGCCTCGCGGTGGAGCTCCATCTTGGCTTCGGCCTGCGGATAGACCTCGGTCGGGTCGCCCGAGTGAAGCTGGGCGGCGCCGGGACAGAAGTTCATCAAGCCGCCGTCCGGCCCGCGCCCGTCGACGACCTTCTTGGCCTCCCGGTTGAGCGCTCGCACTCTCTCCAGCATCCCCGAAGCGCGCCAGATCTCCCGGATCGGCCGGCGGTGTAGGT
The DNA here is from genome assembly GCA_947259975.1 of uncultured Gammaproteobacteria bacterium. Lineage (GTDB taxonomy): Bacteria > Pseudomonadota > Gammaproteobacteria > HyVt-429 > HyVt-429 > CAMYOD01. The sequence goes on from CAMYOD010000048.1 coordinate 3,310, forward strand.
TGCCGATCGACCAGCGCCACTGGACGCACGGGTAGACCTCGCCGTAGGGGTCGACGGCCAGGGTGGAGGACCCCGCGCCGCAATGCTTGTCAACGGCGACGGACCCTCCGGGTCCCTGGTGCCGGTCGGCGTCACGGCCGATCTCCGGAGCCGGAGCCTTCGGGTCGCCGGCGGCAAAGCGCTCGCGCTGCACCCGGTACATCTCGCGGATGCCGCCGGCCGACGGCGCGATCGACAGCGGTGTCCGATCGCCGTTGTCGCGCGGCGTGACCTCGGGGTCGAGTTGGAGCGCCACGCCGAGGTCCCGCGTGAGGTCCATCATCGCCTCGACCTGGTGCTCGTTCCACGCCGTCACCGCGGTGTTGACTCGAACCCTCAAGCCCACGGCCCGCATCGCCGGGATGTTCTCCATCAGCCGATCGAAGCTGCCCTCGACGCGGGTCTGGCGATCGTGCACCTCTCCGGTGGCACCGTGCAGGCTGACCTCGACCGCGTAGGGGTCGACCTCGTCCTTGAGCCGCCGGGCGAGGGTGCCCCGCAGGGCGTGGCCGTTGGATTTAACGCGTACCACGAAACCGAGTTCCTTTGCATAGGCACCCAGCTCGAAAAAATTCGGGTGCGCCAGGGGCTCACCGCCGCTCAGGGTCAGATTCATGACCTGCATATCCCGCAGGTCGGCGAAAAATTTACGGTATTGGTCCCGCGACAGGGGCGCGCCCTGGGCATTGACGTCGTTATAACAGAAGAAACAATCCAGGTTGCAGCGGTAGGTCAACTCAACGAGCACACTGACGAGAATATTCTCGCCGGTGGCCTTTTTCATGAAATCGCCGTAGGACATGGTCGCGTTACCCGCTAATGTTCCTGGATGACGCCGCCGTCAAGCAGATTCTGCAGATAGTCTCGCACATCCTGCTCCAGGATTTCCCGTTCCACGTCGTACTCGGCAAGCAGCGTATCGACGATTTCGCCCACCGAGCTTTCGGACGCGACTAGTTCGAGAATCCGTGCGCCGACGCCGTTCAGGACCAAGACTTCCGCATCGCTCTGGCGCATGACCACCGCTTCGCCGCCGATGATGCGGTAACGAATGTCGGGACAATGAGTAAAAACCGTGGCGGGGGAAATCATGCAGAATGTTCCTGAGCGTATGTATCAAGTATAGACCAGATGCCGCCGTCCCGGTTGAATTCCACGGTGCAGGCGGGATGCGATCGCGCCAGCCGCTCCAGATTAGCCACCAGCCGATCGGCCCGATGCGGGTCCTGACTGACGAAGGGCGCGGAGATCAGCAGGGCCGCCAGGGTCTGTGCCGGCCCCAGCGGCGCCACGGCGTTGTGGGTGGATTTTACCAGGCGACCGAGCGCGCGCACCGCATAACGCCCGCTACGTGTGGCGGTGCGTTCCAGTTCCCCGGCGAAGGGCAGCTTTTCGACGATGGCGGCTCCGTCCTCCACGCCCAGGGCGTTGAGGTCGTCACTCAATACACTGCGGCCGTGTGCCAGGCCCAGTCGGGAGATGGTGGTCTTGCCGGCGTTGGAATGGCCGAGAAAAATGTCGGCGGCGGTTTCGTCCGGGGTCACCACGCCGGCGCTGTGGAGCAGGGCGCCGCCTTGTTCGAGCAGGCGGTAGGCCACCACGATACGAAAGAAGTTTTCGAACACCAGGGTCGGAAAGCTCTCTGCGTCATGCTCGCAGGTCCATAGCGCCCCGCGCAGCTTCGGCTGCCATTCCAGGTGACCCATGAGGTGCCAGCCGGCGAAGCCCACGGTGTCCGGTTGGTAATCGAAGTCCAGGGCGTATTCCCAGCCGCGGGTGTCGAAGGGGCGAAAATCCGCTTCCGGCACGCGAAATACCTGGAGCTGCGTGGCGTCTTCCGCAACGTCGCCTGGCGCGGGCCGACAAAGCTCACCGAAGCGGTCCCGGGCCGCCGCCGTCTGGTCATGATTCAGCCCGCGAAAATGATAGGGCCCGCCGGTAAAGTCGATGACGAGTTCCTCATCGCCCCAGGCCTCGCCGCTGGCGCGGGCCGGAAACATATCCGGGTACTCGAGAAAGAATTCGGCAAAGCTCATGATGAAGTTCGCAGCAGACGTTTGACGACCAGGCCGGCGAAACCGAACAGGGCGTGTAGCCGGTGATGTAAAGGAATGGCGGTAACCGTTTCCTTGCGTCCGGTCTGCAGGCGGCCGATCACCCGCGCCAACGGAATGGGCACATCCGCCCGGGGCGATGCATCGCCGCGAGCAATAAGTTCGATGTCACCGGCGCGCCAACGGTAACCGAGTAGGCGATGAATCACCAGGCGCCCGTCCCAGTCACGAAACGCAACGATGTCACCGGGCCAATACCGGCGGTGGGCGCGAACCCGGACCCGGTCGCCGGATCTCAGCAGGGGGGCCATGCTGGCACCGGTCACTTTGAGATTGACAGGTCCGTCCGTGGCCAACAGGCGTAGTCGCGCAAGCAGGGTGTCGTCAACAGCCATACCCAGAGTCGCCGCGATCGCGTCACTCGTGAGGTCGGGTCGGGAGGTAGGGTCTGACATGGCGTTGGCGTGTGTAGGCATATGGGAATGTGGCACGGACCCGGGTCCCGTGCCGGGGACTCGCGGCAGTTCATATAGAATCATATTTAACATTAGAATAGCAAAATATCTATATGATTTACATAGAGAAATACTGTATGCGTCTGTGGGGCAGATGGTCGCCGCGCGGGCCCCGGTGCAGCAGGGTTATCGACCGCGCCGGGCGAGTCCTGAGGTGGTGGGGCCGCGGATGCGCAACTGCGCGGACGCGGGGGCAGCGCTCAGTTTGCCTGCGCGTCTCGCGCTGCCTGGACCCCAACCCGCTTAATCTCGTGGCCTTGCGCTGCAAAAAAAGGCCAGACGACGCTTGGCGGGGCGCAGCCGGTGCGAGGCGCAAACTACTGCGCTGCCGACGCCAGCCAAGCCTTGGATTCAACAGACATTTCCATTAGAATCCCGCGCCTCATGCCGCCGCCAACGGGTGCGCGGTGACTCCTTGCCTTACCGGCCCCGACCGGAAGGCATTATCCGTAAGGAGAGACAATGCGACACTATGAAATCGTGTTTCTGGTCCATCCGGACCAGAGCGAACAAGTACCTGCCATGGTCGACCGCTATCGCTCGATGATCGAGGGCGGCTCCGGCCAGATCCACCGCTTCGAAGACTGGGGCCGGCGCCAGCTTGCCTATCCGATCAATAAGGTGCACAAGGCCCACTACGTACTCATGAATATCGAGTGCTCGCAAGAGGTCAAGCAGGAGCTCGAGCATGCCTTCCGTTTCAGCGATGCGGTATTGCGCTCACTGGTTTTGACCCGTAAACATGCGGTCACCGAGGCCTCACCCATGGCCAAGGAATCTTCCGGTGAGGGGGAGCGGCGCGAACGGGAGTCCAGGCCGGCGCCGGCAGCCGCGCCGGCGGCAGCAACCGCAGCACCGGCGGGCGCAGGTGACACGAGCGCAGCACCGGCCGCAGACACCGCACCGGCAGAAGACACCGCACCGGCAGCGGAGGCAGGTGCCGACGCGACGGAGCAACCAGACGCAGAGGCCGCCGCGGCGGTGGGCGCAGACGAGGGGGACGCATAAATGGCACGGCATTTTCGACGCAGAAAGTACTGTAAATTCACGGCGACGGGCGTCAAGGAGATCGATTACAAGGATATCGCGACCCTGAAAGGCTATATAACGGAAACCGGCAAGATCATTCCGAGCCGTAACACCGGCACCAAGGCGCGTTACCAGCGGCAATTGGCGACTGCGGTCAAGCGGGCGCGGTTTCTGGCCCTGTTGCCCTATACCGATCAGCACTAGGCGATCGTTCAGGCGGGCTTTGCCGGCGTTGCGACGAGGATAATTCAATGCAAGTCATACTTTTGGAAGAGATTCAAAACCTGGGTGACCTGGGCGACGAGGTTCGCGTCAAGCCCGGCTACGCGCGCAATTTCCTGATTCCCCAGGGCAAAGCGATGCGGGCGACGGCGGCCGCGCGGGCCGAGATCGAGGCACGGCGCGCGGAATTGGAGACGATCGCCGCGCAGAGTCTGGCCGCGGCGCAGGCACGGGCACAAACCCTTGACGGCGCGACCCTGCAGATCACCCGCAAGGTGGGCGAAGAAGGCAAACTGTTCGGTTCCGTGTCACCGACGGATATCGAGGACGCTGCCACCGAGGCCGGCCTCGAACTGGCCAAGTCCGAGATCCATCTGGCCGAAGGCCCGCTCAAAACCGTGGGTGATCACGAGATTCCGGTCTCCCTCCACCCCGAAGTCCACATCAAGATCATTATCTCCATCATCGGCGAGGCGTAAGCTGCGCTGAGTGCATTTGTCGGTGCGCCGCGGCCGCGGCGTGTACCGACCCGGTTCCGTATGCAGTATGATTAGGGTCTGGCGCCGGTCGTCGAGCGCCGCCGTCATCTACGTTGTCCGGAGGCTGAGTGGAGGATCCTGTTTATCTCGTTAACGATTCCGATCGCGATACGGAGTCGTTACGCGTACCACCGCATTCCATCGAGGCCGAACAGTCGGTCATCGGCGGTTTGCTGCTGGATAACCAGCGTTGGGACCAGATCGCCGACGTGGTTGCCGGCAGCGACTTCTATCGCCGCGAGCATCAATTAATCTTCGACGCCGCGGGCGATTTGTGTCACGAAAATCTTCCCGCGGACGTGGTCACCGTCTCCGAGCGCCTCGCGAGCACCGGTGATCTCGAGGCCGTGGGTGGGCTGGCCTATCTCGGCGAGCTCGCCAAGAACACTCCCAGCGCCGCCAACATCGTCGCGTACGCCCGCATCGTCCGTGAACGGGCGATTCTGCGCCGCCTGATTCAGGCGGCCGGCCAGATTGCCGACAGCGCGTTTCAGACCGAGGGCCGCAAACCCGCCGAGCTCCTGGATGAGGCGGAGCAGAAGATTTTCAATATCGCCGGGCGCAGCGCCGGCGACCGGGGCGGTTTCCAGCCGATCAAGGATATGCTGTCCAGCGTGCTTGATCGCATCGACGTGATGTCCCAGTCCGACAATCCCCTCACCGGCGTGGCGTCCGGCTACAACGACCTGGACGACATGACCTCGGGTCTGCAAGCGGCCGATCTGATAATCGTCGCGGGCCGGCCCTCCATGGGTAAGACGTCCCTGGCCATGAACATTGCCGAAAATGCGGCCGTGGGCCAGGGGTTGCCGGTAGCGATTTTCAGTATGGAAATGCCGGGCGGACAATTGGCGATGCGCATGATGGCTTCGCTGGGGCGGATTAACGCGCACAAAGTGCGTACCGGCAAGCTCGACGATGACGACTGGCCGCGGCTGACCTCGGCCATCACCTTGCTGGAGAAGGCGCCGATTTATATCGATGACACGCCGGCGCTGACACCTCTGGAGTTGCGCGCACGTGCGCGGCGGCTCGCGCGCGAACACGACGGTAAATTGGGACTGATCGTCGTCGACTATCTGCAGCTCATGCAGTCCGGCGACAGTAGCGAAAACCGTGCCACGGAAATCTCATCGATCACGCGGTCGTTGAAATCCCTGGCCAAGGAACTCGACGTACCACTGGTTGCGCTCTCACAGCTCAACCGCAGCCTGGAACAGCGGCCCAATAAACGACCCTTCATGTCCGACTTGAGGGAATCGGGCGCCATCGAACAGGATGCCGACGTGATCTTCTTTATCTATCGCGACGAGGTCTATAACGAGGACAGTCCGGACAAGGGCACCGCGGAAATTATCATCGGTAAACAGCGTAACGGTCCCACCGGCACCATACGCCTCACGTTCCTCGGCGAGTACACCAAGTTCGAAAATTATATGAGCCCGGGGTTTGATCAGGATTATCACTAAACTCCGCTCATGCCCCGGTTTTAATTGCCACCCTCACGCATGCCGCAAGTCAGGTACGGGTCGGCTGCGCCATACAAGTTCCTTTCATTCCGCACAGGGCGACGACCTATGAGTCGGCCGACCCGCGCAGTCATCGATCCGGCGGCGCTGCGGCACAACGCGGCGCGGGCGCGCGAGCTCGCACCGCACGCCCGGCTCATGAGTATCGTCAAAGCGGACGCGTACGGGCATGGTTTGCTGGCGGCGGCCGACGCACTTGGCAACCTAAGCGATGCCTTCGGTGTGGCGTCGGTGGAGGAGGCCGTCAGCTTACGTGACGCCGGTTGCACAAAGCCCGTGTGCCTGCTGGAGGGGGTTTTCGACGCGCAGGAGTTTGCCGCCCTCGACGCGGGCTCGGTCTCGGTGGTGGTGCACCACGATGCGCAGCTGGAGATGCTCGAAGCCGGCGCGGCCCGTGCGTCGCTGGATGTATGGATCAAGCTCGACACCGGTATGCACCGGCTTGGTTTCGCGCCGCCGCGCCTGACGGAAATCCATGAACGTTTGCGCGGTATCGCCGCGGTACGCCAGATCCGTGCGCTGACCCATCTCGCCAATGCGGATCATCCGCAGGACGACACTACTCTGGAGCAGCTGCGGCGGTTTGATGCCGCCACCGCCGATGCAGCGATCGAGCGCAGTGCGGCTAATTCCGCCGGCGTGATGGCGTGGCCACAAAGCCACCTGGACTGGGTGCGCCCAGGCATCATGCTCTACGGTGCCGCGCCACTGCATGGGCGCAGCGCCGCCGACCTGGGGCTGCAGCCGGTGATGCAGCTGCAATCCAGCCTCATGGCGGTCAAGCAATGCAGCGCCGGTGACCCGGTGGGCTATGGTGGCACCTGGGTGTGTCCCGAGCCCATGCCGGTGGGCGTGGTGGCCTGCGGCTACGGCGACGGCTACCCGCGGCATGTCGCCACGGGTGCGCAGGTGCTGGTGAATGGACGTGAAGCGAACATTGTGGGTCGTGTGTCCATGGATATGATCACCGTCGATTTGCGCGGCCACGCGTCGGCGGTGCCGGGTGCACCGGTGGAGCTCTGGGGCGAGAGCTTGCCAGTCGATACGGTGGCGGAGTGGGCCGGGACCATCAGCTACGAACTCCTATGCGGCGTGACGGCCCGGGTCCCGCGGGTAACGAAGATCGATGGCGACTAAAGATGGCAAATAGGGCCCGTTCCGCCTACAGCTGTTCCGAGTGCGGCGCACAGCAGCCGAAGTGGGCGGGGCAATGTACCGCCTGCGGCGCCTGGAACAGCCTGGTGGAAACCGTGACCACCCCGGAGCCGGCGGTTAAGGGCCGCTTCGCCGGATTCGCCGCCCGTCATGAGATGCAGCCGTTGGCGGCGGTGGCGGCGGGAGAATTGCAGCGTCTGGCCTCCGGCGTGGACGAGTTTGACCGCGTGCTGGGCGGCGGCCTGGTCACCGGGTCGGTGGTGCTGATCGGCGGTGATCCGGGCATCGGCAAGTCGACCCTGGTGCTGCAGTCGCTGGCGGCGGTGAGCCGGGAAACGCAAGCGCTTTATGTCAGCGGCGAGGAGTCGGCACAGCAGATTGCCCTGCGCGCGAAGCGTCTGGCGCTGACCGCCGACGATCTGCAGTTGCTGGCGGAAAACCGTCTCGAAGCCATTCTCGAAACCGCGCACGCGGCGCGTCCCGCGGTGCTGGTCGTGGACTCGATTCAGACCCTGTACACGGAGCTGCTGCAGTCGGCGCCGGGCAGTGTGGCGCAGGTGCGAGAGACCGCGGCGCAACTGGTGCGCTTCGCCAAACAGACCGGTACCGTGGTGTTACTGATCGGGCATGTTACCAAGGAGGGCGCGCTGGCCGGTCCACGTGTGCTGGAGCATATGGTGGATACGGTGCTCTATTTCGAAGGTGATGCGAGTAGCAGTTTCCGCATTCTGCGCGCGATCAAAAATCGTTTCGGCGCTGTCAATGAGATCGGCGTATTTGCCATGACCGAGACCGGTCTGCGCGAGGTGGACAACCCATCGGCGATGTTTATCGCCCGCGCGAGCACGCCAGTGTCCGGTAGCGTCATCCTCGCGACCCAGGAGGGGAGTCGCCCCTTGTTGGTTGAGGTACAGGCATTGGTAGACCAGAGCCAGCTCGCGAATCCGCGACGCCTGACGGTTGGCCTGGACCAGAATCGCCTGGGGATGCTGCTGGCAGTGCTGCATCGGCATGCCGGCGTCGCCATGTACGATCAGGATGTGTTCGTAAACGTGGTGGGCGGTGTGCGGGTCATGGAGCCGGCGGCGGATCTCGCCGTGACCACAGCAGTGGTATCGAGTTTGCGCGATCGACCGATCCCGCAGGGGCTGGTGGTGTTCGGCGAGGTCGGGCTGTCGGGGGAGGTGCGGCCGGTGCAGCGCGGCCAGGACCGGCTACGCGAGGCGGACAAGCTTGGATTCAAACGCGCCATTATACCGGTGGCGAATCGACCGAAACGTGATCTGGCCGATATGGAGGTGGTGCCGGTGAGCCGCATCGACGAGGCGATCGCGGCGCTGGAAATGTAATCGGAGAATCCCTAGAGTTCGCTTAACTCGAGGACCCGCACCAGGATCACGGAGATGTTGTCCGGGCCGCCCGCGGAATTTGCCATGTCGATGAGCTCGCGCACCGCGTCGTCCAGGTTGGTGCCGGTTCGCCGCAATACATCCCGGATGTCGTCATCCGTAACCACGTCGGTCAGTCCGTCGGAACATAGCAGATACAGGTCACCCGGCTGCAACATGCCTTCGGTGATCGTGGGATCGACGCATTGCTCGATACCCAACGCCTGGGTAATCAAATTCTTGTTCAGTGCGTAGCGCGCCTCGTGGGTCGTGAGCAGGCCCTGACGCACGAATTCCTGCACAAGAGAATGGTCTTCCGTCAATTGTTCGAAATAGCCGTTACGGAAACCGTACATGCGCGAATCGCCGAGATGGGCGACACTGAAACGATTGTCGAAGAATAGCGCCGCTACGATGGTCGCGCCCATGCCGCGGTATTCGGACCGTTCGGAGGCGGCGGCGATGATCTCCGCGTTTGACGTCTGTATGGCCTGGATCAGGCGGCGGATATAGCGCGAACGGCCTTCCAGCGGCTCGGTGTCGACATCGTCGGGATTGGCGAAGTAGTCCGCCAGCTCCCGCACGACCACATCGGTGGCGAGACGGCTCGCGACTTCGCCCGCCTGATGGCCGCCCATGCCGTCGGCGAGCACAGCGAGACCGGAGTCGGGTAACGTAATGACGCTATCTTCGTTATGCTCGCGAGCCACTCCCCGATCCGTGGCGCCCGCCATCAGGACTTTCATACCGAACTATAAGCCTTTTGTTTTAATCTACTTAATCTTAGTGTAGCAATTTGTGCGGTGCCCGTAGGCCGCCAAAAATGTGAACATGTGTGACGCACGTCACGCATTTCAGCACCATCATGGGGCAAGCAGCCGTTCCATGACGCCCAGATACATGGCGGCCAGTGCCTCGAGATCCCGGGTGGCCACCCGCTCATTGATCTTGTGAATGGTGTCATTCGACGGTCCGAGTTCCACCACCTCCGCGCCGGTGGGGGCGATGAAACGACCGTCGGACGTACCGCCGGCAGTGGAAAGTCGGGTTTCAATACCGCTGACATCGGCAATGGCGGCGGTAACGGCTTCGATCAGTTTGCCGGCGCCGGTGAGGAAGGGCTCACCGGATACACGCCAGTCGGCCTCGAATTCAAGGCCGTGTCGCGCAAGGATCTCCGCGACCCGGGCCTGCAACTCCTGTGCGGTCACCGACGTCGAATAGCGAAAGTTGCAGACCAGATCGAGTTGTCCGGGAATGACATTCTCCGCACCGGTACCGCCGTGAATATTCGAAATCTGGAAGGAGGTGTCCGGAAAATCCGGGTTGTCGCTGTCCCATGTCGTATTCAGCAACTCCGTCAGGGCCGGCACGAAGCGATGAATCGGGTTGGCGGCGAGTTGCGGATAGGCTACATGCCCTTGGGTTCCCCAGATCGTCAGGCGGCCGTTGAGGGAGCCGCGGCGACCGTGCTTGATGGTGTCGCCGGTGGTCTTCTCCGAGGACGGCTCGCCGACGATGCAGAAATCAATCTTGTCGCCACGCGCCTCGAGCGCTTCGATCACCTTCACGGTGCCATCGACAGCGGGGCCTTCCTCATCCGATGTCAGCAGAACCCCGATTGAACCGGCATGGTTTGGATGTTTGGCGACGAACGCCTCGATGGCAGTCACGAACGCCGCGACCGAGGACTTCATGTCGGCGGCACCGCGGCCGTAGAGATAGTCATTGCGCACCACCGGCGAAAAGGGATCCGATTCCCATTTGTCGAGCGGTCCGGTCGGTACCACATCGGTATGACCGGCGAGAACAAACAGCGGCGCAGCACTGCCACGGCGTGCCCAGAGATTATCGACGCTTGCGAACCGCATTGGCTCGACCGTAAAACCAATCGCGGCCAGACGCTCGGCGATCATAGGCTGACAGCCGCCGTCGTCGGGCGTCACCGAAGGGCGGGCGATTAGTTCCATCGCCAGGGACAGGGTGGAATCAGTGGGCATTTTTTTGTCTTCGCTCACGGGGTCGCGCGACTAAATATCGCGCAACAGCTCATTGATACCGACCTTTGCGCGCGTCTTCTCGTCGACTTGCTTGACGATAACCGCGCAATACAGGCTGTGACTGCCATCCGCCGCCGGCAGATTGCCGGATACCACGACGGCGCCTGCCGGCACGCGGCCGTAGCTCACCGTGCCGTTGGCGCGGTCGTAGATCTTGGTGCTCTGGCCGATGTAAACACCCATGGAAATGACTGCACCCTCTTCGACGATCACGCCCTCGACGATTTCCGAACGGGCACCGATGAAACAGTTATCTTCGATAATGGTCGGTGCCGCCTGCAGGGGCTCGAGAACCCCACCAATGCCGACCCCGCCGGAGAGATGCACGTTTTTGCCGATTTGCGCACAAGACCCCACGGTCGCCCAGGTGTCTACCATGGTGCCTTCGTCCACATAGGCACCGATGTTGGTGTATGACGGCATCAACACCGCGCTGGGTGCGATGTATGAGCCTCTGCGCACGGCCGCCGGCGGCACGACGCGATAGCCGCCGTTGCGAAAATCCCGTGAACTGTATTCGCTGAATTTCGAGGGGACCTTGTCGAAGTAGTTCGTGTATCCGCCACGGATATAGAAGTTGTCCTCGATGCGAAAGTAAAGCAATACGGCTTTCTTTAACCATTCGTTGACGATCCAGGCGCCATCCTTCTTCTCGGCGACCCGCGCGCCGCCCGAGTCGAGTTGCTCGATGACGTCGTTCACCGCGTCCCGGGTCTGGGGATCCACATTGCGTGGCGTGATATCCGCGCGCCGCTCGAAGGCGTGATTGATAATGTCTTCGGTATTACTCACTGATCAGGTTCTCCGGTTGTCGCAAATGCCTGGGGCACGCGCGTCTTGAGTTAGGGCAAATGTAACAAATTTACTCTATTTTTGGATATTTCGTTCGTGCATAACGGCGCTTCGGTGCGTGCTGGCTACAACGATTCGACGAACACGCGGATGCGGTGAGCCGCCTCGATGCATTCATCGAGCTCACCGACCAGGGCCATGCGCACGCGGTCGCGACCGGGATTCATGCCGCCGGATTCGCGCGAGAGATAACTGCCGGGCAGAACGGTGACATTTTCTTGTGCCAGGAGCCCGCGCGCGAAGTCCTCGTCGTCGATCGGTGTGCGTGGCCACAAATAGAAGCTGGCGTCGGGTTGCTCCACATCCATTACGGGACGCAGGATTTCCAGGACGCCGGCGAATTTCTCGCGGTAACGTGCGCGATTTACCTGCACGTGGGCTTCATCGCGCCAGGCCGTTACGCTGAGTGCCTGCGTAAGAGAGGGCGGCGTGCAGCCATGATAGGTGCGATAGTGCAGGTAGGGTTGAATGAGTTTGGCATCACCGGCGACGAAGCCGGAGCGCAGCCCGGGCAGGTTGGAGCGTTTGGAAAGACTCTGAAACACCAGGCAACGCCGATGATCCTCGATACCAAGTTCATGGGCCACCTGCAACAGGCCCGCAGGAGGCGCTTGCTCATCGAAATAAATTTCGGAATAACATTCGTCCGATGCGACGATAAAGTCGTATTGTTCGGCGATTTCCAGGAGCCGGGCCAGGAAGTCGACGGGCAATACGGCACCGGTGGGATTGCCAGGCGAACAAAGATAAATGAGCTGGGTGCGGCGCCAAGTCGCATCCGACACGGTCTCGAGGTCCGGAATAAAATTATCGGCGGCGTGGGTATTTAGATACACCGGTTCGGCCCCCGCCATGAGGGCGGCGCCCTCATAGATCTGGTAAAACGGATTGGGCATCATGATTACCGGTCGTTCGGACGGGCTGGGGTCGACAACGGACTGCACAACCGAGAACAGGGCCTCGCGCGAACCACAGGTCGGCACCACATGGCGCGCCGGATCCAGCGGCGTGGCGCGGAGGCGGTAACGCCGATTGGCCCAGCTTGCGATGGCCGCGCGCAGGGTGTCGGTGCCGCGGGTATACGGGTAAGCCGACAGCCCGGCCGCATTCGCCATTAACTCGGACTTTACAAAGTCCGGCGCCGGATGCCGCGGCTCGCCAATCGACAGGACAATGGGGTTCTTGTCCGGTGGCGGTGTCACCCCTTGCATCAAGTGGGCGAGTTTCTGGAAGGGGTAGGCGTGCAGGGAGTCGATCGCGGGATTCATGGCTATGGCTGTATGTGCGAATGGCGGCGTGCCGGTATCGCTTATACGGTGATGACGCCCGGTTCCGCGTGTGTGGACCCGGTTGCCGTCACGGATGATTCCTCGAGGCGCGCGAGCAGTTCCTGGGTCACGCAGTCCCGATGCTCCTGGTCAACCATCGCGCTGCCGTCGCCGCTGGTCACATAGAAGATATCTTCGACCCGCTCGCCATAGGTTGCCGCCTTCGCGGCCACCACGCGCACGCGACATTGCTGCAGAGCACATGCAACCTGGTGCAGGAGACCGGGTCGATCCTGCGCCGATACCTCCATCACGGTGGTCTCCCCGCTGGGGCCCGGCGCGAAGGTCACGGTCGTGGGGTTCGGAAAGTGCTTTAACGAGCGGCGCAGGGCCCGACCGCGTCGGTTGCTGGTATCCCTCGGGCTGACCAATTGCGTACGAATGTTGCGCTCGACTTCGTTAAGAACGTTGCCATCCGTCAGCGATGCGCCCTGGGGCCCAAAAACAACAAATGTGTGCAGCGCGAAGCCAGTTTTTGTGACGTGCAGCTTCGCATCCGCAATATCCAGATTCATAAGATCAAAACCACCCGTCGAATTGGCGAACAGATCCACGCGGTCTGGTGCAAAGATGAGGACTTCGACTCCGTCGTGGCCTGGATGATGGCGCGCCGCGACCAGAGGCAAATCGACGCTGGCGGTGTGGCGCAAACACTCGGCGTGCCAGGCGATACTTTCCGCGTCGTGCCGCATATAGTAATCGTTCGTGAGTATGGGCCAGAAATTGGCCACCTGCTCGGCGCTGACACCGCTGCGTTGCAGAAATTTATGCGCCTCGTTCTGCAGGTCTTCGATACGATGCTCGACGCGCAGCGGATCGATGGAGCCGCTGCGTAATGCACCCACCGTGGCACCATAGAGCTGCGTCAGCAGTCGACCTTTCCATGCATTCCAGACTTTGGGGCTGGTGCCGCGCATGTCCGCCATGGTGAGGAGAAAAAGATTGTCCAGAATTTCTTCGTCACCGACTTTTTCCGCGAACCGTCGTACGACCTCCGGATCGTCTATATCCTCCCGTTGCGCGGTATATGACATAACAAGATGGTTGCGCACCAGCCACGCCACGAAACGTGCATCATATTCGCTCATGTCGTGATGACGGCAGAATTGATATGCGTCTTTCTCACCGAGTTTCGAATGATCGCCGCCACGCCCCTTGGCGATATCATGAAACATGGCGGCGAGGTAAAGCCGTTCCGGCTTGACGATTTTATCGATCAGCGTGCTCGCCATCGGGAACTCATGGCGGAATTCGGGAACCGTTAGCCGCCGCAAGTTACGCACCACGAAGAGGGTGTGTTCGTCCACCGTATATTCGTGAAACAGGTCATGTTGCATTTGTCCCACGATGCGACCGAATGCGGGAATATAAGCGCCGAGCACGCCATAGGCGTTCATCTGACGTAACACGTGGGTCTGGCCCCGTCTTTGGCGCATGATTTCCATGAATAGGCTGCGACAGGCGATGTCCTTGCGGAATTTCTGATCGATCAGGTGCAGGTTTTCGCGCACCAGGCGTATTGTGCTCGCACGCACGCCCTTCAGGCTTGCGTCCTGTTGCAGGATAAGAAACATCTCGAGCATTGCGAACGGAGACTGAATGAAGACCGCATCGTTGGTGACCTCGAGAAAATTCTTATGTGCCCGAAAGCGACGATTTATCTTTCTGATGCGCGTCTGTTTGCGGGCCAGTAGCTCCTCTTGGAAGTGTTGCAGCAGAATTTCGTTAAGTAACGCAAGTTCCTTGATTGCGCGGTAGTAGCGCTTCATCAATTGTTCGACAGCAAGATCGCCGGGCGCGGCCTGGAAACCCATTTGTTCGGCGAGGACGCGCTGGTGATCGAATAAGAGGCGGTCTTCGCGGCGTCCGGTGAGGAAATGCAGTCCATTGCGCAATTTCCAGAGGAAATTTCGGCCGCGAATAAGTGCGCGATGTTCTTTTTCGGTCAGAAATCCATGGGCCACCAGATCCTGTAGGGAGCTGGCGCGAAAATGGCGTTGCGTGACCCAGCCGATGACGTGAATGTCGCGCAGCCCGCCGGGCCCCTCCTTGAGATTCGGTTCCAGGTTGTAGGCGGTGTCGTGAAACCGCTCATGGCGGGCACGCTGTTCGTCGAACTTTGCCTGAAAGAAGGCCTTCGGCGGCCAGATTTTGTCCGGGCCGGTCCTGGTCAGCATCTGGTCGAAAAGCTGCGTATCACCGTGCAGCAGGCGTGCCTCGGTCAGGTTGGTAGCCACGGTGATGTCTTTCTTCGCCTCCGCGATGCACTCTTTCACGGTGCGGACGCTGTGGCCTACCTCGAGTCCGATATCCCAGAGAAAACGCAGAAAGGATTCGATCCACTCACCCTTGGTTTTATCGGCGCTGCGCTCGAGCAGAATCATCAGGTCCACATCCGACGCCGGATGCAGCTCACCGCGGCCGTAGCCGCCTACCGCCACCAGGGCAACATTGTGAATGTCCTTTCTGCGTGCGAGGTGATGCTGCCATGCCTGCACGAGCAGTTGGTCCACCAGCCACGCATGCCCGTAAACGATATCGGCGCCCGCGGCGCCTTGCAGGTGATGACTCTTGAGGCTCGCGCGACCATGCGCGAGTGCATCGCGAAACAAGGGCAGGGGGTCTGCGCCTGCGGCCAGTTCGTGCCGGAAAGCCGCGGTATCGAGGAGTTCGTGCTTCGGGATGGACATCGTCGCCAGATTTCGTCGCCAAAGTTCGTCGCTAGATGTCGTCGTCCGGCAGGCGCGTCAACACATCATACCCGGATTCGGTTACCAGTATAGTATGCTCCCACTGCGCCGACAGGCTGTGGTCCCGGGTCACTACCGTCCATTGATCAGAGAGCAACTTAACGTCTTTGCGTCCGGCGTTGATCATCGGTTCGATGGTGAAAGTCATGCCGGGTGTGAGTTCCATGCCGGTATTCGGTTCGCCGTAATGGAGGACCTGGGGTTCTTCGTGAAACTCGCGGCCGATACCATGACCGCAATACTCGCGTACCACGGAGCAATGGTTATGCTCGGCGTGCGCCTGAATGACATGACCGATGTCTCCCAGGCGGATGCCGGGCTTGACGATTTCGATACCCTTGCGCATGCATTCATAACTCACACGAGCGACCCGCTCCGCCTGAATCGAGGGTTTGCCGACAAAAAACATCTTGCTGGTATCGCCGTGGTAACCGTCCTTGATAACCGTGATGTCGATGTTGACGATATCGCCCTTCTTCAAACGTTTGTCGCCCGGAATGCCGTGGCACACCTGATGGTTTACGGACGTACAAATGGACTTGGGAAAGCCACGATAGTTGAGGGGGGCGGGCACCGCGTCCAGGTCGTTGACAATATAATCGTGACAGATCTGATTCAGCTCGCCGGTGGTCACTCCCGCTTTGACCTGCGGCCGTATCATCTGCAGGACCTGCGCCGCGAGACGGCCGGCAACGCGCATTTTCGTGATTTCTTCCGTTGTTTTTATGCTCACCGCCATAGTGCTGCCTGCTGCCGGTCATGATGACCGCCGACCAAGAATTGAATGGGATTTGTAATCAAGGATTTAACCAGACGCGGTATGCTACACAAATTGGGTTGCGGGTAAAGGACCCCGGGCCGGGGCGTCGGCTAGCGCTTCCGTCCGACCACGGGTTTCGCGCCGCCTCGGCCCCCGCCGCGCTTAATCTCGCGCGACCTCCCTGTATCGCTCGAATCGTACTTTTGCGCTTGGCACTCCCCGCGCCGCGCAAGGCCGATCGACCGCCTGGTGGGGCCGCCACCGGCGCGGGCGGCATACTGAGCCGCTACCGGGCGGCGCCGGACATTGTGCGCCCATGGCCGGTATGGTATAAGACGGCGCCTTTTTTAATCACGCACGCGGATCGACACGTCTGCCCGGGTGCCTGCGGCTTGCCGTGGGTTGGTTAGGCGGAATCTGCGGAAGCTTAACCCGAACAGGAGACATTACAGTGACTAAGCCTAGCATGCGCCAGATGCTGGAGGCCGGGGTACATTTCGGCCACCAGACCCGTTTCTGGTCCCCCAAGATGCGCCCCTATATCTTCGGTGAGCGCAATAAAATCCATATAATTAATCTGGAAAAGACCCTGCCGTTGTTCGTCGAAGCGACGAACTATCTGGGCAAGCTGTCCGCGAACGGCGGCACCGTGCTGTTTGTCGGCACCAAGCGCCAGGCCAGCGCGGCGATTCAGGAAGAAGCGGTTCGCTGCGCTACACCCTATGTGAATCATCGCTGGTTGGGCGGCATGTTGACCAATTTCAATACGGTCAAGAATTCGATTCAGCGACTCAAGGATCTGGAGGCGATGGAGGAGGACGGTAGTCTCGAGCGGCTGGTTAAAAAGGAAGTCCTGCGCCTGATGCGCGAGCGCGCCAAGCTCGATCGTAGTCTGGCGGGCATCAAGAACATGAATCGGCTGCCAGACGCACTTTTCGTCATCGATGTCGGCTACGAAGACATCGCGGTCGCGGAGGCACGAAAGCTGAACATCCCCGTTGTCGCCGTGGTCGACACCAATTGCAAGCCCGACGGTGTCGACTATGTGATTCCCGGTAACGACGATGCGATTCGGGCGATCCGGCTCTACACCCAAGCGGTTGCCGACGCCATCATCGAGGGGCGGGCGTCGACGGCAATCGAGATCCCGGAGGCGGCTGCGGGCGACGAATACATCGAAGTGCCTGCCGCAGGCGCCGAGGCTCTGGTGGCCACTGAGGCATCGGCCAAGACGACGGTGAAAAAAGTTACCAAGAAGACGGTAAAAAAGGTTGCGGCGAAAACCGAGGCCAAAGCCGAAACCGCAGCTGAGGCCGAGACGGATGCGTCGGCTGAAGCGGAGGCTCCGGCGGTGAAAAAGGCGGCCAAGAAGACGGCGACCAAGACCGCCAAGTCGACTACCAAGAAGAAGACCACCAAGAAGGCCGCCCCGAAAACAGCCAAGACAGTGAAGAAAAAAACCGCGACCAAGGCGAAAAAGTCGGCGGCGGAGAGCGAAGACGAGCCCAAGGCCGAGTAATGATCGTCCGCACAATCCGCGGGTATCGGGCTGACTGGTTTCGCAACAAATCTTTTTCAGATAGAGGGTAGAATTCATGACGATCAGCGCTGCAATGGTTAAGGCGCTCCGTGAACGCACCGGCGCCGGCATGATGGAATGCAAAAAGGCGTTAATGGAAGTCAATGGCGACGAAGAGCAGGCGGTTGAGCTGCTACGAAAGAAGGGTGAGGCGAAGGCGGAGAAGAAATCGGGGCGTATTGCGGCTGAGGGTGTTATCGGCTTTTTTCAAAGCGATGATGGCAGTGTGGCGGCGCTGGCCGAGGTTAATTGCGAAACAGACTTTGTAGCCAAGGAAGAAGCCTTCAAGGACTTTGCCAATAGGGTCGCCAGGCGCGCCGCCGAGGAAGCGCCGGCGGACGTGGAGGCACTCATGCGCATGCCGTTCGCGGCAGATGCGGCCAGCATTGAAGAGGCGCGCACCGCTTTGATTGCGAAATTGGGCGAAAATATCAATGTGCGGCGCTTTGCAGTGCTGAAGGCGGCCGCTGGCGGCACTGTCAGCAGCTATTTACACGGCCTGCGTATCGGCGTGTTGGTGGAGACTCAGGGTGGGCGCGCGGATTTGGGGCGTGACCTGGCCATGCATGTGGCGGCGAGCCGGCCGATGTGTATTCGTCGCGACGAGGTTTCGGCGGATGTAGTCGAGAAGGAAAAGGAAATCTTCCGTGCGCAGGCGCAGGATTCTGGCAAGCCGCCGGAAATTATCGAAAAGATGATTACCGGAAAGATCAACAAATTCCTTAATGAAATTACGCTGCTGGGCCAGGCGTTTGTAAAGGATCCGGATCAATCGGTTGAGAACCTGCTTAAAGCGGAAGGCGCCGACGTCGTACGTATGGCGCGTTTCGAGGTGGGCGAAGGCATCGAAAAGAAGGTCGAGGATTTCGCCGCCGAGGTCAAGGCGCAGGCGGAAGGAGCCTAGCCCTTGCCACCCGCGGCACGCGACATCGCCTACCGCCGCGTTCTTATCAAACTGAGCGGCGAGGCCCTGATGGGTGATGCCGCCTATGGAATCAGTCGCGACGCGGTCGCTAGCATTGTCGACGACCTGCGGCAGGTGCAGGCCGCGGGCGTTCAACTCGCGATTGTCGTCGGTGGCGGTAACCTGTTTCGCGGCGTCAGCGAGGGCCTTGCCCACATGGATCGGGTAAAAGCCGATTATATGGGCATGCTGGCGACGGTAATGAATGGACTTGCGCTGCAGGATGCGCTGCGACAATGCGGCGTACCGGCTCACGTGCAATCGGCGTTACCCATTGATCGTGTTGTTGATGGTTTCAATCGGGCGCATGCGATGGATCACCTCGATGCGAACGAAGTCGTAATTTTTGTCGCCGGCACCGGCAATCCCTATTTTACCACCGACACTGCAGCAAGCCTGCGCGCAGCTGAAATTCAGGCCGACATTCTGATCAAGGCGACCAAGGTCGATGGCGTGTATTCCGCCGATCCGATGACCAATCCGCAGGCGAAACGCTATGATGCCTTGAGCTACGACGAGGTGCTTGAAAAACGGCTCGGAGTGATGGACGCGAGCGCGATCGCGCTGTGTCGTGAAAATGACCTGCCCTTGCGTGTATGCCGGGTCTTTGACAAGGGTAATTTAATGCGGGTGGTCAACGGAGAAGACGTGGGCACAATCGTACGCTAGGAGGAGAGATTATGATCGACGCAATCCAGGCAGATGCAGAAGAGCGAATGACCAAAAGCGTCGAAGCGCTCCGCCATGAGCTGGCAAAGATTCGCACGGGCCGTGCCAACGCCGGGCTACTTGAGCACCTGCGTGTCGATTACTACGGAACCCCGACACCCATCACACAAGTTGCCAACGTCTCGGTGGCCGATGCACGCACGCTAAGCGTGACACCATGGGATAAATCCGTGATGCAGGTCGTGGAAAAGGCAATTCGTGATTCGGATCTGGGCTTGAATCCGGTAACGACCGGTGAGGCGATCCACGTACCCATGCCGCCGTTGACCGAGGAACGCCGCAAAGAGATGGTCCGCTTGGTGGGGCACGAGGGCGAGGCCGCCAAGGTGGCGGTGCGCAATATCCGTCGTGACGCCATCAGTCATCTGAAAGGTCTGTTAAAGAATAAAGAGGTGGCGGAGGACGATGAAAAACGCGCCCTGGATGTCATCCAGAAGCTTACCGATAAATATGTCGCGGAATTGGATAAGCTCATGGCAGTGAAAGAAAAAGACCTCATGGAAGTCTAACGATTCTCCACCCACCCTGTAAGACGACAGGATCAGCAGGTCATCGGTGATGTCCGGTAGCGAAGAGTCGGTTAGTGGCAGCACCCCCCAACATGTCGCCGTGGTCATGGATGGTAACGGACGCTGGGCGAGGGAGCGCGGCCTACCGCGCATTGCCGGGCATCGGCGCGGTACGGAGTCTGTGCGCGAACTGGTGCGCCTGTGCGGCGATCGCGGCATACGCTATCTGACCCTCTTCACGTTCAGTAGCGAGAACTGGCGCCGACCGGCAAAAGAAGTCAATCTCCTGATCGATCTATTCGTAAACGCGCTCGAGAAGGAAACCGCGCGGTTAAACGAGAATAATGTAAAACTGTGCGTTATTGGGGATCTGGCGCGCTTCGAACCCAAAGTCGTCAAACTCATCAACGACGCGGAATCACTTACCGCCGGAAATGACGCACTCACACTTACCTTGGCGGTTAACTACGGCGGCCGCTGGGATATTGCGCAGGCCTGTCGCGAGATCGCCGGCCAGGTAGTCTCCGGTGACTTGGCGCCGGAAGCCATATCCGACGAAGTTCTCGCTGCCGCTTTAACAACCTGTAATCTTCCGGCGCCGGACCTGTTCATTCGCACCGGCGGGGAACAACGGATAAGCAACTTTCTTCTGTGGGATCTTGCCTATACGGAACTGTATTTTACCGATACGTTGTGGCCGGATTTTGGCGCCCAGGCATTCGATCTTGCGTTGGATTCCTTTGCCAGGCGGCAGCGCCGGTTCGGCAGGACGGGCGAACAGATCAGTCAAGCGAAAAATGCTTAGGCTGCGTATTGTCACAGCACTCGTTCTGGTGCTGTTGCTGGGTGCTGCGCTCTATTTTCTCGATGCCCGGCAAATAAATTGGCTGTTCGGTGCCGTTGTGCTGTTGGGCGCCTGGGAGTGGAGTGGACTTGCGGGCTTACGGGGACATTTCGCCCGCGGAGTTTATGTCGCTGCCATTGGCGCGATCGGGATAACCCTGCTGAACTTTCCCGCAGGAGCCGCGAGCGGCATGATTGCGGGTATTGCCTGGTGGGTGGGCGTAGCTTACTACCTGACAGGCTATCGCATGCCGGAACATCCGCAACGGTCATTGCGTCCGGCAGGCCTGCTTAGCGGCGTCGCCGTAATGGTGCCGGCGTGGCTCGCAATCGCGCTGCTGAACGTCAGCGATCCGCGCATGCCATTCATGCTGCTCACGCTCCTGGTTCTTGTCTGGCTCGCGGACATTGGCGCCTTTTTTTCCGGCCGCAAGTTCGGAAAACGTAAACTCGCACCCTTTATTAGTCCAGGCAAGACGATCGCGGGCTTAATCGGAGCCCTGATCATCACTATGCTGTTCGCGATTTTAGTCGGGTTGAAGGGGCTGGGGTTGCAGGATACGAAACTTCTGCAATGGGTGGTCGTTTGTTTTCTGGCGGTGCTGTTCTCGGTGGTGGGTGATTTGTTCGAAAGTACCGCCAAGCGGGAATGCGGCGTCAAGGACAGCGGCCATCTCCTGCCAGGGCACGGTGGTATACTTGATCGCATTGACAGCATTACGGCCGCCGCGCCCGTATTTGCGCTCGGGGCGCATATTGTACTTTGGCAATGACTCACGAATGGCAGTATTTCCATCACCGTACTCACTCGATAGCGAACTGTGTTTCGAACCACCGGCAAGGCAGATATATAAAGTAATGTCTTTCGTATTCGCCAACCGGCGTAACGCGGGAAGTTATTTGAACGAAGAGACATGATGCAAGGTGTCACCGTATTAGGCTCTACCGGATCCATCGGAATCAATACACTTGATGTATTGGCGGGTAATGCCGACCGCTACCACGTTGTAGCGCTGACCGCGAATCAGCAGAGCGAGCGACTCTTCGAGCAATGCCGCCGATTCAAACCCGAGTTCGCAGTGATGATGGATGACGCTGCGGCGCTGTCGCTGCGTGATCGAGTGCGGCGCGCAGGTCTCGCGACAGAAGTTCTTGCAGGGATCGAGGGACTGAAGGCCGTGACGCGATTGTCACAGGTGGAAACCGTCGTCGCGGCGATTGTCGGAGCCGCGGGGCTTCCGTCCACGCTTGAGGCTGTCAAGGCGGGCAAGCGGGTGTTGATCGCCAACAAAGAGCCCTTGGTTATGGTAGGCGACCTGATCATGGACCAGGCGCGACTTTCCGGTGCTAAACTCATCCCGGTAGACAGTGAGCATAATGCGATTTTTCAATGCATGCCTGCCGGTTTCGCGATCCCAGGAAAGCTGCCAACGGTTGCGGACGATGTCCTGCAGCATCTTGGCGTTCGGCGGATTCTTCTGACCGGGTCAGGCGGTCCGTTTCGTGCGACACCCATCGAGGATCTCGCGCGGGTGACGCCGGATCAGGCCTGTGCGCACCCTACCTGGTCTATGGGGCGAAAGATATCGGTGGATTCCGCCACAATGATGAACAAGGGATTGGAGCTCATAGAGGCCTGCCGTCTCTTTAGTACGACACCTGATCATATTCAAATTGTCGTGCACCCCCAGAGCGTCATCCACTCGATGGTGGAATACGTCGATGGTTCCGTGCTCGGGCAGCTCGGTGTCCCTGACATGCGCACACCGATTACGCACGCTTTGGCCTGGCCGGAGCGAATGCAGTCCGGCGTAGAAAGCCTGGATCTGCTGGCGATCGGACGCCTGGATTTTGAGGCGCCGAATCCTGGGCATTTTCCATGCCTGCGGCTGGCGGAGGGTGCGGCACGCCGCGGTGGAACGGCGCCGGCGCTTTTAAATGCCGCCAATGAGGTCGCCGTCGCGCGCTTTCTTGCGGGAGGATTGAGCTTTACCGGGATTGCGGAAGTGATTGAGCAGGTTCTTTCTGATGTGGCTATCGAGGCGGCAGAAACACTCGACGTGGTTCTCGCCGCCGATGCCCGCGCGCGGGACCTGGCGGTGCGGCACATAGATCGCCGGCAGGCGGGCAAGGCACCTGCGACCGTCTCCGTGACCGGGCGTCCCGTGTGACGGTGAATGTTCTGCTTGATTGAGAGATTGATGTGATTGACTTTCTGTACAGCGTAGCAGGTTTTATTCTGGCGATCGGAATTCTGGTGACATTCCATGAATTCGGCCATTTTTGGGTTGCCCGCAAGCTGGGCGTGAAGGTGTTGCGTTTCTCGGTGGGGTTTGGGCGCCCGTTGTGGATGTGGCGCGGCGGCCGCGACGCGACGGAATACGTGATTGCCGCGATGCCTTTGGGCGGGTACGTCAAGATGCTCGACGAGCACGAGGCCGAGGTGGATCCCGCGGAGCAGCATCGCGCGTTTAATCGACAACCGGTCTGGAAGCGCTCCTTGATTGTGGTTGCCGGACCGGCGGCGAACTTTTTGTTCGCGATTTTGGCCTATGCGATCGTTCACGGTATCGGGATCGAAGGGCTACAGCCTGTGGTGGGCAAGGTGACCGAGCAATCTCTGGCCGCGCAGGCAGGTTTTAACGTTGGCGATACGGTGCTCGAGGTTGACGGACGCGTAACGCGTAGCTGGAATGAACATCGCCTTTACCTGTTCAATCAGGCATTGTCGGCGAGAACCGCAACATTCGTCGTGCGCGATCCTTCCGGCCGTAGGGTAGAGCGGCAGGTTGACTTTTCGCAGTTGCCGGTCGGCCGCATCGACTCCGGTTTTCTGGGTCAGGGCGTCGGATTGTTTGGTTACTTCCCCAGCATCCCTCCGATCGTGGGCATGGTAGAACCGGACTCACCTGCATACCGGGCGGGATTGCTGGAAGGCGATGTGATCGTGTCGCTGGACGGCGTCGCCGTAGACGATTGGACCAAGGTGGTCGAGTGGATTGTCGCGCGTCCGAATCAGGCCGTTACTCTGGGCATTCTTCGTGACGAGGTGCCCATGCAGCTCGCGGTGACACCCGCAAGCGAACAAATGGGCGATCAAACGATCGGGCGTATCGGTGTAGGTGTTCGCGCCATCGAGGTCCCGCCGGACATGCGGGTGACCGTGCGACATGGACCGCTGCAGGCGCTTATTCACGGCGCCGAGGACACCTGGCTCATGAGTGCGCTTACCGTCAAGATGTTGGTCAAAATGCTCAAGCTCGAAGTGTCCGTCAGGAACATCAGCGGTCCTCTGACGATCGCGCAGTATGCGGGCCACTCTGTGCAGATCGGATTCGACCGCTTTCTGACGTTTCTGGCGATCGTGAGTATCAGCCTCGGCGTACTCAACCTGCTGCCCGTGCCGGTACTGGATGGCGGTCACCTTCTTTATCATTTGATCGAAACGGCCATTGGCGGACCGGTGCCCGAACGGGTGATGCTCTGGGGCCAGCAAATTGGTATTCTTCTGTTAGTAGGTCTGATGGGCCTCGCCTTTTATAACGACTTATTGAGACTTTTTAATTGACGACGTCACATTAGCGATGTGACGAGGCGCGCGAATGAAAAAAATAATTTTCCTGGTACTGGCCCTGACTCAATTTTTTCTGGTTGCGCAGGCTGTTGAGCCCTTCATCGTGAAAGACATTCGCGTGGAAGGTCTGCAACGCGTCTCGCCCGGGACCGTATTCAACTATCTGCCCGTCAAGGTAGGGGACCAGCTTGACGACGCTGTCGCACAGGAGGCAATTCGTACTCTCTACAAGACCGGTTTCTTCAAGGAAGTTGACCTGGAGCGCCAGGGCTCTGTGCTTATCGTCTCGGTGCTCGAGCGTCCATCGGTGGCCAGCATCGAAATTGCCGGCAATCGGGAGTTTGACGACGAAATCCTGAAGAAGGGCATGAAGGAGGCCGGGCTTGCCGAAGGGCGTGTGTTCAATCGATCGATGCTTGAGCGCGTCGAACAAGAGCTGCGAAATCAGTATTTCAGTTTGGGTAAGTATGCCGTCAAACTGAAAAGCACGGTCACGCCACTAGAACGCAATCGGATCGGGATCACGATTGATATCGAGGAGGGCGATACGGCGCGCATCAAGGAGATCAATATCGTCGGTAACGAACAATATTCCGATAAGGATCTTTTGAAGAAATTTTCGTTGGGCAAGAAGGCGGTATTCCGATTCTTCAGCAAGCGAGATCGATACTCGAAACAGAAGTTGGCTGCTGATCTCGAGGGCTTGCGAAGTTTTTACCAGGATCAAGGCTTTCTCGACTTCGATGTGACGAGCACGCAGGTATCGATCTCATCGAATAAGCAAGAGATCTTCGTTACCATAAATATCAAGGAAGGCGGGCGTTATACGGTTTCGGAGTACCGCATCGTCGAGACGGGTATCGTGCCTCAGGGGGAGTTGGCTGGATTAATCGACGTGTCGCCGGGTGATGTGTTTTCCCGTAAGTCAGTAGCGGACAGCAGTCGCAAGATTTCCGATCGTCTGGCGGACGAAGGTTACGCCTTCGCGAATGTGAATGCGGTACCGGAAATCGACGAAGCACAGCAAACGGTCGCATACACGTTTCAGATCGATCCGGGGCCGCGCATTTACGTGAATCGCATCAATATTTTCGGTAATGCGACGACGCGAGATGAGGTCATTCGGCGTGAGATGCGCCAGTTCGAAGGTGCGGTATTTTCAGCCGCCAAGGTGCGCCGTTCGCGGATTCGATTGCAGCGGCTCGGCTTTTTTGATGACGTCAACATCGAGACACCGCGCGTGCCCGGACGCACTGACCAGGTCGACATCAATGTAACGGTCGTGGAGAGGGCGACCGGCAGTCTGCTATTTGGGCTCGGCTACTCCGATGCGGACGGCGTGCTGCTGCAAGCAAGCATCTCGCAACGGAATCTGTTCGGCACCGGTCGCGAACTGCAGATCAACATCGATAATTCTGCCGTGACGGAGGTGTTTAACATCCGCTTCGTGGATCCCTATCATACGATCGGCGGTATCAGTCGCGGTATCAATCTTTTCAGCCGTCGGATCGATGCCGAAGAGGCCGATACGGCAGAGTATATTACCGATACGCTGGGGGCGGGTGTGTTCTGGAAGATCCCCACAACGGAATTTAACTCGATCAATCTTGGCGCGGGGTACGAGCGCGTAGACCTTGAGTCGACCCCCGCGACGCCACCGGAAATTCTCAGTTTTATCAACACCAATCCTTCAAATGATATTTTCAAGCTTACCGCCAACTGGGCGCGTGATACACGCGACAACTTCCTCTATCCGAGCGACGGTTGGTTGAATCGAATCGCGCTTGAGGTGGCTACACCCGGTCTTGATCTGGAATATTATCGCTTGCGCTATACGTCCACGTGGTATCAGCCCCTCGTTAAAGGATATGTTCTCAGACTCAAAGGGGAGCTGGGGTATGGAGACGGCTATGGCGACACGCAGGAGCTACCGTTCTTCAAGAACTTCTTCGCCGGCGGGTCATCCACCGTACGCGGCTACGATGCCCGCTCGTTAGGGCCACGGGACACGGGCGCCACGCCGGAGCCGTTGGGTGGAAGCCAGCTGGTGCTGGGCAACATCGAGGTGTTGTTTCCGGTGCCCTTCGTAGAAGAAAGCAAGGACAAGCGTTTGAGCCTTTTCGTTGATGCCGGACAGGTGTATGGCGCAAATCAGGACGTGGATCTGGACGAACTGCGTTACTCTGCTGGTGTGGCGTTTAACTGGTTCTCGCCCCTGGGCCCGTTATCGATTAGCTACGCGGAGCCGTTTAACAACGAATCAACCGATGAAATCGAGCGTTTCCAGATAACAGTCGGTAGACAGTTCCAATAAGCATTATGAGCCTATCTCGTCGAGTCATGATTGCTGCAGGGCGCGTTTTCGTAATCGCTTGTCTGCTTGGGTCGTTGCCGACATTGGTTATGGGTGCGGATCTGAAGGTCGGTTACGTCGATGTCGTCAAGATTATCGATGCCGCGCCCCAGGGCGATGCCGCGCTCAGCAAGCTGGAGCAGGAATTCGGGCCACGTGACAAGTCGCTGGTCGCCACTCGTGACCAGATTCGTAAACTTGAGGAGGAACTGGGCGATAATGCGTCGCCACTCACCGATGAGGTGCGGACGCGCAAGGAACGTGAAGTGGTTTCGCTCAAGCGATCGCTGAAGCGCGAGTCACAAGAATTTCGCGAGGACTATAATTTGCGCCGCAATGAAGAATTAGCCGGCCTGCAGAAAATCGTCCACAGTGCGATTATCGAAATCGCGAAGGATGAAGGTTATGACCTGATTCTGCATCAGGGCGCGATCTATGCCAGCGATGCGATCGATATTACGCAAAAGGTGCTCGAAAAGCTGAAACGCAAGTAGTGCGGCATAAGACAATGGCGTGGACTTTAGAAGAGCTTGCGAAGCGCCTGGGTGGCGAGATTAGAGGTGATGGTGATATCGAGATCAGCGGCGTCGGCTCCTTGACCGATGCCGGGGACGGTGATCTCGCCTTTCTCGCGCGCTCGAGTTATCAAGCATACCTGGCAGAGTCCGCCGCCGCCGCCGTGATACTCGCGCCCGATGATGCGCGCGACTACCAGGGCAACTGTATCGTACTGGATAACCCGCACGTCGCGTTCGCCAAAGCGATCGCATTGATTTATCCGGAGACGCCGGCCGCCGCGGGCGTCCATCCCAATGCGATTGTCGCGGCCACCGCCAACGTGTCGACGACGGCGAGTGTGGGCGCACTGTCAGTAATCGAGGCGGGCGCGGAAATCGGTGCTGACGTTCGTATCGGAACCAATGTCTGGGTGGGCGAGGGCGCGATCCTTGGGCCGGGAACCTGCGTCCATGCCCATGTCGCGATACACGCGGGATGTCATGTCGGTGCTCGCTGCACATTGTTTGCGGGTACGGTAATCGGCAGCGATGGCTTCGGCTACGCCAACGACGCAGGTGCCTGGGTTAAGATACCCCACCGGGGCGCCGTCGTGATCGGCGACGACGTGAGTATCGGTGCGAACGCAACGATAGACCGGGGCGTGTTGGGCGATACGCGCATCGACAACGGTGTCAAGTTGGACAATCACGTACATATTGCCCATAACGTCCACATCGGAGAGCACACCGCGATGGCCGCTTTTACAGGTGTGGCGGGTAGCACGCGAATCGGCAGGCGCTGCACGTTTGGCGGCAGGGCGGGTGTCCTGGATCACCTGGAGATCGTTGACGACGTGCATGTCACAGCGACTTCTCTTATTAGTCGATCAATATTGTGCCCGGGTACGTTTTCTTCGACCTTGCCTGCCGAGGAGGCCGACCAATGGCGGAAGAACGTTGCACGTTTGCGGCAGCTAGACAAGATGGCGCGAAAGATTGGGCGCATAGAGAAGCAACTTGTTGCGAATTCTACTGAGGAAGACATTTGACTACGCTCGACATTCATTCAATTCTGGATTATCTGCCTCATCGCTACCCCTTCTTGTTGATTGATCGGATCGATGACTACGCGGTGAATGAGTCGCTCCGCGCCACCAAGAATGTGACGTTTAACGAGCCGTTTTTTCAAGGCCATTTCCCGCATCGGCCGGTAATGCCGGGTGTCTTGATTCTTGAGGCGATGGTGCAGGCCAGCGCGGTGCTGGCATCTCTCAGCATAGGCAAGCGCGCGACCGACAAAACGGTGTATTACTTTGTCGGGGTAGACAAAGCACGGTTTAAACGACCGGTAGAACCCGGTGACCAGCTGATCATCGATGTCACAATAAAGCGCCGAATCAAGGAAATCTGGCAGTGTACGGCGACCGCGGCGGTCGATGGTGAGATATGTTGTAGCGGGCAGCTGATGTTTACGCATAAGGCCATAGCATGATCGATCCGCGGGCGATCGTGGACCCTGATGCGCGGCTTGGGGAAAACGTTTCCGTCGGACCGTTCAGTATTATCGGTCCGGGCGTGGAGATTGGTGACGGGACGAGTGTTGGCCCGCATGCCATCATTACCGGCAGCACATCGATTGGTCGCGACAACAAGATTTATCAATTCTGTTCCATTGGCGAGGCCCCGCAACATCTACGTTACCAGGGCGAGGATACACGTCTCGAAATTGGTGACCGCAACGTCGTGCGCGAATTTTGCACATTTAATCGCGGCACACAGGAAGGCGGCGGGGTAACACGTATTGGTGACGACAATTTCTTTATGGCCTATTGCCATGTGGCGCATGACTGTGTTGTCGGGAGCCAGACCATCTTTGCAAATTGCGCCAGCATCGCCGGACATGTGAGCGTTGGCGATCAAGCGATCCTGAGTGGATTCACTGTCGTGCACCAGTTCTGTAATCTTGGGGCGCACTCCATTACAGGTCTAGGTACCATTGTCCTGCAGGATATACCCCCCTACGTATTGGCGGCGGGCAACTCGGCCAAGCCGCATGGAATCAATGTCACCGGTCTCAAGCGCAGAGGTTTTACGCCAGATGCAATCACCGCGCTCAAGCGCGCCTATAAGACGATATACAAGAGCGGCGAACCGCTGAATCGCGCCCTCGAGACCCTCGAAGAACAGGCGGTGGACGTTGCCGAGGTACGTATGCTGGTTGAGTTCATCAAAAAATCACAGCGTGGCATCGCGCGCTAGAGGGCCGGCCGGCCGAGGGTCCGACACGATTCAGTCGGCGACGGGCGGACCTGAGGCGTCCAGCACGCCGTCGGTACGCATCGGGGTAGTCGTGGGTGAGCCCTCCGGCGATGCTCTGGGCGCCGGCCTCATGAAAGAGATCAAGCGGCGGGTGCCGGGTGCCCGGTTTCTCGGTATCTGTGGACCGCAGATGCGCGCCCTGGGTTGTGAGCCCATCTATGCGATGGATCGGATTTCGTTGCTGGGTTTCGAGGAGCTATTCCATCGCCTGCTGGATATCCTGCGCATCCGGCGTACTCTGATCAGGCGCCTGGTTCGTTGGCGGGCGGATATCTTCATCGGCATCGATGTTCCTGATTTCAATATCGTCGTTGAGGCAAGATTGAAGCGGCGGGGTATCCCGACGATTCATTACGTGAGTCCGACGGTGTGGGCCTGGCGGGGTTACCGAATTCGTAAGATCGCGCGCGCGGTCAACCATATGCTCACCTTGTTTCCATTTGAGGCGGATTTCTATCGCGCACACGACGTTCCGGTAACCTTTGTGGGTCACCCGATGGCGGACCAGATACGCGACCAGTCGGATGCGGGCGCCGCCAGGCGGGAACTGGGTCTGCCCGGCGATACCACCGTGATTGCGCTCCTGCCGGGTAGCCGCATGAGTGAACTACGGCGTCTGGCGCCGGTTTTCGCGCATACCGCACGCTGGCTGGCGGCACGACGAGAGGATATTTGCTTTATCGTGCCGGCCGCCAACGAGCGCAGCTATGCGTGCCTGGAAACGGTATTCGGTGGGCCAGACGCGGGTATGCCCGCGGTGACGCTGCTGAACGGCAAGGCGCGCACGGCGATGACCGCGGCCGATGTGGTCTTGCTTGCGTCCGGCACGGCCGCCCTGGAGGCCGCTCTGCTGCGCAGACCCATGGTGGTGGCCTATCGCCTGAGCTGGTTCTCCTACACCCTGATCAGAATGCTGGCACATGTAAAGCTCTATTCCATGCCCAACAATCTGGTAGGCAGGGAAATCGTACCGGAATTCATTCAGGATGAAGCGCAACCCGATAAGCTGGGTGCCGCGATCGAGGCGTTCCTCGACGATCCGGAACATGTCGCGCGGCTACAGGCGGAGTTTGCGAAAATTCACAACCTGCTCAAGGGCAATGCGAGCGCCAAGGCCGCGAATGCGGTTGTGAATCTCCTGCAGGCGGACACATGAGCTCGGTGACGCATGGCGCATCGTCGCTGATCGCCGGTATCGACGAGGCCGGCCGTGGGCCCCTGGCCGGGCCTGTCGTAGCGGCCGCGGTGATCCTGGATCGAGACCGGCCAATCGCCGATTTGGCGGACTCCAAGCGCCTGTCAGCACGTCGGCGGGACTATCTGGCGGACCTGATTAAGGCTCAGGCCCGGGCCTGGGGTGTGGGCCGGGCGGAGGTGGCGGAGATTGATCACATGAACATCCTGCAGGCCACCTTCCTGGCGATGCAGCGGGCGGTCAAGAGCCTGGCGGTGGCACCGGAACTGGCCCTGGTAGATGGCAATCAGGCGCCTGCGCTCAATTGCGAGGTGCAAACGGTTGTGCGCGGTGACCAGTCGGTGCCGGCCATCTCGGCGGCATCCATTCTCGCGAAGGTGACCCGGGATCAGACCATGTCTGAACTGGATCGTCGCTATCCAGGCTACGGGTTTGCGGCACACAAAGGTTATCCGACCCCGGCACATCTGCAGGCGTTGCAGGCGCTTGGTGTGTGCGATGTGCATCGGCGAACATTTGCGCCGGTGGCACGACTGCTCGCGCCTGCGGGCGCGCGCGAGACCCGGTGAGTACCCGCGTGTCTGCTGTGCGCGCGGTTATTTCCGGCCTGCCGGGCAGCGGGCTTTTCCCATGGCGAGATTTGCGGTGAAATGGCTGTATGACGACACCTTTCGCTCACCTCCATCTGCATACTGAATATTCGCTTGCCGACAGCACGGTTCGGATAGGTGAGCTCGCGCAGCGCGCTGCGCAACAGAGCATGCCGGCGGTCGCGGTCACCGATGTGATGAACGTATTCGCGATGGTGAAATTCTATCGCCGCGCCATGGATCAAGGCGTGAAGCCCATCATCGGTGCCGACATCTGGCTGGAAAACACCGCCGGCGCGAAGATGCCGTTCCGCGCAGCCCTCTTATGCCAGGACCGGCGCGGGTACCAGAATCTTTCCCGCTTACTGACACGTGCCTATCGTGAGGGTCAGATGGCGGGCCGGCCATGCATTCGCAAGGCCTGGTTAGGGGAGGCAAACGGTGGCCTGATCGCCCTTTCCGGGGCCGAAGACGGCGATATCGGGCACGCCCTGCGTGGAGACAGTCAGGCGCGGGCGCGGCGGCTGGCGGACGAGTATCGCGTTTTGTTCGGCGATCGTTTCTATCTCGAATTGAGGCGCACAGGGCATCCCGGTCAGGAGCAGTACCTGCAGGCGGCACTCGCACTGGCGCTGGAAAAGAGTATTCCGGTGGTGGCGACAAATGCCGTTACATTCTTGCGCGCGGAAGACTTTGACGCCCATGAGGTGCGTGTTTGCATCCACGAAGGCCGGACGCTGCGAGATGGCCGGCGACCGCGGCGGTTTACCGAGCAACAATACTTTCGCTCGAATGAGGAAATGTCCGTGTTGTTTGCGGACATTCCCGAGGCGATCAGCAACTCGCTGGAAATTGCCAAGCGCTGCAATCTTCATTTGCAGCTGGGTAAGAATTTCCTGCCAAAGTTTCCCGTTGCGCAAGGTGACAGTGTCGCCGATGTTTTAATGCAGCGGGCACGCAGTAACCTGGAGCGGACGCTGACCGAATTGCGAGACAGCGACGGTAGACCCATCGATGCCGAGCAGCGGAGTGTGTACATGGATCGGCTTGATCATGAACTCGGCGTGATCAATGAAATGGGCTTCCCGGGTTACTTCCTTATCGTCGCCGACTTTATCGAATGGTCAAAACGAAATGACATTCCGGTCGGGCCGGGGCGTGGTTCCGGTGCCGGTTCGCTGGTGGCCTATGTGCTCGGTATCACCGAGCTGGACCCGATCATTCATGGGCTGCTGTTCGAGCGGTTTCTCAATCCGGAGCGGGTTTCATTGCCGGATTTTGATATCGACTTCTGTATGGAACAGCGCGACCGCGTCATCGACTATGTCAGTGAGCGCTATGGGCGCGACCAGGTCGCACAGATCATCACCTATGGCACGATGGCGGCACGGGCAGTGGTCCGTGATGTGGGGCGTGTGCTCGATCATCCCTACGGTTTCTGCGACACGATTGCCAAGCTCATTCCGTTTGAGGTGGGGATGACGCTTGAGCGTGCACTGGAACAGGAAGAGTTGCTGCGCGAGCGTTACGAGCAGGACGACGATGTACATGAACTCATCGATATGGCTCGTGCGTTGGAGGGTATCGCACGCAACGCCGGCAAACACGCCGGCGGTGTCGTCATCGCGCCGTCCGATCTCACGGACTTTACGCCACTGTATTGCGAGCAGGGCGCCAAGCAGTTCGTGACGCATCTGGACAAGGATGACCTCGAGGCCGTCGGTCTGGTCAAGTTTGATTTTCTTGGGCTGCGCACGCTCACCATCATCGACAAGGCGGTGAAGGCGATCAACAAGACGCGTGCGCCTAAAACCGAAGCGCCGTTACGCATCGATCAGCTGGGGCTGGACGATGCGGCCACCTTCAGCTTGCTCAAATCCTGCCAGACCACGGCTCTGTTTCAACTCGAATCGCGCGGCATGAAAGATCTGATCAAGCGCTTGCAGCCGGACTCCTTTGACGACATCGTCGCGCTGGTGGCCTTGTTCCGTCCCGGCCCCCTGCAATCCGGTATGGTGGATGATTTTATCGATCGCAAACATGGGCGCGCGAAGATTGAGTACCCACATCCTGCGCTGGAGCCGATACTCAACGCGACGTATGGCGTGATTCTGTATCAGGAGCAGGTGATGCAGATCGCGCAGACACTTGCGGGCTATTCACTGGGCGCGGCTGATCTGTTGCGCCGCGCAATGGGCAAGAAAAAGCCGGAGGAGATGGCACGCCAACGGCGCGTGTTTATCGATGGCGCGGTCGCGCGGAACGTCAGCAGGACCCAGGCGAATTATATTTTCGATTTGATGGAAAAGTTCGCCGGCTACGGGTTCAACAAGTCACATTCCGCCGCCTATGCGCTGATTTCCTATCAAACCGCGTGGCTGAAAGCGCACTATCCGGCCACCTTCATGGCGGCGGCGTTGTCCGCGGACATGGAACACACGGATAAGGTGGTCACACTGGTGGCGGAATGCCGGGATATCGGCATCGAGGTGGGCGCCCCGAACGTAAATCAATGCGAGCATTCATTCATGGCGATCACGCAGGAGCGAGTGCTCTACGGTCTGGGCGCGATCAAGGGCGTGGGCGAGTCCGCGATCGAGGCCATTGTCGCCGCGCGGGAACAGGACGGCGCATTTCAGGACGTGTTCGATCTGTGCCGGCGTGTCGACTCGAAGAGAGTCAATCGGCGGGCGTTCGATGCGATGATTCGGGCCGGTGCGCTCGACGAACTGGGCGCCCATCGGGCCAAACTGATGGCAGATTTGCCCGTCGCGCTGGATCTGGCGGATCAGGATAATCGTGACCGCCGTTCCGGGCAGGAAGATATGTTTGGTGTGAGCCGGCCTGCAGCGGAGCCGCGCAAGGTGGAGGAGGTCCTGGAATGGTCGGAAGAGAAGCGACTCGAGGGTGAAAAGGCCACCCTGGGCTTGTGGTTGACCGGGCACCCCATCCTGCGTTTCGAAGCCGAACTCGAACAATTGGTGGATGCCCGTCTGGGGGCACTGCGGCCGACCGACGACCGCAGCATGATTGTCGCCGGACTGATCGTCGAGATGCGCACCATGAACACTCGCCGCGGCGGGCGTATGGCTTTCGTCACGTTGGATGATCGCACGGGTCGCATCGAGCTGGCAGTGTTTTCGGATCTTTTCGGTGAGCATCGCGAATTGTTGCGCAAAGACACCTTGTTGGTGGTCGAGGGTCAGGTGAGTGTGGACGAGTACACCGGTGGCTTTCGTATGAGTGCGACCCGACTGTTCGATATGGACGGCGCGCGCGCGGATTATTGCCGGGGTTTGGTCATCGAAACCGCCGCAGATGCTACGGATCCGGAATTTCTTACTGGCCTGGAAGCGATCCTGAGTGCACATCGGTCGACACAATGTCCGGTGTCCGTTCGCTATCGAAATCAAGACGCCGCCGCGACCCTGCAACTGGGTGCGCAATGGCGGGTCACACCAAACCAGGTCATGATCGACCAGCTGCGGCAGTTGGTCGGTGACGACGGCGTGACCCTGATGTATTCCGCACCGCGCGCGACACCCGGCACCTCCTCCGAGCGCTCCTCGGCACCGTCGATTCAGGCGGGCAAGGAATTTGGTATAGTACGCCAAGTCCACGGCTGAGCCGTTTTGTGCGCCCAAGTCCCTGGCACATTGGGGCCCCTGAAGCTATGAACCTTAATTTTCTCGATTTCGAGCAGCCGATTGCGGAGCTCGAGGCGAAGATCGAAGAGCTGCGCCATGTGACGGCGACAGACGAGCTGAATATCAGCGACGAGATCGCGCGGCTGCAGAAGAAGAGCCACAAGCTCACCGAGTCGATTTTCTCATCCCTGAGCGCATGGCAGGTCGCGCAGCTCGCCCGCCATCCACAGCGTCCCTACATGATGGACTACGTGCAGCGCATGCTGGACGAGTTTCATGAACTGCATGGCGATCGGGCATTTGCCGATGATCACGCAATCGTCGGCGGGCTGGCGCGCCTGGACGGTCGCCCGGTGATGGTCATTGGCCATCAGAAGGGTCGTGACACCCGGCGCAAGCTGTTCCGGAATTTCGGTATGCCGCGTCCAGAGGGTTATCGTAAGGCCCTGCGACTGATGCGTATGGCCGACCGCTTCGGGCTGCCGATCCTGACGTTCATCGATACGCCGGGCGCCTATCCCGGTGTGGGCGCCGAGGAACGTGGTCAGAGCGAAGCCATCGCGCGCAATCTGTACGAGATGGCGGGTCTACGCGTGCCCATCATCGCGACCGTCATCGGCGAAGGTGGCTCGGGGGGCGCGCTGGCGATCGGTGTCTGTGATCGATTATTGATGATGCAATACGCGACCTATTCGGTCATCTCCCCGGAAGGCTGCGCCTCGATCCTGTGGAAGAGCGCGGAAAAGGCGTCGGATGCCGCAGAGGTCATGGGGATGACCGCGGTGAGTCTCACCACTCAGGGCTTGGTTGACCAGGTCATCGATGAACCCCTGGGCGGTGCCCATCGCGATGTGGATGCCGCTGCGGCGGCCCTGCGCGAGGCTTTGCTACGGCATCTGGGCGAACTCGACACGGGGTCGGCGGAGGATCTCCTGGCCCAACGCTACCAGCGATTGCTCGCATACGGGCGCTATGAAGAGGTCGAATAGACCCAACTGCACGCACCGGTCGATCGCGGAAAGCGGATTCTCGCCTGCGCTTCTGGCGCACGTGCTGTTCAACGAACTCGGGATTGATCCACGCACACCCATTAAAGTGGCGTTTAGCGGTGGCTTGGACTCTCAGGCCCTGCTGCACGCCCTGACCTGCCTGACGGAACAGTATGCGCTGGCAGTCACGGCGGTGTATGTGGATCATGGCCTGCAACCTGATACGCGCGCGTGGGCCGAACGCTGTCGGCGGACCGTGCTCGGCTACGGGATCCCATTTGTACACAAACCTGTGCAGGTGCGGCGCCAGCCACGGGAAAGCCTCGAGGCGGCGGCGCGCACGGCGCGCTACGCCTGTCTGCGCGAGGCAATGGATCCCGGAGATCTGTTACTGACCGGTCATCATCAGAACGATCAGGCAGAAACGTTGCTGCTAATGCTCCTGCGTGGCTCTGGGGTGCCCGGACTCGCCGCCATGGCGCCTGTCACGCGTTTCGGGCAGGGCCGTCTGGCACGTCCCTTACTGGGCTTTTCACGCCGACAGCTGCACGCCTACGCGCGTTCGACGAGCCTCCAGTGGATTGAGGACACCAGCAACGCTGACCGGCAATTCGCGCGCAACTTCCTGCGCCACGACGTATTACCGCAATTACAGAGCTACTGGCCCGGTGCCGCGGAGGTGATCGCACGCTCCGCCGAGCATTGTCGTGAAGCACTGTCGCTCCTGGACGAAGTCGCCGCGGCCGATCTCGCTGCCTGTCGCAGTGATTATCGTGGGGTCGTCGCCTACGGAACCGAAACCCTGTCAGCGGGATGTGTGCGCGATCTGGGCGCGGCCCGGGCGCGCAACGTGCTGCGCTACTGGATTCGCCACAACGGCTTCGGAATGCCGCCGAGCCGGCGCCTGGAGCGCATCATGGCTGATCTGGTGGCGCCGGAGGCGCCATCCGGCGACGCCGTGGTGCGCTGGACCGGGACGGAACTGCGTCGTTACCGGGATCATCTGTTTCTAATGTCTCCATGCCCGCGCCCAGGCGTCGACGAGCAGATGACATGGGACCTCGCGGGCGGGCCACTGGCAGCCCCGAGTGCCGGGCTGCGGCTGATTGCGCGCCAGGGCCCGGGCGGCATCGATATCCGCCGGCTGGATCCGGCACGGGTGACGATTGGCTGGCGCCAGGGCGGTGAGTCCTGTGCCTTGCCCGGCCGTAGCCACCATCACCGTCTGAAGAAACTGTTTCAAGCCCACGGTGTGCCGCCTTGGGAACGGGCGCGGCTGCCGCTGTTGTACGCCGGCGAGCGACTCGTCGGGGTGGCCGGACTGTGGGTGTTTGCACCGTTCGCCGCGGGGCCAGGGGCCCGCGGCGTGAACGTGGCGGTGGAAGCCATGGCGCCGCTAGCAACCACGGGTTGACTCGATTCCCTGCAGGCGGTGCATCCGTTCGGCAGTGGCTCAGTTTGCCCGTTGGTCTCGCTGCCGGCGGTGGCCCCGCTGCGCTTAATCTCGCGGCACCCCCCTGTACCGCTCGAATCGTGGCCTTGCGCTTGGCGGGGCCACCGTCGACGTGAGGGGCAAACTGAGCCACTGCCACTCGCACACACGAATTGAGTGTAGGCAACGGGTTTGGTAAGCTGTTCCCCCGTCCGGTGCGACCTCTTTAGCGCCGCTTTCAATTTTCAGGCTGAATGACCAAGTTTGTCTTTATCACCGGCGGTGTTGTGTCCTCTTTGGGTAAGGGCATTGCCTCCGCTTCCCTGGGCGCCATTCTCGAGGCACGTGGACTACGGGTCACGCTGCTTAAACTCGATCCGTATATCAACGTCGACCCCGGCACCATGAGCCCATTTCAGCACGGCGAGGTTTTCGTGACCGCGGACGGTGCCGAGACGGATCTTGATCTGGGCCACTATGAACGTTTTGTACGCACGACCATGAGTCGTCGGCACAACTTCACCACCGGCAAGATCTACGAAAACGTTATTCGCAAGGAGCGCCGTGGCGATTATCTGGGCGGCACGGTGCAGGTCATTCCGCATATCACCGACGAAATCAAGCATTGCGTTACGGCAGGGGCGGACGGCGCAGACGTGGCGCTGGTGGAGATCGGTGGCACCGTGGGTGATATCGAGTCGTTGCCGTTTCTCGAGGCGATTCGTCAGATGGGCGTGGAAATGGGCCCCGAGAACGTGCTTTATATTCATCTTACGCTCGTGCCCTATATTAGCGCTGCCGGCGAATTGAAGACAAAACCGACGCAGCATTCCGTGAAGGAGTTGCGGTCCATCGGGATTCAGCCGGATGTACTGCTGTGCCGCGCCGATACCGCGTTGCCTGAAGACGAGCGCCGCAAGATCGCGCTGTTTACCAACGTGCCGGTGAATGCAGTGATCTCCGCCACCAACGTGGATAACATTTACAAGATTCCCGTCCTGCTTCATGAGCAGGGCCTCGATGATATTGTCGTTCGCAAGCTGCAAATCGACGCCAAGTCGGCGGATCTTTCGGAGTGGGAAAAGGTTGTCCACGACGGAGGTCACCCCACGGGCGAGGCGACTGTCGCGCTGGTCGGAAAATATGTGAATCTCACCGAGTCGTATAAGTCTTTGTCTGAGGCGCTGATTCATGCAGGAATCCATACACGCACCCGCATCAACATTCGCTATGTGGATTCTGAACAGATTGAGCGCGAGGGCCCGGGAGTATTGCAGGATGTAGACGCGGTGTTGGTGCCGGGCGGATTCGGCCAACGGGGTATCGAAGGCAAGATTGCCGCCGCCCAGTTCGCCCGTGAGAACAAGATTCCTTATCTGGGGATTTGTCTCGGCATGCAGGTCGCGGTAATCGATTTCGCGCGCCACGTCGCCGACATGCCGGACGCGCACAGCACGGAATTCGTGCCGGATACCCCGTATCCGGTTATCGCGCTGATTACCGAATGGCAGGAGGCGGACGGTAGCGTCGAGCTGAGGAGTCAGGAGAGCGATCTGGGCGGCACCATGCGCCTCGGTGCCCAGGAATGTCGATTACAGCCCGGATCGCGCGTCCAGCAGGCCTACGGTACGGCATCGGTAACTGAGCGGCACAGGCATCGGTATGAATTCAATAACCACTACCGGGAACCGCTGCGGGCACGCGGATTAGTGCTTGCTGGAACCTCGATCGACAACGCCCTGGTCGAAGTGATTGAGCTCGAGGACCATCCGTGGTTCATCGGTTGTCAGTTTCATCCGGAATTCACCTCATCGCCGCGTGACGGTCATCCCTTGTTCAACGGCTATATCCAGGCCGCCCGAACGCATCACCAAACGCGTGGTCTTGAGGAAGTCGCGGTCTAATGAATCTGTGCGGCTTTGAAGTTGGCCTGGATAGGCCGCTTTTTCTTATTGCGGGTCCGTGTGTTATCGAGTCGCGTGAACTGGCGTTGAGCACGGCGACGCAGTTACGGGATGTAACCGGGCGCCTGGGCATCCCGTTCATTTTTAAGTCGTCTTATGATAAGGCGAATCGCAGTTCGGGCGGCTCATTCCGCGGCCCGGGCGCGGACGAGGGCCTGCGTATATTGGAAACCGTGCGCAGCGAAGTCGGCGTGCCGGTGCTTACCGACGTACATACTCCGGACCAGGTGCGGGCGGCGGCCGAAGTCGTCGATGTGCTGCAGACCCCTGCATTTCTGTGCCGCCAGACCGATCTGATACAGGCCGCGGCGGCGAGCGGCAAACCGGTAAATATCAAGAAGGGTCAATTTCTGGCGCCGGCGGATATGGCGAATGTGGTCGCCAAGGCGCGCGACGCGGGTGGCGCAGACCGGATCCTCGTTTGCGAGCGCGGCGCGTCCTTTGGCTACAATAATCTGGTGGTGGATATGCGCTCCCTGGCGATCATGCGCGGGACCGGTTGTCCGGTGGTGTTCGATGCAACTCACTCCGTACAACTTCCCGGCGGTCAGGGTGATCGCTCGGGCGGTCAGCGTGAACACATTCCGGTGCTTGCGCGCGCCGCGGTTGCGGTGGGGGTCGCGGGACTGTTCATGGAAACCCATCCGGTGCCGAGCGAGGCGTTGAGCGACGGGCCGAACGCCTGGCCGCTTGCACGCATGGAAGCCTTGTTGACCACGCTCCTCGCACTGGACCAGGTGGTTAAGAAACACGGTTTCGCAGAAGCCGACATAGACTAATACACATCGTTCAATTTTCATGAATTTCTTGGAGTGGTCATGAGTACCATCGCCGATATTCGCGCGCGTGAGATATTGGATTCGCGCGGCAATCCAACTGTTGAGGCGGACGTAATTCTGGCGTCCGGCGTAATGGGTCGCGCCGCGGTCCCCTCCGGGGCATCGACCGGTGCCCGGGAAGCCATCGAACTACGGGACAACGACCCCGCGCGCTATCTCGGGCGTGGGGTCAGCCAGGCAGTCGGGCACGTCAATGGTGAGATTCGCAATCGCTTAAAGGGCAGTGACGCCCGTGATCAGGCGGGTCTCGATCAGGCCATGATCGAGTTGGACGGGACCGAGAACAAGAACCGCCTGGGTGCCAACGCGATTCTGGCGGTGTCCCTGGCGGCGGCGAAGGCGGCGTCGGCGGGCGCCGATCTACCGCTTTACCGCTACCTGGGCGGCGACGGGCCCTTCGTCATGCCGGTGCCCATGATGAATATCATCAATGGGGGTGCGCACGCCGACAACAGCGTGGATATTCAGGAGTTCATGATCGTGCCGGCAGGATCGACGTCGTTTCGAGAAGCGCTGCGCTGCGGTGCGGAAGTGTTTCATTCGCTGCGCAAGGTTTTGCGGGAGCGTAAGCTCAATACTGCTGTCGGCGACGAGGGCGGCTTCGCCCCCAATCTCGAATCGAACGAAGCCGCGCTGGAAGTCATTATCACTGCTATCGAACTCAGCGGCTATGCGCCCGGGCGCGATGTGTTGATCGCGATCGATGCGGCGAGTTCGGAGTTTTATGCCGGCGGTCACTACAATCTAGAGTCAGAAGGCGCGCAACTGGATGCAGCTGCCTTTGGTGACTTTCTCGGTGCCTGGGTTGAACGCTACCCGATAGTCTCCATCGAAGACGGTATGGCCGAAGACGATTGGGCGGGCTGGAAACTGCACACCGAGCGTCTGGGTTCGCGCATTCAGCTGGTGGGCGACGACCTGTTTGTGACCAACACCCAATTGCTGGCGCGGGGTATTCGTGAAGGTATTGGCAATTCCATTCTGATAAAGGTCAATCAGATCGGCACGCTGACGGAGACGCTCGCGGCGATACGTATGGCGCAGGATGCGGGCTATTCGGTGGTTATTTCGCACCGCTCCGGCGAGACTGAGGATACGACTATCGCCGATCTGGCCGTGGCCACGAATGCCGGACAGATCAAGACTGGATCCTTGTCGCGATCCGATCGGGTGGCAAAGTACAACCAGCTGTTACGCATCGAAGAGGCCGCGGGCAGCAACGTGTCTTACCCGGGTCACGCCGTGTTCGCGGCATGGCGCGGATAATCACTCACACATAGTTGCCGATGCGTGAATTGGTTTATACTGGCACGCCAAAGGTCAATAAGAGTCAAGGAATTACCTGTGAGGTTGCTGGTTGTAGCACTCGGGCTTGTCGTTGCCGCGTTGCAATATGCGCTCTGGTTCGGCGATGACAGCATTCCCGACCTGTTGAAGCTGAACCGCGCGATCAATAGCCAACAGGTCGAGAATGAACGGTTGGCGGCACGCAATCGCACCATGGCCGCGGAGGTTGTCGATCTGAAGGCGGGTGACCAGGCCATCGAGGAGCGCGCGCGCAATGACCTGGGTATGGTCCGCAAAGGTGAAACCTTCTACCAGGTCATCCCTGGCAGCTGAGTCCTGGCGCACCTCGCGCCGATAGCGAAACGACACTCATGGCTTAGCTGGCCCTATCGAGGGAATAGGGAAGCTCGCGTCGCTGTAACAACTCGCCGTCCGGCGCGGCGAGATGAAATTCACCAGCGTCCATTGCGCTGAGTTTTGCTATCGCAAGCAAATCGTAGCCACCACCGGCGGCCGCAGTCGCATCCACTACATGTCCGGCCGCCTGGTCGCCATAATCCGCCGCGTAGAGGGGATCGCCCGGCAGCGGGAGTCGGTTACCGTTGGCGTGGGCAATCATCATGCGGTCTTTCAGTTTGCCCAGGTAGTGCATGCGGGCGACGATTTCCTGCCCCGGGTAGCAGCCCTTCTTGAAATTAATGCCGTCAATCAGGTCCAGATTCGCCATCTGGGGCACGAATTGTTCACTGGTCGCGGGATAAATCGTCGGAATGCCGGCGCTGATATCCAGCGCCCGCCAACAGGCGGCGCCGGCAGGTCGTTTGTTGGTGGCGGCAGCGTTCCAGAAGTCGACTGCCTGTACCGCCGGCAGGATCACTTCAAAGCGCGGCTGGGAGCCCGGTAATGCACACACCACGGCGCCATCATGGCGCGTCACCGCGTTCGGTGCCGGGGGAACCTTGTAGCCCAGTTCGACCAAACCGGCGGCGGCATCGGGACCGGAAAGCCCGACGGCGATGTATTCGTCGTCAACACGCTCCAGGTGTACGTCGGCGCGCAGCACATACATTCGCAGACGCGGCACAACGGCATCGGCGGATACGGCCGGGAATTGTAGAAGAAATCCGTCTTTGAAGCGGATTACCCGAAACACAGCCAACATGCGGCCTTTAGGATTACAATAAGCGCTGAGTTGCGACGTGGACGCATCGAGTCCCTGCAGATCGTTGCTCAGTTGGCCGTGAAGGAAACTTTCGGCATCGGCGCCATAGGCGTATATGCGTGCGATATGGGAGAGATCGGCTATGATCGTGCCATTAGCCGCGGCGTCTATTTCCGCGCCTGGATCGCCAAAATCCGCCACCTGGTCATCCGCAATATGTGCGCGTTGGGATACCAGAAATTTTTGCCATGACTGATTCACGTCTATTCTGGCCTCATATGTGTATGGAATACTCAAGGGATGATAACGCAAGCGCCGGTAGCGCGGTCAATGGTGGAATTCGGACCACATGCGGTTAGAATTATTTGAGGTGGCGCGCGGCATGGGACAACAACAAAAACGACCGGTTTATCTGAATCTATTGCAGATTCGCCTGCCCGTCGGCGGTGTTCTTTCGATTTGCCACCGTATTTCCGGGGTGTTGCTGGTGTGTGTGCTGCCGCCCGCGATTCTTTTTCTGCAACTATCATTGAGCGGCCCGGAGGGATTCCAGGTCGTGCGCGCCTACCTGGAGACGACCACAGGACGCTGGCTTACGCTGGGCATTCTGGGCATTATGTTGTTGCATTTCCTCGCTGGAATTCGCCATTTGTTCATGGATCTGGAAATCGGTATCACTCGCACACAAGCGCGCGCGAGTGCGTGGGTAACGTTCATTCTGGGAGTTGCCGGAGTTTTACTTTTTGCGGTGGGCCTGTGGTGAGCCGAAACCAGTATTCAGGGAGTACGCGCAAGGGTCTCGGCGAATGGATCGTGCAACGCGTCTCAGCACTATATCTTGCCGGTTGTGTAGTCGCGTTTGGTGTGCGCCTGACATTTTGGCCGATTGATGATTTCTACGAATGGCATGAATGGTGGTCCGATGGTGCGGTACGCGTGGCGGCGGCATTGTTTCTGTTCGCGGTTGTGTTGCATGCCTGGATCGGCATGCGCAGCGTATTCCTCGATTATTTGAACCCGTTCTGGCTGCGCTTCACGATGAGCACACTCACCGCCGTATCGTTGGTCGCGTTGTTTGTTTGGGGTAGCTACCTCCTGGCGCTGGGAGGCCTCCGATGAAGCCGGCGCGGCGACGCTTCGACTGCCTGGTGATTGGCGCCGGCG
Source organism: uncultured Gammaproteobacteria bacterium (assembly GCA_947259975.1). Lineage (GTDB taxonomy): Bacteria > Pseudomonadota > Gammaproteobacteria > HyVt-429 > HyVt-429 > CAMYOD01. The sequence goes on from CAMYOD010000048.1 coordinate 47,166, forward strand.
GCGGCGGGCTGCGCGCTGCCTTGCAGCTCGCCCAATCGGACATTCACGTCGCCGTGGTCTCGAAGGTGTTTCCCACACGCTCGCACACGGTGGCGGCGCAAGGCGGCATGAATGCCGCGCTCGGAAATGTCACGCCCGACAATTGGCACTGGCACATGTATGACACTGTCAAAGGCAGCGATTATCTCGGCGATCAGGACGCGATCGAGTATATGTGCCGTGCGGCCTCTCGACTGGTCGTTGAACTGGAACATTTCGGCGTCCCCTTCACGCGTCTCGATAACGGTCATATCTACCAGCGACCGTTTGGCGGACAAAGTCAGAACTTCGGTGGCGAGCAGGCGGCCCGCACCTGTGCCGCCGCGGATCGTACCGGACACGCCATTCTGCATGCGCTCTATCAGCAGAATATTCGCGCGAAAACGCATTTCTTCGATGAATTCTTTGCGCTTGATCTCATCCGCGACGAAGAGGGCTTCGTGCTCGGTGCGTTGGCACTCGAGATCGAGACGGGCGAGCCGCTGCTCATCGAGGCGAAGACCACCTTGCTGGCCACCGGCGGTGCCGGGCGTATGTATCGGACGACCACGAATGCCTTGATCAACACCGGCGATGGCATGGGCATGGCGCTGCGCGCGGGCATCCCACTCGAGGACATGGAGTTTCAACAATTTCATCCCACCGGTATCGCCGGTGCCGGCATGCTGATTACCGAGGGTGTGCGGGGCGAGGGCGGCTATCTCATCAACCGCGACGGCGAGCGTTTCATGGAACGATATGCGCCGCACGCCAAGGATCTCGCCAGCCGTGACGTTGTCAGCCGGGCGATCGCGATCGAGATACGTGACGACCGGGGCTGCGGCCCGCAGAAGGATCACGTGCTCCTGAAACTCGATCACCTGGGTGCCGATATCATCAAGAGCCGTCTGCCTGGTATACGTGAAAGCGCTATCCGTTTTGCCGGTACCGACCCGATCGAACAGCCAATCCCGGTGTATCCAACCCTGCATTACACCATGGGTGGGATCCCGACCGATCGACACGGTCAGGTCGTCATCCCGGAAAAGACGGGTCCGGAAGAGGCGGTACCCGGCTTGTATGCGGTGGGTGAATGCGCGTGTGTGTCGGTACACGGCGCCAATCGATTGGGCGGCAATTCCTTGCTCGATATCGTCGTGTTCGGGCGCGCCGCGGGTAATCATATTGTGCAATACCTGGATGAGCATCGGTTTCACCGGGCACTCGATGCCGCGCAGGTAGATCGGGCCATGCAGCGCCTCGCGCGCTGGGAGGCGCATGGCGACGGCGAGTCCGTACCCACCCTCTACAACGAGCTGCGGCAGATCATGGAGCAGTATTGCGGGGTATTTCGCAGTCAGGAGGTCCTCGACGAGGGCCTCAGCAAGGTGCGACGGATTCGTGAGCGTCTAATCGATGCGCGCTTACAGGATCATAGCCGGGTGTTTAATACCGCCCGGATCGAGGCGCTGGAGCTGGAGAATCTGGTGGAGATTGCGCTCGCCACGGTGTCGTCGGCTGCGGCTCGCACCGAGAGCCGGGGCGCCCATTCCCGTGTCGATTATCCGGATCGCGATGACGTCAATTGGATGAAGCACACGCTGTATACTACGGACAGCGAGCCCTTGGACTATAAGCCAGTACGCATGCGGCCGATGAGCGTGGACGCGTTTCCGCCCAAGGAAAGAGTGTACTAATCCCATGGCAGGCGACCTGCAGGGTGAACGGGCATGATTGATGCTTAAGATCAGGCAATGAAGTTTTCGATCTATCGTTTTGATCCGGAAGCCGGGGACAAACCCTCGATGCAGGGTTATGAACTCGATCTGGTCGACAAGCCTCACGTCCGCATGCTGCTCGATGCGCTGATTGAACTCAAAGCGGTGGACGAGTCCCTGTCTTTTCGTCGCTCCTGCCGCGAAGGGGTTTGCGGTTCCGATGGCATGAATATCAATGGACGCAACGGCCTTGCCTGCATCACGCCGTTGGCGGATCTGGCGGAACCCGTGGTGGTGAGACCGCTGCCCGGGTTGCCGGTGATTCGTGATCTAATTGTCGACCTGACTCAGTTCTACACGCAGTATCGTGCGGTGAAGCCGTGGCTGGTCAACCATGACCCCGAGCCCGAGACCGAGCGCGCCCAGACACCCGCCGAGCGCGCGGAACTCGACGGGCTCTACGAGTGCATCCTCTGCGCCTGTTGCTCGACGGCCTGTCCGTCGTTCTGGTGGAATCCGGACCGGTTCCTCGGTCCGGCGGCACTGCTGCAGGCCTGGCGGTTTCTCGCCGACAGCCGCGATCAGGATACCGGGGAACGTCTGGACGGACTTGAGGATCCCTATCGTTTGTTTCGCTGTCACACGATCATGAATTGTACGGATGTGTGCCCCAAGGGACTGAACCCAACCCGTGCCATCGGCAAAATCAAACAAATGCTGTTGAAACGCGCCGGTTGATGGACGCAAGTACCGAACGGCGCCTGCGGTGGCGGAGTCGCCGCGGCCTGTTGGAGTTGGACATTCTGTTGCAACGTTTCCTGGATCGCCAGGGCGCGCAGCTGGATGCCGTGGAGGTGGAACAATTGCAGCAACTGCTGGCGCAGCCGGACCAGAGCCTGCTGGCATGGCTTACCGGGACTGAAGGCGGGATCGAAAAGGAATTCGAGTTAATTGTTAAAAAAATACGACAATCAACTGTTTTTAAAGATTAATCACTCGCCCGCGCTTAGCGCATTTGTGTTCTTCAGTCATTGTGGCGCGGCCCTGGCGACAGCGCTGGCGGGCCTGCCGATCCCCCTCGAGACGATCCTGTGGCCGATCCTGGCCTGGAGTTTGTATCGGACCCTGACGCATCACGCACTGCGCCTGGGAGGTGACGCGGTGGTGGCACTGCACCTGCGCAACGATGACGCCCTCGTGATCCATACCCGTGATGGCAGCCATTGCCGGGTACGTCTGGCCACGGCATTCGTACATCCCGGTGTGGTGATATTGACGTTTGCTCCCGGCCACCCGCGGCATCGCGCCCATGTTGTGCTGAGTGCGGACGCGGTGGACAGCAACGCCTTCAGGCGCTTGCGCGCAAGGATGACGACGAAAAATTGGCTGGCGTGAGAATGGTGTCGGTGGTGGGGGCCAGCGTATCGTGGCCGGGATGATCACGAGTAAAGTGCAGGCCGCGACTCTCCTGGCGCTGCATTGCACTGCGAATGATGAGATCCGCCACGACCACGAGGTTACGTAGCTCAACAAGGTCGTTACCGATCTTGAAATTCTGGTAGTACTCGTGAATCTCGTCACGCAGCAAATCAATGCGCCGCGCCGCCCGCTGTAAGCGCTTCGTCGTGCGCACTATGCCCACGTAGTCCCACATAAAGCGGCGTAATTCGTCCCAGTTGTGCGATACCACGATGCGTTCGTCGGGGTCGGTTACCCGGCTTTCGTCCCAGGACGGAATATCCGTTACAGCGCCGAGGACCGGCTGTGGGCCTGCGAGGATGTTCGCCGCCGCCGCGGCGCCGAATACGAGACACTCCAACAGGGAGTTGCTGGCGAGACGATTGGCGCCATGCAGGCCGGTGAAGGCACATTCGCCGATCGCATAGAGCCCCGCAAGATCCGTCTGCCCGGCAAGATCGGTCATGATGCCGCCGCAGGTGTAGTGGGCCGCGGGCACCACCGGTAACGGCTGTTTGGTCATATCGTAGCCATATTGCAGGCAACGCTGATGAATATTGGGGAAATGCTCGCGGATAAATTTCGCCGGCCGGTGGCTGATGTCCAGGTAGACACAATCATAGCCGCCGCGCTTCATCTCGTAATCAATGGCGCGGGCGACGATATCGCGTGGCGCGAGTTCACCGCGCGCATCATGCGCCTCAATAAAGGCATCGCCGTTCGGGAGCTTCAATTTTCCGCCTTCGCCGCGCACCGCCTCGGATACCAGGAACGACTTGGCCTGTGGATCATACAAACAGGTCGGATGAAACTGGACGAATTCCATGTTGGCAACGCGACAGCCCGCGCGCCAGGCCATGGCGATACCGTCACCGGTGGAGGTGTCGGGGTTGGTCGTGTAAAGGTAAACCTTGGCAGCACCGCCGGTGGCCAGAACCACGGTATTGGCACCAAACACCTCCACGCGCTGCTGCGATTTGTTGTACGCATACACCCCGACACAGCGATCAGGCCCCGCCAAACCGAACTTCTGGGTCGTGATCAGGTCTACGGCAATGTGATCTTCGAGTACACGTATGTTGGGGTGGGACTTCACGCGCTGCTCCAGCGTCGCCTGTACGGCACGGCCCGTGGCATCCGCTGCGTGAACCACACGGCGGTGACTGTGGCCACCCTCGCGCGTCAGATGGTAGTCGCCGGGGTCCGCGTGCGCCCGTGCGCGGGTGAATTCCACCCCTTGCTCAATGAGCCACTGAACGCTCTCCGGACCGCGTGCGACGACGAACTCCACGGTCTTTGTATGGCACAGTCCGTCACCGGCATTTAGGGTGTCGGCAACGTGCGCGGCATATGAATCTTCGGCGTTGAGAACCGCGGCGATACCGCCCTGGGCATACGTGCTGCAGCCCTCGGTCAGGGTGCGTTTCGCCAGCACGGTTACGGATCGCTGGTCGGCCACCTTGAGGGCGAGGGTGAGCCCGGCAAGACCACCGCCCACCACCAGGACATCAGAGGTATGGCGTTCAGGCATGGACTTGGGCCCGTCGGGTGGCGGCCGCACAGGCGCGGCGCGAGATTCTCTGCAAGTTGCTTTGTGATATTGTCCGGGTTTGGTCCGAATAATAAGATTTTTCAGGCATTTTGGCGAACTTTCCCCATAATCTGATGTCCCTTGGGTGTAGGCGGATACGATCGTCGTCGCGCCGTGGTGGAACGCTCTGACCATGGCGAAACCGACCTTGGATCAGGAGTTGGTGCGGCGCGTGCAGGCGGGGGACAAACGGGCCTTTGATCTGCTGGTGGGCAAGTATCAGCATAAGATCGGCAACCTGGTTTCCCGCTATGTGTACGATTCGGCGGAGGTGGCGGACGTTACGCAGGAAGCGTTTATCAAGGCCTACCGGGCGATTGGGAATTTTCGCGGTGATAGCGCGTTCTACACCTGGCTGTACCGCATTGCCATCAATACGGCGAAGAATTTCCTCGTCTCGGCGGGTCGGCGCCCGCCCAGCACGGACATAGACGCCGGCGATGCAGAACAGATCGAGGCAGGTGCCGCCCTCCGGGAGTCGGCGACGCCGGAAGGCAATATCTTGACGCAGGAGATCATGGAAACCGTGGTCAGGGCGGTGGAAGGTCTGCCCGACGATTTGCGGACCGCGATCACCTTGCGCGAGCTGGAAGGACTAAGCTATGAGGAGATTGCGCAAGCCATGGATTGTCCAATTGGCACGGTGCGATCACGGATATTCCGCGCACGTGAGGCAATCGACAGGGAATTGGGACCGTTGCTGGATTAGGGGTCAAGTAAATGGACAATTTTTTGGGCTGAAGTAACTGGTCGGGTAGTAGCCATGAAAGAAAAGGTATCAGGTTTGGTAGATGCGGAATTGGATCGGGATAGCACCGACACGGTTCTACGTGAACTAACGCAAGACGAGACGCTGCGAGCTGTTTGGGACCGATATCACCTGATCGGGGCGGCGCTCAAGCATGAGGTAAGCGGCCTTGAAGGCGCCAGCGTCGTGCACCGCGTCGCAGACGCGATTCGCACCGAGCCGACACCCGCGGTCCAGCGCGACAACATAGTGCCATTTCCGCTGCGCGCATTGAAACCGGCAGCGGGATTTGCAATCGCCGCATCGGTGGCGGCCGCGGTCGTATTTGGATTATTGCCGAATACCGACTTTGCGCCCGAAACAGGCGGGACCGTCGCGATGCAGACGTCGATCAACGAAGAATTCCCGACCAGCGCAACACGTTGGCAGACCATTTCGCCGGAAATGGAAAAAGTACTCAATGCCTACCTGGTCGAGCACGGTGAATTTTCCGCGCCATCCGGCCTGACAGGGCTTACCTCGTATGCCCGGTTTGTAAGTTACGACGCTGACGAATAAGCGACCCAAGTTGGTTAGAATCCTGTTTGCCATGCTGATCATGCTGCTTGGGTATGCAACCCAGGCGGCAGAAACGGGTGCGCATGATTGGCTTGCGCGAATCAACCGCGCGGCCCAGGAATTGAACTACGCCGGCGTTTTTGTGTATCTGCACGAGAATAAGATCGAAGCAATGCGGATTGTGCATCAGACGGATCGCGGCACAATGAAGGAGCGACTTTATTCGCTGAACGGTGAAGCGCGTGAGGTCATTCGGGATAATCGGCAGATCTGGTGCTATCTACCCAAGCAGAAGATGGGTGTGCACGAATATCGGCGTGTCTCCGAGAAGACCTTTCCCGGTATTATCCCGGATCAGGTAAGCGTGCTGGATAGTAACTACGATATTAAGCTCGCAAAGACCGACAGGATTGCCGATCGGACGGCGCAACGTATCGTTATCCAGCCTAAGGATGGCTATCGTTACGGTTACCAACTATGGGCCGACGCGGAAACGGGGTTACTGCTGAAGGCCGACTTAACCGACACGGACGGTGCTGCGGTCGAGCAATATATGTTTACCGAAGTGACGGTTGGAGACAAGATCAATCCAGCTGCACTGGCGCCACGCACACCGACCGCGGATTTGGTGTGGCATGGCGAAGAACCGCAACATGAAGCCCCGGTCGTCAATCTGGCGAGCACATGGGCGGTGGGCCGGATGCCGCCGGGCTATTCGCTGACGACCAGTATGCGGCGCGTTCTGCCGGTTCGCAAGATGCCCATCGACCATTTGGTATTCTCGGATGGATTGGCGGCCGTTTCCGTGTTTATTGAACGGCGCCGGAATGCGGATGCGGAACCGATGACGGGCTTGAGCCGTATGGGCGCAGTGCATGCGTTTGGCACCATCGTCGACGAACACCAGATCATGGTCGTTGGCGAAGTGCCGGCGGCCACCGTGGATATGATGGGACGCTCGGTCACCCGCAGCGAGGCAAGTGCGTTAGAGCATTGACCATGATCGAGCAGACTGCACGGGTTATCGAGCATGATGGCAGGCATGTCTGGGTCGAGGTTGACCGCGCACATGCCTGTCCGCGTTGCGCGCAAGGCCGCGGTTGCGGCGGCGGCCTACTGGCCGGAATTTTCGGGCGCCGCAAACTGCGGGTTCGTGCGCGCAGCCAGGAACGCTGGGCGCTTCAGGATCGCGTAATCGTCGGTTTGCATGAAGCAGCGCTGCTCAAGGCGGCGGCGACCGTCTACCTGGTTCCGATACTGACCATGCTGATCATCGGCGCGGCCGCGGGCTTGCTCGCGGACCGTGTTAACTCGGGAGCGAGTGAGGCGCTGGTGATCGGCGGCGCAATACTTGGTCTTGTTCTGGGTTTGGTCTGGGCGCACCGGCATGGTAGTCAAGGTGCCGGAACAAGCGTGTACGAAGCCGTGGTACTAAGGTCAGCGTCATCCGCAGCGCCCGAAGTCGAAATCGGGCCGGATGGTTTAATAGATGATTTTTCGGGCAAGTAAAGGGTGTTCAATGAAGCAAATTAGTTACCTGGTTATAGGTCTCTTGCTGGTTTTCTATGGGTCGCAAGTAAGTGTGGCGGCTAATGATTTGCCACGTTTCCCGGAGCTGGTTAAAGACAATGGGCCTGCGGTCGTAAACATCAGTACGACGCAGAATACCGGCCGGCCGACGATGCCGAGAGGCATGGACATACCTGATTTACCGGAGGACAGCCCGTTCCATGATTTCTTCCGGCATTTCTTCCGTGACCTTCCGGAACAACAGGATGTAAAGTCATTGGGGTCCGGATTCATTATTTCGCGAGATGGATATGTACTGACCTCCGCACATGTGATCGACAATGCGAGCGAGATTATTGTTCGGCTTACCGACCGACGCGAATTCGAGGCTGAGGTTATCGGCGCGGATCGCCGCAGCGATGTCGCAGTGCTCAAGATTGAGGCCGACGATTTACCTACTGTAAGGATTGGTGATGCGTCGAAGCTGGAAGTCGGCGAGTGGGTGCTGGCAATCGGTGCGCCCTTCGGATTTGAAAATACGGCTACGGCCGGGATCGTCTCGGCCAAGGGCCGCAGCCTGCCGAATGAGAGTTACGTGCCATTTATTCAGACGGATGTTGCGATCAACCCGGGCAATTCCGGCGGCCCCTTGTTCAACCTCGATGGCGAGGTCGTCGGCATTAATGCCCAGATCTACAGTCGAACCGGCGGTTTTATGGGACTTTCGTTTGCCGTACCGATCGACATTGCCATTAACGTTGCCGACCAGTTGAAGAAAGAGGGTAGGGTAACGCGCGGTTGGTTAGGTGTGACCATCCAGGATGTGACGCGAGAGTTGGCCGATTCCTTCGGCATGAAGCGGCCGCATGGTGCGTTGGTTGCCGATATTCTGCCGGAGAGTCCAGCGGCCGACTCCGAGCTGAAGGTGGGTGACATTATCGTCGAGTACAACGGCAGCAAGATCAGTCAGTCCGCGGATTTGCCGCCGCTGGTAGGTCGTACGCCTGTGAATGAAACGGCAAAGCTGAAGGTCATGCGAGGGGGGAAAATACGCTTCGCGCGTGTCACCATAGGCGAGCTGCCGGAAGAAGCCTCACTAATGGCACAGGCACCGCGCGACCCGGCCGAGGACACAATTCTGGGCATGACTGTGCGTGATTTGTCGCGCAAGGAACTCAAGGAACGAAGCCTCGACCACGGCGTGTTAGTCGTTCAGGTTGCGGCGGGCGCGGCCAAGCAGGCGGAAATACGTCGCAATGACGTAATCCTGCAGATCGACCGCAAGCCGGTAAAAAGCATCGAGTTTCTCCGTGACCTGGTCGCCGATCTGCCGGAAAACCGCAACGTCCCGGTGCTGGTACGACGCGGCAGCGGGTCGCTGTTCCTCGTGTTAAAGAAGCCGCGCGGTTGAGTAGCGGTCGCGTGTTCACGTCCGGTGCGTTTGACGCTATGATAGGGGCTTACTGTGTGCTGGCGTCAGCCCGACGGGACAGACGGCGCCTATTTCGAGCGGAATTCTGAATACGAAGATCTCTGCCAGATTAACCACGCGATGATCCTTGCAGAGGGCGCCGGAAGGCGCCCTCTTTCTATATCTAGGAGACACAGCCGTTTACGCCTGACGGCGTACCTCGCCGATGAGTGACATAAACCGCAATCATATCCGTAACTTTTCTATCATCGCCCATATCGATCACGGGAAGTCGACGCTCGCCGATCGCTTTATCCAGATCTGTGGCGGGCTCAGTGAACGGGAAATGGCGGAACAAGTGCTTGATTCGATGGATCTGGAGCGCGAGCGGGGCATAACCATCAAGGCGCAGAGCGTATCTTTGAATTATCAAGCGCGTGACGGACAACAATATCTTCTCAATCTTATTGATACCCCGGGTCACGTGGATTTTTCATACGAAGTGTCCCGTTCCCTAACGGCTTGCGAAGGCGCGCTTCTGGTGGTTGATGCGGCCCAGGGCGTCGAGGCGCAAACGGTGGCAAATTGCTACACCGCGACCGACCTGGGACTGGAAACCATCCCCGTTTTCAACAAGATTGATTTGCCGGCCGCCGATCCGGAGCGCGTCGCGAAGGAAGTCGAAGACGTTATCGGAATCGACAGCGCAGGTGCGGTGCTGGTTAGCGCAAAAACAGGGCAGGGAGTCGAAGACGTACTTGAGGCCATCGTCCACGAGCTGCCGGCGCCCGGTGGCAGCGTCGAGGCCCCGTTGAAGGCGCTGATCGTCGATTCGTGGTTTGACAATTATCTCGGCGCGATCGCACTGATACGTATCGTGGATGGCTGCCTCAAGACAAAAGACAAGATTCGAATGATGGCCACAGGTCGTGATTACATGGCCGAGGAAATCGGTATCTTTACACCGAAACGCAGCTCTCGAAGCGAGCTATGTGCGGGTGAAGTGGGTTATGTGGTCGCCGGTATCAAGGACGTCAAGGCGGCGCGGGTGGGCGATACCATTACGCATTCACGACGCCCCACCGAGGAGGCATTGCCGGGATTTCAGAACGTGCAACCGCAAGTGTTCGCCGGACTTTATCCAATTAACTCCGCCGATTACACCGCATTTCGGGACGCGCTTGAAAAACTGAGCTTGAATGATGCGTCTTTATTCTATGAACCGGAAAGCTCGGAGGCGCTGGGATTTGGTTTCCGCTGTGGTTTTCTCGGCACACTCCACATGGAAATCATCCAGGAAAGACTTGAGCGCGAATACGGGCTTGAGCTGATCACTACGGCACCTACTGTAATTTATCAGGTGCTCACGAAAAAGGCCGAGGTATTGATGATTGACAACCCGGCACGACTGCCGGAGCCGGGGAAAATCGAGGAAATCCGGGAGCCAATCATCGAGGCGCATATTTTAACGCCTCAGGACTATGTTGGCGCCATCATCACGTTGTGTATCGAGAGGCGTGGCGTGCAGAAAGACATACGATTTCTCGGGCGCCAGGTGATGCTTACATTTGAATTACCGCATGGCGAAGTCGTGCTCGATTTCTACGATCGACTGAAGTCGGTGAGTCGCGGTTATGCCTCGCTTGATTACGTATTCCTCGAGTTCCGGGCTGCCGATATGTGCAAGCTGGATGTACTCATCAATGGCGACCAGGTTGATCCGCTTGCGCTCATTGTGCACCGCGATCAAAGCCAGTATCGTGGACAGGAGCTGGTCAAGAAAATGCGCGACCTCATACCTCGGCAGATGTTCGATGTTGCGATCCAGGCTGCGATTGGGTCAAAGATTATATCCCGGCAAACTGTAAAGGCATTGCGCAAGAATGTTACCGCTAAGTGTTATGGAGGTGATGTGACCCGCAAGCGCAAGCTCCTTGAAAAGCAGAAGGCCGGCAAAAAACGCATGAAGCAAATTGGCTCCGTTGAGATTCCACAGGAAGCGTTTTTGGCTGTGCTTAACGTAAAAGGAGAGTAATAGACTATGCAGTTTGCGTTAGTGATGTTTATAGCGCTTCTGGTAACAGGCGCGATAGCGCTTTGGGATCGACTCTATGGGCGGCCCCAAAGGCAGCGCCGCGCGGCCGAGGAGGGCGCGCCGGGGGGCGCGGACGTAACGCGCGAACCGGTGCTGGTCGAGTACGCCAGGGCCTTTTTTCCCGTCATTCTAATCGTCTTTATCCTGCGTTCCTTCGTGGTCGAGCCGTTCCGGATTCCATCCGGTTCGATGTTACCGGGACTGTTGGTGGGCGACTTCATTATGGTGAACAAGTTTGCCTACGGAGTCCGTTTACCTATCATCAACAACAAGGTATTTCCGGTGGCCGAGCCGGCACGGGGCGACGTGGTGGTATTCCGCTTTCCGCATAACACATCGGTCAATTACATTAAACGAATCATTGGGTTGCCGGGCGACCGCGTTGTCTACGAAAACAAACGGCTTTATGTTAACGGCAAGGCGACGACCCGTGAAGGCAAAATGGACTATAAATACAGTGATGTTGATCGTCGTGAAGTGGCAGTCACGCGAATGGCCGAAATGGTCGACGGAACCCGGTTCGATATCCTGCTGGACGAGGCCCGACTACCGGCACGTGGAGAATTTCAGGTGCCAAATGGTCATTATTTCGTGATGGGCGATAATCGTGACCATAGTAATGACAGCCGGTATTGGGGATACGTTTCGGACGATCACCTGGTGGGGAAGGCATTTCTAATCTGGTTCAGTTGGAACTTCGCTGCCCGTGAGTCGATCGACTGGAGCCGGATCGGCACCGGAATTCGTTAATATTGCAGGACTGAATGACCGGAGGAGGGTCGAACATGCGCACGTTTAACAAGCAACACGGATGGACGGTATGGGGCATGCTGATGGTCATGACCCTGGTCGTATTTTTCGGGCTTCTGATCATGCGGTTAACGCCCCCCTATCTCGACAACCTCAAAATCAAGAAGGCTCTCAACACGGTGGCAACGGAAGCAAAGACGGTCCGGGGCGGTCGCGCCAAAATGATCGAGCGAATGAATCGACTGTTGTATGTTGACTATGCCCATGACGTCGTTGATATCCGTAAAACCCTGAAAATCGAAAAAGCGCGTAGCAAAACGATATTGCGTTTCGATTACGAGGTGGTAGTGCCGCTGGCCTATAACATCAGTGCACTGCTGGAGTTTGAAAACAGTGCCGAGGTCAGACGACCGTGAGCAAATGACGGCGAACCTGTTTGATTCGATTCAATACGAGTTTCGCAACGAGGCGCTGCTCGAACAGGCATTGACACACCGCAGCCGTAGCGCGTTGAACTACGAACGCCTCGAGTTCCTTGGCGACAGCATTTTAAATTTCGTAATCGCCGCGGAACTATTCGAGCGATTTCCCGATGTTCAGGAGGGCGTACTAAGCCGCGTCCGCGCGAGCCTGGTATGCAAGGAAACCCTGGCGTCGATTGCGCGAAAGCTTGATTTGGGTCCCCATCTACTGCTCGGTGGCGGTGAATTGAAAAGCGGCGGCGCCGATCGCGATTCCATATTGGCCGATGCCCTGGAGGCCATCATTGGGGCTATTTTCAAGGATGGCGGTCTGGAGTCGGCACGGGCGTTCGTCGCGCGCAGTTACGATGAACGCCTCGCGCAGGTCTACCCAAGCCGGATCAGCAAGGACCCAAAAACGCGCCTGCAGGAATACTTACAGGCGCGTGCCGCGGGCACGCCCAGTTATGACGTGGTGGACGTGCAGGGCAAGGAACATCAGCGCCGCTTCATCGTCGAATGCAACGTCACCGGGTTAGCACATGCCACACGCGGCGAGGGCAGCAGTCGCCGCAATGCGGAACAGGACGCGGCAGCACAGGCGTTACGCGCCCTGGCCGACACCGATGCCTAAGCCGTTTCGATCCGGATTCGTCGCTCTGCTGGGCCGACCGAACGTCGGCAAGTCAACGTTGATGAATCGGATCATCGGGCACAAGATCGCAATTACCTCACGGCGCCCGCAAACGACCCGGCAGCGAGTTCTGGGCATTAAGACGGGCCCCGACAGTCAGATCGTTTTCGTCGACACGCCCGGCATTCATCGCGATCGACGGCGCGCCATAAACGTGGTGATGAATCGCACGGCACGCGCGACAGTTGAGGATGTCGACGTGATCGTTGTGATGATCGATGTGGGCGGATGGCGCCCGGAAGATCGTTTGGCCCTCGACGCCGCTGGGTCGCGGTCGATTCCGGTGATTCTCGTGATTAACAAAATCGATCAATTAAAAAGCAAAACACAGTTGTTGCCGCTTATAGAAGCGTCCAAGGGTATGGCGCATTTCGCTGAGATTGTCCCGGTATCGGCACAAACGGGTAGTAATATTGATCGACTCGAAGAAGTGATTGTTGGTTATTTGCCCGAAGCGCCGGCCGGCTTTCCCGCGGATCAGATTACGGATCGCAGTGAACGATTTCTTGCATCAGAGTTCATTCGTGAACAGCTGTTTCGCGGCCTCGGGCAGGAATTACCCTATGTAAGCGCGGTGCAGATCGAAGAGATGGCACGCAAAGACGGGCTCATCAGAATTCAGGCGACGATCTGGGTGGAAAGCGATGGGCAGAAAGCCATCGTAATTGGCAAGGGTGGCGAGCGCCTGAAAGCCATCGGTAAGCAGGCGCGTTTGGCGATGGAAAAGGAGTTCGCAAGCAAAGTGTTCCTGGAATTGTGGGTCAAGGTACGAAAAGGATGGAGTGACGACGCAAATCTTTTGCGCAGCCTGGGGTATACGGAGGATGGGTAGCGTGCGGGTCGATCGGGAAATTGGCTACATCCTGCATACCCGCAACTATCGCGAGACCAGCTTGATTGTCGAGGTTTTCGCGCGCAGACACGGACGCCTGGGCTTGATCGCCAAAGGCGCTAAGCGGCAGAAGTCGGGGATGGTCGGCATCCTCAATTCCTTTCATCCCTTGCTGTTGAGTTGGTCCGGGCGTGGTGAGTTGGCGACGCTGACGAATGCCGAAAGTGTCTCGGCATATGATCGTTTGGCGGGTGATACGCTGTATTGCGCGTTTTATCTCAATGAACTGTTGATGCGCCTGTTGCATCGTCATGACGCGCATGAAACATTGTTCGACAGCTATCAAGAGGCGTTAGCGACGCTGCGTACACAAGGTGCCGGGGAGCCCGTGCTGCGAATATTCGAAAAGCGACTGCTGCAGGAGTTGGGCTATGCCCTGGTGCTCGACCATGACGTCGAACGCGCCCAGTCCATCGATCCAGAGGCCTTGTATCAGTATGTGCCCGAACGCGGCCCCATACAGGCGAATGGCAAGCAGCGACATGGTATTGAGGTACACGGCACGAGTTTGCTGGATCTGGACCGGGAAGAGCTGGAGAATCCACGCTCGCGACGTGAAACCAAGCGGTTAATGCGCGCCGTGTTGGCGCGGCATCTGGGCGATAAGCCGCTGCAGAGTCGTCTACTGCTGCAGCAGGTATTCAAGTTACGTGCCGATGACCTGTCGCCGGAGTAAGCTCGCGGCGCGAATTGTTTGACTCGAGTCTGATTGGGTATGCAACCGATACTGCTGGGCGTGAATATCGACCATGTTGCGACTTTGCGACAGGCGCGTCTGACATCTTATCCGGATCCGATTGAGGCCGCCGGCCTGGCGGAGGCGGGCGGTGCCGACGGTATTACATTGCATCTGCGCGAAGATCGTCGCCATATCCAGGAACGGGACGTGGAACGGTTGCTGGAGGCCTGCCGAACCAAGGTCAATCTGGAGATGGCGGTGACCTCCGAGATGCTCGCACTCGCGACCCGCTATCGGCCACAGGATTGTTGCCTGGTGCCCGAACGTCGCCAGGAGTTGACCACCGAAGGAGGTCTGGACGTGGCCGGACAGCGGGAGAAAATGCATGCTGCCTGCCAGCAGCTGGCGGCAAGCGGTATACGCGTCTCGCTATTCATTGACGCTGATCCGCATCAGATCGAGGCTTGTGTCGAGGTCGGCGCCCCGGTCATCGAGATTCACACCGGTCATTTCGCGGATGCCAAGACAGACGGTGAGCGGCTTGAACAGTATGAACGTATACGCCGCGCCGTCAGTCAGGGCGTCGCGGCCGGCCTGCAAGTCAACGCCGGTCACGGCCTACACTACGAGAATGTGCAGGACGTGGCACGCCTGCCGGAGATTGCCGAACTTAACATCGGGCATGCGATCGTCGCGCGCGCGCTTTTCGTGGGTATGCGCAGCGCAGTTCATGAGATGAAAGAGCGTATGACGGAGGCCCGTCGGGCATGATTTTCGGTATCGGCACGGATATTGTTCGGATCGTGCGCATGCAGCGAAATCTCGATCGCTATGGCGAGCGATTTGCGCAGCGAATCCTGAGTGAGAGCGAGATGCAGGAGTTTCGGGCGTCACGCGTACCGGCGCAGTTTTTGGCCAAGCGGTTCGCCGCCAAGGAAGCGGCGGCCAAGGCATTGGGTACCGGATTCAGTCAGGGAATTACGATGCGCGATATTAGCGTTTCCCACGCGCCCGGCGGTCGTCCACTGCTTGAGTTTCGTGGTGCTGCCGGGATATTCCTGAAAGATCACCACATCAACACAACGCATTTAAGCGTGGCGGATGAAGAGGATCACGCAGTCGCGTTTGTAACCTTGGTGCGCGATTAGGGGCGGGCGCGGCGACCAGAGCCCCGCGAGACCCAGCTTACTTCTTGCGGCCGGGCGCTGAGAAACCCGGCGGCAGATCGCCGAAATCACCCTCGCCGAATAGAAATCCAAGCATATGCTTCTCTATTAATTCGATGCTGCCCGGATCCGCCGTGCTGATACGATTCTCGTTCATAATGGTCGTTAGACGCTCGAGCCATTGCTTCCAGCCCTCCCGCGAGATGTTTTCGTAAATTCGCGTACCCAGCTCGCCGGGGTGAGGTGGCGCATCGAGCCCTTCGGCTTCTTGTTTCAGAACCTTGCAGTAAACCATACGAGACATCGGATAATTCTCATGTTTGCGCGTCGAATCTGCATTGTCGCAAAAATGTGCTGCATTGATCCACTCGCGGCGGCGGTCGCTAGCCGCTCGGTTTGCCCGCGCGTCTCGCGCCGCCTGGAACCCGCCGCCGCGCAAGGCTAGACGAGGCCTGGCGGCGCCCCAGCCGACGCGACAGGAAAACTGGGGCCCGGCGGGCGGGCTTGGGCGCGAGACTGAAACCTCGGCCGCAAGTGGGGTATAATGACCTCTAACGACGTACTAGAACACGCCTGGAGAACACCATGTCGACAGCAACCATGCCCGAATATTCCAGCCAAGTTAGCGAGAGCCAGATGCACCTGACGCCGCCGGCCGAGGCCAAGATGGCCGAACTGATGGCGGATGCGGATGCGGATATCAGAGCGATTCGAGTATTCGTTTCCGGCGGCGGCTGCTCCGGCCTGACTTATGGGATGACCTACGCGGAAGGCCCGACGCCCTATGACAGTGTGCTCGAAGGCGAGGGCTTCAAGATTGTAGTCGACCCGGTCGCTATGGGTTATCTACAAGGTTGCGAGGTGGATTTCCACCAAAAGGGCCTCGGCGCCAGTTTTGTCTTTAATAACGTCTTCCAGAGCGTCGGTGGTAGTGGTGTCTGCGGTGGTTGCGGTGGGGCCGGCGGCGGCGGTGGCTGCGGCAGCGGCTTCTAGTTCGCCGTTTATCGGGCCACGTGCCCCCGGTCTGACACCGGCGGGTGTCGTCAAATATACATTCCGTCTGTGACCCAGAGTCCGCGTTCCGATCGACCCGCCCGGCACGGACGCGATCGCGTGCTTATCGTTTCGCCTCATGGCAGCTACCGTGCGGTGCCCTTCGTGGTCGCGGCCAAACAGCTCGGCATGGAGCCGGTGCTGGCCTCGGACGGCAGGTATTCCATTGTCAGCGTCCACGCCGAAGGACTGCATGTGGATTGGTCCCGACTCGATGAGGCGCTGGATCTTATCCACGCTGACTGCCGACGCCATGGACCGCTTGCCGGTGTTGTCGGCACCGATGACGGCAGTACCGAACTGGCGGCGCGGGTGGCGGCCCGTCTGGGGTTGATCAACAATCCTGTCGATGCAGTACGTATTGCGCGGCGCAAGGACCTGGCGCGGGCGCGACTTTCCAGCCGCGGTGTGCGTGGCCCCGGTTATCGCCAGCTCGATTTACGCCGACCCCTCGGCAAACAGCTTCAGGGGCTAGGCTATCCGTGCGTCGTAAAGCCTGTTGCACTCTCGGCCAGCCGCGGTGTGATTCGCGCCGACGACGTCCCGCAGTTGCTGGCGGCATGCGAACGGATTCGCGGCATCCTGACGGACGTGCAGGACCCGATTGAACGGAATATATTGCTGGTCGAGGATTTTATACCGGGCGCCGAGTTGGCCGTGGAAGGAGTGCTCTACGACGGGCAATTCGAACTGCTGGCGATTTTCGACAAGCCGGATTCCTTGAACGGTCCCTTCTTCGAGGAAACGATTTATGTAACTCCGTCCCGTCAGGTGCACGCGGCACAACAGCAGATTCGCCGCACGATTACGCGCGCCTGTGAGGCGTACGGCTTACGCGAGGGACCCGTTCATGCCGAGTGCCGTGTCAATTCCGAGGGTGTCTGGATCCTGGAGCTGGCGAGTCGCACCATAGGTGGCCTGTGTAGCCGCCTGTTTCGTTTTGGCACCGGTTTCGGCCTCGAGCATCTGGTGCTCACGCACGCGGTCGGGCAACATCTGAGCGCCAGGCGGCCGCAGGAGGCTGCCGGCATCATGATGCTACCGATTCCTCAGGCTGGTGTCTTGCGGCGCGTAGAGGGCGTGACGGCGGCACGTCGCGTACCGTACGTAGAGGACCTCACGATCGAAATCAGGGAAGGCTATGAACTGGTGCCCCTACCGGAAGCGGCCACATACCTCGGTTTTATATTTGCCCGCGGTCCCACGCCGGCAAAGGTGGAGACCGCACTGCGGCAGGCGCACGCCTGCCTTAACATCGTCGTCGCGCCGTTGTGGAAACCGCTGACCCGGATCGCGGGATAGGGTCACGCAGCTATCTCAGTCACGCACCAGGGTGTCGCGGAAGCCGATTAAGGCGGCGAGACCCGCCAGCACCAGGCCCAGCAGCACCAGGCTGGGTCCGATCAAACCTGCCGGCCCAGCCAGCAACCGGCCGGCCCATTCGAGCTCCAGTCCGATGGCAAGATAGAGAAGGCCGGAGTGCCCCAGTGCGCCGAGAATAAATACCCAGCTGATTAACTGTTTGAACCCGCGACCAACGGCCAGAAAACAAAGCAGGAAGCCGGCCAGGATGTTGAGCACCGCCTCCAGGTTGCCGTGGGTGTGCGGACCCCCTTTAATCGCATTGATAGCTTCCTGGCTGTTGATGAAATTGGACAGGGAAACGAGCGCCTTGGTATTGGCCCTGGCGATTTGATCCGCAGTCATCGGGTCCAGATCCATTTCGAAGCCGCTGTCCATCGCGGTCTGCATGTCGCCGATGAGCTGCTGTTTGTCGGCACGCGCATCATTGACGTCACCGAGGTAGTTGAGCACCATGACCGGCCCGAGGGCGGCGGTGAAAACCAGATAGATAAATCCGAAAACAATATTTTTCTTACCGATCATGCCGCCCCCTTGGGTTTGAGCGCCGCCCGCTGTCGATCTATTATGCGATCGGGTTACGATACCGAACCCAAACCGCGGCTGTCAAAGCGTCATTTTCGCAAAAGCACTAACAGGGCAGATGATGGAATTTCTAAATCAGGCAATTGAACGCGTTCCGGGCTGGCTCGGCGGCGCCGCAGTATGGCGCGTGGTGGCGGCATTCTTCATCATCGTGCTGGTTCTTGTCCTGCGCCGTTTCGTGGCGCATTTCGTACTGGGCCGCATCAAGCGGCTCGCGAGCCGGACGAAGCTACGTTATGACGATGATATTATTGAGGCGATCCAGCCAAGTATTGCAGGTCTTTTTATTGTCCTCGGCGTCTTCCTGGCGGTGCAGTTATTGCGTCTACCTGCCACGCCTTACGATCTGCAGGCCTTGACTGAAAACGCGCTCGCTGTTGCCGCCGCCGTCATTGTCATCTACGGCATTCAGCGGCTTTGTTATGTGCTCGCCGATGCCATCGATGCGATGGCAACGCGCAGCGACCCGGCGACCCGCGGCCAGTTTCGTGTCGTCCTGCGGCAATTGCTCAGCATTGCCACCTGGACCGTCGGCATCCTGGTTATCGTTCAGAATCTGGGTTACAGCATTACCAGTATTCTCGCCGGCCTCGGCATTGGCGGATTAGCGGTCGCGCTGGGGGCCCAGGAGACTTTGAGTAATTTTTTTGGCTCAATAAGTCTGCTTACGGATCGACCATTCCGCGTCGGCGACTGGATCCAGGTGGGCGACACGATTGATGGCGATGTCGAAGAGATCGGTTTCCGCTCGACCAAGGTACGCGCCTGGGATAAATCGCTGGTCAGTATTCCTAATCGCGACTTAGCGTCCAAGGTCATTAAGAACTGGTCGCGGATGCCGAAGCGTCGCGTGAAACAGGTCATCGGTGTAACCTACGATGCCACGCCCACACAGATGGACGATCTGGTGTCGGGCATCGAGAAGGTATTACGCAGCGACCCGGCTGTGGACCAGGACTTTATTCTGGTCAAATTCACCGATTTCGGCACTTCGTCGCTGGATCTCCTGGTGTATTACTTTACGGTGGATACCGGCTGGCTCAATCATCTGGAGAACCGGCAAAATATCAATCTGAAGATCATGCAATGCGTCTATGATCTCGGCTTGAGCTTTGCGTTCCCCACGCAAACCATACATCTGCAGCGCGACGATTAAAGAGTGCGCTCAAGGACGGTCTGTGCCAGGTCCTGGTACTGAACAGGGTTAGCGGTATCCACCTCAATCACATATGCCTGTTCGTCTTTACTAAGTGGCTCTTGCGTGTTGAGCTGGTGGGTCAACACGTCAAGGCTCGCCTCCGATGCGTCATCTGCTCTGCGATGGCGATGCTCGATCCGTTCACGCAATAGTTCAGGCGGGGCTTGAAAGTCAAGCACACAAAACGCGACATTTAACGCACGGGCCACAGACCGGAAGCGTAGCCGTTCGGAGCGCGCCAGAAAGGTTGCGTCGACGATGACCGGAAATCCGGCGCGAATCACGTCTTCGGCCCGATCCGCCAGTCGTTGGTAGGTTTGCGTGCTGGCGTCAGCACTATACATTCCGGATGCCACACGGCTTGCGGAGTCCGCCAAGGCACTTAGGCCGAAAAGCCGCTTGCGCTCCACATCGGAACGGATCCTGATGGCGCGCAGGGTGTCCAACAGACGGTCGGTAGCAAAGGTCTTGCCGGAACCGGAGAGACCATGAGTGATAATCAACGCACAGCTACGTGCGCTGGTATAACTTTTCGCCAGCGCCAGGTGGTCGCGGAAACTCTCCTCGAGCTGTGCCGCGGCTGAGCCTCGCGCCGTGGTCTGCAAACCAATACAGGCAACCTTGGCCCGGACCATGGCCCGGTATATCAGATAAAACGTGAGCACACGAAGACCGTCGTAGTCACCGCTTTCTTCCAGGTAACGGTTGAGAAAGCGGGTACCGTAGGCGGGGACCTGCCGGTAGTCCAGATCCATGATCAGAAAGGCCGCCTCGCTCATCACGTCGATCCAACGAAGGTTTTCATTGAATTCGATGCAATCAAAAATGATTGGCTCACCTTCATGCAGAGCCATATTGGCGAGATGCATGTCGCCATGGCACTCACGGATCGCGCCCCCTTGGCGGCGTTGCTCGAAGGCATCATGCAAAGTAGCCAGCGCGGTATCACTCCACTGCCGCAATGCGCTGATTTGATTGGCCGCGGCGAGGGGCTCACAAGGCGCGATCTGAGTGAAATTTTGCCGCACCGGATCAGCAATGCGTTCCGGGGTGCCGTAAGGGAGACTGTCCCTGGCGGTGACGCACTGGCCATGAAACTCTGCAACTGTCGCCGCAATGTGATCGATTTGTGCGCTGCTTAACTCGCCCCGAGTCAACACCCGATCCAATTGCTCCCGGGTTGGAAATTGCACCATTTTGACCGCGTATTCGATTGCCGGCCCGGTTCCGCCCATGCGCGGGGCATCGACGCTACCGGTAATCGGAATCACATCGAGATACAGGTCGGGGGCGAGTCGCCGGTTGAGCCGCAACTCTTCATCGCAGAAGAAATGTCTCTGCTGCAACGTGCCAAAGTCCAGGAACCCAAGATTCACGGGCTTCTTGATCTTGTAGGCGTAGGCGCCCGTTAACAAGATGTAGGAGATGTGGGTCTGTAAGACCTCCACATTGTCCACCGGATGATCGAACGCGTCCGGCCGTTGCAGGCCCTTAACCAGCCGATCGGTGGTCGTGATGTCTTTATCGCTGCTCATCTCGGCGTGATTCGGTCGCTGCGTCGGCGAGGCAATTCTAGTTACGCGCAGAAACGCGCGCTCACCAGTTTAGCGTGCATGGCGCGTCCGACAAAGCGTGCCGTGATGTAACTGCGCAGCGACGAACACGGTTTGCGCGATCGCGCGGACGCGACTTAGATGGGGCAGATGAGATCGCCCAGTTTCTGCGTCAGCTTGAGGTTTTCCCCGTAATCCACCGGGCAATCGACGACAACCACGGTGTTGTCCGCGATTGCCTGTTGCAGAACCGGCAGAAGCTGATCGGTGGCTTCGACGCGGTAACCTTTGGCGCCGAAACTTTCGGCGTATTTGACGAAGTCTGGATTTGTGAATGCAACGTTGCTTTCGCGGCCGAACTCATTGAGTTGTTTCCATTTTATCAAGCCGTAATTGCTGTCATTCCAGATCAAAATCACGATGGCGATACCTTCGCGCATTGCGGTCTCGATTTCCTGGGAGTTCATCAAGAAGCCGGCATCTCCCGTGACAGCGATACTGGCACGTTCCGGATGGGTTAGCTTGGCGGCAATGGCACCTGGAACGGCGATGCCCATGGAGGCGAAGCCGTTGGAAATAATACAGGTATTGGGGCGTTCGGCCTGATACATCCGCGCCATCCACATTTTATGCGCACCCACGTCGCAAACGACGATATCTTCCGGTTTCAGGGCCTGGCGCAAATCCCAGATGATCTTTTGTGGCTTCACCGGGAAGCCCGTGTCCCCAGCGTATTGCGAGAACTCGTCGACGATGGCATCGCGCAGATTGGTTACCTTATTCTGTGCATGATGACGGGATTCTGTGACCAACCCCTTGAGCGCCTCACCGATGTTGCCGATAACACCCGCTTCAACGATATAGAACTCGTCGACCTCCGCCGGCAGCGAGTCGATATGGATAATCTTGCGGTCTTGCGTCTTGTGCCAGAGATAGGGATGGTATTCGACGATATCGTAACCCACACAGACAATGACGTCGGCGCGATCGAAGCCGCAGGAGACGTAATCGTCTGCCTGCAGCCCAACTGCACCCAGCGATAACGGATGCGAAGTGGGAATGACGCCCTTGGCCATAAAGGTGGTTGCGACCGGGATATTGAGCTTTTCCGCCAGATCGACCAGCTGGGTCGAGGCGCCCGCACGGATGACACCGTTGCCGGCCATAATGATGGGGTGCTTGGCGTCGGCAAGAATGCTTGCAGCCTGGGCAATCTTTTCCTGTGGCGGGTGGGGCGGCAGGGGCTTTTGTACCTTGAGTGGCCGCTTGTCGGCGACATCCGCTGCGGCAATATTCTCCGGCAGGTCAATGAAGCTGCAACCGGGTTTTTCCGCTTCGGCAACCTTGAAGGCCTTACGGATGACTTCCGGGATGATCTCGGGCTCGAGAATCTGGACGCTGTATTTCGATATCGGTTCGAACATGCTGACCAGATCGAGCACCTGGTGGCTCTCTTTGTGCAAACGGGTGGTGCTGGCCTGGCCGGCCAGAGCGATGATCGGCGCGCGGTCCATGTTGGCGTCCGCCACCCCGGTAACGAGGTTGGTGGCACCGGGCCCCAGTGTCGCCAGACAGACGCCGGCACGTCCGGTCAGGCGCCCGTAGACATCCGCCATGAAAGCGGCACCCTGTTCGTGGCGCGTGGTGATAAAGCGGATATTGCTATCGAGCAGGGCATCCATGATATCCAGGTTCTCTTCTCCCGGAATGCCAAAGATGATATCAACGCCTTCGTTTTCCAGGCATCGAACGAACAGGGTAGCTGCCTTCATTGTTGGGCTCCTTTGGTTATACGGCCGGCCTGGACCGACCCCATTAATGATAACAGCAAGAATTGGACCATATTGGGCCCAAGGGGTTCGCCGGTCTATGGCATTCGCGCATAAAAAAACCCGGCCCTGGGGCCGGGTTCACTCAGGAGCAAAGACTACCCCACTCAGAACAGTACCATTGCGCCCAAACTGAAGTAATTGATGTCGTTGATACCGATGCTGCCGGTATAGTCGAGTTCGATGTTGGCACGATCATTCACGCGGAAACCCAGGCCGGCACCGAAGGACGCGCCGGACTCTTCCTCCTGCAGGAGAATGCCGGTGTCACGATCGTAATCGATGTCTGCGACCACCACGCCCATCTTGCCCTTGGCGTATATCGTTCCGGCGGTGCGTGCGGCGACATACACGCCGATGGTCTTTAGCGACCACGTGCCGGTGGTGGCCTGACGGCTGTCCACGCCGAAGGTGCCGTCATCGCTGGTATCGGTGTAGACGAATTCCACCGCGGCGCGGCCGTTGCCGAGGATGGGGCGGGCGAATTCATAACCCGCGAGGATGCCGGCGTTGGTGGCATCCTTGAAATCATTGCCCTCGTGGAGCATGTCGCCGTAGACGAAACCGAGCATCCAGTGTCCCTGCGCAGTGCGGTCATCGGAAAACCAGGTCGGCTGCTGCGCGGCGGCGTTGGCGCTGAGCAGGCAGAGGGTTGCCAGGGTCAGGACAGAGGTCGCGGTGGCGCGGAAGGTGTTGTTTTTCATGTCACGTCCTCCAATTTGGACAAGTGTTTTAGCCGAATTCTTGTAGGGGCTTTACAATAACGTTAGCAGGAAATACTATGTAACTCAACGCGCTATGACTCAAATCTTGTAGCATTTCTTAGATAATTACATAAGCTACTGAGTTTAAATAATAAATGAGCGTAAGGCTGGTCCAATCTAGCGTTCCGACGGCGTATGGCGCCGGCGTCCATTTAGCCCGACGCCAATCGGCGCCGCCCGCACGCGCGCTGTGTTTTCCCCGTGACCCAGGCCGCCGCCTCGTCAGTCGCCCATGAGCAAACGCAAAGACACGCACGCATCAGGTTCCGACGCCCCGGTCGATGATTCGCTGGAGCTCCTGCTAACCGGTGATAACGCGGTATTGCTGGAGCTCACGCAAGAGGGGGTGTGCCGTATTTCGCCGCAGGGCGTCATCGAGGGCGTAAACCCGGCTTACTGCCGCATAACCGGCTACTCGCGCAGACGGTTGGTCGGAGCAAGCCTGTATCGGCTGCTACATGAAACGGACCGGCGCAAGGTAGCGCAGGTGATTGCGCGACCGGCAGCCCAGCGTAGCGGACCCTACCTCATTCGTCATCGCCACCGTGACGGTTCCTGGCTCAGTTTTGATGCGACGCTGAAATTTGTTGATGACGATGAAACCGCTTCGTGGTTCATCAACTTTCATGATCAAACCGATCGTAAACGTGCCGAATCCGAATTGCGCACGCGCGAGACCAGGTATCAGGAAGAGCGGCTCGGACGGGTGCTTGATCACTCGCCCAACGAAATTTACGTTTTTGCCAATGACAGCCTGAAATTCCTACAGGCGAACAAGGGTGCCTGCGATAATCTGGGTTATAGCGCGGAAGAAATGAACGCGCTTACACCGGTCGATATCGCACCCAGCTTTACCCGCGAACGATTTGTCGAACTGCTGCAACCCCTGCGCGACGGCAATCGTGAGCAACTGACCTTCGAAACCATTCATTATCGTAAGAACGGGACGCATTATCCGGTAGAAATCCGTTTGCAACTGGCGCACGAGGAGTACCCGCCCGTATTCGTGGCAATTGTACAAGACAGTACTGAGCGTAAACGCGCAGAAACGCAGATGTCGAAATTGTCGGGTGCGGTCGAGCAGACGGCGGATGCCGTGATGATTACAGATAGCCAGGGTGAAATCGAATATGTAAACGCTGCCTTCGAGACGATTAGCGGTTACGGCCGTGGCGAGGCAGTGGGATCCAAACCCAGTCTTATCAAGTCCGGGATGCACGATGCCGCGTTTTATCGGCGTATGTGGAGCGTCCTGCGTCGCGGCGGCGTATTTCAGGATGTACTCATCAATCGGCGTAAGAGCGGCGAGCTGTATTACGAAGAAAAAACCATTACGCCCCTGAAGAACGAAAACGGTCGCATTACGCACTACATCTCCACTGGCAAGGATATTACCGACCGAATGGAGACTCAGGAGCGGCTACATCATCTCGCCTATCATGATTTGCTTACCGGATTGCCAAATCGGGCAATGCTGTCCGACCGCTTACAGCACGCTTTGACGCGTGCCTCCCGCGCCAGGGAACGGCTGGCGGTGCTGATCCTCGACCTCGATCGGTTCAAGGTGATTAACGACACCCTGGGGCACGATATAGGCGACCGCTTGCTGCGGGCAATTGCCGCCCGCGTCCAGAGCTGCGTGCGTGACTCCGACACACTGGCAAGACTCGGCGGCGACGAATTCGCGGTCCTGCTCGAAGACGTCACGGGGGCCGGACAGATCAGCGCAGTTGCGACCGAGATTCTCGATCAATTTGCGCGGCCTGTGGTGGTCGAGGAGCATGAATTGTTCGTTACGCCGAGTATCGGCATCGGTATCTATCCGGATGACGGCGACGATATGTTGAGCATATTGAAGAATGCCGATACGGCAATGTTTCGCGCGAAAGAGCACGGCGGCAATACCTACCAGTTCTATGCTTCAGATATGGGTGCCAAGGCGCTACAACGACTTACCCTTGAAACTGGCTTGCGACGCGCATTGGCGCGCAACGAGTTCGTGCTTCACTATCAACCGCAATTCGATCTGCACACCGGCGATATCACCACGATTGAGGCGTTAGTGCGCTGGCAGCATCCTGACCTCGGCCTGGTGCCCCCGGCAGACTTCATGCGCCTGTTGGAGGAGACCGGCCTTATCGTCCCGATCGGCGAGTGGGTCTTGCAGACAGCCTGTGTGCAGAACAAGATCTGGCAGGACCAATGCCGCGGACTGCTGCGCATTGCAATCAATGTATCACCGCGTCAGTTCCGGCATGGTTCCGATCTTGTCCAATTGGTGGCCAATGCGCTGAAGAAATCCGGCCTCGAAGGCCGTCACCTGGAACTTGAATTGACAGAAAGTACGGTTATGGAGAATGTGCAAGCGGCCGTGGACACCATGGACGCGCTCAGCGCCATGGGTGTGCGGATTGCAATCGACGATTTTGGCACCGGCTACTCCTCGCTGAACCATCTAAAACGTTTCCCCATCAGCACCCTGAAGGTCGACCGCTCATTCGTGCAGGACATCACGCGAGATCCCGACGACGCGGCCATGGTCTCAACCATTGCGGCGATGGGACATCACCTCATGCTGCAGGTGGTAGCGGAGGGTGTGGAGAGCGAGGCGCAGCTGGATTTTCTGCGTAAGTGCGATTGCGATGTCGTGCAGGGCTACCTGTTGGGCCGCCCCCTGTCGGCCGAAGAGATGACGGATTTTCTGACCGCCAACCTCGCCGGCCCAATCCGTTAGCGCTGATTATCCACCGGTGCCTGCAAGCGGCACCGGATTCACTGCCAAGATATCTTCCAGCGGCGCCGGCGGACTGATGCCATAACCCTGCGCCAGATCGACGCCGATCTCCTTGAGGCGCGCCAGGATTGCGTCGTTTTCCACGAATTCCGCAATCGTCTGCATCTCCATGGTATGGCCTACCTCGTTAATCGACTTCACCATGGCGCGATCGATCGCATCCTCCGCGATGTCACGCACGAAAATTCCATCAATCTTCAGGTAATCCACGGGCAGATTCTTGAGGTAGGCAAAGGACGACAGACCGCTGCCGAAATCGTCGAGCGAGAACTTGCAGCCGAGTCGCTTTAACTCCTTGATCACATGACTGGCCGCGCTGAGGTTGGCGATCGCCGCCGTCTCGGTGATCTCGAAACAGACCAGCCCGGGCTTGACGGCATACTTACCCAGTTGCTCGCGCACGTAAGGCAAGAGGGATTCATGGCTCAATGAGGCGCCCGACAGATTGATGGCAAGACTGGGCAATTCGACCCAGCCGGCGCGACTCAAACGATCCAGGTGCATAAAGGCATTCGCCACCACCCAGCGATCGATACTGTCCATGAGGTTGTAACGCTCGGCCGCAGGGATAAACGCGCCCGGTGGAATAGTGCTGCCATCTTCCGCGAGCATTCGTACCAGTATCTCGTAATGCTCCACGGTCGACCCGACATCGGCGACCGGCACAATGGGTTGGCAATACAAGACGAAGCGATCGTCCTCCAATGCCCGCGTGATACGCGAGACCCATTGCATTTCCCCGTGTCGCTCCGCTACCTCGCTGTCGTCGGGCTGGTAGACATGAATGCGATTACGGCCGCCGTCCTTGGCCGCATAACAAGCGGTGTCGGCGGCACTGAGTAGCTGTGCGACCGTGTCACTGGCTTTGTTAATAGCGACCACGCCCACACTTACACCGAGATTGAAGATGTGATCGTCCCACATGAAGCGAAAGTCTTGAATTGCCTCACGTAACGTCGCCGCGACGCGCGTACCCTCGTTCACATCGCAACCCTCGAGCAGGACGCCGAATTCATCGCCCCCTAAACGGGCCAGCGTATCTGCTTTGCGCAGCTTTTGTTGCAGAATGCCACCCAATTGTTTGAGCAATTCATCGCCCGCCACATGACCACAGGTATCGTTAACCACTCTGAACTGATCCAGGTCCATGTAGAGCAGAGCATGCTCGACGTCGCTCTCATGCGAATCATCAAGCGCCCGGTTCAAGCGGTGCTCGAATTCACGCCGATTGACGAGCCCCGTCAAGGCGTCATGTCGCGCATGGTAGGAGACACGCTCCTTTTCTTTCAGCAGGGCTTCCGCGGTTCGTTTGTGGCTACCCACCTCCGCCCTGAGATCCCCCTGGAAGCGTCGTATCGCGTCGCGCATGGCGGTAAAACTGGTCACCAATGCCCCCACCTCGTCCTGGCTCGGCGCCGGCAAGTGGGCATCGAAATCACCTTGTGCGAGTCGATTCGACGCCTCGGAAAGCTGACCGAGACGGCGGCGCACCACAAATTCCAGGGTCAGGCCCACCGCGAGCATGAACGCGACCCAGGCAATCAGAGATGTTATCCAAAAGCGCCGCGCAAAGGCCTGGGTCGCGCGGAGGTCATTGCCGGTATCCATCGTCAGGCTCAGCGAACCCAAGGGTCGCCCCAGATAGGTGATCGGTTGTTCACGATGGACAAGCGTCGCCGGGTCGCTGTGGGCGTGATTGCCGGTTAAATCCAATGGATACAGCAGCTGCCCATCGGCGCCGCGCAGGCTTAACGCAACCCAATTTGGGTTCTTGTCCAGCAGCACGTCCAGATTCTCATAGATTCGCGATAGGTGATTGTCGAGCAAAAGCGGTACCACGCCCTCGACCACGCTGTCCAGATGTGCCGCGAGTTGCACGCGATTTCGCTCCTCCCAAAACGCCGTATAGTTGGGCAACCAGGAAAAGTGCACGTAGCTGGCCAGGAACAGGCTGAACAGGACGAGAGGCGTCAAGACCTTGAAGCGCAGGCTCATCGGGAGGTCTCCATGTATCGCGGCCCGGCGGGTAGTTGCGTGCGAGATGTCATTTATTGCCGGCCACTCACTGCGCGTCTACAAAGAGTTTGTCCAGCCCCCAGCCCAACAGTGGCAGATAGTCCTGTATGGTGGCGGTGGTGGGATTCGCCATGGGGATTGCGGCAAGTAATCGGCGGCCTGCCTCGTCTGCCATCAACTCCAGGAAGGCCTCACGTACACGTTCGCGGTCCGCCTCGGGAACCCGTGGATGGGCCGCCACCGGATGGGGTGCGACCTCCCGGCTAGTGTAGATTATACGCAGCTTTTCCCTGATCGCCTGCGGCTGTCGCCGCAGGGTGCTGTGAACGCCGCTGCCGGCGGGGGTAATTCCCGTGGCGACGTGCAGATAAACGGAGCTGTGTGTTTGCACATAGACCGGTGATACGTCGATACCCTGTGCCAAAAAATCAGCCCGCGGCAACAGTGAGGCGCCGAGGGCATTGGGGGAAGGCATCGCAATCGCGGCGCCCTGCAGTTGGGCGATGTTCTGCAGGGCACTGTCTTTGTGGACGACCACAATTCCTTTTAACCTGCGTTCACCGTCACGCACTAATGGTATATAGCCCTGGGCTTGCGATCCCAATGCCACGTGATAAGGGTTCATGTATGCAAAATCGAAATCCCCGCGCATGAAGCGCTTTTCGAACACTGGGATCTTGGGGCTGCCCGTAAGTTCCAAATGTACACCTGTGCGGCGACCAATCTCGTCCAGCAACGGGCGCCAGATGCGAAATAATTTGCGCTGCTCGAATTGTGGAACCACCCCGAAGGTGTAGTTCGGCCGGCCCACTGCTGCGGTGTCGCCGGCAATGGGAGTGGCGGCATGCGTAATCATGGCGCCCGTGAGCGCCGCCGTCAGCCCGCTAAGGGAGACAACCCAATATTTGATGGACTTGCCAAACATGACTTGAACTCCATGGTTTTAACTGCGTGGGATCCATGCCCGCGATACGGGCAACCATTGGTTATAACGGTCCGTTTGCCGGTGTTCTTTAGGCCCTTTCGGCGCGCCGACAAGCGGCACCCGACCGTCAGCCCCGGCGAGCCGCTATAATCCCTTATAAGGGGGCGGCATTTACTGGATCTCGGCCCCGCAACCCGCGTCAGGCTTTGGCGGCAAAAAAGGCCATGTTTCGCATCAATGACTCGATAATGGCACAACGGCTCGGTGATGAGATGGTCCTGGTCAATCTCCAGGACAATCAGATCTACAGCCTTAAGCCACCGGAACCCGGTTCTGGGAGCTCCTGAGTGAGGGGCAGGACCCCGCCACAGTCCGCGAGTGTCTGCACGTTGAATTCGATATTGCCCCGGCCACGCTCGACCGTGAGATCGACGACATGTTATGCATGCTGGTGACGGCGGGATTGCTTATTAAGGTCGAGCGCAGTTGAGTACCAGCACCGCGCCGACGAATCTCGCCCCGCAGGCGCGGGTGAGGTGGGCGCCGAACCGCAAATGTGGCCGCTGGCACAGATACCGGTACTACGCCTGCAGTTCGCCACCGGCTTTGAACACCTTCACGACGTCGTCGATTGTTTGGCGCGCGAAATAGGTGCATTACCAGCTGTGACTATGCAGGCATAACAGACGTCTTGTAGACTGGGAGGAATGGAATCCCGCAGTCACGACAAAACATCCGGGCGCTTGTTGGCCATTATCGAATTGGGCGGTTACCCTAACTTTACACCCCTGTATCGGCGGGTCGGCTACGACGTGACGCTGGTAAATTCCATGCGTAAGGCACTTGCGGCGCTCAAGAAGGCGTCCTTCGATACCGTTGTTGCCGAATTCAATTACCAACACACCTTCCGCGATCGTATGAGCAATCTGGAGTCGTTGCTTGCGGTATTGGAGCGCGCGCCCGAGACACGGGTGATCGTTTTCTATGAGCCGGAGCACCTCATGCAGCTGGAAAGTCTGCGCCAACAGTTCACGATCCACGAGGCGCTGCCGTTTCCGGTCGACGAGGACGCGCTCAAAAAGCTGTTAACGCAATCGGACTGAACGCGACACCCGATCAGTTTCTGATCAACTCCAAGAGTTCGCCCCGGGTGCGTGCATTTTCCCGAAAGGTGCCGCGCATGGCGCTGGTGACCGTCGAGCTGTTTTGCTTCTGCACGCCACGCATCATCATACAGAAATGGCTGGCTTCCATAATTACCGCCACGCCGTGGGGCGCTAACGCCTCCATCATGGCATCGGCAACCTGGTTCGTAAGACGTTCCTGCACCTGCAGGCGTCGGGCGAAGAGATCAACGATCCGTGCCACCTTGCTCAGACCGATCACATGACCCTTGGGGAGGTAGGCGACATGCGCTTTGCCGAAGAACGGCAACACATGGTGTTCACATAGCGAATAAAACTCGATGTCCTTGACCACCACCATCTCTTCACATTTCTCGTCGAAGATGGCCTCACTGACGACATCGTCCAGTTTCTGGTCATAGCCGCTGGTAAGAAACGTGAGCGCCTTGGCGACCCGTAACGGCGTGCGCTGCAGGCCTTCGCGCTGCGGGTTCTCGCCGAGCCGCAACAGGATCTTGCGTACCAGACTCTCGAATTCGGGATCGAAAACCTCATCCGGTCCGGCGTCAAGGTTGGCGGCATAGTGCCCGCTGGCGGCAAAGGTCGGCTTACGTGTGCTCATAGGCGGCTTGGCTCCGGCGCGTGATTGTTGATCCCTGGTTGCGCACTATTCTAACGTAAAACGCCGCGCTGGAAGCCGAGCCAAATACCGTGCTGTGAACGGGGTTGTCGCCGGGCGGTGATTGCACAGGAGGCACAATGCCGGTGACGATTACTCGCTGCTGATGCGCGACGATAAAGATGCAGTCACCGTCCGGTTGCGGCCCTCCTGCTTCGCCTGATACAGAGCGCGATCGACGATCTCAATGAATGCCGACAGGGAAGTATCGGGTGTAGGCGTAATCGTGCCTACACCGAGGCTGACGGTGACATAAGTCGTTACCGGCGATGCCTCATGGGGGATTGCCAATGCACGCACCGCCCCATGGATCTTTTCCGCCAGTGAGCGCGCGCCCTTGGCGCCGGTTTCCGGCAACACCACGGCGAGTTCCTCGCCGCCATAACGCGCCACCAGATCGGCCGGCCGATCGACGACCAACTGAAAACTCCTGGCCATTTCACGCAAAGTCTTGTCGCCGGCGATATGTCCGTAGCGATCGTTATAAGCCTTAAAGTAGTCGATATCGGCGATAATCAGCGACAAGGGCGCATGCCGACGAGCCGCGCGATCCCATTCCTGGCCAATATACTCATCGAAACGTCGTCGATTAGCGATACGCGTCAGCGCGTCTTCCCGTGACAAGCGCTCGAGCTGCACGTTGACCTGATGAAGCCGCGCCTGACTCAACCGCCGGTCATGGATATCCACGCAGGTGCCTATGTAGCCTCCGAAGCGGCCTTTCCAATCGTCAAACGGACGTCCGATATCAACCACCCAACGGTACTTGCCGTTTTGATGCTGCAGCCGGTACTCGATCTGAAAGGGGCTCTTTTTAACGAAGGCGTTCAAGTAACGGGACGTCACATGATCCACATCCTGCGGGTGCACGCCGCGGATCCAGCCTGAGCCAATCTCACGTTCCAATGGACGGCCGGTAAACTCCAGCCACGCCTCATTGAAATAGTTTCGTTTACCATCAGCGCCGGAGCGCCAGATCAAGGTCGGAAACCGATCGAACAACGCGAGGTAAAAATCACGTGCCCGCAGCAATTTCTTTTGTGCGCGCTTACGTTCGGCGACCTCTTTCTGCAGGGCAAGGGTGGTGGCGCCGAATTCACTGGCGCGGGTGCGCACCAGCTGCACGTAGGCGGCGAGCAACCCGGTGAAGATAAGTCCGCCCAGCAATACGCCAATGGCCTGAAGCGATGGCGCGGCGTTGTAAACAGTAGCGCGCGGTGTCTGTATGGTCAAAAATCTTCGACCGGCCAATTGAAATTCCGTTTCGTGTATCAGGGGCCGTTCGCGCAACCATTCGTCGATGTGGGCGCGGCTGGTGCGCGCAATATCGGGTATGCTGCGGCTGGCATAGAGCAGACCGCCACCATCTTCTGCTGTGGCGGCATCAAAAAGTATGACATCGGCCGCATCCGGCTGCAGATAATCGAGAGCGAAGTCCACCACATCATGAATACGCAGGATCGTGGTTGCAAACCCCGCCAGGTCATCGCGCCGCTGCTCGATCGATGACTGTCCTGATGCCTGCCGGTACATTGGCAGAAACAGCAGCATCCCCGTGGTCGCCGTTTCGGCCTTGACGAGACTGATTTTGCCCGTCGCGCTGATCTGACCCGTGTCACGGGATCGAATCAGCGCCGCCAATTGCGACGTGCTGGAGGCGAAATCGAAACCGAGAACCAGTTCATTTCCGCTATACGGTTCGAGATAGAAGACGGGATAATAAAGATCACGGTTGCTGGCGCGCCTTAACTCACCAAGATCACTGCGTTCGGTAATCTGAAAATGTGGGAAATCCTTGCGTGCTTCGGTCTCGAAATAGGCCCGTCGCGACGCGGTTACCTGTGGGATCCAGCCAATCGAGTGCAAACCGGGGTAGCGCGCCAGCATCGGCTGCGCGAAAGCGCGGAACTGCTGTCGGTCCAGGCGTCGCGATGAGGCAAACAACGCACCGACAGACTCAAGCGCGGCAATACTGCGGGCAAACGAGCGTTGAATCACCGCGCTGCGGTGTTGTGCCGCTTTAACGAAGGCGTCCTCGAGCGCGCCCTGTTGTCGCGTCTGCACGAAGGCAAACGCGGCGTAGGAAATGAGGGTTCCCGCGACGATCAACAAGAGGACTGGAGCATAACGCCGCAACCACGGCGTGTCGGGTGTCGCGCGTGGCGGCACGAGCGATTTGTGTGCGCGGGCCATCGTGCGGCCTGGGCGCGGGGGCTTCTTTTCGCCGATCTGAACGGAGAGCCGCATGTTGGGTCAAATATACCTGTGCGCCCGGACCCGCAGGACGAGGGCGCGCCTGTTTATGTGGGTGTAGCCCGGGTCGCGTTGGCCGGCCCATGGATCCACCCTTGTTGGTTCGTTAGGATAGACAGATCTTAGGTTAACTTTAGAGCATTTTGCCGCCCACGGCGGGTCGCCGCCGCAGGTGCCGCCGCCGACCCCTTGAGGGCATGCCAAATTTGAAATGTTATAGCCATTTTAGCGTAATATAGCGACAAATAGGCGCTTTTTCACGAAAAATAGTTTGTTTTCGGCGGCACAAATTTAGCCGGGTTGTGGTGCCTTGGCGGCGCGGGGGAAAACCAGTCAATTGAAAAAACACGTTACCCGTCTGCTCGCGTTCGCTGTCGTGGTCATGCTGATCTACGCGTTTTTCGCGTTCGACCTCGGCGATTATCTTACCCTCGAGTACATCAAATCGCGCCAGGCCATCTTTGCGCAGTATTACCAGCAACATCGCTTGCAGACAATTGCGGTCTATTTTGCGATCTATGTGCTGGTTACCGGGCTCTCGTTGCCGGGTGCCACGATAATGACCCTCGCCGGCGGCGCGATGTTCGGGCTGCTGCTTGGAGTCGTCGTCATATCGTTCGCAAGTTCGATCGGCGCCACCTGCGCCTTTTTGGTGGCCCGGTTTCTACTCCGGGATTACGTGCAGGACAAATATGCAGATAAGCTTGCACCCGTGAACGAGGGAATCCGCAAGGATGGAGCGTTCTACCTGTTCACATTGCGCCTGATACCGCTATTTCCATTTTTCATCATCAATTTGGTCATGGGCCTGACGCCGATCCGGGTCTGGACGTATTATTTCGTCAGCCAACTCGGCATGCTGCTCGGCACGGTCGTTTACGTCAATGCCGGCACACAGCTTGGGCGCATTGAGTCTGTGCAGGGGATCGTGTCCCCCGAAATAATCGCATCCTTTGTGCTGCTGGGTCTGCTACCACTCGTCAGTCGCAAGTTCATCGAAGCGCTCAAATCACGGCGTTATCGTAAACACTACAAACGCCCGCGCCGCTATGACTACAATCTTGCCGTGCTTGGTGCGGGTTCCGGAGGCTTGGTGGCGGCCTATATCGGTGCCGCAGTCAAGGCCAGAACCCTGTTGATCGAAAAGGCCGAGATGGGTGGCGACTGCCTTAATACGGGATGTGTGCCAAGCAAAGCGTTGATTCAGTCTGCGCGCGTACTGTCGTATGCGGCACAAGCGCCGAAGTACGGCTTTAGAAGTGCGCATGTGGATTTCGAATTTGCGGAGGTGATGGAACGGGTGCAGCGCGTGATCTCGAAGATTGCGCCGCATGATTCCGTCGCACGTTACACCAAACTCGGGGTCGACTGCATACAGGGGCGGGGAAAGCTCTTGTCACCGTACGAGATCGCGGTGGGCGATCGGGTAATCAGTGCGCGTAATATCGTCATCGCGACCGGAGGTCGTCCCGCAGTCCCGAGCATCCCCGGCATTGAAGAAGTCGAATACTTCACCAGCGATACGATTTGGGACGTGCGGGAACTTCCCAACCGTCTGTTGGTGTTGGGTGGCGGCCCGATTGGCTGTGAACTTGCGCAATGTTTCCAGCGTTTTGGCGCCGATGTGACACTCGTACAACGTCGTTCGCAACTGCTACCCGCGGAGGATCCGGATATTGCCGAGTATGTCTACCGGAAATTCGCCGCTGAGGGGATGACTGTATTGCTCGAGCAATCGGCGCTCGAGTTCACAACCGACAACGACGTGCAGCGGCTATTATGTCGCGACGGCGATGGCAACGAGCAGGCACTCGAGTTCGATCAGGTGTTGTTGGCGCTGGGGCGTAGCGCCAATACCGAAGGCTTTGGATTGGAGGAGCTCGGCATTCCGTTGTCAGCGCGCGGAACCATCGAGACCAACGAGTTTATGCAGACTGTCTATCCGAATGTCTTCGTGTGCGGTGACGTCGCGGGGCCGTATCAATTCACCCACACGGCCTCCCATCAGGCCTGGTACGCGGCGGTCAACGCCTTGTTTCGACCTTTCAAGCGGTTCCGCGTCGACTACCGGGTAATCCCGTGGGCGACCTATACCGACCCCGAGGTGGCCCGGGTCGGCCTGAGTGAAGCCGAAGCACGACGTCAGGGAATACCCTACGAGGTGACCACATACTCAATGAGCGATCTGGATCGCGCGATTACGGATGAGGCGGATGAGGGCCTGGTGAAGGTGTTAACGCAACCGGGCAAGGATCGCTTGCTGGGAGCCGCAGTGGTCGGTGCACATGCCTCTGATACCATTATCGAATTCGTCGCGGCCATGAAATATGGCTTCGGGCTCAACAAGATTCTCGGCACCATCCATATCTACCCGACTTTTGCCGAGGCCAACAAATTCGCGGCCGGCAACTGGAAGCGTGCGCACGTGTCGCCGCGGGTCCTGGATATGCTCGAGTGGTTTCACCGCCGGCGTCGGCACTGACAAGGTGACGCGAATTACGCAGCTCTAGGCGGGTCCGGTGGCAGCGCGGACGGTCGCGGCAAAGTCTTGTTCAAACAGTGTATCCAGCTGACCGCGCGGGACCGGTTTCGAGACCAGGTAACCTTGTACATAGTCACAGCCGAATTCGCGCAGTGGCGCCAGTTCCTCCTTGCTGCTGACCCCCTCGGCGACGATACTCATTCCCAGACGACGACCCAGCTCTGTGGTCGCATTGACGATTTCATGAATCTTTGAATCCCGCAGCATGGCAGAGATGAATGACCGATCGATCTTCAGGGTATCGAACGGAAAACGGTGCAGGTAACTCAAGCTCGAGTATCCGGTACCAAAATCATCGATCGCGAGACTAACGCCAAGGTCCTTTATCTCGTTAAGCACGACGGATGCAAGATCAGGATCTTCCATCAAAACACTTTCCGTGACTTCGAGCTTGATTCCGGCGGCATCCACTGCGCTGGTTTGTAAAACGCGGTTTAGGGTTGCGACCAGATCCATGTTTTTAAACACACGACTGGATGTGTTGATACCCATGAAAAGCGGCGGGGCGTCTGCGCCGGAATCGCGATGTGCGCGTTGCAGTTCCGCCAGGGTATTGCTTGCCTCCTGGAAGACCCAAAAATCTATCGGTACGATAAGATCACTGTCTTCGGCCAAGCCGGTAAACTCGCCCGGCGCCAAAAGTCCCCGCTCCGGATGACGCCAACGCAGCAGCGCCTCGAAACCGGCGATCGCCATTGAGCTTAAACGTACGATAGGCTGATAGTAAAGCTCGAACTCGTCGCGGCGCAGGGCACGTTTCAACTCGTTCTCCGATTTGACCCGGTCGATGGCACGAACGCGTGTCTGCTCGAGTGCGGCATTGGGTGCTTTTTCGTCCGCCGAGCCGCCCCGTTCACGTTCGCGTAACTCCTGGTACAGACGCGCCTGCGCCTGCCGAAATCGTTCCAGTACGACCCGCAGAAGGAAACTGAGCAGGGGGTCCGCCTCGGATAACTTGCCGCGGATATAATTTCTTCCCAGCACGACTACTTCCGTGAAATCCGTCGCAGTGGCGGTGGCGGATCGCAGGTGGTCGTCAATCAGGGCCATCTCGCCGAATATTTCCCCCGGGCCCAGGTTGGCCATGACCACCGGCCGGCCACTACGGGTATTGCTGATTTCGACGCTGCCGCTTTCCACGATATAGGCACAATCGCCCACTTCGCCTTCACGGCAAATGATCGCACCCGGAGCGAACATTACTTTGGTCTTCTGGAAATCATCCATGGCAACGGCGATTCGCGTTTGCGGCGGCTCCGGCTGGGGCGGTTCGAGTTATTATGCCTCTAGAGTATAGACGCGCCATAGCGCCGGGTCGCGGGTTCCGGGAAACGGGCTAGGGGTCGTGCCGCGGCGGATTAGGCCACCGGAATAAGGAAATCGGCGTGGCGGGGGCAGGGAGTGGCTCCCCGGGACGGGCTCGAACCGCCGACAAGGTGGTTAACAGCCACCTGCTCTACCAACTGAGCTACCGGGGAATAGGGAAGCGCGATGGTACTTTCGTGGGATGGACCGGTCAAGGGAGCCGTTGCCGACCTGGCGCCCGGCAACGGCCGCATCCGCGTTCGCCTACGGGCACTCCAGGGCATCGCCGTTTGGCTTGTGCTCGGCGCGGCGGATGCGCCCCGTCTTGTAAATTACCAGCGCGCGGGCACTGGGGGCACCGCGACGATCGCAGAAGGTAAAAGTGCCGTTACGCTGCGTAATCCCACTCGGCCGATAGATCATATAGTTACGTGAGCCAAAGGCACGGAAACGAATGGTCACACCATCATTGAGGGCGTGGCGGACACGCAGGACCGGTTCAGTTCCATCGGGCTTACGGTCGCCATCGGAGTCGTTGAAAATCATCCAGCCGTGTTCCCAGCCGCTCGCCGTAACACAGTTCCTGCCGTCGGCGCTCTTGCATGCCATGACACGCTCGCTGCGGGTGATGGCTTCACTGCGCACGTAGTACAGATCACCGATGAGCCGGTTCATATCAGCGGTAAGACGCGCATCGAGGACAAAATTGGCAAGCGCGGGGTAGCCCAGTGAAAGAATAATCCCGACGACGGCCAGCGTGACCGTCAGTTCGGTGAGTGTAAAACCGGCGATACGGACGAATCGACGGGGTTGGGCGCCCGCAGGCGCTTCAGTCGTGCGCGTGGAAAGCATGCCTGTCACCTCCATGTGGTGCATGTCTGAATTGGACTACGGTGAACCTCCTGTTCACGTCACCGCAGCGTACTACGTTAGCGGGGGCGCGGCCAGTTCCCGATAGTTTGGATCGGGGTTCCGTGTTGTCCGTGTGGCGCCTGGGGTCCCGCCAAGTGTCGTTCGGCCTGGCAAAAATGGGGTCGGAGTGAATTTTCCATTCGCAGTATCAATAAATATCCGGATTTTCTGGAAAACTTCACTCCGACCCGATTTTTGGAGCGCGAGGCCGCGATTCGAGCGCTACAGGGAGGCAGCGCAAGTTTAAGCAGGTCGGGGGCTCAGGCGGCGCGGGATGAACGGGCCAACCATTCGGTTTGCCGGCGATGAGGGCTCAGGGGTAGGCGAATTCGTCGGTGAGCCGAAAGCGTACATTGACCCACAACACGCCCTCAAAGGTGCTTTGGTAGCGAATATGACCGGGAGAATTGAGTACGTCGATGCCGGCGACAGACATCGGCTCGATGTGCTCAACGGTCAGAAGATCCTGTGGATAATCAATGCTCATGTTGAGTGTCATGGGAAAGAAGCCATCGAATAAACGCAGCATGAACGGCCCCACTCGCAAAAGATACGTGAGTGACGTGTCATCGAAACTGAGGATGCGATTTTCGCTCTGCAGACAAAGCTCGGAATTTTCATTCAGGCCTTCGATCTGGACGGTGGGTCCCTCGACCCAGGATTTGGAAATGAAATCTGCGCGTGTGATTTTGAGATCACGCACCTTGCCTTTGCCGAATACGATCTGTACCGCATCGCCCCACCAATTCATGCGCGAAAGGCATTGGGAGTTCTGTACCCATCCGGACTCGAGCGAGTCGGCGGTGAGCACAATCTGTTTGGCGTGAAAGTGCGGTGGCGCGTCCGGTGGCTCGGTGAGAATACTCAGCTCACCCTCATTGATGGACTGGGCGTGCGCATCCGCAACCCCGACCAATGTGCTGACGAGAACCAGCAAGAGCCAACTGCGCCATGCATTCATTATTCTTCCGCCGACCTGCCGAGTACCTTTTCCAGTCTGTCCAGGGCCGCATCCAAAAGTTCCATGCTCGTGGCAAAGGACAATCGCTCGTGCCCGGCGCAACCGAATGCACTGCCCGGCACCACCGCGACCTCGCAGCGGTCCAGCAGGTATTCGGCCATTTCCACATCGTTATCTACGCCGGGCGTGCGTTCGATCGCGCCAGAAAAGTCGGCGAACGCGTAAAACGCTCCCTGCGCCGGGATGCAGCGCACCCCTGCAAGCCGATTAAGGCCTTGCAGGATACGTTCATGCCGTTCATGAAACGCTGCGACCATGGTCTGAACGCAGGCCTGGTCACCACTCAATGCGGCGGCCGCCGCGACCTGGGCAATGGATGTAGGGTTTGAAGTACTTTGCGACTGGATCTTTTTCATCGCCGCGATGGCCTCCACCGGACCCGCGGCGTAGCCGATGCGCCAGCCGGTCATTGCATAGGCCTTGGAGACGCCGTTGACGATGAGTATGCGGGATTGCAGATCCGGGCAGGCATTGGCGATGTTGGTAAAGGGTTCATCGCCCCAGAGGATATGCTCATAGATATCGTCGCTGGCGATCAGTACCTGCGGGTGTCCTCGCAGCACCTCGCCCAGGGCCGCCAACTCCATTCGCGAATAGACACTGCCGGTCGGGTTCGACGGGCTGTTCAGGATCAGCAGTCGCGTTTGTGCATTGATTGCGGCCTCCAGTTGCGCAGGCTGCATCTTGAAGCCCTGCTCCATGTCCGTCTCGACGATACGTGGTGTCGCACCGGCCAGCATAATGATGTCCGGATACGAGACCCAATAGGGCGCCGGTATGATGACTTCATCGCCCGGCTCCAGCAATGCCTGTGCAAGATTGAAGATGCTGTGTTTTGCCCCCGCCGACACCAATATCTGAGGCGGCGAAAATTCGAGGCTATTATCGCGCGCAAACTTATCGACCACCGCCTGTTTAAGTTCCGGGATTCCGTCGACGGCGGTGTATTTTGTAAATCCCGACTGGATCGCGGCGATGGCGGCTGCCTTGACATGGTCAGGGGTATCGAAATCCGGTTCGCCGGCCGCCAGACCGATGACGTCCTTGCCGGCCGCCTTGAGTTGCTGCGCGCGGCCGGTGACCGCCAGGGTGGGTGAGGGCTTTATCCTCTGCACGCGGTCCGCGAGTTGAATTGTAGACAATGAACCCCTACCAGTAGATGATATTTCAGATGCCACCCAATATACCCGCAACACTCCGCAAGCCAAAGTCCATGTCGCAGCAATTCAGGCTCGAAAGCAGCTTTACGCCGGCAGGCGATCAACCCGCCGCGATCGCGGCCCTGCTGTCGGGGCTCGCCAACGGCGAGGCCTGGCAGACTCTGTTGGGAGTGACCGGTTCCGGCAAGACCTTCACCGTCGCGAACGTGGTGGCGCAGACCGGTCGTCCAGCACTGATCATCGCCCCGAACAAGACCCTCGCAGCGCAGCTTTACTCCGAAATGCGGGACTTTTTTCCGCACAATGCGGTGGAGTACTTCGTTTCGTATTACGACTACTATCAGCCCGAGGCCTATGTGCCGGCATCGGACACCTATATCGAAAAGGACGCGTCGATCAATGAGCATATCGAGCAGATGCGCCTATCCGCCACCAAGGCCCTGCTCGAACGCGAGGACGTCATCATCGTCGCCACCGTGTCTGCGATCTATGGTCTGGGTGATCCGGCGGCCTATCACGGCATGATCCTGCATCTGCGGCAGGGCTCGACTCTGGATCAGCGCGCTATTTTGCGGCGACTCGCGGAGTTGCAATACACCCGCAACGATACCGAGCTGCGACGCGGTACCTTCCGGGTGCGCGGCGACGTGATCGATATTTTTCCGGCGGAGTCGGAGCGGTTTGCGATCCGCGTGGAGCTGTTCGGCGATGAGCTTGAAAAGCTCAGCGAATTTGACCCTCTGACCGGCGAGGTATTACGTACGCTGTCGCGCACAACGATCTACCCCAAGAGTCATTACGTTACGCCGCGCGATACCATCCTCAAGGCGATTGACCGGATCAAGGAGGAGCTCAAGGAGCGCCTGCACATCCTGCGCGACGCCGATCAGCTGGTGGAAGCACAGCGCCTGGAACAGCGCACGATTTTCGATATCGAAATGATGCAGGAACTCGGCTACTGCTCCGGTATCGAAAACTACTCCCGCTATTTATCCG
The DNA here is from genome assembly GCA_947259975.1 of uncultured Gammaproteobacteria bacterium. Taxonomy (GTDB): domain Bacteria; phylum Pseudomonadota; class Gammaproteobacteria; order HyVt-429; family HyVt-429; genus CAMYOD01. The sequence goes on from CAMYOD010000048.1 coordinate 88,985, forward strand.
GCCGCAATGCGGGGGAGCCGCCGCCGACTTTGATGGATTATTTGCCGGCCAGCACACTGCTGGTGATCGACGAAAGCCATGTGACGATGCCGCAAATCAGCGGCATGTACAAAGGTGATCGATCACGCAAGGAAAATCTCGTGCGTTATGGCTTTCGCTTACCTTCTGCGCTGGATAATCGCCCGCTGCGCTTCGACGAATTTGAGCGCTTGATGCCGCAAACAATTTTTGTGTCCGCAACACCGGGACCCTATGAAGAGGAGCACGGCGCGACGGTGGTAGACCAGGTCGTGCGGCCGACGGGTCTCGTCGATCCGGAAATTACGGTGCGACCCGCCGCGACCCAGGTGGATGACCTGCTCTCGGAAATTCGCAAGCGCGTCGCGGTGCAGGAACGGGTACTGGTGACCACCTTGACCAAGCGTATGGCGGAGGATCTGACGGATTACCTCGACGAGCACGGAGTACGGGTGCGCTATCTGCATTCCGATATCGATACCGTCGAACGAGTGGAGATCCTGCGTGATTTGCGCGCCGGTGAGTTCGACGTATTGGTCGGCATCAATCTGCTGCGCGAGGGACTGGACATTCCGGAAGTCTCCCTGGTCTCGATTCTGGACGCAGACAAGGAAGGATTTCTGCGCTCGACGCGGTCGCTTATTCAGACCGTAGGGCGGGCGGCGCGCAATATCAACGGCACCGCCATCATGTACGCGGACACCGTGACCCGTTCGATGCAGGCGGCCATCGGCGAGACCGATCGCCGGCGGCAGAAACAGGCCGCCTACAACGAGGCCCATGACATTACCCCGCAGGGGGTCCAGAAGGCAGTCAAGGATATTATCGAGGGTGTCGTGCCGGGACGGCCCCGCGGACGGGTTGCCGTTCCATCGACCGCCGTGGCGGAAGAGGCCGCTGAATATACCGCCTTGAGCCCGACGGCGTTGGGCAAGAAGCTCAAGGCGCTGGAACAGGCCATGTATGACCACGCCGAAAATCTCGAGTTCGAGGCGGCCGCCGCGCTGCGCGACAAGATCGAGGCCATCCGTGCGGGTAGTTTTGGCGTCCACACCGGACCCGGACGGTGAGGGACGCTTGCCATTGCGGCCTACGGAAATTGCGTAGCCGCGGGCGATTATGTTAATTTGCGCGTCCGTTTCAGGCGCGTAGCTCAGTGGTAGAGCACTACCTTGACATGGTAGTGGTCGGTGGTTCGATCCCACTCGCGCCTACCAGTTTTTTAGTCAACGACTTATATTTGTATACGCATTCTTAATACAACCCGAGCAAGCGGCCACTCGTAGCGGTCGCCACTGACGTAGGGAACCCCTCATGCCTGTAGTTACACTTCCGGACGGCTCACGCCGCGAATATCCCCAAGCCATCACCGTCGCCGAGGTCGCGGCCGACATCGGTCCCGGTTTGGCCAAAGCCACCATTGCGGGTCGCGTCGACGGCACAGTCGTGGATGCGTCCTTCAGCATCGAAAACGATACCGAATTGGCCATCGTCACCGACCGTGACGAGGCCGCGCTCGACATCGTCCGCCACTCCACCGCGCATCTACTGGCCCAGGCGGTCAAGGACCTGTTTCCCGAGGCGCAAGTCACTATCGGTCCGGTTATCGAGGATGGGTTCTACTACGATTTCGCCTTCGAGCGCAGCTTTACCGAAGAGGACCTGGAGCGCATCGAAAAGCGCATGGGCGAACTGGCCGAGGAGAACTTTACGGTCTCGCGTACGGTCATGGAACGGGACGCGGCCGTGGACTTCTTTAAGTCGATGGGTGAGCAGTACAAGGCCGACATTATTGCCGATATCCCCACGGCCGAGCCGATCTCTCTGTATCGCCAGGGTGAGTTCATCGATCTGTGTCGGGGACCGCACGTGCCGCGCACCGGTCTGCTCAAGGCCTTCAAGCTTATGAAGGTGGCCGGCGCCTACTGGCGTGGTGATTCAAACAACGAGATGCTGCAACGCATCTATGGCACGGCGTGGCTGAATAAAAAGGACTTAAAGACCTATCTGCATCGTCTGGAGGAGGCGGAAAAACGCGACCATCGTCGGCTCGGCAAGCAACTTGACCTGTTTCATTTCCAGGAAGAGGCACCTGGAATGGTGTTCTGGCACGAAAAGGGCTGGACCGTTTATCGACTCGTCACCGAATACATCCGCAACACCCTGGCGGAACACGGCTACAAGGAAGTGCACACACCGCAGGTCGTCGACCGCTCATTGTGGGAAAAATCGGGGCATTGGGAAAAGTTCCGCGACGACATGTTTACCACGTCATCGGAAAACCGCGACTATGCGGTGAAACCGATGAATTGCCCCTGCCACGTGCAAATCTTCAACCAGGGCTTGAAAAGCTATCGGGACCTGCCCCTGCGGATTGCCGAGTTTGGTTCCTGTCATCGTAATGAGCCTTCCGGAACCTTGCACGGACTCATGCGCCTGCGCAGCTTCGTGCAGGACGATGCGCATATTTTTTGTACCGAAGACCAGATTCAGGGCGAAGTGTCAGCGTTCATCGATCTGTTATTCAAGGTCTATGCGGACTTCGGTTTTCACGAGATTCTGATCAAGCTGTCGACACGACCCGAAAAACGGGTTGGATCCGATGCGGTCTGGGACAAGGCGGAAGAGGCCCTTGAAGTGGCGCTCAATGACAAGGGCCTGGCGTGGGAGTTACAGCCCGGCGAGGGGGCTTTCTATGGCCCGAAGATCGAATTCTCCATGCGCGATAACCTCGCACGGATCTGGCAATGCGGCACGATCCAGGTGGATTTTTCCATGCCGGAGCGCCTCGAGGCCCACTATATCGCCGCCGATGGCAGCAAACGCGCGCCGGTCATGCTGCACCGGGCCATTCTCGGCTCCATGGAGCGTTTTATCGGCATTTTGATCGAAGAGCATGCCGGTTCTCTGCCGGTTTGGCTGTGTCCGGTGCAGGCGGTGGTGATGAATATCACCGACCGGCAGGCCGAGTTTGTCGAAAATATTGAAAAAACCTTGAAAAAACAGGGCGTCAGGGTCGAATCGGACTTGAGAAACGAGAAAATCGGCTTTAAAATCCGCGAGCATACCTTACAGCGCGTCCCGTATTTGCTCGTGGTGGGCGATCGGGAGGTTGAGAGTAATTCGCTAGCCGTGCGCACGCGGACGGGCGAGGACCTGGGCAGCATGACGATTGATGCTTTCCTGGAGGTCGTCGCCGGTGACGTCGCGAGCCACGGCGTTTGTATTGGAGGGTAGAAAACATCGCAGTAGATAAGAAGACACGTCTAAACGCAGATATTACAGCGCCTGAAGTGCGACTGATTGACGCGGACGGTACTCAGCTCGGAGTCGTACCAATCGCGGAAGCGCTAACCAAGGCGGAAGCGGCGGGGCGTGATCTGGTTGAGATAGCACCCAACTCTGAACCACCGGTATGCCGGATCATGGATTTCGGGAAATACCGGTATGAAACCAGCAAGAAACAACAGCAGGCGCGCAAGAAGCAGAAGCAGGTTCACGTTAAAGAGGTCAAGTTTCGGCCCGGCACGGATACCGGCGACTACAACGTGAAACTCAAGAACCTGATTCGCTTCCTGGAAAGCGGCGACCGAACCAAGGTCACGCTGCGATTTCGAGGTCGGGAGATGGCGCACCAGGAACTGGGAATGCAGTTGCTGAAGCGCGTCGAGGAGGATTTAAAAGACTATGGAACAGTCGAACAGTTTCCGAAGATGGAAGGGCGCCAACTGGTGATGGTAATCAGCCCGAAGAAGTGACGCTAGGTGTTCACTCCGGGCAATCAACGAACTTTGTGATTGTGGGAAGATAGGCAGATGCCGAAGTTAAAGACAAATCGAGGTGCAGCAAAACGCTTTAAACGTACGGCCAGTGGTCGGTTTAAGCGCAGTCAGTCGCATCTGAACCATATCCTGACGAAGAAATCCACCAAGCGTAAGCGCAAGCTGCGGCACGCTACGATGATTAACGCGGCGGACACCCGTCTCATTCGTCGTATGTTGCCCTACGCGTAAGATTTAGAGGAACGCACCATGCCAAGAGTAAAACGTGGGGTTACCGCACGCGCCCGCCACAAGAAGGTTATCGCACGCGCCAAGGGTTACCGCGGTGCACGCAAGAACGTATTCCGCGTCGCCAAGCAAGCGGTGGACCGGGCTGATCAATATGCCTACCGTGATCGTCGCCAACGCAAGCGCCAGTTCCGCGCGCTGTGGATAATTCGTATCAATGCGGCGTCGCGCGAGTGCGGACTTTCTTACAGCCGTCTCATGAACGGCTTGAAGAAAGCCGAGATCGATGTGGATCGTAAGATCCTGGCGGAATTAGCAGTGAACGACAAGCCGGCGTTTTCGGTGCTTGCCGACAAGGCGAAGGCGGCGCTGTCCCACTAACACCGGTAGTATCAGGTCGGTCACAGAGAAGGGAAAGGCGCACCAGCCTTTCCCTTTTTTTGTCACCACACGCGGTACAATGATAAACACGCTGATGAACGACGAATTAAAAAGCCTCACAGAACAGGCGCTCGCCGCCGCGGGTGCGGCGACCGATGGCACGGCGCTCGAGGACATCCGCGTCAAATATCTGGGCAAGAAAGGCCTGCTCACCCTGGAGCTGAAACGGGTCGGAACCCTGCCTCCGGAGCATCGTCGCGCGGCGGGGCAGGAGGTCAACGCGGCCAAACAGGTGCTACAGGAGCGGCTGCAGGCACGTAAGCAGGAACTCGAGCACGGCGTCATCACCGAACAACTGGCGCGGGAGGTGCTTGATGTCACCCTGCCCGGGCGCGGCGCCGAATTGGGCGGCCTGCACCCGGTGACCCGCACCCTGCAACGCCTGCAGGAGATGTTCATCCGCATGGGTTTCGAAATCGCCGACGGTCCGGAGATCGAGGACGATTTCCATAATTTCGAGGCCCTTAATATCCCACCCGACCACCCGGCGCGCGCGATGCACGATACGTTCTACCTGGGCCCGGAAACCGTGTTGCGTACGCATACCTCGCCGGTACAGATTCGTTACATGCGCAGCCATGAGCCACCGTTCCGTGTGATCGCGCCCGGTCGCGTCTATCGCTGCGACTCGGATGTTACCCACACACCCATGTTCCATCAGATTGAGGGCCTGTTGGTCGATGAGGCGGTCAGCTTCGCGGAACTGAAGGGTGTGCTGATTGAGTTTTTGAAGCAGTTTTTCGAGAAAGATCTTGCGGTACGGTTCCGGCCGTCGTTTTTCCCTTTCACCGAACCCTCGGCGGAGGTCGATATCGGCTGCGTGATATGTGATGGCGAGGGCTGTCGTGTCTGTCAGCAAACCGGCTGGCTGGAAGTGCTGGGCTGCGGCATGGTGCATCCCGAAGTATTTCGCCACGCCGGCGTCGACGCGGAAAAATATTCAGGGCTCGCGTTTGGGCTCGGTGTCGAACGCCTCGCCATGCTGCGCTATGGCGTCAATGATATTCGCCTGTTTTTCGAAAACGATCTGAATTTCCTGAAGCAGTTTAATTGAACAAATGAGTCACAGAGGCGCAAAGGCGCAGAGAAAACGAAGGTGACTGCTGTCGATGCCTTACGGTTGGTCATGGTAACAGCCGCAAGAGTTGAGAATCTGAAATTATGTGTGAGATGCCTGCAATTAAACCTTTGCGTCTTTGCGCTTTTGCAGCAAGTGCCAATTAAGGGAGCGCGCATATGTTAGTGAGCGAGAAATGGTTGCGCGAATGGGTATCACCACCCCTGGATACGCAGGCCCTGGCCGAGCGCTTCACCATGGCGGGCCTCGAAGTGGGGGGTGTCGAACCGGCGGGCCCCGCTTTGGAAAACTTCGTCGTGGGCAATGTCATCACGATGGCGTCCCATCCGGAGGCGGACAAGCTGCGCGTTTGCCAGGTCGACGTCGGCGATGAGCGGTCACGGCAAATTGTCTGTGGTGCAGCCAACGTGTGCGTGGGCGCGAAGGTTGTGGCCGCGCTGCCGGGCGCGCTGCTGCCCGGCGGTGCTGAGATAGGCGCGACCAAGATCCGCGGCGTGGCATCCGCCGGCATGCTTTGTTCGGCCCAGGAGCTTGGGCTCGGTGAAGACAGTGACGGACTCCTGCTGTTGCCCGCAGAGGCGCCGGTGGGCACGCCGCTGGGCGCCTATCTCGACCTGGACGATGCGGTGCTCGATATCGATTTGACACCGAATCGGGGCGATTGCCTGAGTATCGGGGGTATGGCCCGCGAGCTGTCCGCGCTGACCGCGGTGCGCGTGCAGCCACCAACCATCCCGGCCATCGCGGCGGCGCACGAGGGCACGCTCAAGGTCAGGATCTCCGCGCGCAAGGACTGCCCGCACTATGTCGGGCGGTTAATCAAAGGTATCAATCCGCGCACGGCGACACCGATCTGGATGCAGGAACGACTGCGTCGGCTGGGTCAACGCAGCATCAATGCCGTCGTGGATATCACCAACTACGTCATGCTGGAGTTGGGTCAACCGATGCATGGTTTTGATGCCGCGCGCGTCAGCGGCGGCATCACGGTGCGGCACGCGCACAAAAAGGAACGTTTGACGCTGCTGGATGGCAGCGAGGTGACGTTACCGGACGCCACCCTGGTCATTGCGGATGATACGAACGCGCTGGCCGTGGCTGGAATCATGGGCGGCATGGACTCCGCAGTGAGTGACGAAACCCGGGACGTATTCCTCGAAAGCGCATTCTTCCAGCCAAACATAGTGGCCGGTCGCGCACGCGCCCTGGGCCTGCAGACGGAATCGTCGCATCGTTTCGAACGCGGCGTCGATCCCGCGCTACAGCGGCTTGCGATCGAACGGGCGACCGCGCTGCTGCTGGATATCTGTGGCGGCACGCCAGGGCCGGTGGTGGCGGCAGGGTCGGCCATGGATCGCCACCGACGCATTACGCTGCGCGCCGCGGAGACCGAGCGGCTGCTGGGCATCAACATCCCGCGCCGGGAGGTCGCGTCCATACTGCGTCGACTCGGCCTCGCACCCGTGAGCACGGCGAGCGGGTGGAAAGTGACGGTGCCGTCGCATCGCTTCGATATCGAGCGGGAATGCGATTTGATCGAGGAGATCGCGCGCGTCTACGGCTATGAGCGCATTGTGCCGCGGCTGCCGGTTACACATATGACGCCGGTGCCGATACCCGAGGGGCAGGTATCTGATCAACGCGCGCGCCTGGCGCTCGTGGATCGTGATTACCAGGAAGTAATGACTTACAGTTTTGTTGACCCGTCACTTCAGGAGCGACTCGATCCGGACGCGACAACCGTAGCAATCACGAATCCAATCAGTGCCGACATGGCCGTCATGCGCTCGAGCCTGTGGCCGGGACTGTTGCAGACTGTCGTGCACAACCGGAACCGACAACAGCGTCGCATACGGATATTCGAGGTGGGGCATGTGTTCAGATCTGAGCGTGGCGCCTACCGTCAGGAGAGTGTGGTCGGGGGCGCCGTGCTGGGACCGGTGCTGCCGGAACAATGGGCAAGCGCAGAGCGTGCGGGCGATTTTTACGATCTCAAGAATGACGTGATGGCGGTACTTGGGTTGCCCGGACGTGGCGAGTCCTGCCGTTTCGAGGCCGCCAATTTTCCGGCGCTTCATCCCGGACAAGCGGCAAAGATCATTTACGGCGACGTCGCGGTGGGAAAAATGGGTGCCCTCGATCCGCGTCACGGTCAGGCCCTGGGGCTCGAAGAACCGGTGCTTTTATTCGAACTTAGACTCGATCCACTGCAGACCGGCGGCGTGCCTGCGTTCCAGCCGATCTCCCGTTTTCCCGCGATACGGCGGGATCTGGCGGTGATCGTCGCGGATGATATCGCCGCCGCGGCCCTCCTGAATGCGGCCGCAGCCGCGGCGGGGGAGGCACTGGCAAAGCTCGACCTTTTTGACGTATATCGCGGGAAAGGCATTGATTCCAAGCGAAAAAGTATCGCTTTCGCCTTGACGTTGCAGCACTCTTCGCGCACTCTTAGGGATAAAGAGGTGGACGAAGTCATGGCGCGGGTCATAGAAACCCTGCGCAGGGATTTCGGGGCAGAACTAAGAAAATAGGAAGGATTGCTGTCTTATGGCGGTAACAAAAGCAGATCTGGCCGATGCACTATTCAACCAACTCGGGTTGAACAAACGAGAAGCGAAAGAGTTCGTGGAACTCTTTTTCGAGAAAATTCGGCACTCCTTGGAGAACGGCCAAGCCGTCAAGCTTTCGGGGTTTGGGAATTTCGGTCTACGCGAGAAGCGTTCGCGTCCAGGCCGTAACCCAAAGACGGGGGAGGAGATCCCAATTTCCGAACGCCGCGTGGTCACGTTCCGTGCCAGTCAGAAGCTGAAACAGCGTGTGGAGGAGAATTCCACGCTGCTTAAGCAAAAATACACACAAGAAGAACGAGTAGAAGCCAATGTTGGATCCGGGTGACAATTCGTCGTTGCCGCCGATTCCCGGTAAACGTTATTTCACGATTGGGGAGGTAAGCGAGCTGTGTGCGGTCAAGCCGCACGTGCTGCGTTATTGGGAACAAGAGTTCCCACAGCTCAAACCCGTGAAACGACGCGGCAATCGCCGCTATTATCAGCGCCACGAAGTGCAGCTGATTCGCACCATACGCAATCTGTTGTATGTGGACGGATTCACCATCAGCGGTGCACGCAATAAGCTGGAAGTCGAGTACAACCTGCAAAAATCGGACGATCAGTCCGAGATTGTCCAATACCTCATCAAGGAGCTCGACGAGGTCCTGACCCTGCTCAAGAGCAAATAAACGCGCTTGCTAATGGCGCCCGCCTGAGTAAAATTCCCTTCATTCGGCATCGGCCTCCCTTGCGCTGCGAGCGGCAGGTTGGCCTCTATCCTTCGGGGCGTAGCGCAGCCTGGTAGCGCACCGCAATGGGGTTGCGGTGGTCGGAGGTTCAAATCCTCTCGCCCCGACCAATATTTCAATAGGTTACCTTTACTTTGTAATCTAACTTCTTACCTGTCGTGCCGACGGGTGACCGGGCCCGCGGCACGGCGACACAGTGAGATTCAGGAGTCGATGGAGCAGTGATAATCCGCCCCCTGCGAGCGTGCAGAATCAGTCGCAGGATGCGCCTGCTATGGATTTCACTCGCGGCGCTTTGCACCCTCAACATAGCCGTCAACGCACCGGCGCGTGGCGATCACCTGCTGGATGAGTACGAACTTCGCTGTGACCCCATATTTCCGTGTCCCGCAGAGCTGCAGCGACGGATCGACCTGTGGGTCGAAGTCTTCAGCAAATACGGTGACAAAGAAATCATTCTGCATGATGCGGAGCATCCGGAACGAATTTTCGCCGTGCACCGGGAGACCCGCGGTTGTTCAAGGAAGCATGAGTCGCGGGCCCTGAAACGGCAAAAGAAACGTCTGCGCAAACAGTTGCTCAGTGTCGCCGACAAATTGGCGCGCAAGACATCGCTCGATGCCAGCGAACGCCATCTGGCGGGCCTGTTTCCGGGTGGTGACGCAAAGGAAGTACGCCGAGCCGCGCAGCGTATACGCTGCCAGGACGGCGGGCGCGATCGCTTTGCCGCGGCATTGACGCGCTATGGCAGGCATCGTGCAATGGTGGCGGAAATGCTCGCGGACGGGGGGCTGCCGCAGGACATCGTGTACCTGCCATTCGTGGAGTCCGCCTATAACCCACTGGCGTATTCGCGGGTCGGGGCCGCCGGGCTCTGGCAGATCATGCCCCGTACGGCGCGCAATCTCGGGCTGGAATTGAATGCCGAGCTCGATGAGCGCCTGGATCCGCGCGCGGCGACGGCCGGAGCGGTTCGCTACCTTCAGCGTTCAATTCAAACCCTGTCGACGACAGCGAAGACCAAGGGCGGCTGGAACAAGGAGAGCATCTACCCCTTCGTTATCACGTCCTACAACTACGGTGTTGCCGGCATGCGCCGTGCGGTAAGGCAAGTGGGTCCGGATTTCGTAAAGGTGCTGCAACAATATCGCGGCCGTAGCTTTCGCGTGGCGGTGAAGAATTTTTATGCGAGTTTTCTCGCCGCACGGCATGTGGCACGCAATGCGAAGCACTTTTTCCCGGATGTCGTGATTCCGCCCCCGGCGGCCCATGTTTATGTGCGCATGGATCGCCCCACCTCCGTGGAGCGGGTTACGAAACAGCTCGGCGTGCCCGTGGCGCGCCTGCGTGCGCTGAACCCGGCACTGACATCACGTGTCTGGGACGGCTACCGGCTGATCCCGAGCGGTTATCGGCTCGGTTTGCCGCAGCGCAAGGACGGCTGGCAGATACATTTGGCGGCAATGAATGCATTACCGGCGGAACAGCCGAAATACAAGGAGGAATTTTATCGTGTGCGCCGGGGCGATACCGCGTGCGGCATCGCCGGGCGGTTTAGCGTGTCGTGTCGTGAATTGATTCGCTGGAACAAGCTCGGGCGGCGCGCGTTGATTCGGGTAGGCCAACAGCTAAGCATTCCCACGCCCGGCCCGCGCAAAGTGGTTACCGCCGCGGCCAGGCCCGAGGCGCCCCCGCTCGGACCGGGTGGACCGCCCCAACCGTTGAGTGAAGCGGCGATAAGCGAAGCCCTGGGCATCGGTGACGAACTGCAGGTGGCGGTCAGACAAATCGACGGTCAGCGTCGCTATACCATCCGTGTCGAACCCGAGGAGACCCTGGGTCATTACGCGGATTGGCTGGGCGTGGGCGTGGCTGGGCCATTACGGCGCCTCAACGGCCTGCGATCCGGGCGCGCTCTGCCGGTGGGGAAGGTGATCAAATTGCCGATCAAGAACGACCGCCAACGTGCCAGATTTGAACGGCAACGGCGGGCCTTTCATGCCACACTCGAGGCCGAGTTCAAGGCGCATTTTCGCGTCGCAGGTGTGCGCGATTACCGGGTGCGGCAGGGGGATAGTGGCTGGCTGGTCGCGAAACGGGCCGAGGTTCCATTATGGCTATTGCGGCGCTTTAATCCCGAGCTGCTGCGGCGCGGCCCGCGGGTCGGGGCGCAGTTGCGCATACCCGTGCTGAAGGCGCGGCGTCCCGAAGCCGTGGTAGCGCCCCCACGGGGCGGCACCACGGATTGACAGCATGCCTTAACTACGCGTAAAAACAATGTGATAGGTGTCGTTTAGAGAAACTACATGAGCCGAGCCGTTGACCGTCGCCGGCTAGCCCACGGCCCGGCGCGGAGGGTCAGGGCGACAGTCTCGTCGGCGCGCACGCATTAATAGGGTCTGTGCCGATATTAGAATTCGTTAATTGTCTAATATGCAGGCCGACGTAAACTAGCGCGTTGCTCACGCATCACCCACACTGCCACCATGCCCGTTATCGCAGACCCCACCGAGAAACCCGCCGGCGCCGTCGAGACCAAAAACACGACCTGCTACATGTGCGCATGCCGCTGCGGCATTCGCGTCACACTGCGGGACGGTGAGGTCCGCCACATCGAGGGCAATCCGGACCACCCGCTGAACCAGGGCGTCATTTGCGCCAAAGGTGCCTCCGGCATTATGAAGCAGTATTCGCCGGCCCGGCTCACCAAGCCGTTACGCCGCAAAGCGGGTGCGGAGCGGGGCGCCGGTGAGTTCGAGGAAATCAGCTGGGACGAGGCTTTTGACATGTTGGCGGAGCGCTTGCGTGCGATCCGCGCCACGGATCCGAAAAAGTTTGCCTTGTTTACCGGCCGCGACCAAATGCAGGCCCTGACCGGCATGTTCGCAAAACAGTTTGGCACGCCAAATTATGCCGCCCATGGTGGTTTCTGTTCGGTAAACATGGCCGCCGGCATGATCTATTCGATCGGTGGCTCATTTTGGGAATTCGGCGGCCCGGACCTGGAACGTGCCAAACTGTTCGTCATGATCGGCACGGCGGAGGACCACCACTCAAACCCGCTCAAGATCGAGATCGCCAAGTTTAAGCGCCAAGGTGGCAAATTCATCTCCATCAACCCGGTGCGCACCGGCTATTCCGCCATCGCGGATGAATGGATTCCGATCAAGCCCGGTACCGACGGTGCGTTACTGCTTGCATTGACCCACGAGATCATCAGGCAGGGTTTGTACGATCGTGATTTCCTCGTGCAATACACCAATTCGGCGCAGCTGATCAACCTGGATGCGGCCAGTACCGAGTTCGGCATGTTCGTGCGCACCGAAGTTCCGGAGGAAGAGGGATGTTTCGATCCACAAAACAAATTATGGTGGGATATCGGTAGCGACCAACCCGTCATTACCCATACCGAGGACACCGACCCCAGGTTGCTGGGAGAATTCGAACTGTCCGACGGGACCGCGGTCAAACCGGCCTTTCAATTGCTCAAGGAACGGGTGGAGCGCTACACCCCGGATTGGGCGGAGGGCATCACCGGCGTGCCGGCGGAGACTATTCGGCGGCTGGCCCATGAAATGGGTGTCACCGCGCGGGATCAAAAAATCGAGCTGCCGATCGCCTGGACCGACGTCTGGGGCAAGGACCATGACACCGTCACGGGTAATCCGGTGGCGTTTCATGCGATGCGTGGCCTGGCGGCCCACTCGAATGGATTTCATAGCATCCGCGCGCTTTCCATTCTCATGACATTATTGGGTACCATCGACCGTCCCGGTGGTTTCCGCCACAAGGCGCCGTTTCCCAGGCCGATCCCACCGTGCGCCAAAACCCCGCGCGGTCCCGAGGCAGTCAAGCCCGAATCGCCGCTCGCGGGCATGCCGTTGGGCTGGCCCGCCGAGCCGGACGACCTGTTTGTCGACGATGCAGGCAAACCGGTACGGATCGATAAGGCCTTTTCCTGGGAGTATCCGTTGTCAGTGCACGGCATGATGCATAACGTCATCACCAATGCCTGGCGCGGTGACCCGTATCCTATCGACACCTTGCTCATCTTCATGGCCAACATGGCATGGAACTCCACCATGAACACCGTGGAGATCCGCAAGATGCTAAACGACAAGAACGATGACGGTGAACACAAGATCCCGTTCATCGTCGTGTGTGACGCTTTTCAGTCCGAAATGGTGGCATTCGCGGATCTGGTACTACCGGATACGACCTACCTGGAACGCCATGACGTCATGTCCATGCTGGATCGTCCCATCTCCGAGTACGACGGTCCGGTGGATTCGGTACGCATCCCGGTGGTTCCGCCCAAGGGCGAATGTAAGCCGTTTCAAGAGGTTCTCATTGAGATTGGCTCGCGCCTGGGGTTGCCGGTTTTTGTGAACGCGGATGGCTCACGCAAGTATCGCAACTACCCGGACTTTATTATCAATTATGAAACCGACCCCGGGTCGGGAATCGGCTTCCTGGCGGGTTGGCGCGGCAAAGGCGGCGAGAAGTTCATGAAAGGGGAGCCCAACCCCAATCAGTGGCAAATGTACGAAAAGAACAATTGCGTCTTTCGTTACGAGTTGCCCAAATCCTACCAGTACATGCGAAACTGGAATCAGGGTTACCTCGAATGGGCGCAGAGACATCGACTGACACGCTATGCAGAACCGATTCTGCTGCACGTCTATTCCGAGGTTTTACAGAAGTTTCGCCTGTCCGCACAAGGCAAGTGGGACGGCAAGCAACCGCCGGATCATTTGCGTGAGCGCATCGAGACCTATTTCGATCCGCTACCGTTTTATTACGAACCCCTGGAGACTCAGCAGACCGATAAACGGCAGTATCCATTGAATGCCGTCACGCAGCGACCAATGGCCATGTATCACTCCTGGGATTCACAGAATGCCTGGTTGCGTCAGATTCACACGCATAATCATTTATACATGAATCCGCGCCTCGGTGAGCAAGGTGGCTTTGCGGACGGCGACTGGGTCTGGGTCGAGTCCATGTGGGGCAAGGTGCGTTGCCTATGCAAGTTCTCCGAGGCCGTCGAGCCGGGCACAGTATGGACCTGGAACGCCATCGGCAAGGCCGCCGGGGCCTGGAACCTGACACCGAATGCGAACGAGTCGCGCAAGGGGTTTCTGCTCAACCATTTGATCGCAGAAGAACTGCCGGCCGGCACCGCCGGCGAATATGTGTCGAATTCGGATCCGGTCACCGGGCAGGCGGCGTGGTACGACGTGCGGGTGCGGGTCTACAAGACCGAGCCGCATGAGGAACATGCCACTGCGCCGCAGTTCCAGGCGTTCGACCCGGTCCCCGGGCAGGCGCCGCGCGCGAAGTCATGGCTCGGCTATTTCGCCGGCAAGAAGTCGCGAGTTTCGAGTAGCGAGTGATGAGCGCCGGTTCCTGCGCTTTACTGTTTTCCGCTAGAGAATTGCTGATATGACGCAACTGGCACTGATCATCGACCTGAATGTCTGCGTGGGTTGTCACGCCTGCGTGACCAGCTGCAAGGAATGGAACACCTCGGGACCGGCGGGTTTCATGTCCGACGACAATCCTTATGCGGCGGATCCTACCGGCACCTTTTTCAATCGCGTGCAGACCTTCGAGGTGGGCACCTATCCCGACACCGCCACGGTGCACTTTCCGAAATCCTGTCTGCATTGCGAAGAACCGCCCTGCGTCCCGGTTTGCCCCACCGGCGCAAGCTATAAACGGGAAGAGGACGGTATCGTCCTGGTGGACTATGACAAGTGCATCGGCTGCAAATACTGCTCATGGGCCTGTCCTTATGGTGTACGCGAGATCGACGAACACCAAAAGGTAATGAAAAAGTGTACCTTGTGCGTGGATCGGATTTACGACGCGACCTTGCCGGAGACGGAACGCAAGCCGGCTTGTGTTTTGGCCTGCCCAACCTCGGCGCGATTGTTCGGTGACGTGCATGATTCCGAATCCGTGGTGTCGCGAGCGATTCGAGACGAAGGCGGCTATGCGTTGATGCCGGAATGGGGGACACGGCCTGCGAATCACTACCTGCCGCGGCGCCGCACCGAGATCAAGATCCATAAGGACGAATTGATACGCGCCGATAATCCGCTGAAACGGGAAACCGAGCGGCCCGAGGGACCGGTCACGGAACAGACCCTGGACGATGTGACAAGTTGGTAATGAAGCTACAAGTTGCAAGATACAAGATAAAAGTTAAAGAATTATGCTCGGGCAATTTGGTTGGTATGCCTTCCTCGCTTGTATCTTGAAACTTGTATCTTGAACCTGAGGTAATCATGCATCCCGCTTTCTCCGTAATCTTCCTAACGACCCTCATCGGCACCGGCCAGGGTCTGTTTGTGGCCCTGTATGCGGCGGAGGTGTTAGCCGCGGTTGGCCTGCTGCCGGTGCAGGAGCGCGGGGTGTATGCCGTCGGCAGCCTGGTGGTGGCCCTGTTCCTGGTCGGCGGCCTGATCGCATCTTTCTTTCATCTCGGCCATCCGGAACGGGCCTGGCGTTCGGCGGCACGATGGCGCACTTCCTGGCTCTCGCGCGAGGTGATCGTGTTGCCGATTACCATCGCCGCCGCCCTGACCTACGGTGCGGTGCACCACTTCGGCTGGAATCTCGGCAATTTTTCGCGCGTGTCGCCTGTTGGCGGTGACTTGTCACTGATCGTCGGGGCATTCGGAATGCTGGCGACATTTACCCTATTCGTAAGCACGGGCATGATTTATGCGTGTATCAAGTTCCTGCAGGAATGGGCGAGCCCGTTGACGGTGATCAACTATACCTTGTTGGGGCTTGCATCCGGATTCATCTTCGCCAGCGCTTATGTGGCCTACGTCGCGCCCGCGTTACTCGCTTTCTGCGCTATCGCCGCCATCTGGCTGGTATTGCTGGGTTTGATTACTCGCAGCGCGTCACTGATTCGCAACGCACGAATCAAGTCCAAATCCAGCCTGCAAACCGCGATCGGCGTTCGACACACGCGTATTTCGCAAACGACGCAGGGCTTCATGGGGGGCTCATTCAATACTCGAGAATTCTTCCACGGCGCGCCCGGGTGGATGTTTCGCTCGATCAAGTGGATATTCCTGGCGCTGGCATTCGTAGTACCTCTGGTCCTGCTTTCATTCGGCCTCAAAGAGCGCTCGACCACGCTTCTGGTTCAGGCCTTTATCGTGCATTATCTGGGACTTATTGCGGAACGCTGGTTCTTCTTCGCGCAGGCCAATCACCCCCAGAATCTCTATTACCAGGCCATCGACTAGTCGGGTTCGCGCCGCCCGCCGTGATGGCGATACACAATTTTGCGAATGCCCTTTAAAATGCGCGTCGGCACGTCAGGGGGGCGCGCCGGCATCCAAACCCAGCGGACTTTTCGGCGACACGAGAGGAAGTGGGGCTCGGGCCGTTTCACCTGTCCGCGCCCCGACATTATTTGAACAAGATACAGGGCCGGTGCGAATTTTATTAAGTAACGATGATGGTTATCTGGCGCCGGGTCTCGCGTGTCTTGCGGCGGCCCTGGAACCGATTGGCGAGGTGACGGTGGTGGCGCCCGATCGGGATCGTAGCGGCGCAAGCAACTCACTTACCTTGCGCAGTCCATTGCGTGTGCGACAAAGCGATAATGGTTTCTATTACGTCGACGGCACGCCTACCGATTGTGTGCA
The DNA here is from genome assembly GCA_947259975.1 of uncultured Gammaproteobacteria bacterium. Taxonomy (GTDB): domain Bacteria; phylum Pseudomonadota; class Gammaproteobacteria; order HyVt-429; family HyVt-429; genus CAMYOD01. The sequence goes on from CAMYOD010000048.1 coordinate 105,506, forward strand.
TCTGGCAATCACCGGCATTATGGCGCAGGAACCCGATATGGTCATTGCCGGAATCAACAGCGGCGCAAATCTCGGTGATGACGTCCTTTATTCCGGCACCGTGGCCGCCGCGATGGAAGGACGCTTTCTCGGACTGCCCGCCATCGCCGTGTCCCTGGTGGATGGGGCCGAACAGTTTTTCCCGACGGCTGCCCAAGCGGTTCTGAAAATCCTCGACAAGCTGCACGATAGTCCACTACCCGCGGATACGATATTGAACGTCAATGTACCGCCGCTGCCTATGGATCAGCTCGCTGGCTACGAAGCCACGCGCCTGGGTCACCGTCATAAGTCAGAACCGGTGATTCCCGATGTGAACCCGCAGGGTGAAACAGTCTACTGGGTGGGACCGGCCGGCGCCGAACAAGACGCGGGACCGGGCACGGATTTCTTCGCCGTGCGCAATAACCGCGTCTCCATATCTCCCTTACATGTGGATCTGACGCGCTACACCGCACTCGACCAGGTGGCAACATGGCTGATGGAATGAAAGACCACAGCAATCTGCGCCACTCGGGTATCGGCATGACGTCGTTGCGCACCCGGCGGCGGCTCGTGCAGCGGCTGCGTGACCAGGGCATTCATGACGAGCGCGTACTCGACGCAATCGAGCAAGTCCCGCGGCATATTTTTCTCGACGAGGCGCTGGCGTCTCGTGCCTACGAAGACACTTCACTTCCGATCGGCTATAACCAGACCATTTCCCAACCCTACGTGGTCGCGAAAATGACTGAGGCCTTGCTGGCACAAGGTCCGCTTGGCAAGGTGTTGGAGATCGGGACCGGGTCCGGCTATCAAGCGGCGGTCGCCGCGGTGGTTGCACGGGAAGTCTATACCGTAGAACGCATCCGTCCGCTGATGAATCGGGCCATGTCGACGCTGTTCGAGTTACGCATTCGCAACGTGCATTTTCGACACGCAGACGGCGGCGACGGCTGGCCGGCTCACGCACCCTACGACGCCATCCTGGTCACGGCCGCACCCGCGGACATCCCCGAGGCACTGCTTGCGCAGCTTGCGCCGGGTGGGCGCATGGTGATTCCGGTGGGCAACGAGCGTACCCAGGAGTTGTTGCGGATCACCCGCAATGATTCGGAGTTCAGTCGTGAGCATATCGAACTGGTGACGTTTGTACCCATGATACCGGGAGCCACCTGATGCGCATTTTCTCCTGGCTTTATGCGAAGGTCTTGATCTGGGCCAAACACCCGCACGCGCCTCGCTATCTCGCCGCATTGAGCTTCACCGAGTCGTCATTTTTTCCAGTGCCGCCGGATGTCATGCTCGCACCGATGGTGTTGGCCAAACGCCAATCCGCATGGGGTTATGCCATGCTCACGACGATCGCTTCCGTGCTCGGTGCCGTATTGGGCTATTACATCGGCGTCTTCCTTTACCACGAGCTCGCCGTGCCCATAATCGACTTTTACCATGCCGGCGAACATTTCGCGCGCGCGCAGGCCTGGTTTGCCGATTACGGCTTCTGGGTTATTTTTCTCGCGGGTTTCACGCCGATTCCCTACAAGATTTTCACCATCAGCGCCGGTGTCACCTCAATGGCCCTGGCCCCATTTCTTATTGCATCATTGATTGGTCGTGGCGCGCGATTCTTCCTGGTCGCCGGCCTAGTCTATTGGGGTGGCGAGCGGGTGATGGGTGCACTGGAATCGAAGCTGGATCACATCGGCTGGATTGTCGTGACCCTGGCCGTGCTGGCCTATATCGTCTTCGGGAGGTAGCGCTGAGCCGCGTACGACTGATCGGTATCGTTGCGATCGTTCTGCTGGTGGTGGGTTGCGGCAGCGCCGCAGTCCATGCGCCCATGGAGGAGCGCAGGGCCGTAGACACGGACCGGACCACCTACCGCACGGTCCGCCCCGGTGACACGCTCTACAACATCGCCTGGGAACAGGATATCGACTATCGGAAGCTTGCCGAATGGAACCGCATCGACGCCCCTTATTTGATTCGTCCGGGCCAGCGGCTGCGCCTGCGCCCGGGCCCGCCGACCACGCCGCGAGCATCGTCCAGCCGTGCCACCGGAAAGCCAGCACCCGGCACGGCGCGTGGCAACAAGCCACGGACAAGCCCCAGCAAGGCGCCAGGTGCTGCCGCCCCCGCGTCCTGGCCCCGCACGGTTCGCTGGACCTGGCCGTCGTCCGGCCGCATCCAGCGCCGTTTTTCAAAACGTGCGGGCAACAAGGGTGTCGATATTGCCGGTCGGCGTGGTCAGACCGTCAAGGCCGCCGCTGATGGCAAGGTAGTCTACAAGGGCGGTGGACTTCGCGGATACGGTCAGCTTATTATCCTAAAGCATAACGAAACATTCCTAAGTGCTTATGCACACAACGACAAGGTGTATGTCAGCGAAGGCGATTGGGTGCGGCGCGGCCATCGTATTGCAGAAATGGGTAGTAGCGGCACTGATCGCGTCAAACTTCATTTCGAAATACGTCGCCAGGGCGTCCCGGTTAACCCGCTACGTTACCTCCCTAAACGATAAGTGCATGGGCGTACGGCCCCTCGATTAATGCGTGAGACTGATGAAGAACGGGTGCGACGTCAGGATGACGACAAGACTGCCGAGATAGCCGCTAAGGATTCGGCCAAATCGGCCGCGGGCGCAGGCCGCAGGCGTACAACCACGTCAACAAAAAGTCAGGCCGACGCGACACAGCTCTATTTGCGGGAAATCGGCTTCTCGCCACTGCTGACGGCCGAAGAAGAGGTTTATTACGGGCGCCTCGTGCAAAAGGGGCAGGAAGCGGCACGCCACCGAATGATCGAAAGCAATCTGCGCCTGGTGGTGAAGATTGCGCGGCGTTACCTGAATCGCGGCTTGCCGTTGCTCGACCTGATCGAGGAGGGGAATCTCGGCCTGATTCGGGCGGTGGAAAAGTTCGATCCCGAGCGCGGTTTCCGATTTTCTACCTATGCAACGTGGTGGATACGCCAGACGATCGAGCGCGCCATCATGAACCAGACCCGCACCATTCGGCTTCCCGTGCATGTGCTGAAGGAAATCAACATCTACCAGCGCGCCGCCAAACGCCTTTGGCAGACTCTGGACCATGAGCCGAGCGCGGAAGAGATCTCCAAACATCTGGATGTACCGATCCAGGACGTCAAAAAAATGCTCGGCCTGTACGAGCGGGTCGCATCTGTCGATACACCTTTGGACGGAGACCACGATCGGACCCTGCTCGACGCAATCCCGGATGAGCGCTCGCCGGATCCGGCGCAGGTGCTGCAGAGCGAAAAAGTTCAGGGTTATATCGATGAATGGCTGGGCGCGCTGACCGACAAGCAGCGCGAGGTGGTCGAACGCCGTTTTGGCCTGCACGGGCGCGAGGTATCGACCCTGGAGCAGGTCGGCCTGGACGTCGGCGTTACCCGGGAGCGCGTGCGCCAAATCCAGATGGAGGCCTTGCAGCGACTGCGGGCACTGCTTGAACAGAAGGGGTACTCGCTCGATGCCCTGCTGGAATAAGACGTGCGCTATTCGACGATGATCGCCGCTGCCACCTTGCGCCCATCGCCCATAAGGATGTTGTAGGTTCGACAGGCGGCAGGGGTGCCCATCACTTCCCAACCAATTCCTTGCTCGACCAGGTCACGCGTCAACTGCGGCGCCGGAAAGCGCTGCGTGCTGCCGGTGCCAAGGATGACGATCTCCGGCTCGCAGGCGGCAATTTGTGCGAAATGGGCCGCAGCGAGTTCGGCGAAGGATTGTGGTGGCCAGTCGCTGATAATCTGGTTCGGCAGGACAATTAAGCTACGCGTAAATACCGCATCATTAACCTGGATCCGGCCCGTGGCGTGGGTGCGGATGGTATTGCCGCCGGCGACATCGAGATGAAGTTTCATACTAAGGGGAGCGTGGACATGGCAGTGGCCAGCGCGTAGTGTAGCAAAGCGGTCCCCGAAAGCGGTTCCGGGGCACGACCCTGCGGTGTTGCGCAGCCTCTTAAGGCCCCTATAATACAGTGATATAGACGAAAAATCGAACCTAGCTTGTCAACAGAAACTTTGTCCCGCGACCCTTAATAATGGATCAATTCCCGCGCATCAAACGCCTGCCACCGTATGTCTTCGCCATCGTCAATGAGCTTAAGGCGCAGGCACGTCATCGCGGCGAGGACATCATCGACTTCGGCATGGGCAATCCGGACTTGCCACCGCCGCAGCACGTGATTGATAAGCTGTGCGAGGCCGCGCAGCGTCGCGACACGCATCGCTATTCACTGTCGCGCGGGATACCGCGTCTGCGCCGTGCCATCTGTGGGTGGTATAAGACGCGCTACGACGTGGACCTGGACATGGACGATGAGGTCATTGTGACCATCGGATCGAAGGAGGGCCTGGCGCACCTGGCGTTGGCCACCGTCGGACCGGGTGACGCGGTGCTGGTGCCGAATCCGGCGTACCCTATACATCCATACGGATTCATTATTGCCGGCGCGGACATACGGCATGTGCCGATCGTGCCGGGCGTCGATTTCTTTGCTGAACTCGAAAAGGCGATCAAGAATTCCTGGCCGGTACCGAAGATGCTGGTCCTCAACTTTCCCAGCAATCCGACCACCCAGTGCGTTGACCTGGACTTTCTCGCCAAGGTTGTCACCATTGCGAAGGAACATGGCGTGTGGGTGGTGCATGATCTGGCCTACGCCGATATCGTATTTGATGGCTATGTGGCGCCGTCGATCCTGGAGGTTCCGGGGGCCAAGGATATCGCCGTGGAATTTTACAGTCTATCGAAGAGCTACAGCATGCCCGGTTGGCGGGTAGGTTTTATGGCCGGCAATCCGACTCTGGTGGCGGCGTTGGGACGCATGAAATCGTACCTGGACTACGGGATGTTTACGCCAATTCAAGTTGCTTCGATCGTCGCGCTGGAAGGTCCACAGGACTATGTGCGGGATCTTCGCGACACCTATCAGCGCCGCCGTGACGTCCTCTGTGACGGCCTGCAGACCGCGGGCTGGCCAGTCGAAAAACCCCAGGCAACCATGTTCGTATGGGCGAAGATCCCCGCAATGTATGCAGACCTGAGTTCACTCGAATTCTCAAAAAAGCTTTTGCGTGAAGCAAAGGTGGCTGTCTCGCCGGGGATTGGCTTTGGCGAATATGGCGAAGGCTATGTTCGCTTCGCATTAATCGAGAACGAGCATCGCACGCGCCAGGCTATCCGCTCGATTCGACACATGATCAGAAAGGATACACAGCAAGCCGTGGCCCTTTGAGTCGTCAGCGCAGGCACTCCCATTCAACTCAACGCAGTGTTAATGTGCCGCGGGCCCGCAAGCCTGGGCGGCACTAATATAGGAACGTCGTAGTGAAACCGGTAAAAATTGGCATTCTGGGTTTGGGTACCGTAGGCGGCGGTACCGTCAACGTGTTATCGCGTAACGCGGGTGAAATTACCCGGCGTGCCGGACGCGGTATCGAAATTGCAATGGCCGCCACCCGCGATACCGGGAAATCGCGGATCTGCGACACCAGCGGTTTTCGCTTGACCACGGATCCGCACGAGATCGTTTCAGCGCCGGATATCGACGTTGTCGTGGAGCTCATCGGCGGCGATACGCTGGCGCGGGAACTCGTGCTCGCTGCGATCGCGAACGGTAAGCACGTAGTCACCGCAAACAAGGCCCTGATCGCCGTGCACGGCAATGAGATCTTTGCCGCGGCGCAAAAGCACGGCGTCATGGTGGCCTTCGAGGCGGCGGTAGCGGGCGGAATTCCCATCATTAAGGCGATTCGCGAGGGTTTGGCCGGCAATCGTATCGAATGGCTGGCCGGCATCATCAACGGCACCGGTAACTACATCCTAACCGGCATGCGTGATCAAGGCCGTGATTTCGCGGATATGCTTGCCGATGCACAGGCACAGGGTTATGCCGAAGCGGATCCGACCTTCGATGTGGAGGGCATCGACGCGGCCCACAAATTGACGATTCTCGCCGCCATCGCTTTCGGCATACCGCTGCAGTTTGCCAAGACCTACACCGAGGGGATTGCGCGCATCAGCCATGACGATGTGGTCTATGCCGAGGAACTGGGTTATCGAATTAAACACCTGGGCATCGCCAAGCGGGTTGCACAAGGCATCGAGCTGCGGGTGCACCCGACATTGATTCCGGAGCGCCGCCTGTTGGCGAACGTGGATGGCGTAATGAATGCGGTGCTGGTTAAAGGCGACGCAGTGGGTCCGACCCTCTACTACGGCGCCGGCGCCGGCGCGGATGCTACCGCCTCGGCGGTGGTCGCCGATCTGGTGGACGTGGTGCGGGCGCTGACCACTGACCCGGAAAATCGCGTACCTCATCTCGCATTTCAGGCGGATGCGCTATCCGACCTGCCGGTCTTGCCCATGGATGAGGTCGAAACCGCGTATTATCTGCGCATCGAGGCCGTGGATCAGCCCGGTGTACTGGCCGAAGTGACACATATTCTGGCTGAATCCACAATCAGCATCGAGGCCATCATCCAGAAGGAACCGCGGGAGGGCGAAAACCGCGTGCCGGTAATCATCCTCACGCACACCGTGCGCGAACAGAACATGAACGAGGCGATCGCGCGGATCGAACAGCTGGCAACGATCACCGCGCCGATCATGCGCATACGGCTGGAATATCTCAATCGCGAGTAAGCACCGGACGCGGGCACAAGCTCGCGTAGCGAATACTTAACGAGGTCAATATGTCATTTCGTAGCCGTTACACAGGACTGATCGAAACCTATCGGGATCGCCTGCCGGTATCGACCGATGCGCGTGTGATCAGTCTCGGTGAGGGCAATACACCACTCATCCGTCTCGACAATATATGCGATGACCTGGGTAGAGACCTGGATATCTACGTGAAATTCGAGGGCCTCAACCCGACGGGTTCATTCAAGGATCGAGGCATGACTATGGCGGTCACCAAAGCGGTGGAGGAGGGCAGTAAGGCCATTATCTGTGCGTCGACCGGAAATACCTCGGCATCGGCCGCCGCCTACGCCGCGCGCGCCGGAATCACCGCCTTCGTCATTATCCCCGAAGGTAAAATCGCACTGGGCAAGCTGGCACAGGCAATGATGCACGGTGCCAAGGTTTTGCAGATCAAGGGCAACTTTGACGTCGGTATGGACCTGGTTAAGCGGGTCGCGGAGTCGGCGCCGGTCACTATCGTCAACTCGATCAATCCCTACCGCCTGCAGGGTCAGAAGACTGCGGCCTTCGAGATCATCGAAGAGCTTGGCCGAGCGCCGGATTATCATTGCCTGCCGGTCGGCAACGCCGGCAATATCACGGCGCACTGGATCGGCTATTGCGAATATTCGTCTGTCGCCGGTGCCCAGGTCACCGCGGCCTGCAGTTTCTGTTCGGGTCAGTGTAAGTACGCACGCGAGGCCATCGTTGATACGCGCCCGCGCATGCTGGGTTATCAGGCGGCCGGCGCGGCCCCGTTTATGCGCGGCGAGATGATCGACCATCCGGAGACGATCGCCACCGCGATACGTATCGGGCATCCGCAATCCTGGAACCAGGCCTGGAAGGTGAGCGAAGAATCCGGCGGTTGGTTTGCGGAGTGCAGCGACGCCGAGATTCTCGCGGCACAAAAACTCCTGGCCGAGCGCGAGGGCGTGTTTTGTGAGCCGGCGTCCGCAACCTCCCTGGCAGGTGTTTTGAAAGACATCGAAAACGGCAAGGTCGCGGCCGGCAGCAGCATTGTCTGCACCTTGACCGGGCATGGGCTCAAGGATCCCGATACCGCTATCAAACAAAGCGTCGAGCCAATGACCGTGGAGGCCACATTGGCAGCGGTGGAGGCGGTGATTCTGGAGAACATGGCCTGATGCGGGTCATACGTTGATTTTTCCATGAACACGGATGCAACAATCTTCGTCGCGGGTCATCGCGGCCTGGTGGGCTCCGCAATCACGCGCGCGTTGCTGACCCAGGGGTATACCAATGTCATTTGCCGTGCGCGTCGTGAACTGGATTTGCGCGAGCAAGCCTCTGTGCGCGCCTTTTTCGAGCAGGAACGACCGGATTACGTATTTCTCGCTGCCGCCAAGGTCGGCGGTATTCAGGCCAACGACACCTACCGGGCCGAATTTATCTACGAAAACCTGATGATGCAGACCAACATCATCGATGCGGCGTACCGCAGCGGTGTGAAACGGCTGCTGTTTCTCGGCAGCTCCTGCATCTATCCGCGGGACTGCCCGCAACCCATGCGCGAGGAGTATTTGCTTACCGGACCACTGGAATCGACCAACGAGCCTTATGCGGTTGCGAAGATCGCGGGTATTAAAATGTGCGAGGCCTACAATGCACAGCATGGCACTGACTTCGTGAGCGTTATGCCCACCAATCTCTACGGCATCGGCGACAATTTTGATCTTGAAACATCCCATGTACTGCCAGCGCTGATTCGCAAGGCACATGAAGCGAAGGTGTCGAACGCCGGGCACATATCGGTATGGGGCACGGGCGCACCGCGCCGCGAGTTCCTGCACGTCGATGATCTGGCGGATGCCTGCGTGTTCGTCATGCGGCAATCAGGCTATACAGAGATGCTCAATATCGGTTCCGGGACCGAGGTGACCATTCGGCAATTGGTCGAGCTGGTGTGCGATGTGGTGGGCTACGCGGGCACTATCCGCTTTGACACCGATAAGCCGGACGGCACCCCACGCAAACTGTTGGACAGCTCCCGTATCAACGGGCTTGGCTGGCACGCCAAGATCGAATTGCGCGAGGGCATTGACGAGACCTACCGTTGGTTCTTAGAAAACCATGCTAACTCACTGAAAGCCTTGTAAGTAATAGCGAATTTACCTATGCTTGAACAAACGCGGTAGTCGGTGGGGTCGACGGTGACAATGAACGCGCTTGGGGCCACGTGGCCATACAGTAAACCCGCGGCACTGCTACTGACGCTGATCGCCTTCGTGTTGTTGGCGGCCGCGGTGGCCGGTACCGCATTTACCTTTCGCACCACCCCCACCGATCGGGTCGCGGCACCGGCAGCGCCGACGGCACCCGGTCCGGCCGGCGCCGAACAGGTCTATCCAATCGGAAAGGTTGTCGCCGCCCACCTTTTTGGCGACCCGGGGGCAAAAAAGGTCGAGTCGGCTCCCACCCAGGCACCGCAAACCAAGTTGCGCTTGACGCTGCTCGGCGTGGTCGCCAGCGCAGATTCAGGTGTTGCCCGCGCGGTCATTCGCGTCGAAAATGAGCAGGCGCGTAGCTACGCGATTGGCGATGTGTTAGAAAAAACCGACGCCAAGCTGCATAGTATTCAGGCAGGGCAAGTGTTGTTAAGCCGCAAGGGAAAATTCGAGAGTCTGCCCCTGTTGCGGCCGGAAACGAGCGGCCAACGCCAGGTGCCGTTGCCCAGCGCGACAGTTCCCGGCAGACCGCGTCGCCAAACGAGTGGAGTACGGCCGCCGCGACGGCCCGCACCGGCGGTATCCGCCCGTGCACGCCAGAGCCAGAAGGCGCCCAGGACGAGAACCGGCGACAAAAATTCGGCTGAAAAAGCAAATTAGCGAGCCGCCAGGATAGAAGACTAAATGAAAAAGATCAGCAAGCTGTTTTTCGGTCGACGGACAACCTTTCTGGCGGCGTTCCTCATCAGCATTTCGCTCACTATCGACACCAGTCATGCAGTGGCGCCGACGGTCGCCCAGACCGGCGCCGCGCAAGGCGACCGGATTACCCTTAATTTTCAGGATGCCGACATTCAGGCCTTTATCAGCACGGTGTCCCAGATTACCGGGCGCAACTTCATTATCGATCCGCGGGTGAAGGGCAAGGTGACCCTGGTATCGGGTGACAAGCTCAGCATCGACCAGGTCTATCAGGTGTTTTTGTCGGTACTGGAGGTGCATAACTTCGCCGCCATCGATACGGAAACGGGCATCACCAAGGTCGTTCCCGCGAGCCTGGTCAAGCAAAGTCCCACGCCGACGTCCAGTTTCGGGCCGCCGCCGGAGGGCGACGCTTATGTCACGCAGATCTATCAATTGAAGCATGGCTCCGCGCAGGAATTGATACCGGTGCTGCGCCCGCTGTTGCCCCCGACGAGTCATTTCGCCGCCCACGCACCGTCGAATACGCTGGTGTTCACCGATACCGCATCCAATGTGAAACGGGTATTGAAGGTCGTTTCCCGAATCGACCAACCGCAGGCGCGGGGCGACATTCACGTGGTCTACCTGCAATACGCCAAGGCGACGGAAATGGTCTCGCTGCTGAATAACATACTCACGTCGCGGCAGAAGACCGGCGACGCCAAGGCGAAGGCGCAACCGGTGTCGGTACAGGCCGACGAAGCAACGAATTCCCTGGTGTTGCAGGCGCCGCAAGACGAATTCGTGTTTATTCAGGACGTCATCAACCGGCTCGATATCCGCCGCGCCCAGGTATTTGTCGAAGTCCTCATTGCCGAAGTCGGCGAGGATAAGGCTGCCGATATCGGCGTGCGCTGGGAATTCAACGACAACAATCTGCAAACCGGGCAGACCAGCGGCAACACCGGATTCTCTGATGTCACCGGCGGCCTGACCCTGGGCTACATCAGCGAGCTGGTTACCAATTTGTTCGGCGAAGAGGGGCCCGAGCTGAGCGTCGTGTTGTCCGCATTGCGTTCCGACTCAAACGCCAACATTATTTCGACGCCCAACCTGTTGACCCTGGACAACGAGACTGCGGAAATCGTGGTGGGCCAGGAAGTGCCCTTCGTGACCGGCCAGTTTACTACCGGCACAACGACCACCACCGATCCCGAAACCGGCGCGGTAGTGAACCCTTTCCAGACCATCGAGCGCAAGGACGTGGGCCTGACCCTTAAATTGACGCCACAGATCAACAAGGACAACTCCATGCGTCTGGAAATCGAGCAGGAGCTGTCCAGTGTGAGCCCCACCGTAGTGGAGGGTGCCTCCGACCTGATCACCGACACCCGCTCCATCAAGGCGACGGTCATGGTCGACGATGCGCAGATCATCGTGCTGGGCGGGTTGATTAGGGACGACATGCAGGACACGGTCGAATGGGTGCCGGTACTCGGCAAGATCCCCGTTGTTGGCAGCCTGTTCCGCAAGAAATCCAAATCCGCGGTCAAACGCAATCTGATGGTGTTCCTGCGACCGAAGATCGTGCGCTCGCATTGGGATCTGGCAGGCCATACGCGGGACAAATACGAGTTGGTGCGCCAGCAACAGCGAGAAAGCCTGCCGGATACGAAGCATCTGCTCTACGGCACGAAGAAACCGTTGTTGCCGGAACTGCCGCCGGGCAGCCAGAACGTGGACGACCTGCCGTGGCTGATGCAGGACGGCCGACCCTGGTTGCAACGGTAGACATCTAAATACCCGCTTACGATGATGGCCAGCGATTCACAACAGCTTTCCTCCGCCGACCCCAGTCAGCCGTGGCACGGTGAGATTGATGCCGAGCTGGCGGCACAGATTCCGTTTCACTTCGCGCAGCGGCACGGCGTGCTCGCGGCGCAGCGTGATGCCGAGCATGTGCACGTATTGTGTCGCGAGCAGCCTACGGTTTCGCTGCGATCGGAGCTGCGACGCAACCTTGGCAAGGGATTGCTGTTTCATCGTGTCGCGGCTGACCAGTTCGATGCCTTGCTGCGAGAGTCCTACGACCGCAGCCAGTCAGAGGCCACCGCCATGGTGGATGATCTGGGCGAGGAGGTGGACCTCGAACGCCTGGCGCAGGATCTCCCGGAAGCCACCGATCTGCTGGAGGCTGCGGACGACGCGCCGGTCATTCGCCTCATCAATGCCTTGCTGACCCAGGCGATACGCGAAAATGCCTCGGATATTCATATCGAGGCATTTGAGCAGCGTTCTGTGGTGCGCTTCCGGGTCGACGGCATTTTACGCGACATCGTCGAACCGCAGCGGGCCTTGCATGGCGCCATCGTTTCGCGCCTCAAGATTATGGCGCGCCTGGATATCGCCGAGAAACGCCTGCCCCAGGACGGCCGCATTTCATTACGGGTGGGCGGGCATCCGGTCGACGTCCGGGTATCGACCCTGCCGGCCCGCCACGGCGAGCGGGTGGTTTTGCGGATACTGGACAAACAAAGTGCACGTACGGATATCGCGCTTTTGGGTATGGATGAGGCGCTGCGCAAGAAGTTCGACGAGCTGATCCACAACCCACATGGCGTCGTCCTGGTCACCGGGCCCACTGGCTCAGGTAAGACGACAACCCTGTACGCGGGGCTGAGCCGGCTTGATCGTACGCAACTTAATATACTCACGGTCGAGGATCCCATTGAGTACGATCTCGACGGCATCGGCCAGATGCAGGTCAATTCGAAGATCAATCTGAGTTTTGCCACGGGCTTGCGGTCGATTTTGCGCCAGGACCCCGATGTGGTCCTGGTGGGCGAGATTCGTGACCAGGAAACCGCGGAAATTGCCGTGCAGGCCAGCTTGACCGGTCACCTGGTATTGTCGACCCTGCATACGAATACCGCCATCGGCGCCTTCACGCGCCTGGTCGACATGAGTATCGAGCCGTTTTTGATTGCCTCCAGTCTGTTGGGCGTGCTCGCGCAGCGGCTTGTGCGCGTGTTGTGCGACGGCTGCAAGGAGTCCAGGGTCACCACGGCCGGTGAACGTGAACTCCTGGGTGTCGGTGTGGCACCGGACACGGAAATCTTCGAACCCATCGGCTGCGATCTCTGTGGATATACCGGTTACCGTGGCCGGACCGGAATCTTTGAGCTTATCGTAGCGGATGCAGAGTTGCGCACCATGATTCACGATGGTGTCGCCGAGGACGAAATGCTCCGGCACGTGCGCCAAACCAGTCGTGGTCTGAAGCACGATGGTTTTGAAAAAGTATTGTCCGGCGTTACCAGCCTCGACGAGGTGGTTCGCGTAACCCGTGATGAATAATTTGACCCTGCTAATCAGTTGAACTCCCCGGATATGTTCCATGGCCGCGTTTGAGTACCAGGCATTAGACGACCGTGGGCGCACCGTGCGAGGCGTCATTACCGGTGACGCGCCGCGACAGATCCGCCAATCGCTGCGTGAACAGGGGCTGACCCCGCTGCGGGTAGTTGGCGTACGCGACGATGTTCCGACCAAGGGCAAACCCGCCCTCGGCGGGGGCCGCATCCGCGAAAGCGAACTTGCATTGATCACCCGCCAATTTGCCACCCTGGTCGCCTCCGGCCTCACAATCGAAGAGTCCCTGCAGGGGCTGATCCGCCAGACTGAAGCACATAGGCTCAAGACCATCCTCAGCGGTGTCCGTTCCATGGTCATGGAGGGCCATTCTCTGGCCAATGCGATCGCCGCCTACCCCAGCGCGTTTCCGAATATTTACCGCGCCTCGGTCGACGCCGGTGAGCAATCCGGGCGCCTCGATATCATCCTTGAGCGTCTCGCCGATTTTACCGAGGCACGCCAAGGTTTGCGGCAGCGCATCAGTCTCGCGCTGATCTACCCATCGATATTGCTGTTGATGTCGTTGGCGATCATTTTCTTTCTTTTCACTTACGTGGTGCCGAAAGTCGTACGCGTCTTTGAGGACACGGGTCAGACGTTACCCTTGTTGACGCGCAGTTTTATCGCCATCACAGATTTTCTGCAGAGCTACGGCATTTGGCTGTTCGCTGGCATCGCGATACTGCTGGCAGGATTCTATCTTTTGTTCCGCCAAGGTGCCCCGCGCATGTGGCTGCATCGCAATCTTCTGCATGTACCCTGGTTGCGACGCACCATTCGCGGCATTAATACGACACGCATGGCGCGCACCCTGTCCATCATGGTGGGCAGCGGTGTGCCGCTGTTAACCGCGATGGACGCCGCCAGCGCGGTAGTCAACAACCTGGCCATTCGCCAGGGTTTGCGCAAGGCGCGGGACGAGGTGGCGGAGGGTGTAACGCTCAACCGCGCGCTGGATCGCACAGGTTTTTTTCCGCCAATTCTCATACAGATGGTTTCCAGCGGCGAGGCGAGTGGACGTCTCGAGGAGATGCTCGAGAAGACGGCCATCACCCAGGAGCGCGAACTCGAGACACGCCTCGAGGTCATGGTCAGCCTGTTTCAACCCCTGATGATCCTCATTATGGGTGGTATAGTACTCATGATTGTGCTGGCGATACTGCTGCCTATATTCGACATCAATCAATTGATCGGCTGAGGATGAATTATGCGTCAACGGGGCTTTACCTTAATCGAAATCATGGTCGTGGTTGTCATACTGGGACTGCTCGCGACATTGGTGTTGCCGCGAGTCATCGGCCGCCAGGAAGAGGCCTTCGTCGCCAAAGCAAAAAGTGACATCAGTGGATTGTCCGCCGCACTCAAGCTCTACAAGCTGGATAATTTCAACTACCCGACCACCGAGCAAGGGCTCGACGCCCTGGTCGCGGAGCCGACCTCAGACCCGGTGCCACGTCATTGGAAAAAGGGTGGCTACATCGAGAGCCTGCGCAAGGATCCCTGGGGCAGTCCTTATCAATACCTCTACCCGGGTGAGCACATGGAGTTCGATCTGTGGTCCTTTGGCGCTGACGGTCAGGCCGGCGGCGAAGACAATGCTGCGGATGTCGGCAACTGGAACCTGGACGACGTCTAACCGATCATAATGGCGAAGGGCCGCACCATGGCGGTGGTCCCCGTACGGGGCTTCACTCTGTTCGAACTGCTCGTGGTCATGCTGCTGATCGGGATAACAATCAGTTTCGTGTCCCTGAATGTGCAGCGTGACGAAGGGCGTATCGCCGGGCAGGAAGCGCGCCGCCTGGCGGCCCTGCTTAACCATATGCGGGAGGAGACGGTCCTGTTGGGAAAGACCATCGCGGTGCGGGTCGATTCCCAGGACAGGAGCTATAGTTTTCTCCAGGCCGACGAAGGCTGGCAGCTTATTACCGCGGACGATGTCCTGCGCGTGCGTCGCTTACCTGAAACACTCACGGTCTCTGTCGAGATACTCGAGGCGTTCGAAGGCGCGGAGGATTTGATTATCGCTGACGCCGGCGGGGATTTGACACCGTTTACGGTGGCAATAACCGGCGGCAGTCGCACCCATTATGTCACTCTGGATGACACACAGAATGTCACGGTTGCCACCGAAGCGCCGGAAGCCAACTAATCGAGGTTTTACCCTCCTCGAAATCCTCGTGGCTCTGGCGATCGCCGCCACCGGTATTACCGCCATGGTAACCGCCATCTCGGATTATGCGGGACGCACCATCACCCTCGAGACCAAACTTTACTCCGCCTGGGTGGCCAGTAATCGGCTGGCGGAGTTAAGTATCGGCCGGGCATGGCCGGCGGCGGGCCGTAGCGAAGGCTCCAGCACGATGGCGGGTCGTACCTGGTATTTCTCCGAGGAAATCACCACGACGAGTGAGCCCGAAATCGCGCGAGTCGATATCACTGTCTACAGCGACGAGGACCGCGAGGTCGAAACCGGATTTCTCTTCGGCTACTTGCAGAAACCATGAAACGGCGCGGCTTTACGCTTCTGGAAATGGTCATTGCCATTGCGATCTTCGCCGTCATCGCCACATTGAGCTATGGCGCCCTGATACGCTTCAGTGACAGCTACGCCAGCCTGTCCGATCACCACGAGCGTCTCAAGCAACTCCACATAACGTTCAGCACCTTCGAGCGCGACGTACGCTACTTTGCAAGCCGTTCCGTTCGTGACGAGTACGGGGATAGTGAAGATATCCTCATCGCCAATCCTTTGGACCCCCCGGTGCTCGGCGAAGTGTTGCGCTTGACGGTCTCCAACCCCAACCCCGCGCTGCGTGGCACACAACAACTTACGCGCGTTGCCTGGCGCTTCGATGATGGCAAACTCTATCGAGTCAGTTGGCCTGTCCTCGACCGGCCCAGCGAGACTGAAGAGCGACGGCGTCTGATTCTGGACGGGGTCGCTGAGTTCACCCTCCGCTTTGTCGGCTACGACGAACAGAATGAGCTCACCGTGCTCGATGACTGGACTGATAACGTGGGACTGCCGGCCGCGGTGGAGCTGAGCGTGACCCCGGTCGGTGGCGACAGCCTGCGTCGCCTGTTCGCATTAACCCATAATGTGGCACCGGCTCCGTGAACTGTTCCAGTTTCAGGCAACCGCGCCACCGTGTCCATCGACCGCGCGGCGTCGCCCTGCTTACGGTCTTGCTGATACTCGCGCTGCTGACCACCCTGGCCGCCTATATGACTGAAGACGAGCTCTTGGCCCTGCGGCGCCTGAGCAATCTTTACGAAGCGGAACAGTCCTACCAAATGGCCACGGGCTCCGAAAAGTGGGCACTGGTTTTGTTGGCGCGGGATCTGGAAACCAGCGAGACGGATCACCTCAACGAGGACTGGGGCAAGCTGGGCGTTCCGGTCACGGTGGAACAGGGCACACTGGCAACCGTAATCGAGGATGCGCAAGGACGATTTAATCTTAACAATCTCAGCGCCCGTGACGAGGTATGGTATCCTGCCTTTCGGCGATTGCTGCGCTTATTGGAGCTGGATGAGAACCTCGCCGACGCGGTGGTTGACTGGATCGATACCGATCAGGATGCGACCGGCGGCAATGGGGCCGAAGATCTGACCTATCTGAATGAGGATCCATCCTACCGCGCCGCCAACCAGATGTTCACCGAGACCGGAGAATTGTTGTGGGTTGCGGGTTTCGACATTGACACCGTGGCTCGCCTGGCGCCCTATGTGACCGCAATCCCCCAGGCCGGAACGCCGATCAATGTGAATACCTGCACGGCAGTCGTAATGCGTATACTTACAGAGGATATCTTGAGCGAGGGGGCGGTAGAGGCGCTCATCGCGGGGCGCGGTGAAGACGGCTTTGAATCCTCGCAGGCATTCCTCGAAACTCCTGAATTGGAGGGTCAGGGTGGGAAAATTGGGCAGCTGATCGCCACCGCGAGCAGCTATTTTCTCGTAAATAATCGAGCTCAGTTCGGACGCATCACACTTAACATCCAGAGTTTGATTCAACGCGAGCGTGAGGGTGCACAGGTTCGTGTATTGCAGCGTCGTCGCTTCACATCATGATCTTTTATATAAGCATCACTGAACCATACACCTGGGTGCAGGTAAGCAAGCAGGGCCAGGTCCTGGATCACGGCCTCGTGCATACCCTGTCCGGTCTTAGCGTACCGAGCGACAGCCGGCTCGTGGTCGGCGTTGTTCCCGGTGGCGACGTGACCTGTCGGCAAGTTGCAATTCCCAGCCGCAGTCGTGCCAAGGTCGTCGAAGCACTGCCGTTCGCGCTGGAAGAGAGTCTCTCCGAGGACATCGAGCATCTTCATTTCGCACTCTTTAACTGGACCGCCGGGAAAGATGCGACCGTAGCGATCGTCGCACGCAGCCGCATGGATTCCTGGATGGACGTTTGCAAGGAGGCCGGGCTTAAGCTCGATGCACTGGTGCCCGATTATCTGCTGCTACCGCAACATCCACAGACGCGATTTTCGATTGCCAAAACCGGCGCTGACGACATGTTGCTGGTACGCGACAGCAAGACGAGTGGCCTGGTGCTCGACCAGGCCAGCCTGACTGACTGGTGGGGCGAGGTGGGTGACCCTAATGCAGCAGTCGCGGTCAATGATGACAGCATCGCCCAGGCGCTCATCACGCATGGCGGGGTCAACATAAATCGCTGGGATATGGGCACACGCCTTGATGAGTGGCTGGCCCTCAACGCGACGCCGTCCAGCGCAAACCTGCTGCAGAGCGCCTACCCACCGACCCGCGAGGCGGAGAAGCGCGTTCCGCTCTGGCCGGCCGCGGCCATGGTATTGCTGGCACTGTGCATAAAGCTCGGCAGCGACACCGTAGAGTACTTCCAGTTGCGGGCGCAGGAACGGGATTTAAATCAGAAGATCGTGCAGGTTTTGACCACCACTTTTCCGGACATCAAGCGGGTGGTCAATCCACGTCTGCAGATGGAACGGCGCATTGCGGAGGTCAAGTCAGGTTACACCGGGCGCGGAGATTTTCCCATATTGCTGGGCGTTGTAGCCAAGGTGCTTGGTAGCGCAGGGGCCACCCTCGAGGATGTCAACTTTAAGGACAATACCATGGTGATCACCTGCACGACGCGTAATTTCGCCATGCTCGATCAGCTGCGTCGCGCCTTTGACGGTGTATCCGGCGTCAAGGTTGAACTGGAATCATCGGGTGCAAGAGAAAAGCAGGTCAGTGCAAAATTTCGACTCCGGACCCTGGTAATATGAAAGTCGTCGTCAATTACCTGGCCACACTGAATACGCGTGAGCGCTGGATTCTCATTGGCGGCGCTATCGCCACATTTATCATCGTCTTTTACGCCTTCGTCTGGGCGCCATGGCACGATGCCTTGGCGCGTTTACGGGTGCAGGTACCGGGCCAGCAGGAGACACTCGTCTGGATGCAACGTGAGGCGAGCGCCGTGCAGCCCTATCTCAAGCGCGCAAAGCGGCAAACGGGCAAGCCACGGCTGCCGCTGCTCACCGTTATCGAACAGACCGCCAACGCCCGCCGGCTGCGGGACGTCATACGTCAAATGCAACCGGGCGAGGGTGACCAGGTGCGGGTTTGGTTGCGCGACGCCGCCTTCGATCCCTGGCTGCTTTGGACCGATGATCTACGCAAACAGGGCATTGAAATCGTCGCCGCCACGGTCAACAAATCGCAACAGGAGAACCGCGTCAATATCCGGGTGACGCTTAGCCGCACAGATTAGCGGTTTTAGCGCGGCCTTGCATGATTGCAGGACGGGCCGCCGATCCTGCCTGTTAATTGCTAAAAGCTGGAGGACCCCACGATGCAAAAACCCATTCCCACCGCGTTGGTCGTTTTATTTCTGGCGTCAATGGCGCTTACGAGTTCAGACACATTCGCGACTTCACACGGTAAAGGTCCCGGTGCCTTTGGCCCGGCGATGCACCAGATGCATCACAAAACCCACGGGCGGTACGGTGACCATCGTGGACGGCATGGCGGGCGCCTGCTTGGTCCGCATTGGAAGGAGTCGCTGACAGCGGAACAACGAACGCGAATCGACCAGATGCACGTTGCCTTTGCCAAGGAAAAGCTGCCGCTCAAGCTTAAGGCCAAGACCATAAAGGTAGAACTGGCCTTGCTCGCGACGGCGGACAAGGCCGATAACAAAGCGATCGCACAACGGGTTGACGAATTGCTGGCGCTAAAAAAGCAGATCATGCAGAAGCGCTATGCACATATCGCCGCTATGCGTGCGCTGTTGACCGCCGAGCAACGGGCCTCGTTCGACCTGGAAGTCCTGCGGAAAGCCAAAAAGGGGCGCGGCCGACACCACTAGCGACGCCGGCACGATGCACAGGAGCATCGTCACGACGCGGCCCGGCCGGACATGAGCCTGAAACAGGATGTAACAGAATTACCCCACTGCCTGTGATAAATATCACAGGCAGCACACCGGAATGCACGTAGACTGAATGTAACTACAACGCAGGATCCGGGAAATTGACAGATGGGGCTTCTACTAATGAACGAATCGGTATCTCCGGCAACCGGGCATGAGGGCGCGTCGCGGCGACGCCTGACGGGTCTATTACTGAAACCCAGACTGCAGCTCAGTCTCGGTGTCTACGTACTGCTGTTTACAGTGGTTTTCGTCGTCAGCGCCGGGTGGTTTCTGTTTGCCGGCTCCGAGAACATGTACGCCTATATGGTCAAAGAGGTACAGCCGGCGGGTTATGTCCTGCAAAACATCGAGATGCAGCGCGAGAGCATGGTGCAGATCCTGTTTGTAATGTTTATCGTGTACATGCTTTTCGTGGCGGCCACGATCATTGTCGTTACGCACAAGCTGGTGGGCCCCACGGTGCCCTTCAGGCGTCATGTGCAAGCCTTGCTTGCCGGCAACTATTCGTCGCGCGTAACCCTGCGTGAAAAGGATGCCTTTCCGGAATTGGCCGACGACCTCAATCGCCTGGCGGATTTACTGGAGACGGAAGAGCGCGACGAGAACGCGCATTAAGGGCAGTGCTGCGGCCACAGCCAGAGGCGCAGCCACCTACCTAAGCCAACTGATCTCACGCGCGGTTTGTTCGCCGATCAGCACCTGCCGCAAGGAGCGGGGAATGCTCGCCTCGACACGGGAGTGGGGAATTCGTCCACCCATCAGCTCCGCGAAGCGCTGCGGATACAGCGGCTCTCGATCAGGCTCCGCGTAACCCTCCGGAAATCTGGGCAAGCCGCCGCCGCCGTATTTGTCCGTCGCGCCCAGCGTATGCAGGACTTCGTGGGCGATCACCACGTTATTCGATTGCGCCAGAGCGCGACTGGCGAACGCATTCACGACTCCCACCTTGCCCTTCTTAAGGCCCGTGGAATGCGCCAGTCCTGCGTGGGTCGCCGGGTCATGGTAGACCACAAACATCTTGATGTCGGGCGCGGTGTCGTCCAGCTGATTGGCACGAAACGCCCAGTAACGCAGCTTGAGGCTCCACAGCGCCACCGCGAGTCCTTTGCGTTGTTCGGGAATCGCCGGTGGTCGCTCATCGACGATATGGCCGAACACGATCTTGGTCGGCTCCGGTAACGATAGTTCAAAGAATTTCGCCTCCTTCATGAAGAACTCGCCGATGGACTGGAAGTCCTCGGCCGTGAGACTTTCGATGTATTTCTGAGTTAGCGCCGTGCCATCACCGTTCACGGGATAGACCGCCACCCATTGGGTCTGATTCCAGCGCGCGGTGCGCCAATCGACCCACCAGGCATCCGCTGCGACGAAGAGCAAGACCAGAAGCAGAATCAGGATTCGGAGCTGTCGAAAAAAGGGGCGCAATATTGAACTCCTGTCGAAATATGATTCACCTACTCTGATACTAGAGAAAAGCTGGCGGCTGTGCACTATCGGTCTGGGCACATTAATCGTAAGACCTTAAAGCGCTGACCTTAGCACCGCCTTGCCGATTTTTTTCAGGTGGAACCCTGTATACGCGCGGGGCGCCGCCTGGACGCTTCAAGGCCCGGGCGGACGGATGGTGCGGAACACGGAATTTACCTTAAACTGGACCCCATGATCATCGCACTGGCAGGACGACGCATCGATGCGCCGGGAGCGGACCCGGTGCGGTTCCCGTTGGCGAACCAAAAACTCGTCCGCGAGCGCATCAAACAGTTCCTCATCGTAAAGGATGCATCGGCGCTGGTGACGTCCGCCGCTTGCGGCGCCGACTTGCTGGCCCTGGAGTCCGCGCTGGGCCTCGGTCTGCGCTGCCGGGTGGTGTTGCCCTTCGCACCGGCGCGATTTCGCACGACCTCGGTCGTAGACCGACCCGGGGATTGGGGGGCGGTGTATGACCGGGTCATCGACGCCGTCAAGCAAAATGACGATCTCGTCGTTTTAGGCGACGCCGGTACCGGGCAGGCCGCCTATAGTGCCACTAACGAGGCGGTGCTGGATCAGGCCCAGGCGCTGGCCCGCGACGCGTCCGCACCGGTCCTCGCGCTGATCGTATGGGACCAACAGACGCGTGCGGGGATGGATGCCAGCGCCGCGTTCGCCGACGCGGCGCGGCGGCGCGGTATCGAGATAGGGCAAATCGCAACCTTATAATTACCCGCCAAACACCGGACCCAGACCAAGCGACCACACCAAAGTAATTCCGGCGCTCATGCGCCGGATTATTCCCTGATCTAAAACGAGAGTTTACCCGCAAACGCAGATGCGGGCGGGTATCCTATACTGTGACATGAGTATCCCGAAAAATGGCCCGCTCCGGCTGCGGGCGCGATCCGGTCATTCGCACAAGTACAATTCGAAAACGGAAGAGCAACGGTTATGTATGGATTTGTAAAGAAGGCCGGGCATCCTGTTGGTTGGCTGATCACGGCCGCCTGTTACCTGCCCGTGATCGCGGCGGCCCACCAACCGATGAGGGAACTGCTGGATCTGGATATCGAGGAACTCCTGGATGTCCCGATCTCGATCACGTCCCAGTTTGAGCAGACTCTCCTGCAAGCCGCTGGCACGGCCAGCCGGATCGAACCAAGTGACTGGCAGAAGCGAGGAGCGCGCGATCTGGCCGATGCGGTGGCCCATCTGCCATCCACCATGATCCTGCCGAATCTGTTCGGCAGCGAGGTCATTACCGTCCGTGGCTACGCGCAGGCCGAACCGGCGGGTCTGGCGGTGCTGTGGGACGGCGTGCCCCTGAGCACCTTCGAAAGCGGTACGTCACAATTCGACCGCAATTACCTCAGCCTGAGCACCGTCGATCATCTCGAGGTCGTACGCGGACCCGGTTCCGCGTTATACGGGAGCGATGCCTTCCACGGTGTCGTGTCGATTCATTCGTTCGCCCCTGAACGGGATATAACGGAGGCTTCCCTGGCGGGCGGGAGTGACGGTTATTACGACTGGGGCGCACGGCACAGCACCAAGGTCGGCGCTAACGCGCGATTAAATATCGCCGCCGGCGGCCATGGCCAATCCGACCAGGAACGGGAATTTGCCTTTGCCGACCCGTTTACCGGTATCGCCACCCGCAGTGCGCGTCGCCACGACTACGATGCCGCAACCGGGGTCATCTCGCTGCAATCGGCGCCGGACCGGGAATCCAGTTATCGCGTGGGTTTCTATTGGGACACGCTGGCGGCCGATGATTTCCCCGGGCTTGGATCACGCTTGACCGGCGGTACGAGTGTGCTGCGCGAGCGGGATTTGTCCGGCAACGATTCGGACTTTTTCATGGGCAAGTTCGAGGTCGGCTGGAAACACCCCGCGGGTTACGATATGTCCCTGAGCGGTTACCACTGGGATCAGAGTCATACATACAGGGCATTCACGCCGGATAGCCGGCTGGTGTTCTCCGACGCCGACGAACAGCAGTCCGGTCTCACGCTCACGCTGCGGCGACCCTCCGCAACGCGTACCGATTGGGCCGTCGAACTGGGCGCACGACACCAACGTATCGATGACGCCGTTTTGAGCTTTCGCAATCCGGCCACCGGGCGCGAGCTATTCAAGTCCACGGCCGGCGCGGACGGACTCGATCGCAGTATCGTGAACCTGTCGTTCGATGCCGTCACCCCCTTGCAGGAGTCGGAGGTGCAGCTTAACTATGGCGTGCGCTTCGACGACTACACCGACGTGGGCAGCCACCTGAGCCCCCGTATGGGCCTGGTGTATACTCCCGATGCGAACACGGCCTGGAAGTTACTCTACGGCCATGCCTTCCGCGCGCCGATCACCGCGAACATCGTCGGCGTGCCCGGCTTCAAGGGTAATCCCAACCTCCATCCCGAAACGATCGATACCCTCGAGGTCGGGTTTCTCAAGCATACGTCGCGCTCACAGTTCGGTGCCACCGTGTTCTACAGCCGCTGGCGTGACGCCATCGTCGCGGTGCCCTCCAGCGATCCCGCCTTCAGCGCAGAGTTTGTGAACGCCGGCAAAAACAGCGCCCGCGGCATCGAGCTGTCCCATCGCTGGGACGGGCAGCGCTGGTATACGGACATAAACGGCTCATATGTCCATAGCCGCAATGACATCACCAATGAGGATTATGTCGCCTTCCCCAAGACCATAGTCAATCTCGGTGTTGGCTATCGCTGGCCCCGGTTCCATACCGAGGCATTTCTCAACAATCGGCTTTACCTGGATATGACACAAGGCCCGATTCTCGCCACTATTCCTGATCCTGCGGATCTGGATGACTACTGGCGCGCGGACCTGAATATTACAACGCGGCCAAACAAGCAGACGGAGCTGTTCATCAATCTGCGCAATCTCTTCGATCAGGAGAACTTCGTTCCCTCGGTGAACAACTCGGCAGGCGGTATCCGGGACGAGGAGTTCAGTGTCAGCCTGGGGGCACGGATTAAATGGTAAGCGCCGGGACCATCCCCGCATACCGAGTTACGTAAGGTATCCAGCCGTGCCCTCCTGTACACAACCCGGGGATTTCCCGCCACCACCTTTGCGCCGGTGTTCCTTGGCCGCGCCCTGGCGTCGGCTCGTCCTCGGTTTCGCGTTGGCCGCAACGCTGATCGCGCCGGTCTTCGGGGCGCGCAACGCCGCCGAAATCGAAGCCGCCTTTATCGAGAAGTTTACGCACTATATCGAATGGCCTGAGGAGTCCCGCGGGGCAACGCCGGGAGATCCGTTCACGATGTGCGTATTGGGCCGGGATCCGATTCAGGATGCGCTTGAAAGTATCGCGGAATTTACAATGATCAAGGGCAGGCCGGCGCGGGTGTTGAGAGTATTTGGCGCCCGTGAGGCACAGGCCTGTGACCTGCTCTATGTAGCAAAAACGCGGACCGGCGATCTCCCGCGCATTCATACTGAACTTGCGCATCGATCCGTCCTGATTGTCACCCACGGTCCCGGCCTTGCCGAGCAGGGGGCAATGATCAATTTTTACGACGTCGGTGACCGCTTACGCTTTGAGATCAACGTATCCGAGGCGCGTGAATCCGGGCTCAAGATCAGCGCCAGACTGCTGCGGCTGGCGCGTATCGTTGGCAAGGAGCCCGCGCCATGAAGATGGGATTCGATAAACTGTCCATACGCGGGAAGTTGATCCTCATTGTCCTGACGGTGACCTTCTCGGCCATGGCGGCGGGCTTCGGTGTGGTCATCGTGCACGAAGTCATCGTGTCAAAAAAACAGATTGCGGAAAATGCGGCGCTGATTGCGCGCACCGTTGCCAACTACAGCGTCAGTGATCTTGAATTCAACGACGCGCAGGCGGCAGAACAGACGCTCGCCCAACTGGACGGCGTGCCGAATATCATCGATGCCTTTCTTTTCGACGATCAACACACGCTGTTTGCCTCGAAGCGAGACACATCGGATATCCCACTGCTGGATCTGGGCCTGTCGCCGCACAGCGAGTTCAAGGGCGACCTGCTGCATGTCATCGAACCGGTACACTATGGTGGTCGTGATTACGGACATTTATACCTTTTAAGCTCCACGGCACCGCTCAAATCGAGTATTCGCGACACACTATTGACCACAGCGGCTCTCGCGCTGCTTGTCGGCCTGTTGGCCTGGGTCCTGGCGGCGAGACTGCAGGGCTTTATTTCCGGTCCCATCCTCCGGCTGGCGGGTATCGCCGAGCGAATCTCGCAGCGTGCCGACTACTCCGAACGGGCGACCTCGACGTCCGACGATGAAATCGGTTCCCTGTGCAACGCCTTCAACACCATGCTGAGTCGGATTGAGGCGCGGGATACGTCGGTGCGCCGCGCCGAGGCGCAGTTTCGCGGTCTCCTCGAGACCGCGCCCGACGGCATGGTGATCGTGGATGAATCCGGCACCATCAGGCTTGTCAATGAGCAAACTGAAAGACTCTTCGGCTACAAGCGCGACGAACTCATCGGGCAGGGCATCGAGATGCTCCTCCCGGAACCCCTGCGCTCGGCACATCAGCAACAACGTGAAGCGTACGGCAAGGCGCCTGTAGTGCGGCAAATGGGCGAGAATCGAGCGCTCCAGGGTCTGCGCAAGGACGGTAGTACCTTTCCGGTCGAGATCAGCCTGGCGCCGCTGCAGACAGAAGCGGGACTGCTGATATCGGCGGACGTCCGCGACATTACGGAGCGCCGGCACGCGGAAGCGGAACTCGAACAGTATCGCGATCACCTGGAAGAACTGGTGCAAGCCCGCACCCATGAGCTGGAGTCGGCCAACAAGGAACTCGAGGCCTTCAGCTATTCAATCTCCCATGACTTGCGTACGCCGTTACGTTCGATCGACGGCTTCAGTCATTTTCTCCTCGAGGACTACGGCCATGCCCTGGACGACACCGGGCGCGGCTACCTGGAGCGGGTGCGCCAGGCGGCGCAGCGCATGGCCACGCTCATTGACGACCTGCTGCAGCTCTCCCGGGTCAACCGCCACAACATGGCCCGCACCGAGGTCGATCTCCATGGTTTGGCCGAGGACGTGGTTGGAGAACTCGTCGCGGCCGATGCCGGGCGCGACGTTACGATAAACATCGCGGCGCCTCTGATCGCCGAGTGCGATGCGACACTCATGCGGCAGGTCCTCGCTAATCTGCTCGGCAATGCCTGGAAGTTCACAGCACGTAACGCGCAGGCCTCGATTGAATTCGCCCGCAGACGCAACGGCGAGGAAGACGTCTATTATGTTCGAGATAACGGTGTCGGTTTCGACATGCAATATTCCGACAAGCTTTTTGGCGTATTCGAACGCTTACATACGGACATGGAGTTCAGCGGCACCGGTGTCGGCCTGGCGACGGTACAACGCATTATTCAGCGCCACGGCGGACGCATCTGGGCCGAAGCGGCGCTGGATGAAGGTGCGACGTTTTTCTTCACTCTGGACGCCGACGGGACTACCACCTGACGCCTTTGGCGTCATTTTCCCTATTATGGTGGGTTTTTTTTAATTGCAGCCCTGTGACGCCCATCACAGGCCGCCAGGGTCGTCTAGACTAAAGTAACTGGAAAGAACTACCGCAGGGCCCCTGTGTGCCCCTGATTCGATAGGAGAGGAAGCTATGACAGATCGCTCGGAATCCAGCTCGAACACAACGGGCGCATCATCCCAGCGCCGGCTGCTGGGGCTCATGGTCAGGCCGGCCTTACAGCTGCGCCTGAGCCTGTATGCCTTGCTGCTGACCGTCGCCTTCGTGATTGCATTCACCGCGGTGTTTTATATTGGCACCGAAAAGCTTTATGCCTTCGCGCTGGAGCAATCCGCACTCGAGGATTATGTCGCGCAGATGATTTCCGTACAGCGTGCCAGCATGATCGCCGTGTTGGGCTGGATCTTCGCCGCCTATGTGCTGGCCCTGATCGTCGTCAGCGTGATCTACACGCATA
>CAMYOD010000048.1:132399-133355 GCA_947259975.1 uncultured Gammaproteobacteria bacterium
ACGCATAAGATGGTCGGACCCATGGTGGCCTTCAAACGCCACATCGACGCGCTCAAAAACGGTGAATACTCCTCGCGCGTGCACCTGCGTGGCAAAGACGCCTTCCCGGAGATCGCCGCCGAACTCAATGCACTCGCGGAAACCCTCGAACAGGCGCGTTGATATTGGCGTCGCTCGGCCAGGCCGGCGCGCCTCAATCTGAGCAATGTCCGGCTTGTAGATTTTCACCGCCAGCCGCGAGCCCGGGTCATTATCCCGGGCTCTTTTTATATGACTCATAGGCGAGTTATATAGTAGGCTGATCTCCTCAACTCCTGGTATCGAGTACCCCCCAACATGTCGGGCTTCGAATTCCTCAACGTCGCGCTGGGCATTCTGGCGCTGCTCGCCTACCTCTGGCTCGTGGTCGTCGCCTTCCGGCGCGGCTTCTGGTGGGGGCTGGCGGTGCTACTGCTCTCACCCTTGTCGGCGATCGTGTTTGCGTTTGCCTACTGGCGCTCCGTGAAATGGCCTTTTCTGGCGCACATCATCACGCTGGCGGCGTGGCTCGGTGTCATCGTGTATCTCGCCAATGCGGCCGGTATGTTTGATCAAATGCAATCGATCAACCGGATGATGTCGACCATGGAACGGGCGCAACGGGGTGAGATCAGCGAGCAGGAAATGCAGGAGTTTTTGCGCCAGGATTGGGAAGAGTTCGCCGCCGCCCACGACGAAGGCCAGAAACGCGCCGCGGGTCTGGGGCTCTACAGTCGCGAACTCGAGCAGCGCCGCATCGAAAAACAGATCATGGAGCTGGAGCAAATCGAACCGACGTCCCGCGAGCATGAAAAGTCGATTGCAAAAATGTTGAAGATGCTGCGCGCGATGCAATCGGATGAACCGATGCGCGCGGTGCTCGATGAAGTGATGAGTCCAGAAACCGTGCCGGCAACGCCGGATCCAACCGCGGCGGG
>CAMYOD010000049.1 GCA_947259975.1 uncultured Gammaproteobacteria bacterium
ACTCGGCAGCGGACTTTTGTCGGGACGCGCGGCGTGAAATGCAGGACATTACCGCGCGCGGCCGCATCCCCCTGTTGGTGGGCGGCACCATGTTCTACTTTCACGCCCTCGAGCACGGTCTTTCGGAATTGCCGGCGGCGGACCCGCAGGTGCGCGCCGCGCTGGCGGAGGAGGCCGCAAACAGCGGTTGGCCGCAGCTGCATCGCCGCCTCGCGGATATCGACCCGGTCACGGCGGCACGCATCGATCCCAACGACGCGCAACGGATCCAGCGGGCGCTGGAGATCGTCGAGCTGGCGGGTGAGCCGCCCAGCGCCTTGAGCCGGCGGTCGAGCCCCGTGCCTTTACCCTACAAGGTGATCAAGATTGCCGTGGCGCCCGCCGACCGGGCCGAATTGCACCGCCGTATCGCGGCACGTTTTCGCGCCATGCTGGCCCGCGGACTGGTGGATGAGGTGCGCGGGCTGGTGGCACGCGGGGATCTGGACGCGGCGCTGCCGGCCATGCGGATGGTGGGGTATCGGCAGATCCGCCAGTACCTGGCCGGCGAAATCGACCATGCGGAGATGGTGGATCGCGGCATCTTTGCCACCCGTCAGCTGGCCAAGCGCCAGCTTACCTGGCTGCGCCGTGATCCGGCGATAAACTGGTTCGACAGCGGGGATTCTGACTATATTGCGCAGATTTTTACGTTTTTAACGGGGAAAATATCTGAGATCGCGGTATAATTGTTTCAATTAGGGCCTTTTTTTGATCCTCGATAGGCCCTATATACAAGGACATACCCCAATAACGGCGGGCGCACCACGACAACAATAGGAGAACGGGCATGTCACAGCAAAAAGGGGCAATGTTACAAGACCCTTTCTTGAATGCATTGCGAAAGGAACGGGTCCCCGTGTCCATCTATCTGGTCAACGGTATCAAGCTCCAGGGGCAGGTCGAATCATTCGATCAGTTTGTCGTGCTGCTGAAGAATTCCGTGAGCCAGATGATCTACAAACACGCCATCTCCACGGTGGTGCCCAGTCGACAGGTCAAGCTGCCGTTTGATCAACCAGAGAAAGACGCCGGAAACCTATAAAGCGCGCGACGCGCGGTCCGGACATAGCGGAACGTCGGCCGCGCTAAGCGGCGGCGAGCCGACGGTCCTGGTGCATGTTTTTCAGTCCGACGCGGACGACGAAAGCGCGCTCGAAGAACTGCGCTTGCTTGCCCAATCCGCGGGTGCCGAGATCTGTGGCGAGGTCATCGGCCATCGCCGCACACCGGACCCGGCCACTTACCTGGGCAAGGGCAAGGCCGATGAAGTGGCGGAGCAGGTGAAGGAGTGCGGCGCGCAACTCGTGCTGATCAATCATGCGATCTCGCCTATCCAGGAACGGAATCTGTCGAAGCGCGTCGATTGCCGCGTCCTCGATCGCACCGGGCTGATTCTGGATATCTTCGCCCAGCGTGCATCCACCCACGAGGGCAAACTGCAGGTAGAGTTGGCGCAACTGCGACACCTGGCAACGCGTCTGGTGCGCGGCTGGACGCATTTGGAGCGGCAAAAGGGCGGTATCGGGCTGCGCGGGCCCGGTGAAACCCAGCTGGAAACCGACCGCCGCCTCATCGGCTATCGGATCAAGAACCTTAACAAGCGCTTGGCCAAGGTGCGTCAGCAGCGCACCCAGCGGCGTCGCATGCGCGACAAGGTGCCGGTGCCCACGGTGTCCCTGGTGGGCTATACGAACGCCGGCAAATCATCCCTGTTCAACCGACTGACCGAGGCGAAGGTGCTCGAGGCCGATCAACTGTTCGCAACCCTCGATCCCACCATGCGCCGCCTCGAGGTGCCTGATTTCGGGCGCGTCATTCTCGCCGATACGGTGGGCTTTATTAGGCAGTTGCCACATAACCTGGTCGAGGCGTTTCGCTCGACCCTCGAGGAGGTGAGTTCCGCCGCACTGCTGCTGCATGTGGTGGACGCCACCGATCCGGAACGACAGGCACACAGCGAACAGGTGAATGTGGTGTTGGATGAAATCGATGCGACCGACGTGCCGCGCATCACCGTGTTTAACAAGATCGATCAATTAGGCCGGCCGGCGAGCTTCGAACGTGATCAGCACGGCCGCATGCACCGGGTTTGGCTGTCGGCGCGCAGTGGCGTCGGTACGGACCTGCTGCTGCAGGCCATCTCGGAACACTTCCGCCGCAGCCGCGTGCGCCGTCAGGTGCGGCTGCGCGCCGCCGCCGGTGAGCTGCGTGCGGCGCTGTATCGGCGCGCGGCCGTGCTGCAGGAGTCGCACCATGAAAACGGCGATGTGTCCCTCGAAATCGAGATCGAGCAGGCCAACCTGGCCTGGCTGGAGCGGCAGGACTGCGAACTGCTTGATCCAGCCGCGGCATCATCGCTCGCCAGCCTTGCTCGCTCGCAGTCATCACAATAGAATGCCGCTCTTTGGGGCCGTTTCGCGGCCGCAAGCATTTTAGGAGTTTTCAATGGCTTGGAATCAACCGGGTGGGTCCGGTGACCGAGATCCCTGGGGTCAGCGCGGGGGTCAGCAGCAACCACCCGATCTCGACGAGATCGTCAAGAACGTGCAACGTAAGTTGGGCGGTATCTTCGGCGGCGGTGGCGGCAGCGGCGGCGCTGGTAGTGGCGGTGGCATTTGGGGCATCGGCCTGATCGCGTTGGTCGTCATCGCCCTGTTCGCGGTGTACGACATGATCTACATCGTGCGCCAGGGTGAGGCGGGCGTGGTGCTCCAGCTTGGCAAGTACAAGGAGACCACCAGTGCCGGCCTGCATTTTCGTTTACCCCGGCCCATCGAACAGCACGAGATCGTCAACGTCGCGAAAGTGGACACGGTGCCGGTCGGTTACCGGGACGTGAAGCGCACCAATCAGGCCTCACCGGTGCCGCAGGAAGCGCTCATGCTGACCATGGACGAGAACATCATCGACATCCAGTTCGCCGTGCAATACCGCATCAAGGATCCGAAGAATTTGCTCTTCAAGGTCAGCGAACCGACGGACCTTGTAGTGCGCGCGGCAACCGAAGCGGCGGTACGTGAGATTGTCGGGCGCAGCACCATGGATTTCGTGCTCACGACAGGCCGCGACGAGGTGGCGAAGAAGACCCAGGGACTGCTGCAGGAGATGCTCGATCGCTATGAGACCGGTATCGAAATTGTGACCGTGGAGATGCAGAACGCGCAACCGCCGGCGGAGGTCAAGGCGGCGTTTGATGATGCGGTTAAGGCGCGTGAGGACCAGGAGCGCCTCAAGAACGAGGCCGAGGCCTACCGCAATGACATCATCCCGCGTGCCCGCGGCCAGGCGGCGCGGCTCACCCAGGAGGCGGAGGCCTATCAGGCCCGAGTGATCGCGCGCGCGCAAGGTGAAGCGAAGCGTTTTGATCAAATCCTCACGGAGTATCGCAAGGCGCCGAAAATTACTCGCGAGCGGCTGTATATCGAGACGATGGAACAGGTGTTACAGAATTCAAGCAAGATGATGATCGATCAGACCGGCGGCAATAACATCATTTATCTGCCGCTGGATAGAATTGTCGACCGGCCGGCCGGGCAGCTTCCGTCGCGCAGCGGTTCATCCGGTGCAGCCGCGGGCGCAGCGCCGCAGACCGATTCTGCGGCGCGTCGCGGTCGCAGCGACCTACGCAGCCGGAGGAATTGACGTGGCATCCAGAGGATTCGGCTTCATAGTACTTATCATTGCCGCAGCAGTAGTGCTGCTTGCGAGCGCCTATTACGTGGATGAGCGCGAGAAAGTGATCGTGTTCAAGTTTGGCGAAATCATTCGTTTCGACGACAAGCCGGGCCTGCATTTCAAGTTACCGTTTGTCAATAACGTCCGCTTTTACGACGCGCGGATTCAGACCATGGATGCGAAACCGCAAGAATTTTTGACCAGCGAGAAGAAGAATCTACTGGTCGATTCGTTCGTCAAGTGGCGTATCAAGGACGTGTTCAAGTTCTATGTCACGGTCGGCGGTGATCCGCTGCGGGCGCGGACGCGGCTGTCGCAGATCGTCAACGACGGTTTGCGGGCCGAGTTTGGCCGGCGCACGGTACGGGAGGTGATCTCCGGTGAGCGCACCGTGATCATGGATATTCTGCGCAAGAACACGGATTTGCAGGCCAGTGAATACGGCATCGAGGTGATCGATGTACGGCTCAAACGTGTCGATCTGGTGCCGGAAATTAGCCAATCGGTGTATCGTCGCATGGAGGCGGAGCGGGCACGGGTCGCGAAGGAGTTTCGCGCCCAGGGTGCCGAAGAGGCGGAAAAGATTCAGGCCGGCGCCGATCGCCAGCGTGAGGTGATTCTTGCCGAAGCCTACCGGGATGCCGAGCAAATCCGCGGTCAGGGCGACGGCGAGGCGACCGCGATCTACGCCAATGCCTTCGGACAGGATCCTAAATTCTACGGGCTGTACCGCTCCCTGAATGCCTATCGGGACACGTTCCGAAGCGAGAAGGACTTTTTGCTGCTCGAACCGACCTCGGAATTTTTCAAATACTTCAAGAAACCTGAGCAGGTTGAATAAGCGCGAGTATCGTCTCAGCTAGCCTGGCCGTCCAGTATGATTGATTGGCACGACCTGTTTGTGGCGCTCGCGCTGGTTCTCGTGATCGAGGGAATACTCCCATTTATCAATCCAGCGACATTTCGGAATGCCATGGCGATTGCGGCGCAAATGTCGGATCGACAGCTGCGTATTGCCGGTTTGGTGGCGATGTCTGTCGGTGTGGCGCTGCTGTTCCTGCTGCAGGCATGATGTCCATCATGCGCGCCAAAAAAACGAAAGGTTCTTAGGAATGTCGTCGGGTAACCGCTGGCTTTTGCCCGAAGGAATCGAAGAGATTCTGCCCGCCGAGGCACGGCGTCTGGAGAGCATGCGACGTGGTCTTCTGGACCTGTTCGACAGCTCGGGCTA
Source organism: uncultured Gammaproteobacteria bacterium (assembly GCA_947259975.1). GTDB lineage: Bacteria > Pseudomonadota > Gammaproteobacteria > HyVt-429 > HyVt-429 > CAMYOD01. Next base: position 4,949 of record CAMYOD010000049.1, read on the forward strand.
CGACCTGGTGATGCCGCCCATGATGGAGTACCTCGATGCCTTGTCCACCGGGCTCGGTCAGGATCTCGATCTGCAGACATTCAAGATCACCGACCAGATGACCGGGCGCCTGATGGGCGTGCGCGCGGACATCACGCCGCAGGTCGCACGCATCGAGGCACATTATCTGAAACGCACCGGTCCGGTTCGCTTGTGCTATTTCGGACCGGTATTACACACCCGCGCGAAGGAGTTCGGCGGCTCGCGGGAACCCTTGCAGCTCGGGGCCGAACTGTTCGGTGAGGCGGGACCGCAGGCGGATGCCGAGATCCTGGGGTTGGCGGTGGATACCCTGGCGCGCATCGGTATCGAGCAGCCGCATCTGGATCTCGGTCATGTGGGCGTGTTTCGAGCTTTAATCGCCGCGGCGAACATCGACGCAAAACTGGAGGCGGAGCTGTTCGACTGTCTGCAACGCAAGGCACGTCCCGATATCGAAGAGGTCCTGGCGAGCGCAGACGTGAGCGACGATTCAAAGGCAATGTTTGTCGCCTTGATGGAGCTCAACGGCGGGGCGGATGTTCTCGAACGTGCGCAGCAGGTGCTACAGCCTGCCGGCGCCGACGTGGCCACGGCACTGGAAAATCTGCGCGAGATTTCGGCTTTGCTGGCTAAACTGATTCCGTCGGTTCCCCTGTTTTACGACCTGGCGGAGGTGCGCGGCTACCGTTACCACACCGGCGTGATTTTTTCGGCGTTTGTCGCCGGGCAGGGGCAGGAAATCGCGTCCGGGGGACGCTATGACGACATCGGTGCCGATTTCGGTTATGCGCGCCCGGCCACCGGTTTCAGTGCGGATCTGCGCACCTTGTTGAAGGCTTGCCCGGTGACGACGCAGGGAGATGCCAAAGGCGTGCTGGTGCCGTTTACCGATGGCCCCGAGCTTGAGGTCGAAATAACCAGGTTACGTAATGCCGGGGAACGGGTTGTGCGCGAACTCGCCGGGGCGACGGCAGAGGACATGCGACGGGTCTGTGACCGGCGGCTCGTCAGGAAGGGCAAGCAATGGCATATGGAAAATCTCCAGGACCCCGCGAACCGGGCCGGCTAACTCAGACTTGAACCAGCGGTTATGAGCAAGAATGTGGTTGTGATTGGCACCCAATGGGGTGACGAAGGCAAAGGCAAGATCGTCGATCTGTTGACCGAGCGTGCGGATGTCGTGGTGCGTTTTCAGGGTGGCCACAACGCCGGCCACACCCTGGTGAGCGAAGGCAAGAAGACCATTTTGCATTTGATTCCTTCCGGCATCCTGCGGACCAACGTGATGTGTCTGATCGGTAATGGTGTGGTCCTGTCACCCGCGGCGCTGATGACCGAAGTCGACGAGCTGGAGGGAGCCGGTATCGCAGTACAGGATCGACTGCGCATCAGCGGCGCCTGCCCGCTGATACTGGATTACCACGTCGCCCTCGATATGGCGCGGGAAAAGGCGCGCGGCAAGTCGGCGATCGGCACCACCGGTCGGGGTATCGGGCCGGCCTACGAAGACAAGGTGTCACGACGCGGCTTGCGCGCCGAGGACCTGTTCGACGTGGATGCGTTTGCCGATAAGCTGCGTGGCGTGATGGAGTACCACAATTTTTCCCTGGTTAATTACTTCAAGAGCGAAGCGGTGGATTTTGCCGCGACCCTGGATAAGGCCCTGGCCCTGGGCGAGCGTATTCGCCCCATGGTGGCGGATGTTCCGGAACTGCTCGATCAGTATCGTCGCGAAGGCAAGGCGATGATGTTCGAAGGCGCGCAGGGTACCCTGTTGGATATCGATCACGGGACCTATCCGTTCGTGACATCGTCAAACACCACCGCCGGGGCGGCGGCCTGCGGTTCCGGGGTCGGTCCCGGCAGTCTCGACTATGTCCTCGGCATCACCAAGGCGTATACGACCCGGGTCGGTGCCGGACCGTTTCCCACCGAACTGGATGATGACGTCGGCGAACAGCTGGGTACGCGCGGCCAGGAATTCGGTGCCACCACGGGGCGCAAGCGTCGTTGTGGCTGGTTCGATGCGGTGGCATTACGACGCGCACACTACATCAACGGCTTGTCCGGCCTGTGCATTACCAAACTGGATGTACTCGACGGTTTCGAGACCATCAAGGTGTGTACCGCCTACGCCGGAAATCCGGCGACGTCGACCACTGCGCACTCGAGCGCGGCGGCATTGCACGGCTGTGAACCGGTGTATGAAGAGCTGCCGGGCTGGCAGGAATCCACCGTGGGCGCACGTCGCATGGAGGATCTGCCGGAGAATGCACGCGCCTATTTGCGGCGCATCGAGGAACTCACCGAGACGCCGGTCGATATCGTCTCCACCGGTCCGGACCGGGACGAGACCATCATTCTGCGCCATCCGTTTGGTTAGGCAAACGGTGACACGGCCTGACGGGCGGTCCGATTAAAAGATTGAAGTCGCAAACAAACGCCTGCGAATGAAACAAGGTTGGTACCGAGGAGAGGACTTGAACCTCCACGGGGTTGCCCCCACTAGCACCTGAAGCTAGCGCGTCTACCAATTCCGCCACCTCGGCATGATGCGTGGAATCCACTTGCGCGCCCTCGCGCGAAGCGGCGGAGACTCTACCCAGCACAGGAAATTATGTCAACGAAGAAACGAAACCGCTCAACCAAAGACCCCCAGGCCGCGCGGGAGGCGCAACGCTACGAGTTCCCGGTGCCCAGCCGGGAGGCGATTCTCGACTATCTGGCGCAAACCGACGAGCCGCTCTCGTACCGCGCCCTGGCGGCGGGCCTGGAGGTGGAAAATGAGCGCGATCAGCAGGCCTTTACGCGACGCTTGCGGGCGATGGAGCGCGACGGCCAGTTACTGAAGAATCGCAAGGGGCGCTATGGCCTGACCTCCCGCATGGACATGGTGCGTGGTCGTATCGTCGGCCATGCGGACGGCTTCGGTTTTCTGATTCCCGAGCAAGGCGGCGAGGATCTTTTCATCTCGCCCCGCGACATGCGCCAGGTGTTACACGGTGACCGGGTGCTGGCGCGCGTGACCGGGGTTGACAGCCGCGGGCGACGCGAGGGCGCCATCGTCGAAGTGCTCGAGCGGCAACACAGCCAGATCGTCGGCCGCTATACCGCCGAAGGGCGCATCGGTTTGGTCGTGCCGGATGAAAAGCGCATTACCCAGGATGTCTTTATCCCGGAAGGGGAACAGGGCGAGGCGAAAAGCGGGCAGATCGTCATTGCCGAGATTCTCGAACAGCCCACACGACACACCCAGCCGGTAGGCAAGATCATCGAGGTGCTGGGCGATCATATGGCGCCGGGGATGGAAGTCGAAATCGCCATTCGCAAACACGAATTACCCTACGAGTGGCCCGCGGGTGTACGCGATCAGGTGGCGGGGATCCCGGCGCAAGTGCGTAGCGAAGATAAGCGCAATCGCGAGGATCTGCGCGAGCTGCCGCTGGTGACCATCGACGGCGAGGATGCGCAGGATTTCGACGACGCGGTCTATTGCGAGCAACGGGGCAAGGATTGGCGTTTAATCGTGGCAATCGCCGACGTCTCACACTACGTTCATCCGGCTTCGGATCTCGATGGTGAGGCATTTGTGCGCGGGAATTCCGTTTATTTTCCCGGCCGTGTCATTCCCATGTTGCCGGAGGAGCTGTCCAACGGCTTGTGCTCATTAAACCCACGCGTGGATCGGCTTTGCATGGTGTGCGACATGGATCTGGGCGCGGGCGGCAAGATCAAGTCGCACCGCTTCTATGAAGCGGTGATGCGTTCCCATGCCCGACTCACCTATAACGAGGTTGCGGCAATGGTCGTCGACGACGACCGCACATTGCAGCACAAATACAAAGCGGTGTTCCCGCATCTCGAAGACCTGTATCGGCTGTACAAGGTCTTGCGCGGTGCCCGGGCGCGGCGCGGCGCCTTCGACCTGGACCTGCCGGAAACCCGTATTGTGTTCGATGCGCAGCGGCGTATCGATAAGATCGTGCCGGTAGAACGTAACGATGCCCATCGGCTGATCGAGGAATGCATGTTGGCGGCGAATGTGTGTGCGGCCGAGCTGCTGGCCGGCGCGAAGGTGCCGGGCCTGTACCGGATTCACGAAGGCCCCAGCGCGGAGAAGTTGGAGAGTTTGCGACAGATGCTGTTTGAAGTCGGCCTGCGTCTGACCGGCGGCGATGAACCTGAGGTGAAGGATTACGCCAAGCTCATGGAGCAGTTAGGCGGGCGTGCGGACGAGAACCTGATCAAGTTGGTGCTGCTGCGTAGCCTCAGTCAGGCGGTCTACAGCCCCGATAACGTAGGTCATTTTGCGCTTGGTTATGTCAATTACACCCATTTCACGTCACCCATACGGCGCTATCCTGATCTGGTCATACATCGCTTGATCAAGCGTATCGTCGCGGGCAAGAAGCTCGCCGGCGAGGAGGACGCCGTGGCGCGGGTGGGCGAGCACTGTTCCATGACGGAGCGGCGTGCGGATGATGCGACCCGGGATGTGGCCGACTGGCTCAAGGCCGAGTTCATGATGGATCGCGTCGGCGAGGAGTTTGACGCGACCATCAGCGGCGTGACGAACTTCGGAGTCTTCGTGCAACTCACGGACGTCTTTGTCGAGGGCCTGGTGCATGTCACAGCATTGGGTAATGATTATTATCATTTCGACGCCGCCACCCATCGCCTGATGGGTGAGCGCAGCAAGACCACGTATCGGCTCGGTGATGCCATCAAGGTTCGTCTGGTGCGGGTCGATCTGGATGAAGCGCAACTCGACTTCGAGTTGGCCGGTTCGCCGCCAGCCACGGGACGTGGCCCGAAATCGGCGCGTGGACGCAAACGTAAAGGTAAGAAGCAGGCCAAGCGAGCCAAGGCGCCCGGCAAGGCCGTCACCAAGAAGAAACGGTCACCACGGCGGCGCAAGCGCAGCGGTTGAGCCCTTGCAGTCCATGAGCAAAGCAGACAACGCAATGGACGAAGAAGTCATCTACGGAATCCATGCGGTGCGTGCCGTGCTCGCCGAGCGACCCAAACACGTCTTCATGTTGTGGGTCGAGGCGGAGCGGGGTGATCGGCGCATCCAGGCCTTGTGCGAGGAAGCCCAGGCGGCGGGTATCAGTCTGCGCCGCGTGCCGCGCGCCAAGCTCGATCAACTTGCCGAGGGTGAACGTCATCAGGGGGCGGTGATTCGCTGTCAGGCGCGCCCGCTGCTTGGCGAGAACGAACTCATGGGTCATCTCGATGCCGTACGGGAGTCGCCCTTCGTGCTGGTGCTGGACGGTGTGCAGGACCCGCATAACCTGGGCGCCTGTCTGCGCAGCGCCGAGGCCGCCGGTGTCGATGCCGTCGTGGTACCCCATGCCCACACCGCGCCGTTGACCGCCACGGTGCGGCGCGCGGCGAGCGGGGCGGCGGAAACTGTGCCGCTGTTTCGGGTCAAGAACCTGGCCCGCAGCCTCGACAAGCTCAAGGAGCGGGGACTCTGGATCGTGGGTCTCAGCGACGACGGCGAGAAGGAACTATTTGCGCTGGATCTGCGCGGCCCTCTGGTGTTGGTGCTGGGTGCGGAAGGCGCGGGCATGCGCCGCCTGACCCGCGAGGCCTGCGACTTTCTTGCCCGCATTCCCATGCACGGTAGCGTGTCGAGTCTCAACCTTTCGGTTGCCACCGGTGTGACCTTGTTCGAGGCGGTGCGCCAGCGTGGTGCGGCGGATGCGGGCCCGCAGGGCGAAACGGCTGGTTAGCGATAGGCGCGAAACTGGGCCACCAGCACACCCTGGATCTGTACCCGCTCGGCACTGTAACGCAATGGCGTCATGGCCCGGTTGGCCGGCACCAGCGTCACCGTGCCATCGGCATTGCGTTGCAGCCGCTTCAATGTAGCCTCGTCGCTGTCCACCAGCGCGACCACAATGTCGCCATCGTCGGCGACGGCGCGGCGTTCGACCACCACCATGTCCCCATCCATAATTCCGTCTTCGATCATCGATTCGCCCTGTACCCGCAGCACGAAGCGATTCACGTCGACGAAGAACTGGCTCAGGTCCACCTCGTCCTCACCCGGAATGGCCTCGATGGGGTGGCCGGCGGCGATGCGGCCGAGCAGAGGCAGTGTGTGACCTGGCGCCACGTCCGGGTCCTCGGCGTGGAGCAGTTCGATGCCCCGGGCACGCCCGCGGCTGATACGGATGTGGCCGGCGGCCTGTAGCGCGCGCAGGTAGCGGTGCACGGTGCCGCGGGAGCGGATGCCGAGATGCTCGGCGATCTCGCGCAATTTTGGCGCGTAGCCCCGGTTTGCGACGTGATCCGCAATATAGGCCAGGGTCTCGCGCTCACGATCGGTCAGCACAAATGTTCTCCTTTTGTTCTCATGGAGGATAGAATATACTAGCCCGCGGCGCAAGCATGACCGCCATCGGCGGAGAGGAATGCGGGTGGAAATTGAACAATTGGCCGCGCAGTTGGGCGACGAAATGCGGGCGCAGGGGCTCCGGCTCGCGACCGCGGAATCCTGCACCGGCGGCTGGGTGTCCATGGTGGTGACCGGCGTGGCGGGTAGCTCCGAATGGTTCGATCGCGGCTTCGTGACCTATAGCAATGCCGCCAAACAAGAGCTGTTGGGGGTGCCGGCGGAAACCCTCGAGGCCCATGGGGCGGTGAGCGAGCCCACCGTGTGCGCCATGGCGGAGGGCGCAATCGCGCACAGCGCTGCGGACCTCAGCGTCGCCATCTCCGGCATCGCCGGGCCGGGCGGCGGGCAGCCGGATAAGCCAGTGGGCACGGTCTTCATCGCCTGGGGCCGGCGCGGCGGCACCACCCGCAGTCAGCGCTTCGGCTTTTCCGGCGACCGGGAACAGGTGCGTCGCCAGGCGGTGAGCGCCGCATTGCAGGGGCTGGTTGCCCAGGTCGCGGCCGCGGCGACCGAGTGAGCACGGCGGCGCCGAAGCAGCGGGTGTTTCTGGCGCTGTGGCCCGAGGTCGCGCACCAGGAGGTGTTTGCGCAGTGGGCGCAGGACTGCATCGAACAAGTGGGTGGCCGCGGCATCAGCGCGCACAACATCCACCTGACGTTGGCATTTTTGGGTGAATTACGTCAGGCGCAGGTCGATGCGGTCAGCGAGGTCGTCGATGCCGTGACCATCGAACCGTTTACGCTGCGGTTTGATCGGGTCGGCTACTGGCCGCGTAACCGGATCGTGTGGGCGGGATGCAGCGAGGTACCGGAGCCGTTACCGGTGCTCGTCCGAACGCTGCAGACAGGATTGCGGCAGTTGGGGTTTCGTATCGACACACGGCCCTATGCGCCGCATGCGACCCTGGTGCGCAAAGCGCGACGGCGGCCGCGGCTGGAACCGGAACCGCTGGTATGGCCGGTGCACAGTGTCGTGCTGGTCCGCTCGGAGTTGGCGCCGGACGGCGCCCACTACGAAGTCATACGCCGATGGAGCGCATGAGCGTCGGGATTGTATGGAGAGGAAGATAACGAATATGGGATAATTGGGCGCACCTGAACGTGTATGCCTGTAATACCAACCCTTGACCGTTGGCCCCGGGAGACGAAGGTGGCGGTCGCTAAACCAAGTGAGCGAGGAGAGCGAGACAAATGGATGACAATAAGCAGAAAGCATTGACTGCCGCATTGGGGCAGATCGAAAAGCAGTTCGGGAAAGGGGCGGTAATGCGGCTCGGCGACGACACCATCGATCGGGAGATCGGCGTCATACCCACCGGGTCTCTGAGTCTCGACATCGCCCTGGGTATCGGTGGCTTGCCCCGCGGGCGGGTAGTCGAGGTCTACGGGCCCGAGTCCTCCGGTAAAACCACCCTGACCCTGTCGGTGGTGGCGGAGGCGCAGAAACTCGGCGGCACGGCGGCGTTTATCGATGCCGAACACGCCCTCGATCCGAGTTATGCCGGCAAGTTGGGGGTCAACGTGGACGATCTACTGGTTTCGCAACCGGATACCGGTGAGCAGGCCCTCGAGATTGCGGACATGCTGGTGCGGTCCGCCGCGGTTGACGTGGTGGTGATCGATTCGGTTGCGGCATTGACGCCGAAGGCGGAGATCGAGGGCGAGATGGGCGATTCCCACGTCGGTCTGCACGCGCGCCTCATGTCGCAGGCGCTGCGCAAGCTGACCGCAAATATTAAGCGCTCCAACACGCTGGTGATCTTTATCAACCAGATCCGCATGAAAATCGGGGTCATGTTTGGCAGCCCCGAGACCACCACCGGTGGCAATGCACTCAAGTTCTATTCCTCCGTACGCCTGGATATTCGGCGCATCGGCGCCCTGAAGAAGGGTGACGAGGTCGTCGGTAATCAGACACGGGTAAAGGTGGTCAAAAACAAAATGGCGCCGCCGTTCAAGAAATGCGAATTTGATATCTTGTATGATGAGGGAATCTCCCATGAGGGCGAGATCGTCGATTTGGGCGTGGACGCCGATATCGTCAACAAATCCGGTGCCTGGTACAGTTACAATAAGGACCGTATCGGTCAGGGACGCGACAATGCGCGTCAGTTCCTCAAGGAGAATCCGCGCACGGCAACCGAGATCGAGTCGCGCATCCGCGCGGCGTTGGGTATCACCGGGCCGGGATTTATCGCTGAAGTGATTGATGCGGAGGTGCCGGAAGAGGCCAAGGCCTGAGCCCGCAGAAACCCATCATCGAAGCGTCCGCGGAGGCCGTCAACGAGGCCCGGCGCGCCGCCATGGACATGTTGGCTCGACGCGAACACAGTCGCGTCGAGTTGACCGCGAAGTTATGCGCAAAGGGTTTTGCCGATGACCTGGCGGCCACGGTGGTCGCCCACCTTGCGACGGAAAATCTTGTCTCTGACGAACGATTCGTCGAGGCCTTCCTGCGCGCACGTGTGGAAAAGGGTCAAGGGCCAACCAAGATCGCCCATGAACTGAACCGCAAGGGCGTGGACGAGAGCTTGATCGAGGCCTACATAAATTTTTCTGACCGCGCATGGATCGACCGGCTGCGGGCGGTGCGGCACAAAAAATACGGCCGCGAAATTCCCCGGGACTGGAATGAGCGTGCGCGGCAGATGCGGTTCCTGCAGGGTCGCGGTTTTACCTTTGAGCAGATACAACGGGTGATGAACCTGGATGATTAGTGAATGGTATCGGTCATGAAGAGCGCTGAGATTCGGCGTCGCTTCCTGGATTTTTTTGCCCGCCACGGACACGAAGTTGTGGCGTCGAGCCCGCTCGTCCCCGCCAATGATCCCACCTTGTTGTTTACCAACGCCGGCATGGTGCAGTTCAAGGAGGTTTTTCAGGGGCTGGAAAAACGCTCCTATACACGGGCGGCAAGTTCACAGCGCTGTGTGCGCGCGGGCGGCAAACACAATGACCTGGAGAACGTGGGTTATACCGCGCGGCACCATACCTTCTTCGAAATGCTCGGTAACTTCAGCTTCGGTGATTATTTCAAGCGCGAGGCGATCCAGTTTGCGTGGGATTTTCTGACCGAGGAACTGGGCCTGCCGGCGGAGCGTTTGTGGGTGACGGTCTATCAGGATGATGACGAGGCGGCGGACATCTGGCGCAAGGAGATCGGCGTCGAGGCACAGCGTTGTACCCGGCTCGGTGCGGAGAGCAACTTCTGGTCCATGGGTGAGACCGGACCATGCGGGCCCTGTACCGAGATTTTTTACGACCACGGTCCCGAAGTGGCCGGCGGACCGCCGGGCAGTGCCGACGAAGACGGCGATCGCTACGTCGAGATCTGGAACCTGGTGTTCATGCAATACAACCGGGACGAGAAGCAGGAACTCCATCCCTTGCCCAGGCCGTCCGTTGACACCGGCATGGGCCTGGAACGCCTGGCGGCGGTGATGCAGGGCGTACACAGCAATTACGACATCGATCTGTTTCGCAATCTGATCAATGCGGCGGCGGAACTGACGGGGACTGCGGATCGCGAAAGTAACTCATTGCGGGTGATCGCGGATCATATCCGCGCCTGTGCGTTTCTGGTAGCCGACGGTGTACTGCCTTCGAACGAAGGTCGCGGCTACGTACTGCGCCGCATCATTCGTCGCGCCGCGCGCCATGGTTATGAGCTGGGAACCGAGGAACCGTTTTTCTATCGCCTGCTGCCGGGGCTGGTAGCGGAAATGGGTACCGCCTATCCGGAACTGGCGGCGGCCGAGACACAGATCGCCAAGGTCCTGAAAGGCGAAGAGGAACGTTTCGCGGAGACCCTCAGTCAGGGCATGAAGATTCTTGAGACCAGCCTCGCAGAGTTGGGCGGTGACGTGCTGCCCGGTGAAACCGTGTTTCGACTCTACGATACCTACGGCTTTCCGGTGGATCTCACTGCCGATATCGCGCAGGGCGAGGGCGTTACCCTGGATATGGCGGGCTACGAAGCCGCCATGGCGGCGCAACGGGAACGCGCCCGGGCGGCCTCCAGTTTCAAGATGACCGACGCCGTCGGCGCCGCGGATGTTGCGGACGCGACCTTCACCGGCTACGAGACCCTGTCCGCAACGGCACAGGTACAGCACATCTATGTGGACGGCGAATCGGTCGACCACATCGAATCCGGTCAGTCCGGGGTCGTCTATCTCGACAAGACGGCCTTCTACGCCGAATCCGGCGGCCAGGTGGGTGATCGGGGTTGGTTGCGGGGCGCGGACGGCGTCCTGGTCGTGGAAGATACGCAAACGGCCCATGCCCATGTGGGCCATATGGAGCAGGGAAGGTTGCGGGTCGGCGATACGCTCCGTGCCGAGGTTGATGGGACCAGGCGCCAGGCGACCGTGTACAACCATTCCGCGACCCACCTGATGCACGCGGCGCTGAAGAAAGTTCTCGGTGAGCACGTGCAACAGAAAGGCTCGCTCGTGGCGCCGGATCGTTTGCGCTTCGATTTTTCCCATTTCGAGCCAATGACTCCGGAACAACTGACTGAAATCGAGACCCTGGTGAACTCCGAGATCCGTGCGAATCACCCCGCCGAGACCCGGGTGATGGCACTCGATGACGCCATGGCCGCGGGCGCCGTGGCCCTGTTCGGCGAAAAATACGGTGAAACCGTCCGGGTCGTGGCCATGGGGGACTTTTCCACCGAATTGTGTGGCGGTACCCACGTGGCGCGTACCGGCGATATCGGCCTGTTCAAGATCCTCTCGGAGGGTGGTGTCGCGGCCGGTGTCCGGCGCATCGAGGCCGTCACCGGCGCCGCCGCGCTGGCGCACGTCAAACTGATCGAGCAGCGATTGCAGCGTGTCGCACAGGAGGTCAAGGGTAGCCCGGAGGACGCCGAGCAAAAGGTCGCCCAGCTCCACAACCGGCTGCGGTCCCTGGAGAAAGAAGTCGAGGCCCTGCGCGGCCAGTTGGCCGCCGGCGGCGGCAAGTCGCTGGTGGATGAGGTGCGTGAGATCAATGGGATCAAGGTCCTGGCGGCGCGGCTCGACGGCGCCGACGCCAAGGCCTTGCGCGACGCTGTGGATCAGCTCAAGGACAAGTTGCAGCGTGCCGCGGTGGTGCTGGGCGCGGTGCGTGACGACAAGGTCTTGTTGGTCGCCGGCGTCACCAAGGATCTTAGCGGTCAGCTACCGGCCGGTGAACTGGTAAACCATGTCGCCGTTGCGGTCGGTGGCAAGGGCGGTGGCCGCCCCGACATGGCGCAAGCCGGTGGCAACAACCCCGCGGCACTCGATGCCGCCCTCGATGATGTCTACCGTTACACCGAAGACCGTCTGAGCTGATATGCGCCCGCGGTTTACTCGCAGCGCAAAACAGGTTTTAATCCGCCGCTCGATTTTCCCGCTTCGGTAACTCACCAGTGGCTTTGTACGTCGAAAAGTACGGCGGCACGTCGGTCGGCAGCGTTGAACGCATCAACGCGGTGGCTGATCAGATCGTGCGCACCAAGGCCGCCGGGCACGGCCTGGTCGTGGTCGTTTCCGCCATGAGCGGGGAAACCAATCGTTTACTCGAGCTTGCCGGCGAGTTCGCGGGTCAGACGGCGACCCGTGAATTGGATGTATTATTGTCTACCGGCGAGCAGGTGACGATCGCCCTGCTGAGCATGGCGCTCATCAAGCGCGGCTGCAAGGCCAGATCCTATACCGGCAGTCAGGTACATATCCTGACGGACAACATTCACGGCAAGGCACGGATCCTGGAGATCGATGACGCGCGGGTGCGTAATGATCTCGCCGAGAATCGCGTCGTCGTGGTGGCCGGTTTCCAGGGTGTCGATGTAGACGGCAATATCACCACGCTGGGGCGAGGTGGGTCGGACACCACGGCGGTGGCCCTGGCGGCTGCCCTGCAGGCCGACGAATGTCGGATCTACACGGACGTGGACGGGGTCTATACCAGCGATCCACGTATTGTGCCCGCGGCGCAGCGCCTCGAACAAATTACCGTGGAAGAGATGCTCGAGATGGCCAGTCTCGGGGCGAAGGTGTTGCAGATACGTGCCGTCGAGTTTGCCGGCAAGTACCATGTTCCGCTGCGTGTGCTCTCGTCTTTCGAAGAGGGAACGGGCACGCTGATTAGCTTTGAGGAGAGAAATATGGAAGAGGCGTTGATCTCCGGGATTGCATTCAATCGGGATGAAGCCAAAGTCACGTTGGTGGGTGTACCGGATCAGCCGGGGGTCGCGTTTCGCGTACTCGGGCCGATCGCCGATGCGCAAATTAACGTGGATATGATTATTCAGAACGTAGCTGAGGACGGGACCACCGATCTGACGTTTACGGTCCATCGCAACGAGTATGAGCCTGCGATGAAGTTATTGGAGCAGGCCAAAATGGAACTTGGCGCGAGGGAGATCACCGGCGATGACAACATCGCCAAGATCTCGGTCGTGGGGGTGGGGATGCGCTCTCACAGCGGGGTGGCGAGCACCATGTTCAAAACCTTGGCCGAGGAGGGGATAAATATTCAGATGATATCAACCTCGGAAATTAAGATTTCCGTGGTAGTGGACGATAGATATCTTGAGCTTGCGGTGCGTGCGCTGCACAAGGCATTCGGGCTCGACAGCGAGGTAGCCCCGGCAGGCACGGATTGAGCTGAAAAAGCCGGGCTTGGCCCGTCACGGATTGATATTTAGTAGTGTATAATGGGGTTATACACGCCCGTGACGACATTCAGGCCAGGAATTTCGGCGCTTCCGCCTAAAGTCGGCGTTTCGCGCAGAAATCACCGTAGATACGTTGTTGAGTTCTCTGAATCGCAGGCTCGCGTGGAATTTGGTTGTTTAACACGGGATCCGATAGGGACACACCGGGAGCGCAGGGCGCGGAGGTGTGTGACAGGAGCACAGCATTATGCTGATTTTGACGAGACGTATAGGCGAGACACTCAACATTGGTGACGATGTCCAGGTCACGGTTTTAGGTATCAAGGGTAACCAGGTTCGCATTGGCATCAACGCGCCGAAGGACGTCCCCGTCCATCGCGAAGAGATCTACGAGCGAATCAAACAGGAGCGCGCTGCCGGCCAGCAAGGCGGCGGGAATCAAGCCGAGGATTGAGCTACCCCGCTTTACGCGCCTAGGTTTCGCGGCTATCCTTCGGCCTTCATTGGAGAGATGGCCGAGCGGCTGAAGGCGCTCCCCTGCTAAGGGAGTATGGGTTAATAGCCCATCGAGGGTTCGAATCCCTCTCTCTCCGCCAGTACTCAACACCGCCCCCTGACGAGCATTTTGCCGCTCTCCGTAAGTGGGGCGCGTCCGTATCGAGAGGGATTCGCCCGCTATGAGCGCAGCCCTGTGCGGATCACGCGTGTGCGCCCGCGACCCTATGCTTGCGCTTGCCATCTTCGATGGGTTTCGGCTAATCTCTCGGCCCCGCGCCCGTAGCTCAGCTGGATAGAGTACCTGGCTACGAACCAGGTGGTCGGAGGTTCGAATCCTTCCGGGCGCGCCAAATTAGAAAGGGGTCCCACATGGGGCCCCTTTCTAATTTGGGTGGTCTGCAAGTTATTCGAACCTCCGACGAAATCTTAGGGCTAGGTTCGAAAAATTTGTCGGGAACAAATTTTGGCGAGCCCCGTAGGGGCGCGCCCGGAAGGGCTGTTGCCGCGGCCTTAGGGCCGCGGCGCTCTTCATTCCTGCCCAGGCTGCTCGCATGGCTCGCAGCCGTTCGGCTCGCGCGAAGCGGTGCTTCGCGTAAGGCGCTCGCCTCACCCAGGCGCGCCACCTTAAATGACATCCTCACGGGACCTTTTTTCGTGGTTTGCCCGGAAGGGCTATCGACCGCTCAGAACGCGGATACTGTCCGTTTGTGCCTGCGCGGCCGCGCTGTTTCACTCTCACTGGACCGCGGGCAATCGGGCCCTCACACTACTGTGAATTCGCACCGCTGTCCCGCTTACGGCAAACCAGGAACAATGAACTTCCGAAGGGTCTATGTCGCAAATGTCCTATGTCCCAGTCGCACACGTGTGCCAAAAAATGATTTATCAGCGGGTGAGGGATATCGATGTCAGATCGAATCGCAGTATTGGGATTCAATCGCAGGATAATGCGCTGCCACAGTCGAACTAGAAAAATCATGGGCGATAACAGGAGCGGCCAATAAAGCTGCTGGACCAGCTCCCAATGTCCCGCCCCAGCCCATGTCTCTATATCCTTCTTCGTAAAGCGACGCCTTATCCCTACAGCGATATCATGTATGCCTTTGAATCCCCGCAGCGCCGGAAGGTTACAGATTAAAACACCGCCTGGATTCAGCCGATCGTAGCTCGCCTCGAGGAATCGCCCGATCTCCGGCCGATCGAGATAGCAGAGTGTGTCATTGCTGACGATGACATCGAAGCGCTGCCCGTGAAAGACGTGGTCCAGCGCGCGCAGATCCTCTTGGCAAACTTCGAAACCACGCCCGCGGCAGATCCCCACCGCATCATCGGAGAGGTCGAATCCGTAGAGTTTATCGTAGCCATTGTCCTTTAAATAGCGCATAAGCCCTCCGGTTCCACAACCGGCATCGAGAATCGCGATGTCTTTGGCGGAAAAGAAGGTTGCCAGGCTGTTCAATACCAGTCGATGCAGTGTGCGATACCACCAATGCTCCGATTCGACCCGGGACATTTTTTCGTATTCTTCTTGTCTGTCTAGCATTGGCTGTGCGGAATCGTCCAAGTCATATCGTCTTTCACCCGGGGGACGGGATACGGCCGTGGAATCCTGACGTACGCATACGGAATCTCTAATTGAAAGTGCCCGGCCGTCAAAGGACCGCTTTATTCACTAGAGTGCTGATCTCTTCCGCCGCCTCCGGTGACAGTTCCGGGTACATGGGCAGGGAGAGAACTTGCCGTGCCAGGGTCTCCGTATTTGCCAGAGCGCCTTTGCTATAACCGAGAAAACGATAACCTGGCATCAGGTGAATCGGGTACGGGTAGTGCACACCGGTTCCGACGCCGTTTCGCGCTAGCGTTTCTCTCGCGCGATCACGTTCTTCGATCTTGATTACGAACAAATGATATGCGTGCTCAGCGCCCGCGGCCGGTTCGAGGCGCGGGATCCTTGCGTCGAGCAAACGATCATAGACGGCGGCCAACGCGCGGCGGCGCGCTACGTAATCGGCAAGATGCGCTAGTTTTACATTGAGCACAGCCGCCTGAACCTCATCCATGCGGCTATTGATACCCTCTCGTTGCGAACAGTTGGTGTTGTCGAACCCGTACATGCGTATCCGTTTCATTTCTTTCGCGAGCTCACCGTCCTGGCTGTAACACAGGCCCGCGTCTCCAAATGCTCCTAAGTTCTTGGTTGGATAGAATGAAAAAGCTGACGCATCGCCAAATGTGCCGACCGATTGCCCCCGAAGTCGCGCGCCATGGGCCTGGGCGCAGTCCTCCACAATCCTGATGTGGCTGTTTCCGATAATGGCGCGCAGTCTCTCGACGTCCACCACGTTGCCAAAAAGGTGAACTGGAATAACCGCTCGGGTCTTGGATGTCAGGTGGGACGGCAACTGCTCCAAGTCCATCAATGCCGTGGCCTCGTCAACATCGCAGAACACCGGTGTGGCACCGGTCATGCGTATGGCGGCCACCGTCGGTACCGCAGTATTCGCGACCGTGATCACCTCATCACCCGGGCCGATCTCAAGCGCCATTAGCGCGACGACCAATGCATCGGTGCCGCTGTTGACTGCAACGGCTCTACCATTGCCGCCAAGGAAATCTGTAAAAGACCTCTCGAAGGTCTCGACCTCTGCGCCCAAGATCAGCCTGCCGGAATTGAGTACACGCTCTATCGCCTGTAGAGCCTCGGATTCCAACGTACGATACTGGGCAAGGTAATCGAACGCGGGTATCCTGTTCATGCCCAATATACCTTTTTGTGCGCGCGATAAAATTCTATCGTTCGTGCGAGTCCGTCTTGCAAGTCTATTTGTGGTTGCCATCCTGTGGCCTGAGCAAAGCGGGAGTAATCGCCGTAATAGTCGCCAATATCGATGATTTTCTTATCTTTCGGAAACGGTACCAGCTCGTATGCGACGCCGGTTAGCTCGTGCAAGATACCGACAAGATCGAGTAACGAATGATAGGTCGGGGCACCAAGATTCAGCACTTTCCCGTAACAATCGTCAGTAAGCGCCGCCAGCAGCAGAGCCTCTACCACCTCGTCGACATAGTTGAAATCCCGCACCTGTCGACCAGTACCGAATACCTTGATGGGCTCGCCTTTCAGTGCCTGGCGAATGAAGATGCCCACGAACCCTTGTCGGTTGTTTCTTATCTGCTGGCGTGGCCCATACGTATTGGTAAGTCGCAGCACAGTCGATCGGAGATCGTAGGTGCGATCATACAACAGGTGGTAATACTCGGCCGCGAGCTTATTTATGCCATTAACGTCGACCGGAATCACGGGATGATCCTCCGAAACCGGCAGGCGTTGCGCAACGCCGTACACCTGTCGCGTCGATGTGTTTATCAATCTTGCGTCCGGATTGAAACGACGACACGACTCCACCAGATTCATTGTCGACACGCAGTTGACGGCCAAGTCCATTTTCGGATCTCGCATGCTGTCGCCGTGACTCACCTGGCCAGCGAGATGAAAAATATAGTCCTTGTCTTTAACCAGGATATCGAGCGAATGAGGATCCCGCATGTCTGAGATGTTGACCGAGACCCGGGAGCGAACCGGCTCGATATTGAAAAAGTCACCGCCGAATTCCGGAAGCAGGGAATCGAGGATGGTCACTTTGGCATCTTCATGCACGAGTGCTATCGCCAGCGAACTGCCAATGAAGCCAAGGCCTCCGGTAATGAGTACCCGTTTACCACTGAAACGCCCACCAGCTGTCATTTGTACCCCTATTTTTGTGGCAGTTGAATGCCGAACGTACCATGATTTGAGGATTTCCCTCTACGTACAGAATCAGTCGCGGGGCGCATTGTAGATGAGGCGTCTATGCTCGCCACCAGCCATCGGTTGGCAGAGATCGTCCGGTGTGCCGAACCAGAAGCGCTCTCCGCTTACTGCGGCAAGATCATGAGGCTCGGGCCGGTAAGCGCATCGTTAGACGGTAGCGTGGGGAACAACTACAATCCGGCAACATCCGCAAACTGATAATCGACTCAGGCTAAATATCGTCCCCCTGGATACCAGGGGCTGCACGTTTCGTCGGCCAGATAGCTCAACTACAGACAAAATCTTGCTCTTGAATATTTCACCATGCAATCACTGATGCGTATAAGTTTTATCGCGACCTGTGCGGCGCTGGTAGGCTTTGCTTTGCACATCGTCAACACGTATTTCGTGAATGTGCCAATCCTGGATAACTGGTCATTCGTGGAACTCTACGAAAAGATACACGACGGCACGGCCACCTTCGCCGATTTCGTGCATCAGCACAATGAACACCGGATTCTGACTGCGCGACTTGTGTTTGTGGCGCTGGCGTTCTGGACGGGCTGGGATCTGACCTACGAGGCCTATGCGGTCATCGTCGTCCTGCTGATCACGTTTGCCGCTCTGGCGCGGACTGCCTTCTATCAGCGCTCAGATTCCTTGCCGATACTGGTCCCGTTGTCTGTATTGGTGACCTGCGCTTTATTGTTCTCGATGATCCAGTATGGCAGCTTGCTGTTTCCCGTGAACCTGCCCTGGTTCATGGTCATCGTAAGCACGAGTATCGGCATATTTCTGCTCGCTTGGCCGAGCGAACGTCTGCGGGTGTGGCGATATGCTTTCGCGGCCGCGGCCTGTGGCGTGGCGACGTTCTCCGCCGCGAATGGACTCTCGTCCTGGCTCGCCTTGTTGCCCTTGGTTGTCGTCTTCGCTCGCGAGTCCGAGTATCGGCTGCGTTGGCTCGTCGCCTGGTTTGGGCTGTTTGTGGCCTGTGGGGCGCTATATTTCGTGGGCTACGAGAAGCCCGGCGACCATCCGGACATCATGGTGGCGTTAAGTCATCCAATTTTGGCGATTAAATTCTTTTTGATCTTGCTGGGTAGGCCCCTGGCTCCATGGGGTGAGATTGGCACGATGTGGATTATCGGCGGCGTCCTGTGCGCTGTTTACCTCTATCTGGCGTTCGATTACCTGCGCCGCTTCGGTAGCCGTTTGTCGGATGAGTACGCCCCCTGGTTGAGTCTTGGCCTGTTGGCGATATTCTATGCCGGAATGGTGACCATCGGCCGCGTGGGGGCGGGCGAGGAGAGCGCGATAAGGTCGGATCGCTATATGACAACGACCATGCTGCTGGCAATCGCGCTCGTGCACATGGTGCGCCTGTATGTATGCGATCGGTATCGCGCCTTGTCGTCGTCAAAAGGCACCCCAAAACCGGCCTACGCCGTGGTCTTCCTCTACGGGGTGCTGTTCGCGTACATCGTGGGTGTCTCCCTGGCAACAGTGGAGCGCGTGGAGGCCTGGTCGGTCAAAACCAGGCAGTACGAACAGTGCCTGGAGCTGGTGCACTATGCGCCGCCGTCGTGTTTGCGGGAAATATTTCCTGCCTGGGGAGTCATCAAGGAGCGCTCGCTGGTCGTCGAACGCCTGAACTTCAGAGAATTTGCCAAAGATTTAACATTTTTCGATCCCGCCGACATTCCGGAGGCCCTTGATCACGGCCATATTGATCTTGGATCTCTACTCACGGCTCCGATATCGTTGACGAGCGGCACTCATTTCGAACTGACGGGCAGGGTCGTGCGACCGTCGTTGCTCAAGCCCTTCATGGTCTTGTTCTCCTTCGGCGATGCGCAGCCGAGGTTCTTCGCCAGTACACGCGTAGGCACAGAAGTGAGTCCCGGTCACGTGAAACCGGGATGGGGCTATTCATCCTGGTCGGCAACAGTTTACGAACACGCATTACCCGCGGGCGATCATCGCATCCGTGCCTGGGTCTACGATGCGGATGGGCGGCGCTTCGTGCAATTGGACGGTGAGATTCGCGTGGTCGTTACGAAGGACGCTTGAGCGGATTTTGACCCCAGCGGGCAGCCGCAATGCCAGCAAAACCCGCCGGCCGGTCTGTGTTGGAAGCGGCCGGTGCCCGAGAGATTGACGTCCGTAATGCAGACATTTTCCGCGCCCGGCTCATGCCTGGACATTATCGCTCTTTCTTATATAGCGCACGACATACTGCGGAGTGGCGCTGGCATCCAGAAACAAACGGCCCAGATATTCACCGATGGTGCCGAGGATAATCAATTGAATGCCGGCGAAGAACAGCATCGCGACCAGTATCGATGGGATGCCCAGGGGCAGATCCGGGTTGATCCACAACTTCTCGACAACGATGACCACGATCAGGCCGACGCTGAGCATTGAAAGGACGATTCCGGCAATGGATGAGATACGCAACGGCAGGATGGAGTAACTCAGAAACATATTCGTCCACAACTTGATCAGCTTGCGCCAGGTGTAATTTGACTGCCCACCGGCACGGCTGCGGTGTTCTACATCAATCTGGCTGATGTTGCGCGTGGAGCGGAACACCAGACCGTCGATATAGGGAAAGGCACCTTGGTATTTGATGACCTCATCAACCACAAACCGGTTCATGACCTTGAAGCTGGACAGGTATAACTCAGCGGGCTTCTTGAGCATGATGTTGGCCATCTTGTCATTGAACCAGCTGCCCAGGTTGCGTATCCAGTTATGCTGTTTGACCCGATAGCGGCCGTAGACCACGTCATAGTTACCCGATTTACAGGCCGCCAGCATGTTGAGAACTTCCTCCGGCGGGTTCTGGCCATCATCGTCAAGCACGCCCACATAGTCACCAACGGCATGATTCATGCCCGCCAGCACCGCATTATGCTCGCCGTAATTACGGCTCAGGTGGATGAACGTGACCGTGGCGGGGTATTTTTCCTGTAACGCCGCACAGACCGCCTCGCTGTCATCGCCTGACCCGTCGTTGACGAGCACGATCTCGAAGCGCAGATGCTGGTAGATGTCATGAATATGATCGACCAGGGCGCCGATACTGCCGGCGCCGTTGAAAACGGGAATTACGAGCGAAAGATCAATATCGGTTGTCATTTTTTCTTGTCGGACATCGAGGGCAAAAAAAGGGCGGCGCGGTCATGTCTCGGCATTAGAGTGCCCGGCCCGTAATCCTTGATTCTTAATGGCCCCTCTATTCTACCGGCGGGCCTGAGAAAAAAAAGCCCGCAGTCCTTTGCTTCCTCGCCCGGCCTCGTTAGTCTATTGGCGATGCGCTGCGCCATTATTTCTTATCGCTATCCGCCCGAAGGAGTTGCCGGGGTGGCGTTCGCCGTCGAGGCCTTGGCGGAGATGATGGTCAAAGAGGGACATGAGGTGCTGGTGCTTTGCCGCACCCCTCGGAAAGATCTGGTTCAAGACATCAGGGATGGCGTGCACTTGCATCGCATGCCTCTGGCGTGGTCCGACGCGCGCATGGCCGAAAGCCTGATCGCGACGGCGGCAGACTTCAAGCCAAACCTGCTGCAGGTGCATTTGCTGACGGGCCTGCATTTTCAAGCGGTGCTCAAGACCGCGGAAGCCTGCCGTTGCCCGTTGATTCATTATCTGCATATATACTCGTTGATTTGCAGGGCGAACACGCTGTTTCGGGACGGACGCAGCTGCACGTGGCTGTGCCCACCGTGCCGGCGCCATGCCCAGGCGATGCAGAACTATACCGCAAAGGTCGACGGGGTGGTCGCGGTGAGCCGCGGCGTGTTGGACTGGCATCTAAAAGCCGGTCAGTTCGCGGGCATACCGCAGGCCGTCATTCCTAACGCCGCACCGAGAAAGGCCTTAAGGTCCGCCCGCAATCATCATGGCAGGCCGGTGCTGGGCTTTTTGGGCCGGATCGCCCCGACGAAGGGTCTCGCCTGGCTTTTGCAAGTGGCACGGGAGCTGGGGTTGCCGGTGAAGGTCGCGGGCACGGGCCCGGAAATGCTGATGCACCGATTGCAGCAGGAATTCGCCGGTGAACTGGTTGAGTTCTGCGGTTGGGTGGATGCAGACGAGTTTCTACCCACCATCGATGCCTTGGTGGTGCCTTCGCTTTGGGAGGAACCGCTTGGGCGTGTCGCGCTCGAGGCCCTCAGCCACGGCGTGCCCATTGTCGCATCCCGGGTCGGTGGCCTGGCGGATTTGTTAGTCGACGGGGTCAACGGCTGGGGCATTCATCCGCACGAGCCTGAAAGTCTGGCCATTGCCCTGAAAAAGCTATGCGAGCATCCGGTTCTGGATCCCACGACGGTCCAAGAAACTATGCGTGCTTATGTGCCGGAAAAAATCTGCGCGCAGGTGGCAACCTTCGATCGACAAATAATCGGCGTGTGATGACCTGCGGTGCTAATTAAGCACGAGGCCAGACTTAAAAGGCTATGCGCGCGCGAACCTGGCGGGAAACCAAACCTACTCTTCGCAGACGTAGTAGATGGCGTGCAGGGGATCGGATTCGGGGGGCTGGCCGAGACCGATGAGTCCCTGCCCGGTGATGCGTGCGGTATCGCGGCGGATGAACTGTTCCTCGCCGCTGCCGTCGCGCAGACAGCTCCCGTTGGTGCTCTTGTCGATGAGATAGAATTTGCCGCGACGGAATTCCACATGCGCGTGCAGGCGGGATATAAGGGCGTCCTGCACCACCAGGTCGCTGTCGTCGCCGCGACCGATGCTCACTTGTGGATTATCCTTGTCGACGATCACTTCATCGTTGCGGTAGCGTAATCGCAGACGTTGCATCGGCGCCCGGTCGGGTTCGTCCCAGCCCGGGTTGGTGATCATGCGGGTGGCGTCTTCCCCTTCCCACATGACCTCGTAGACCTCTACGTCCTCCTTCTTGCCGCGCACCGGGGTGACATCGATTTTGCGTGCCGCCGCCTGCCACTCCGGCGACATACCCTGCAGGGTCTCGCCGGTGGTGACGATCTGGGCGGCCTTGGCGAGGGTGGACATGCGGTTGGCCATGTGTACCGTGGTGCCGAAGATATCGTCCTGTTCCAGCATGACGCGGCCGAAATTAAAGCCCACCCGGATCGAGAGCGGTAGATTGCCGGCGTCGGCGGCTTCATTGACGGCGCGCTGCATGGTGGCCGCCGACGCGGCGGCGTCGTCCGCGATGGGGAAAGTGGCCAGGATACCGTCGCCCATGGTCTTGATCACGGCGCCGCTGTGCTCGAACACCGCATTGGCCATGACGTCCAGGCAACGGGCCACCGCCTCCTGGCCGCCGGTATCGCCCATGACCTCATAGAGCTTCGTGCTGCCGACGACATCGGCAAACAGAACTGCAAGCGTGGAATTAGCCATAGGCAGGCGTGACGTCGATATGCATCTTAAATCGCGCGGATTCCGTTATTCGCGAGTGAATGACCTAATTATAGGCGCCGGGAGGGGTTATTCGCCAGCGGCCGGTCAATATTGGCTCACAAGCTCAGGCGCAGAATGGCACCGGCGAGGCGCTCGAAGCAAGGTTCCAGCTCGGCGTCGGTGGCGGCGAAGCAATACTCGCCCCGGGGTTGATCCGGATCATAGGTGTCCGCGTCGTCCACATTCGCCATGCGCTTGAGGATGGGCTCACCAATCTCACCATCTGGTCCTGCGGGGGTCTGCAGGCGAAAGCCGAGCCCGAGGGTGAAAACAAAAATGCCCTCGTTGCGTGCCGTTGTGGCCATATCTTCTGCGAGGTTACGGGAGATCCGGTTCAGGTTGGCAAAGTTTACGGTGTTGTTAGTTGGCCGCCGTGGGTGCGCGGGATTCACGTTCAGGAACTCGTTCTCGGTGATGTCGTGGGGGTTATAGAATTGGGGTACCCCCGCCACTTCGCTCGGGATACTGAAGTTTTTCCAAAAGGGACTGGGCGCAGCCTGATTGGTTCGGTCGTAGCGGTAGAGTCCACGCGGACTCCCCGTTGATCCATCACCACCGGAGCGTATCGAGCCACCGTACGATTGATTACC
The DNA here is from genome assembly GCA_947259975.1 of uncultured Gammaproteobacteria bacterium. GTDB lineage: Bacteria > Pseudomonadota > Gammaproteobacteria > HyVt-429 > HyVt-429 > CAMYOD01. Next base: position 28,347 of record CAMYOD010000049.1, read on the forward strand.
TTCGCCGGGAAAAACGAAGGATGAGGCGAAGGTATTGGGGGAGCCGTCGGCGAAAAACACGATGACCCGCAGCGTCGAACGATTGACCGGATCGATGGAATTGAGCTGATCGCGGGCGTTCCAGAAACCTTCTGCGAAATTGGTGTGGCCGGTAAAGGAGTAGGTTTCGATGTCGGCAATAATGGCGTCGCGGTCATGGCCTCGATCGACCGTTTCAACGGGCTCGTCGACCTCCGCGCCGGAGGCATAGTGAATGAGTGCCATGCGATCGGTGCTGGGGGAGAATTTTCTGACAAACCCCTGTGCGGCATCCTTAACCCGCTCGCCGACCCCGCTCATGGACCCAGTGGTATCGATTACGAAGGACAGATCCAGGTCCTTGCGTATTACCTGGGCGGCGCCGTTGACGGTGATGTCGTCGAAGCCCATTACCTGCATGAAGGTGTTCTCCCGGTTCGCGGAGCCGGACACGTCGATGGTGATCTCGCCGTCGTTGAACTGGATCTGCGGGTCGTTGAACACCGGCGTGGCACCGAGATAACCGGTGGGGAAGTTGGCGGCGAAAAACTTCTGTGCCGCCGCCACCGCGTTGCTAATCTGTTCGCCCTGGCTGGCGCCCTGGGACACGGCGCGCGCCGCGGCAACCCCGGCGGCGTCCAGGGCCGTGTTCAGTTTCGCCCGTACGCCGTAGGCCATGCCGGAGTCGATGGCGAGGCCGATCATGCCGATGAGGGTCACCATGCCCACCGCGGTGAGCACCAGCACGAAGCCCTTGGGTTGTTTCGACCAGCGCGTTCTATTCATCGGGTTTCATGTCCGCAGTTAAAACACCGTCATGGAATAGAGATCGTCTTCCAGGTCGACGAAGCCGGTGAAAATGATGTCATAGTCATAGAAGATTTCCACCGCATTGATCACCTCATTCGCCGCGAGCGCCACCGGCGGGTCATCGGTGGTGGGGTTACCGTTGATACTGCAGGTGCCGCTGATCCATGTGCCGCAGTCGGGCCAGATCTCGCTGGGCGGATCGTAGGCGGCGATCCGGCGTCGGTGCTGTTCGAGAATCTCCGCCTGCCCGCCACCGCGGCCGATGAGGCGCGTAATATAAATTACCCCGTTCTGATCCATGTCCAGGGCGGCGGCGGTGCTGGCCAGCGCCTCCATGATGTCCGCCGGCGCGCTGGCGCTGCGCGCGGCGAGATTCGCGCCCTCGCGGCCCATATTGACGATCAGATTGTTGGCATACAGGGCGCGGGCGACTTCAAACACCGCGAACACCATGAAGATCATGAACGTCACCACCAGGGCCATCTCGACCATGGCGAGACCCCGTTGGGTGCCGGGGCCTGGCTGGTTGCGCCGCATCATGATGTGGGGAACTCCTCGTTACGCATGGTGGAGCTGACCCCGAAGAGGTACTCACCGTCATCGAAGAAGGGTTTCAGGAACGGTGTCAGCACCGGCCAGTTGCAATTGACCTGCACGATAATGATGTCGCCGGGATTGCCGAAGGACTCACCCACGTCCACCTGCACACCGCCTTGCAGCGCCTTGATCTCGACCACCGGCTCCATGTAGTCATAGAGCCCCAGGGAACTGCGGCGCATGCGCTCGATCACCGCCGCGTAACGATCGCCTTCCTCGTCCGGATCCAGGTCGGCGCGCCCGGTGACGGCGTAACGGGTCGCGTCCCGCACCGCATGTTGCATGGTCAGGTTGGCGAAGCCCATGAGGCTCAAGTCGATGATGGTGAACAGCAGGGAGAGGAACAGGGCGGTGACCAGGGCGGCCTCGACCAGCGCAGCACCCCGCTGCGTGGCGCGCGGAGCACCTAACGTCTGACGATGCCATGGTCGATTCGGCACGAACCCAATAGCGGTTCGCGGCCGGGTGGTTTTGTGTGCCGCCGCCAAGTTGTTTTCCTCGTGGGCCGACCCCGGGGCCCGATTGCAGGTGTGTGATGGGCGGACCTGTCGTAGTGTTCCTAGCCCCGATTCCTGCGCCCATTTTAGGCGCGGGCAAACTGCACTGTCCAGAGTAAAACCGCTTGACAAGCCTTGGAATATCATCGCCTTAAGTGTGCCTGCGGGTGTTATCGGCAGCATTTCGGGCCGCATCCGTGGCGCCCGCCCAACACACCATCCACGGCACGTGAATGGAATTTCACCGCCGCGGCGACTAAAACTAAACCAGGGTCGGCCGATAGCCATGACAGGGATGCTCACCCGGCGAGCATGGGTGATTTAGCATCGTATACCGGGCCGGCAGTCTTCCGAGGACCTGATGAATTCATCGATTTTGGCACCCGTCATGCTGGCTGGAACCTCGCTTCTGGGTGTCGCCCTCGTGGTCACGAGCCGCATCGTCAGGAATATCCCGGTCAATCGCCGTGAGTGGCAGTTGCTGCGTGGCTTCGTGGTCCTGTTTATCCTCGGCTACCTGGCCTATGCCTATTCCCTCTGGCGTGAGGTGCCGATCGCCGGCGACGCGTTGATCACCAGCGTGTTTTTCTTTGGTGCCTGTTTCGTGCTCATCGTCTCCATCATGAGCCAGCGTAGTATTACCGCACTGAATCGCATGATCGTGCTCGAGCGAAATGTGATTACGGATCACCTGATGGGTATCTATAATCGGCGCTTCCTGGATCGGCAACTCGACAAGGAATTCGCGCGCTCACGGCGTTACGGCAGCCCGTTGTCGTTGCTGCTGCTCGATATCGATCGTTTCAAGGAGATCAACGATCAATGTGGGCATCAGGTCGGTGACGCGGTGCTGCGGGAGGTCGCCGAGCAGATCCGCTCGACCGTGCGCGAGTCGGATTATGTCGGTCGTTTCGGCGGCGAGGAGTACTTGATTATCCTGACCGAGACCAAAGGTCCGGAAGCGGCCCGCCTGGCGGAGAAATTACGCCGGCGTTTCGAGGCGGCAATACTGCTACCGGCACTCTATTGTCCGACGGAGAAGGATATCAAACGCACCGTGAGTATTGGTGTGACATCCTTTGACCCAAAGCGACACCGGCGCGCAACCGACCTGATCGAAGCGGCGGATGCGGCCCTGTATCGGGCCAAGCACGCCGGTCGCAACCGGATCATCACCAGCACCGAGTTCCATGCGCAGGGCAAAGTGGTCCCGGTACGGGCCGCGCGCTGATCAATCCGCGGCGGCCAGCGGCGTCGCCCAGCTACCCAGAAAGGCGAATTCACCGACCGCCTGTCGCTCACGGGGGCTGAGTTCCTTTTCCCGCACCTCGGCGTCCAGCTCCTGGGCCGCGGCCGGGTACCCGATCGCAATCATCGCCATGCATTCATAACGCTCCGGGATGCTGAATTCAGTTCGCGCCCGGTCCGCATCGAAGCCGCCCATCTGGTGGGCAGCGAGACCCAGGGTGAGGGCCTGCAGACAGAGATTCTCGCTCGCGGCACCGGTGTCGTGTTGCCCCCAGCGATTGGGTTTCTGGTTGTATTCGAAAATCGAGTCGGCACAGGACAGCATCAGCACCGGCACGTCCTTGACCCAGGCCTGATTGCCCTCGCTGAGGCAAGCGAAGGCCCGTTGCCAACTTGCCGCGTCGCGTTGCCGGTCCCAGACCAGATAGCGCCAGGGTTGCGCATTGAAGCAGGACGGTGCCCAGCGGGCCGCCTCGAGCAGTGCGATCAGGTCCTGGGCCGCCACGGCGCGGGTGGGGTCGAAGGCGCGCGGACTCCAGCGCCGCGCCATGAGTTCATGGATGGGCCGGGATACCTGGGCGGGTTTTTCGATCATGGATTGTTCCTTACTGAAACGAGCGGTGGTTGTATGCACGGAGACCCGGGCGCCGCGCGGGCGCCCGGGGTAGCGAAGAGCGGGCTATTGCTCGCCGCAGCGGTCCTTACGTAGGCTGAACGGTCCCGAGCCGTAGGCGACGATATAGAGCATGGCGCCGAGTAGCCCCATGTTCTTGAAGAAGGCCCGCTGTTGCTCCATCATCTGCGCCGGCTCCAGACCCCAATAGGCGTGAAATACGAAGGTCACCGGCACGAGGAAGAGCGCGATGGCCAGTGCCGCCCAGCGGGCGTGCCAACCGAGTAAGATCATCAGGCCGCCACCTAACTCGATAATGATGGTCAGCACCAATAACAAGTCTGTCGCCGGCAGACCCTTGCTTTCCATGTAGCCGGCGGTGGCGGCGAAGGTAAATATCTTGCGGTAACCGGCGACGATGAAAATGTTCGCCAGCAGAATGCGTCCGAGCAGGGGGAAGTATTTGGTAGCAATATCACATGCGTTCATGGTGTCCTCCTAAGGTCTGGATGTTGTTGTCGTTATAACCGCCGCCGCCGCGAAGAGGGACGGCCACCCCGATGATACCGCGGGGCTGATGCTTCATCGGTTAACTCGACCTTTGATCGTTCACAAGCACTGAAGGTCTTAACGTGATGATACATTTGCCTAATGGGTGATAGAAGCGAATAATTTCGAAAAAATCGTTCAAAGGTTTCGAATATGCGTCTGAATCTGGATGCACTGTATGTGCTGGATGCGATCGCGCGCAAGGGCAGCTTTGCCGCGGCGGCAGATGAATTGCACCGGGTGCCCTCGGCGTTGACCTACACCATCAAGAAGCTCGAACAGGACCTGGACGTGGAACTGTTCGACCGCAGTGGGCACCGCGCCCAGCTCACCGCCGCGGGTGCGGAGCTGTTGGCGGAAGGGCGCCATGTGCTGCGGGCGGCCCAGGAGCTGGAGTCGCGGATCAAACGCATCGCGACCGGTTGGGAGGGTCAACTGCGCATCGCAGTAGACGACATCGTTCCCTGGGCCGGCATCTATGACCTGGTCGAGGCGTTCTACGCCGGCGCGTCGGGTACGCGCCTGCGCCTGATGAGCGAGGTCTATGGTGGCAGCTGGGACGCACTGTTTGCGGAACGGGCCGATCTGGTGATCGGTGCCCCGGGCGATGCCCCGGCAGGCGGCGGCTACTCGACTTTCGAGCTGGGACGAGTGGAATTCGTCTTCGTCGTGGCACCGTCGCATCCACTGGCAAGCGCCGCGGAGCCGATCAGCAATGAAACCGTACTGCAACACCGCGCCGTGTCCGTGGCCGACAGCTCGCGCCAACTACCGCCGCGCACCTCCGGGCTGCTGTCGGGCCAGGATGTGCTAACGGTGCCGAATCTCGCCGCCAAACGCGCGGCACAGTGCCGCGGTCTCGGGGCCGGGTATCTGCCGCGCTTCATCGCGGCGGCAGACATTGCCGCCGGGCGTCTCGTCGAGAAAGCGGTGGTGGAGGGCAAACCCGCGATTCAGCTATTCGTCGCCTGGCGCACAAATTGCCAGGGCCAGGCATTGGAGTGGTTTTTGGCGCGCCTGCGCCAACCCGACTGTATCGCCGGGCTGTTGAAAACCTAGGCGACGCGAAACACGCCGCCCCGGCGTGGGTCACCGGCACCACTGTAGGTGCGGGTCGGGCGCTCGAACTGCACCGCATGGACACCACCGAAAAACAGATTCTTGTTCGCCCAGGCGTGTTGGTTTGGAAACTCGGCGACAAGCCGTTCCCGGGTGGGTTTCGAGATACCGGCCTCCAGGCTGAGCAGGCCATCTTCATAGTGCAGCCGTGGTCGGGAAACGGCGCTCTTAACCGGCTGCTTGAAATCAATCAAATTCAGCAGGGTCTGCAGAATTGCACTGCGAATCCGGTTCGAGCCGCCGGAGCCAAGGGCGATGTCACGGCCATCCGCCGTGATGGCCAGGGTCGGTGCCATCATCGATGTCATGCGCCGATCCGTGGGCCAGTGCCCCAGACCCTGGGGCGCGATGTCCTCCTCGCCGAGCATGTTGTTCATCATGATCCCGCTGCCGGGGATGACGTAGCCACAACCCTCGCCATTGGAGGTCGTGAGACTGGCCATGTTGCCCTGGCCATCGATGATGCTGATGTGCGTGGTGCCACGGTTGCAGACGGGATGCCCGGTGAGTTGCTCCAGGTAGGGTTTCAGCGCCGCGGTCGCCAGCAGGCGGCGTGCCACGTGAGGATCGTCAGCCTGACCAATGGCACTGGTACGGCGCGCCTTGTCGGTCAGGGCCATGGTGCGCGCGAGCGCCGCGACATAGTCCGGCGAACCGAACCGGGTTTCATTGATTTCTTGTGACTCCAGCAGTTTCATCGCAAAGGCCAGTAGCGTGCCGCCGCAGGACGGCGGCGGGTTGGTGAGTATTTCCGTGTCCCGGTAGCGCAACCGCAGCGGGCGCCGCTTGGCGACCCGATAGCCCTTGAGGTCGCGGGCGCGTAGATGACCACCTTGTTCCCGTGTGTCGCGCACCAGTTGCTGGGCGAGTTCGCCCTGATAAAAAAGTTTATCACCTTCCCGCAGCAACGCGTCGAGAGTGTCCGCAAGGGCGGTTTGGCGAAACAGTTCGCCGCGGCCGATCAGCCGGTCGGGGTCCCGTCGGCTGCGATACAACGCCCACGCCGCCGGGGTCGCACGTAGAATCGGTTCCACCACGGTAAACAAATATTCCTGCAGGACGGTGAGGCGAAAGCCGCCCCGTGCGAGCTCGATTGCCGGTTGTGCGAGCACGGCGAGCGGTCGCGTGCACAAATCGCGGTGGATGCGAAATATACCGCGCACCATACCGGGTACCGCCATCGCGCCGACGCCGATGTGAAAACGTTGTGTCGTGGTGCCGAAGTTGGCGTACACCGGGTAGAAGTCGGCGTCGGTGGCGGGGATGCGTCGCCCCGGGGTTTGTGCAAAGAAGTCGTACGCCAGGGTTTCACCGCTGTTGCGGCGCGCCACCAGGAAGCCGCCGCCGCCGAGTGAAGTGAGCACCGGCTCCGCGACACAGGACGCCAACAGGGCGGCCACGGCGGCGTCATAGGCATTACCGCCGTCGCGAAGTATGTTTTCGGCCGCCGCCGCGGTCTTGCTCTGGCCGGCGGCAACCGCGCCACGATCAGTTCTCGACATCTCGGTGGTGCAGGGTTGTTGCCCCATTCGTGGTGTATGGATCGGGGCTGAGTTGGCGTATGCTAACTGCTGTTGCGACGCGCGGAAATGCGACACTGCGGGCGCGCTCCGGTCATCCGTGCGGAGAGTAGCACGTTAAATAATAAATGTATTTGTGGCACCGCATGGCGCGGGTCGGGACGTTGCCGGATACTGTACGCGGACGGATCGGAACGAAGGTGGGGCGCGCGATGAGACTGCAGCAAAACATACACAGGACAGGGTCGGCCGCCGGCACGTGGCGCGTGCTGCTGGCCGTGGCCGCGCTAGCCCTGTGCACCGCGGCGGCAACCGAGCCACGCGAGACCCCGGCACGCGAGACGCCGCCCCGTGATGCGGCGGCCATCATCCAGGATGCCATCGAATACTGGCGCGATGTGTCGTCGTACTCGATCACGGAAATGATAATTCATCGCCCGACCTGGGAGCGGGCGATGACCTTACGGGTATGGACGCGCGGACAAAAAGAGTCCCTGGTGCGCGTGACCGAGCCAGCCAAGGACGCGGGTAACGGAACCCTGCTCATCGATAACAACATGTGGACCTACACACCGAAGATCAACCGCGTGATCAAGGTGCCCTCCAGTATGATGAGCATGAATTGGATGGGGTCGGATTTTTCCAACAACGATCTGGCCAAGGCCGATGACCTGATCGAGTACTACAGTCATCGCTTGATCGATACACAAACTGTGGACGGACATACCGTCTACCATATCGAATCGATCCCGCACGAGGATGCCCCGGTGGTGTGGGGCAAGGAAGTCGTCCAGGTGCGCGACGATTTGATTGTGTTGGAACACGCCTTCTACGATCAGGATATGGTGTTGGTGAAGAAACTCTCGACGCTCGAGATCAAGACCCTGGGCGGTAAGGCGGTGGCATCCGTGCAACGGATGCAAAAAATCGAAACGCCGGAGGAATGGACGCAAATCGGTGTCACGGAGGCCCAATTCGGCGTCGAGGTATCCGATTACACTTTTACGCTGGCGAATCTGCGCCAACCGGTGTTGTGAGGCGGGGTCGAACGTGAATCCTCGCCTGGCCTGGCGCAATCTCTGGCGGCATCCGCGGCGTACCTGGCTGACCGTGGCAGCGATTGCGTTTTCCACGGTGTTGTTGATTTTCTCCATCACGCTGCAGTTTGGCTCCTACGATATCTGGATCGACCATGCCCTGGGCGTCTATCACGGGCAGCTGCAAATTCAGCATCCCGACTATCTGGACAAGCCGCAGATGCGCAAGACCGTTGCCAATGCGACGGGAGTCGCCGCGAAGCTGCGACGGGACGTCGACCCGCGCAAGGTGGCGGTACGCGGTATCGGTTTCGCGTTGGCCTCGTCACAGGAGCGCAGTTACGGTGCGCAGGTGATCGGTGTGGAACCCGGTTATGAGCCGGAAGTGTCGACGATTCCCAATGTCATACGTGACGGCCGCTTCCTGGCGGATCCCGATGCCGCGGAAGCGGTCATCGGTGCGACCCTGGCGCGTAATTTGAAGCTTGCGTTGGGCGATGAGTTGACCCTGCTGGGCGCCGGTCGGGACGGCTCGGTGGCGGCGACTGTGGTGCAGGTGGTCGGGTTTTTCGAAAGCGGCATGGCGGAGCTCGATCGCGTCTTGGTGGAGATTCCGTTAGGGCATTTTCAGGAAGTCTTCACCATGGGCGACGCGGCGCATGCCATTGTCATCGCCGGTATCGATCGCAGTGAGTTGGATGTGCAGCGGGACCAGATCACCACCTTGCTGGGGGCCGATGCCGGTGCGCGGGTGCGTACGTGGGAGGAAACCCTGCCCGGCCTCAAGCAGGCCATCCAGTTCGATATGTTACAGGGCTGGGTGCTGTATGTGTCGCTTATCGTGGTGGTGACCTTCAGCATCCTGAACACGTTTCTTATGGCGGTACTCGAACGGACCCGCGAATTCGGCATCATGCTGGCCCTCGGTGCGAGCCCGGCGCGTATCGGCGCGTTGATCATGCAGGAGTCACTGTTGCTGACGCTGGTGGGCCTGAGTATCGGGGTCCTGGTCGGTCTCGGCATCACCATCTATTTCTATATCAATGGATTCACTTACCCCGGGCTCGAAGAATACGGCGCCGAGTTCGGTTTTCCCGCCTCGATTACGCCGGAGATCTCGTTCTTTTCCATCGGTCTCGCGCCCCTGGCGATTCTTGTGTTCACCTTGGTCGCCGCGCTTTATCCCGCGCTGCGTATTTTTGGTTTGCGCCCGGTCGAGGCCATACACGCGGTATAGACGATGCCTATCGGACTGGTGACAAGACTGGCCTGGCGCAACCTCTGGCGTCGCCCGCGCCGTACCATCATCATGGTGGTGGCGATTGCGCTGGGGATCTGGTCCATGATCGCCCTCGGCGCGGTGGTGCGCGGCATGCTGGAGGGACAGATCGACAAGGAGATATTCAACCTGACCGGGCATATCCAGATCCACGCGCCGGGTTTCACAGACGACCCGGTGGTAGACAACAGCATGCCCGCCGCGAGCCCCGCCTTGGGCGCCGTCCTCGACCAGGCTGCGGTCGCGTGGGCCGAGCGGGTACGGGTGCCGGCGGTGGTGGCGAGCGAGCGCGAATCCACCGGCGTCAGTCTGCTCGGTATCGACCCGACGCAGGAGCGGGGACTCTCGTTTATCGGTGACGGTGTCCACCAGGGCCGCGAACTCACATCGATCACCGATCGCGGCATTGTGGTGGGGCGGAAACTGCTGGAACGTCTCGAAACGGATCTGGGTAAACGGGTCGTGGTCATGAGCCAGGATCGCGCTAACGAAGTCGCCGATCGTGGTTTTCGTATCGTCGGTGTTTTTCATGCGGAAATGGAGGCCGTCGAGGAGGGGTTTGCGTTCGTCGGCCGCTCGGTGGCCCAGGACTTGTTGAAAATGCACGATCAGATCTCGGAGATCGGCGTTCTGGCGCATGACCGGGATGACCTCGATGAGCTGCTTACGACGCTCGGGACGCGCGCGCCCGAACTGGATGTTCAGTCGTGGCGCGAATTGAAACCATTGCTCGTGCTGACGAACAAGATTGTGGACGTCATGTTGTACATCTGGTTTGTAGTGGTGTTCATGGCCATGTCGTTCGGACTCGTGAACACGCTGCTGATGGCGGTCTACGAGCGCACCCGTGAAATCGGTCTGCTCCAGGCGCTGGGTATGCGCCCAACACTGATCCTCGGGCAGGTGAGCATGGAGACCCTGTTCCTGCTGCTGGTGGGGGCGGTCTTCGGCAATCTGTGCGTCTGGGCGACACTGCTGTGGTTTGCGGACGGGATCGACGTGTCACGCTTCGCGCAAGGCGTGCAGATGTTCAACATGAGCCCGATCATGCAGCCCCTGGCGACATTGCAGGATATTGTCGCGGCGAACCTCATTGTCCTGGGTCTGGGGCTCATCGCGAGCCTGTACCCGGCGTGGCGCGCATCACGCTATGTTCCTGTCGAGGCCATCACCCGGACTTGAATATGGACGATACCGTAGTCTGTCGCGCACTGACCAAGGTCTATCAGGAGGACAGTGTCGCCGTACACGCGTTGCGTGGTATTGATCTGGTGGTACCGCGCCATGATTTCCTGTGTCTTTCCGGGCCATCCGGCTCCGGTAAGTCGACCCTGTTGAACCTGATCGGTGGACTGGACTCACCCAGCGCCGGCGAGGTGAGGGTGGACGGCCTCAAGCTGGCGGAAATGAATCGTAGTGAGCTGGCGCAGCTGCGATTACATCGACTGGGTTTCGTGTTCCAGAGCTACAATCTGATACCCGTTTTGAGTGCAATCGAAAATGTCGAATTCGTCCTCCAACTTCAGGGCATGTCCTTTACACAACGCCGCCGCAAGGCGCGCGCGATACTCGCGGAGGTCGATTTGCAGGGGCTCGAGCATCGTCGTCCCGGCGAGCTGTCCGGCGGTCAACAGCAGCGGGTCGCCGTGGCGCGGGCGATCGTGTCGGAACCCAGCCTGGTCCTTGCCGACGAACCCACCGCGAATCTCGATTCGGTGACGGCGGAGAACCTGATGGCCTTGTTGCGGCACATGAACGAGGAGCACGGCGTGACATTCATTTTTTCGACCCACGACAAGCTCGTCATGGACTACTCGCGGCGACTGATCAAACTACATGACGGAGAAATCGCCGCGGACGAGCGACGGACGTAAAGTGCGCGTCCCCGCAATCCTGGTGTTTGTGCTTGTCGTCACCGCCCCGGCGGTGGCGGACGGGTGGGCCGTGCGCGGTCATCTCAAGGCGCAAACCAGCTATACCGACTACCGGGCCGATGACGTGGCCGCCGTGCTCGGTGCGGATCCCGCCCGGGATCAGCAGCTGGACCTGCGGCTGAAGCTCGAAAGGCGTGCTGGGCCCTGGGATGCGAGTGTGCACTATGAGCTGCTGGCATTGCACGGCGACTCGGTCGTAACACTCGGACCCATCAGCGGAATCGCCGGCACCGGCCTGGTCGCTGAATCCGCCTTGCCGCGGGATACGACACGGCTGTTTGATCTCACCGGAGAATTGGTCGACGAGGCCCGGCGGTCCGCCGTACACCGCCTTGACCGACTCGTGTTCGGTTACCGTGGCGAGCGCTACCGGCTCCGGGTCGGCCGGCAAGCGGTTACCTGGGGCAATGGCCTGGTGTTCAATCCGCTGGATTTTCTAAATCCATTTTCGCCGGTCGCCATCGATAAGGATTACAAAACCGGCGACGACATGGTCTTTGCGCAATGGTTGCATCCAGCGGGTGCGGATACGCAGGGTGTCCTGGTGGGCAGACGGGAGCTACGGTCCGGTTCGGTGCGCAGCGATGTTGCGACCGCGGCGGTTCGTTATCGCAGGATTCATGGCGACATGGAGACGACAGTGGTCGCGGCGCAACATTATGGCGCCGCGATTCTTGGCGTTGGTCTTGGGCGCGATTGGCGCGGCGCCGTATGGCGCATCGACCTTGCCGTGGAAGAAACGGCGGCGGGCGATCCGGAGATTCTGCTAGTGAGTAATCTGGATCGCTCCTGGGTGTGGGCTAAGCGTAATATATATGGTTTCGTCGAATACTTTCGCAACGGTCTCGGTGAAGCGGACGCCAACTACGCGAACCTGTCGGCGGACCTTAGACAACGTCTGGTCCGCGGCGAGCTCTACAACGTGGGACGGGATTATGTCGCCGCGGGTTTGCAGGTGGAGTGGAGCCCCCGCGTGAATCTTTTTCCCACGCTGTTATGGAACCTGAATGACGACAGCGCATTTGTGCAGTTGCGTGGGGCGTTCGATTGGCAGCAGAATCTGACCTTGATGGCGGGCGCGAACCTGACATTCGGTGGGCGCGGTTCGGAGTTCGGCGGCATCCCGTCACCGGTAAGCGGAGATTTTGTTGCCGTCGGTGATAGTGTGTTCTTGCGTGCGGCCTATTTCTTCTAACCCGCCAGCCAGTCGGGCGTTTGACGGTGCCCGGGCCATGTGTCTAAATTGGGCCACCCGCGCCTGACGGCGCCTGCCGCCGGCACCCGCTGTGGTAGGCGGCCGGTACTGACGCAGTATAACCAGAACGGACTAGGTAAGTGCGAAATCGACGTATCCTGAGTAATTCCTGCCTGCTTTTATTTCTGATTTTTGGTGTGATCACCACCGCCTGGGCGGAGACTTTCGACGACGGCGTCGTCGCCTATCGAAACGGAAACTACATGCGGGCGCTCAAGATATGGACACCGCTGGCGGAGGCCGGCGATGCGGCCGCGCATTTCAATATCGGTATCATGTTTGCGGCCGGGCAGGGGGTGGAACCGGACCAGCGTCGCGCGGTTGACCATTATCGCAAGGCCGCCGAGAAAGGCTATCCGCCGGCGCAGTTTAACCTGGGTGCCGCCTATGTTGACGGTAAGGGCGTGAAGGCTGATATCGCCAAGGCAATCGAGTGGTGGCAAAAGGCGGCGGCAAACGACCTGGATCGCGCGCAATATAACCTGGGCACACTCTATTACTTCGGTCGCGGTGTGCCGAAGGATTTGACCAAGGCCGAGGACTGGTTCGAGAAAGCCGCGGTGCAGGGCAATCAGGAGGCCGAACGCGTGCTCGCCGCGCTGCGCGCACAACGACAAGAGGCGGCCACGGCAAAGGTGACAGCGGAACCGGAGATGCCGGCGCCGCAATCCAAGACCGCCGTGCATAACGCGGAATGGCTGCGTGCACGTGAGCCACAACACTTTACTATTCAAATCTTCGGCCATAAGAACGCGGCCGGCATCGCGAAATTTGTCGAGACCCATGAACTCTCCGGTGACCTGGCGCAATTTGAAACGCGGCGTGATGGCAACCCGTGGTTCGGTCTGGTGCAGGGGACCTATCCCGACAAACAGGCGGCGCGCGCCGCGATCGGCAATTTGCCGGCGCGCATCCGGGCATCCGGCCCATTGGTGCGCTCATTCGCCGACGTTCTGGGCGACACGACGAGTGTGGCAGCGGACGCCGCAACGGTGGCGCCGGCGGCATCGCCGGATCCCGTCGACAGCGGCGTGCAAGACGCTGTGAGCACGGAAATACTGGCCGTACTTACCGCCTGGTCGCAGGCCTGGTCAAGCAAATCGGTGGATGCGTATCTAAGAATGTATGCGACCGACTTCATACCGTCGCGCGGCTTGAAGCGACCGGCCTGGGAACAGCAACGGCGACAGCGACTCACGGCAGCCCGCTATATCAAGGTCGCGGTGAGTGATCCGGTGATCCGTCCGTTGGCGGATGGCACGGTGCGCGCGACGTTTCAGCAAGCCTATGAATCCGATAACTACCGGGATTCGGTACAGAAGGCGCTCACGTTCAAACGGGTGGACGGCGCCTGGCAGATCACGCGTGAACGGGTGTTGCGCTAGGCTGACGTCTGTGTGCCGCCCGCGTGGGCCGGCGCGCTCACATCGATCTGATGCCGAGGCCGGATTGACCACCGGTGATGCAAATGCTAAGTATCGCGGCGGTATCTGCGAGTGTCTGTAACCAGAATATGATTACCCGAGGGGGTTTTAGTGATAGCGCTGCAATATAGCCTTCGGCACGACTGCCGCAGTCGGACAGTCGGTGAATTCTCCCGGGTGACTGCTTTGATGCTCGCGTTTTGTCTCGCCTTTCTTGCCAACGTGGCGTTCGCCGACCCCTTCGAGGAAGGGCTCACGGCTTATCAGGCGGGTGACTACGCGGCCGCGCTGCAGAAGTGGCAGCCGCTGGCCGACGACGGTGACCCCACCGGTCAGTTCAACATCGGTGTGATGTATGCCCAGGGACAGGGGGTGACCCAGGATCTAACGAAGGCCTTCGATCTTTATGAGAAGGCGGCGAAGCAGGGCTATCCACCCGCGCAGTTTAATCTTGGCGCCGCGTATGCGTCCGGGCAGGGTGTCGAGAAGGATTTTGCCGCCGCCGCAAACTGGTGGCGCAAAGCGGCCGAGCAGGGCTTTGTGCAGGCGCAATACAATCTCGGCAGTCTTTATTACTACGGCGACGGTGTGCCGCAAGACCGCGGCGAGGCGCGGGTGTGGTTTAAGAAGGCCGCTGATCAGGGTAACCGGGCGGCGAAGCGGATTCTCGCCAGTCTCGAGCGCGAGTTGGCCAAGGAGAAGATTGCGGCCAAGGAAAAAGCGCCCGCAGCAAAGGCGCCCGAAACAAAAGTGCCCGCCGTGAAGGCGACGGCCCCTGCGGCGGAAACCAAACCACCGGTCACCAAGGCACCGGTTCCGGCAGCCAAGCCTGACGACGAGAAAGCCGTGGCTGTGGCCAAATCCGCGGACCGCGAGCCTGCGCCATCTCCGGCTATTGCAGAAAAGACGACGACCGAACCACCGGCCGGCGGCGGTATGCAGCGTGAGGCATGGGTGTTGGCGCAGCCGGCCGACAACTACACGATCCAGGTATTCTTTAATAAGTCAGAGGCGGCAGTGCGCGCGTTTATCTCGCAACACAAGCTGGACGCGACGGCGACCTACTACCAGACCCAGCATAAAGGTCAGCCGCATTTTGCGGTTCTTTATGGTAGTTACCCCGGGTATACACCGGCCAAGGCGGCGATGCGGGCGTTACCGGCCACATTAAAAAAGGAGTCGCCCTGGATTCGCGAATTCACCAAGGTGCAGGCATCGCTTGATCAGCGCTATGCCCAGCGGGGCAGTACGTTGGTCGCGCGCGTCGAGCCGCCCGCGGCAACGTCGGCACCCGCAGCCGCACCGCCGGTCGTGTCACCGCCACCGATTCCGCGCGACGCACCGGCCGAGGTTCCCACAGCAAAAGCGGCGGCGGAAAAGGCTACGGGTGTGGCGGCGGCGCGGATTTCGGCATTGAGTACCCAGCTGCGTGCGGCGCAGCAGCTGGTTACGGCCAGGAATGAGGAAATCAAGCAACTCAGCAGCGAGCGGGATGCGCTGCAGACCGAACTCGCAGCCACCAAGAAGCTTGCCGAACAGGAGGGCGCGGAACTGTTGAAGAAGCTGAGTAGCGCGGAATCTTCAGCCAAGGAAAAGACTACGCTGATGGACGAAGGGGCACAGCAGCAAAAGCTACTCGAGGAGAAACTCAAGCAGGCCGAGACCTTGGCCGAGGAGCGCCATCAGGCCCTGGTTGAACTGCAACAGGCGCACCGGGCGACACAAAACAAACTTAAGGCGGCCGCGGCGGATGCCGATAGCCGCACGGCGACGTTGGAGAAAAAGCAGACGCAGGCACAACAGGATCTGCAAAAGCAATTGGCCGCGGCGGAAAAACTGGCGGCGGAACGACAGTCCGAAACCGAGAAGACCAGGACGCTGCTGGAAACGGCAAAGACTGAACACGCGGCGGCACTGCAGGCAATTGAGCAGAAACTAATCGAGACCAGAAAGGCGGCGACGCAAGCGGAAAACAGGCTGACGCAGAAATTGATCGATGCCAAGGAGCGGGCCGGCGAGCGCTACGTCGCCATGGAACAGGCGCAAAAAGAATTGGCGCAAATGAAGAAAAAAATCACGACCACGGACAAGCGCTTTGCCGCGGACAAAGGGGAGCTGAACAAGAAACTGGCGCTGATTCAAGAGGCAGCGGAAGAACGTCAGACCACGATCACCGAACTGCAGGCGGCGGCCGAGGCCACCGCGGCCAAACACGCCGCGGCCCTGAAAGAAATCACCGCCGCGCGTGATGACGCGCAGGCCAAGCTGGCAGCGGCCAGCGACAGTGTCGGCAAGGAAGCGAGCAAGGCAGAGACCCTGAACGCAAAGGTTGTGGCGGCCGAAGAGCGTATTGCGGAACAGGCGGCGGAGATCGCGCAGTTACGCGAGCAGGCCAAGTCCGCGGCGACGCAGTCCCAGGTCGTAACGACACTGACTGCCGAGAAGGAGGGTCTCACAGCCCAACTGGCAGCGCTACAGAAAGAGCTTGCCGGGCGCGATGCCGCCGTAAAAGCACTCGAGGCAGAGCGCGAGGTTGCCGCGCAAGCCATCGCCAAGGATACCGAAAGTGCAAATGCGAGCATGGCCGCGCTGCGCAAGGAATTGGCCAAGGCAAAGCAGTCGGCGAGCGACAAGGTGGCGGCGGGTGCCGCCGCGCAGGCCAAGCTCGAGTCGGCACTCAGGGAGCTGCGCGCCGAGAACGAAGATCTCGCGACCCGTCTGGTGGCAAGCAAGCAAACGGCCAGCAGAAGTCAGGCCGCGTTGGACAGATTGCTCGCGAAGCAGGCAGGCGCCAAGCCGGCCACGGCGGCATCAACCGTGGCGGACAAGACGGCCGCCACGAAACCCGCGGCAACAACGCAGGCCGTCGCCCCCACGGCCGTAAAACCGCGGCCGCAGCCGTCGACCAGCACAATCGCCGTCAAGGCAGAACCATCGGCGGATGTCCTGGCCGCGGTGCAGGTTTGGTCCGAGGCATGGGCCAATCAGAACGTAAGAGGTTATCTCGCCGCCTATGATGACGAATTTAAACCTGCCAACGGCACCGGCCGGGCGGCCTGGGAGAAGCAGCGACGTCAACGCCTCACGGCACCGAAGTACATCAAGGTCGGCATCAAGACACCAAAAGTGACATTCATCGATGCCGACTCGGCGACGGTTACGTTCCTGCAAGAGTACGCATCGGATCGATTCTCCGCGAAGGGCCGCAAGGAGCTGACGCTGGAGAAGCGGGCGGACGGTTGGCGAATCACACGAGAGCGCGTCGTCGGGCGGAAATAACCCGCGTGCCTGGCAGGGATGCACGCCCGCAACGGCGCTATGCGCTGAGTGTGGCGGTTGCGCGGGCCGGGATCAGTGGCACCGCCTTGTTGCTCATCTGTACGATGTTGCCGGCGGTCGCGGCCGAGGGTCAGCCCACGCCGGCACCTCCGGTGGGCGTCGTCGCTGAACCCGCTGTCAGGGACACCGGCTTCGATGTTGAGCGTCATGTTGCCTGGTTGCATGCGCAACCACCCGGCAACTACACCATACAATTATTTGCCGACGTAAGCGCCGAGTCGGCGCGGCACTACATTCTCGATCAAGGCATCGCCAACCGCGCCGCCTATTTTCCCCATAGGCATCAGAACAAGCCCTGGTATGCGGTTGTCTACGGGAGTTATTCAACCTACTCGGCCGCCAAGGCGGGGATGCAGGAATTGGGCGCCCGACTCAGGACCTGGTCGCCCTGGATTCGCCGTTTCGATTCCGTGCAGCGGGCCCTGGGGTCAGTCGCGGATGAAACAACGGTTGCGTCTGTGCCAGGCCAGACCCTGGTGATGCCGGAACCGAAAGCGCTCACCAGGCCGACGAAGAAGACTAACCCGGCCGAGGTGCAGCGTATTCTCGCGCGGGGCCAGGGTGCCTTCATTGCCGCCAAATACCGTCGAGCCCTGCAGGTATGGTTGCCGCTGGCACGCGAGGGTGTGGCCGAGGCGCAATACGGCGTCGGTTTCCTCTATGACAGCGGTTGGGGTGTGGAGGCAAGCCATGCGGACGCGGCAACCTGGTATCGCAGGGCCGCGGCGCAGGAGCACCCCAAGGCGCAATTCAATCTGGGCATGATGCATCTGGACGGTTACGGTGTGTCGTCGGACCAGAACACCGGTATGGAATGGATTCGCAAGTCGGCGGATGCCGGACATCCACGGGCGCAACAATTCCTCGCCGATGCGTATCGTGAAGGCAGCTATGGGTTACCGCAGGATCAGAGTCAGGCACGCTATTGGTCCAAGCGTGCCGTGACCGAATATTGAGCCCGCGCCGATCCCGCGGGGGTTCAGGCGAAATTGTTCACCAGGCCCAGCGGTGACGTCTGCAGGGCATCGTCGACCAGCGATGCATACTGGGCGGCGCCGGCCGGGTCGTCGCCTGCGCCCTCGCCAAGTACGGAGACATCGTTGATGTCAAACGCCGCCAAGGTAATGCCTTTCTCGCCCAGCGCCGATTTCAGACCATCTGTAATCGCGTTCAATGCCGTTTGTAGCTCCGCATTGTCCGTCGTTACGCCCAGGCGGATCTCGCCGGCAGTCGCATTGAGCTCAACGCCGATCTCGCCGTACTGCGGATGATTGAGGCTGAACTGACCCTGGGCGGGACCCTGTTCGGCAATCCGTGCCAGTTCAACCCCAAGCTTCTGTCCCAGTTCCTCGGTATCCGTGGGTAGCCCCAGAACCTCCGGTGCGGCGGCGGCCGTGAGCGGTGTCTCGCCTCCCGCCGTCAGTGCGGCCTCGGCCAACCCTGTTTCCTCAGGGGCGCCGAGCGGTGTCTCCGCGAGCCCAAAGTTTTCCAGCAGGCCCGCAAGCCCCGTGGAGACGTTCTCTTCCAGGGCCGGCAGCAATTCCTGCGCGGCGGCGCCCAGGTTTATGTTGATAACGGTCACCGGCGCCGTGGTGCCACAGCCGCAACCGCCGTGTGTCAGGCCGGGCAGCAGCGGCAAGCTGAGCCCGGCAGGGGCAAAACCTTGCCGCGCCAGGGTGCTCACGCCGGCGCCGGGGGCGCCGCCGGCTCCGAGCTCGCCTTTCAGCAACGCGAGAAAGCTTTCGGTAGATAAATCGCCAATTCTGGCGCTGGGCGCGCCGGGGGCGGCATCGGGGGCCGCGGGCGCAGTTAGGGAATCTGAGACAATCATGATGTCCTCCAAAGGTGTTCCGCTGCGGGAAAATTGTCCATGTACGCTCTGGAGCAAGATGCATGCCATGCAGTGATGTGCGGTTGCAGGGGCGGCGGCGAGGGCGAATACACCTGCTGCCGTTTGGGGAATTGTGAAGATTTAACTTAAAATCCCCGCGGTTGCGCCTACAATATAGTTAGCGACTGACATTAAGGCGCAAATTATTCTGAATGGCCTGACATCTTGGCGGTGGTCGAGACGTGGGCGCTTGAACTAAAGAACGCGAGATATGGCGGAAATCGGGAATACGGCGGGACGGCCGCTCCGGGTCTTACAGATTACGGACTTTCATCTTTTCGGCAAACCGGAATCGAAACTGCTTGGCGTGTCGACACAGGATTCGTTCGAGGCCGTGATCGATCTCGTGCGCGCTAACGACTGGCCGCCGGATATTGTGCTCGCCACCGGTGACCTGGTACAGGACCAGGCGCCTGCGGCCTACCGTCGTCTGCACGGCCAGTTGGCGTCCCTCGGAGTCCCGGTGCACTGCCTGCCCGGCAACCACGACGATCCGTCATTGATGACCCAGTGGTTAGCGGGTGAGGGCGTCTATTCCCTGGATGACGTACGCCGCAATGGCTGGCAGATCATCCTTCTCGACAGCACGGTGCGCGCGGAGGTCGGTGGGCACATGGGACCGGCGGAACTCGAACGTCTCGACAAGACGCTCGCCGATCACCCCGATCACCACAGCCTGGTCTGTCTGCATCATCACCCGGTGCCCATGGGCGCGGACTGGATGAGTGAGTTGGGGCTCGCGAATGCGGATGAGTTTTTTGCCGTGATCGATCGGTATCCGCAGGTGCGTGGCGTGATCTGGGGGCATGTGCACCAGGATTTTATGAGCAATCGTAACGGCGCCATGCTGTTGGGTACGCCGTCGACGTGCTTTCAGTTCAAACCGGACTCCAGGCAGTTCCGGGTGGATTCGGCGCAGCCCGGATACCGCTGGCTGGAACTCTATGCCGATGGCCGTATCGAGACCCGGGTGCGCCGGCTCACCGATTATGCGCTGGAGTTGGACGCCGCCTCAGAAGGTTATTAGTCTTTGTACGGGCCGACAGGGCGGGCATGCCGGTCAGCGCCGCCGTAGCAATTTGCCTAATCCATTCAACCCACGACGCAAGTAGAGCCAGGGCAGGAGTGCCCGGCGCTCGGTCTGATAGCGCCCCAGCATGTAGTGCGCGGAAGGAAAGGCGTGTTGCCGCAACAAGCGTAGCCGCTGACTCCAGGTCGGCAAGGCACGCAAATCCGCCAGCCAATCTTCCAGGCGGCTATTGCGTGTAAGTAACGCGGCACTCGCCTCATTCTTTTTGTCTGCCGACGCCTGCAACTCGCGCAGGAATGCGCCGGGCAGGCGCGTCGCAAATCGATTGACGGCATGGAGCACACCTTGGGCACATATGCGACTCACCCCTTGGGCCGCCGCGCGCTGCAGAAATGTCCTGCGGCTCTGCTCGGATAGCGCACCCGCCAACAGATGAATGTCATACAGCCAGATCAAGCGGTCGTCATCATGATGGTGGGCGACCCGGTGTACGCAGGCCAAAAGCAGGGCATCCACCGTCCCCAAGGCGCGGGCATGGGGTCCGAGGGCCGGCACCGGTTGGGCGCGGTCCGCGACATCGTCGTAGCGCAGGAAATCCGCCACCGATTTTGCGTTACTGATCTTCCAGTGAAAATCCCAGGTGTGCTGCGCGCCAAACTTGTCCGCGCGGGTGAGCGCAAATTGATGTGAGACCAGATCGCCGTCCACCGCCGTGGGCTGTCGATAGCCCAGGTCCTGCATAACCGCGCGCACCCGATCCGCGTCCTCTCTGCGAATCAGGACGTCGGTATCGACTCGTTGCCGGGTGCTCGGCGTCGGATAGATGCTGTAGGCGAGCGGCGTGCCTTTCATGAGCAGGATGGGGATGTCCTGCTCCGCGAGTGCCTTCAGGACCCGTTTCAGTTCCGCTTCTTCCACCATCTCCGCTACCGCGAGTTCACGGGCGCGCGCGGCGAGGGGTTCGCGCAGGGTCACGGGCCACACCGCCGGATCGGGAGTGTTGTGCAGCCGCTCAAACAACAGTCCGGCCACGCCATCCTTTTCCGCGCGCATGAGGAATTGGTTTTCGCTGTCCGCCGGTGCGCCGGCCGGCCACGGCGGTTGTTCGCCACGTAGCAGGGCCGTCAACAATGCCGTCAGCATTGAATCGGGATCCGCTACCGACGGTGCAACATCGTCTGCGAAATTCGCTGCCGTGGATCGGGACTCACTCATTGCAGGCGTCCAAGTTTCGTCGGCAAATTT
>CAMYOD010000050.1 GCA_947259975.1 uncultured Gammaproteobacteria bacterium
AACATGTACTCACCCATGTCGTTCATCACTTGGATGCCCTTGACCTGCGGATAAATGCTCAGCGTTTCCTCGACCTTTCTTAGCATCAACTCCCAGGCGTAATTGAACATACTACCCGAGGTGTCGATGATGAATATGATGTACTCGCTGTCCACCGGGATGCCGCCAACGGTGGTGTCCGCAGGGGGGCGGCGGTATCCCTCGCCGAGCAGACGCCGCATCTCGGCGCTGAGTTCTTGCTTCGCCGACTGCAGCCGCCCGCTGATCGCACGCTGCACCTCCAGATCGCGTTGCGCGGATGTAAACTCGCCGCGAACGGTCGCCAGATCTCCGATCAGCCGCGCGAGACTCTGTTTTATCTCGGACACCTGCTCGCGTTTGCTGTTGAGTTGCCGGTTGAGGACCTGCGTGTCGCCGCGTATCTCGAAGATCTGTTTGCTGAGGTCGGCGACCACTTCCTTGAGGTCGGCGCGAATCGCCTCCAACACGCGCGGTTCAGCGGTCTTGGACAACACCAACACGAGGATAATGGCGCCGAATGCGCAGCAGATCACGTCGAGGAAAGAGATACTAAACGCCTCCACGGCGCGGCGCCGGCGCCTCATGGCCAGTCCCGCGACGGCGCCAGGAATGACCCCGCGGTCGATAACGCCAGTTTCCAGAACTCGCTGGCGGCAAATGGATCCCCTTCGATGGGGAACAAGATGGTGTTAACAGGTATGTTGCCGGGCAGCCGGTCGATGGCCCGGCGGAACAACTTACGGCGTTGCTCCCCGGAAACCCGCGATCGTCCCGGCTTGGATTTTCCCTGGGTGGGCAGACCATCGCTGATGAGAAATATGTTGTCAGGCCGCGGTGTCAGCGTACCGGCCACATCGAATGCGTGGTACAGGCTGGTACCGCCGCCCGGCACCACCGCACGCAGCCGCGCGACCGCCTCATCGAGTATGCCGGTGTCGCGGGTGTTCAGCCATTTTCTATCCGTGCCCGCAATCAACGGCCGCGCCTTTGTATTGAACGCAAAGATTTGATATCGGCTTTCGACAGGTAGCTGGGCAAGCAGCCACTCTACCGTACGCACCGCGCGTTGCCATTTGGGCGCGTCGCGTTTTACCGCATCGGGAAGGTTGCGCAAGCGGATGATGTTGACGATGGTTTCTTCCAGCATACTCGCGGAAGCATCCACTAGGATTAGCACGCGCTTGCCGCCCATTTTCAGCCCAGTCAAATATTGACGATCTCCCTCGCCGATATAACGCCTGACCTTGCTGCCTTGTGCTTTTTCCTTCTCCCGTTCGGCGGCCAGCTTCTGCCGGTCCTGATCGAGTTTGTTTACATCCGACTTGAGGCGGTTGACGTGCTCACGCTGCGACTGCGTCTCCTTGGTAAACGTGGCGATCTCGGGCTGCATTTGCCGGATGCGGTCCAACACCTCGCGAGACCGGCCCTCGGTGATCACGCGTTCGCGTTCAATTTCATCGAGCACGTTTCGCAGTTCGGCCAGATAGCGCTCGCCCGCCACCACCTCGGTCTCGAGACGCGACACCTCACCGCGCAGATCCTGATGCACTTGCTTGCGGCGTGTCAGGGTGTCGGCGTTAACGATCATCACCAACAAGATGACCGAACCGAATCCACAGAACATGACATCCAGAAACGAGAGCCCGAAGACGCTGATGCCGCGTCGTTTGCTGCGTGGGCTGAGGGCGGCCATAGGATGCCCGCGATGCGATCGCTATCGTCGCAGGCGGCGGATCAGCCGCTGATCGCAATAACCTTCGGTCTCGAGCACCACCCGCTCCTGGGCAAGCTGCAGCTGATGCACGAAGAACATGACGACGATGCTGATCACCAAGGCGATGAACGTCGAGTTGAATGCCACACCCAGGCTTTGGGTGACCCCGGTGATGTCCCCTTCCACCGCCCGGTGCGCC
Source organism: uncultured Gammaproteobacteria bacterium (assembly GCA_947259975.1). Classification (GTDB taxonomy): domain Bacteria; phylum Pseudomonadota; class Gammaproteobacteria; order HyVt-429; family HyVt-429; genus CAMYOD01. The sequence continues at coordinate 1,935 of CAMYOD010000050.1, forward strand.
TGCGCCAGCGCATCGCTGATGCCACGCACGGTGCCGATGAAGCCAATCGAGGGAATGGCCCAGGCGATGTAGCGGATGATCGACAGTTCCGACTCGAGACGTTCGGCTTCGGACTGACACACCTCGCGTGAGGCGGCGGAAACACCCTGCACGTTGTCCGCTGCCGCAAAGCGATGCAAGGCCGCCGTCAATGCGCGCGGCAGCAGCAGGCCCCGGGCACGCGCGGGTAAGGATTGCATGCGGCGCGACAACCCCTGGGTATCGTCCTGGGTGATCGGCGCGTCGCCCGCATCACCAATGAGATCCGCATCGAGCAGACGCCGTTCCCGATAGATCAATGTCCCTTTGTAACCCATGATTGCAAATGCCCACAGCATGAGCACAAAACAGGCTTCTTGCTCGAAGTCGCGTACCACCACGTAGAATGACCGCTGCTGGACGTATTGGGGATCGGCCTGCATCCGCTGCGACTCGGCTTGCAGGAACGCCTCGGCGTTGGGCCTGATCATGGCGACATAGAGCGCATGGACTAAGATAACGGCGACGAGCAGTGAAAATACCTGATAGATAAATTCCACCGGGATCGCCTTTTTCATGAAGTTCGCACTCATCACTGATCCTCACTCAAATATCAGAAGGAAATGAAATTACACTGTCTGGAGATATCTTGTCCGTCGGCACGAACCGCTCGGGAAGTTTTCCCGCCCGCGGCGGTGATCGCGACGGCGATTCGGGGACGGCCTCGGTCTGCGGCTTCTCAGGACCGGATTGTGGCGTGGGTGCTGGCGACTGACCCATCGCCGGCGCCGCCAAAATCAACGCCAACACGAACATCAGCCTGCTATTCAGCATAACGCGCGATCCGGAATCCAAGATCCTGCCTCGCTTTGTCACTGTAATCCCTAAAACTCAATCGCAGCTCGCTGATGGTCGAGTGTTTCCAACCGGCGCCGCGCACCACGTGGTGGCGCCCCGTTGCGGGTCCGATCGGGTCTCGTACCACGCGCGCACCGGTCGCGTGGACGTCGTAGAAGTCGTGGCACCATTCTGCCACGTTCCCACCCACATCGTGGATACCCAACCGGTTCGCTGAAAAGCTGCCGACCGGGGCGGTGACCGCGAATTGGTCGTTATAGGTCGAGAGCGTATTGGGAAGCAAGCCGGTCGCAGCGCGGTCGGCGTAGTTGCCCGCCGAGCCGCTCGGTGGATAGCTGTTTCCCCAGTCGTACTTGTTCGCACGCGAACGCTCGGCATAGCGCGCCGCGTATTCCCATTCCGCCTCGGTGGGCAAACGATAACCGTTGGTCGGCGGCCGCACGGCAATCAGCTTGTCGCCCTGTTTCGCGTAGGCCGGGGTCAATCCGTCCTTCTCGCTCAACCAATTCAGATAGGAGGCAGCCTGGTCCCAGCGTACGTCGACCACCGGTTGTTGGTCACCGTCGAGGCTTCTCCCATAGGCGGAACCGGAACTGTGCTCGGAATTGAAACGGCGGAACTGTCCATTGGTGACCTCTTTGACCCCGAGATAGAACGCCCGCGTCAGCTGCACCTGGCGCAACTGTTCATTTGCCCGCCGGCCCTGTTCGCGACGCGAGGCCCCCATGGTAAAGCGGCCAGGCTCGATCAACCGCAACACTTGGCCCTCGCCGGTGGTAACCGTCTTGGTGGTTGCCGACCGGCGCGAGCTCGCGCCGATTCTGCTCAACGTGACCGTCACCTCTTTGCTCACTCCGGCACGGGGCGTGACGGTAACCCGGTAGGGTTCGTACCCCGACTTCTTGAATTCCAGCTGGTGCGGCTCGGTGGTCAACTGCAAGCGCTGGGCGCCCGCGCCTCGATCTTTGCCGTCGACATAGAGCCGTGCATCGGGGGGATTGCTGACAATGAATAGCGCGCCGTACTCCGCGGGTAGCGTGACGTCCACAGTCTCGCTGGCCGCGGCTTTCAGAGTCACCGTCTTGGTGACCGTCTTGCGGCCGGTCCTGGACAACACAATACGATGTTGTTGTTCCGGTGTGAGCGTGAGTTCGAGCGGCGTCACCCCCTGATACTTACCGTCCATCGTTACCGAAGCGCCAACCGGCTCGCTGTTGATGGCAAGCAGTCCGTCAGACGGTGTGAGCATGAACGACTCGAGTGTCATCGCCTCACCAGCCACCACGGTAAGCCGCGAGCGAGCCGGGTCGTGGTCGCGCAACCGCAGCTCGATTGCGTGCTCTCCCGACAGCAGGTCCACGGTTGCCGGTGTTGTGCCGACCTCTTCACCGTCAATCCATAGTGAGGCACCGCTTGGACTCGATGCAAACGACACCGGGGCCCAATCCGGTTGTAACGTGACCTCGATTTCCTGGGAGCGGCCCATGCCATCCACGTTCAAATCGAGTGCAAGGGGCTGGTAACGAACCGCCGCCACCTGAACCTGATGCACACCGGCAGGCAGTTCGAGATCCCGAATCGGTGTCACGCCGACCTGTTGGCCATTAACACTTACGCTTGCACCCACGACTGGATTGCTCACCAGCGTAATGCGGCCGGGTAGCTTTTGCATGTCGAACGCCAACTCTTGATGCGTTCCGCGGCGGATGTCGACGCCACGGCTAAGCGGCTGATAGCCAGGCTTGCTGGCGACGATCTCATAGGCACCGGGATAGACCAGATACCGATCCTGCAGCTTCATTGCCGGCAAATTTCCGCGTAACTCGAGCTTTTCCGGTGCGGGCGTTATCGTCACCGACACCGGCGTGGCGGTAAACACAAAGACTGCGACCAAAAGCAGAACCAGGAACATCGCCAGTACAGCGAACCGCAGCATGCGGCGGCCACCGCGTTTCGCCGCCGGGGCCGTGGGGGCAGTGGTGAAGCTTGACGGTTCACCGGCGCTTTCCCGTAGTTGCAGAGTTTGTCCCGTGAACACACATGCCAGCGTCACCGCACCGATTCTTGCCTGGTCGCCATCCCGCAACGGCGCGGGATCTGTAAGACGCCGCTCATTGAGCAATAGCGTGATCGTGGGCACACCGGGCACCAACCACGGGTGCCCACCACGGCATTCGAGGTACGCGTATTCATTCTGGCTGCGGTCACCGGATAACGGAATATCTGCGCCCTCACCGCCGATGCTGAGGCGCTCGCCGTCGGCGCATCGCCGGTCTTGTGCGTTGGTGCTGGTAATCGTGAGCGCGCTCAAATCTGTTCCTCGCAACGCACGTCTATGGTTTGCAAGACCGGCCCGGCGGTGACCGTCCATTCCAGGCGCACATCGCGGTATCCCACCCGCGTCCCGCGCACACGGTAGGTACCCGGCAGCAATGTCATCCGCGATTCCGAGAACCGGCCGAAACGGCCGACCCGGTCAATGGACACCTCGGTTTGGTTGTCGGAGCGTATCAACACCGCCACCGGGGTGCTGGCGAGTCTGACCAGATCCTCAAGGGCAGCGAGTTTGTCTCGCAGTCTGGGCCCGGTGTGCGACAGCGACGCCGCGCTCTGTATCAGACGATCGGCGTTGGTCCGCGGTTCACGCGATTGCAGGCGATCAGGGGCATCGAGGTAGTTATCCAACTGCGCATGTAATTCGGCAAGCCGCTCGGCGCGCGGAAGACCCTGCAACGCAAATTGCGCTTGCGGATCGATCGCCAGCACCGCCTTGTACTCGGCAATCACGTCCTGCCAGCGCTCTTTGTCCTCACCTTGCTGAGCGCGCGTGCGATGATGGGCAATCTTTTGCGCCTGTATTGACCGCGTCAGCCGTTGTTGTGCATCTACCACCTCCGCCGACTCCGGATTCAGTACGCGTGCACGCTCCAATGCGCGGCGGGCCTCGGGCAGCGCCCCACTGTCAATCGCGGTCAATGTATCAGACATGGCGGCATGGAATTCAACTTGCTTGATTACCGCCGTTATCCGCGCCACACCCTCATCCGCTTCCCGCGAGTCGGGATCCAGGCGCTGCGCCGCACGAAACTGTTCCTCGGCCAACGCCCACTGGCGATTCTGCTCGTGCTCGCGTCCAGACGCCAACAGGCCGGCGAGGCGATCGAGGGTCTTTGCTCGTGCCGTGCCGCGCCGCGCTTGTGCGTGCTGTGGGTCGATGGCAAGCGCGATGGTGAAATGTTTCCGCGCCGATTCAGCGTCGTAGTTCTGTAGTGCTTGCGCGCCCTGTTCCAGCGCCACGGCCAGCCGGTCGGCCTTGGAGGCTTCCAGTGTCACCAACATGGCCGTAACTGCCTGATAAATCGTGGCCGCCGCCGCAAAGCTCTTATTGGTAAACTCGGCGTCGCCCTCGGCGAGGCGCATGAGCACCGTTTCATAGTCCGCGCCGCCCCAGACCCGCACCTGCTGCGCCTCGAGCACAGTCTGACGTTCAAGCACTTGTTGCAACATTCGCTCTGCCTCGCGTTTGTCACGCGCGAAGCGCACCTGTTCCGCTCTTGGCACTACCGGTTTGGCCGCCTCGGGGGACGGCCGGTCGTTAGACTCGTCAACGACGCCGCGTTGGTCTACGAAATCGGGAAGCACCCACACCACCACCACCACGGCAGTCAGTAAGACCATGAGCGCCGTCAGCAGCGTGATCCGAAGCCAAAGGGGAGCGTGAATCCGAGCGCGGGTCACGCCGCGTTCTCCCCCGGCGCCACTACCTCACTTCTTGGGGTCATTTCACCGGTGAAGATGAAGGCTGATCGTCGTCCGCAATGTGGGTCGTCGGCGCGCCGGTCTCGGTTGCATAGATTTCGCTGAGCAGACGCCGCCACTGGTGAAACTGCTGTTCGGCCGAGCCGGTCAATTCCAGCGTCTGCCCCTCGACGTTGAGCACCAATGGCGCCACCTCGGCATTGAACGACTCGCCAAGCTCGCGGATCGCATCCTCATGGATGGCCTTCTGTGCGCTGATGTCCATACCGCGCTTGACGTTATAAGCACCGCCGAGGACCATCACGTCCCGTACCGTGTCGGTACCGGAGCTGCCGCCCATAGCCTCAATGGCGATGGCGCCAACGATCATCGCGGCGCCCAAAAGATAGCGATTGGCGGCCTTTTGTTTGACCTCGCGCAACGCCTCGGCCTCGTCGCTGCGGGCCTTGCGCCAGTCGAAATAGGCACCCGCCATCCCGGCATTGAATTTGTCGTAGTATCCGTTCACAACATCGATCAGCATATGTTCGCGCTCGCGGACCTTCATCACTCGATCGAACATCGGATCGTCCTGGGCGGGCAGTCGTTGAATGCGATATTGGCCATCGTCGGTCGCGGCAACAAGGCCGTCGAACGCCTCCGGCGCCAGCGATTTACCAAATCTAAGTTGGGCGACGCGTTGGATCTCCAAGATCCGCGCTGTCGATAATTTCGCTTTGTGACGGTACAGGTCGTTGGCGATTCGATTGTAGATATCTTGAAATATTTCGCTTTCGTCGGTGTCGAGGTAGGCCTGGGCATCAACCTGCTTTTCATACACCCTGCTGAACCACCGCTGTCCCGAGGCGTCGGTTACCTCTACCTCCAACTCCAAAACCTCACCGTCAGAGTCAACGATCTTCCCTTCCACCAACACATCGACGGCGTGGGTTTGCGCCGGCACAACGCGCACCGCACCCCAGTGACCTGTTCTTTGCAACGTGTCTCGTAGAACGAGCGGAATATAACGCGCCTCGGCGGACCGGATTTCGGTAGTCAGACCCTTTTTCTTACGGTCCTTTTCGCTGATCTCACCGGGATCGAAGACGCGAATACCTACGTCAAGGAGTTGTTGCTCCTCAAGCTCGGCCTGCGCGTTGATCACCGGCGTGTCTTCGACCTGTTCGACAACAGTCATGGTCTGGCAGCCCGCCGCCAGCATCGCCACAACCGCCAGCATGATCACCAAACCACAGGATCTCATCGATGTCATTTTGACTGCGCCTTGCCTGACTTGTATCGCTTGTATTCTTCCCAAAGCTTCTCGCGAAGCTCCGGGTCGGTCTCGTTTTCCGCCGCTTCGCGCAGCTGCCGGGCAACCACATCGTCATCGCCGGCGTCGGGGACATCGTCCTGTTTAACCGCGCCTGTTCGTTTGGCGTCTTTGTTCGCACCGGCTTGATCAACCTTCGCCGTTTGACCTGCTTCGCGGACGCCGCCGGTGGCCGTCCGGTCGGTAGATTTTTCAGCCTTAGTTTTGGCGCCGCTGTCGGTTGCGGGACTGGACTTGTCTCCCGGTCCTTCACCGCGCGCCGATTGATCGTCTCCCGCTTCCGCACTACCCGGCTGTTCCCCGGTTCCCAATCCGGCACCGGTCCCGGCGTCAGGCGAACCGCTTTGCGTGCGCGCCAATTGCTCCATCTCACGCAGCAGCATCTCGTCAAACTCTGACAACGACGAACCCAGCCGCCGTTCCAGCGCCACGATACGCTCTCCCTCGGTCTGCTCGTTGGGGAAGGAAAGCGGCAATTGTTCGCTGATCGCGCCGCGTTCGCAGTTGGGTTCGGGCGCCGTGTCCCCGGTGTCGGCCTTCAATCTGGACACCGCTCGACAGTTCACTCGAACCATGCGGTCCAGGCGGATCAAGAAGGTGCGGTAGTCATCCAATTCCGCCGGAGACAATGCGCCCTTTTGCCGCAGCCTCTGGAACTCGGCCGTCGCACGCGCCTCGGCGGCAAGCGCCGCATTCAACGCGTGCTGCGCTGCCGACAAATCCGTGTACGCGGCCCCCGAAGCGGCGACGGCCGCGGCCGCGCACCACCCGAGAAACGGTATCGAAATTACGAACAGCGTGGCTCGGTACGTGTTCTTGACCATGCCCTTATTCGAGAGCGCTAACGGTTGGAAGTTCAGCTTGCCACATAAGAGATCCGGGACCCTCATTAAACAAGGTAGTTCTCCTTAAAAATCATGGTCCAAGAATACCATCGGGCCCGCCCGGAAAGCAGTGCGATGGGTCAAAGACTGTGAAAACGCTGCCATGCACTGCCCGAGCCACATTCGCAGGCAAGCAGTAAAAATATATTTATTTCAGATAGTTATCCATGGCTCTGGTCCTTGATCCCGGGGATTTGGCAGCGCGATATGCGGATTGAGGTCGTCACCAATCCGTGTACCCAGAAACATCAAGGCGCCCATCCATGCCGAAGAATGATCCGACACACACGTCCTAAATAGCCGATCGGCATCCCGGCGCTGCTGGGCGCTGCCGCCGCACCAATAGGGAATGTCGTGCGTCACGCAACATTCCACCCAACGCCCGTCCGGCCACAGCGTGCAACCGTCGGTGACGAAGGGCTTGGCCGGCGGTCCGATGGTCACGCTTTGTTGACAAACCCGCTCGGCCCTGCGCTCCAGTTGCGCCGCGCGTTGTGTGTCGCTGCGATAGGGCTCCACCGTGTGACGCGTGGGCGCACAGCTACTGAGTACCAACGCCAACAGAGTATAGGCCGCACAACTTGATTTCACAGAGTCTCAACTATTGTTGTCATACGTAGCGGGACAGCAATGGGCAGGCGTCGGATTGTGCAAAGTGACGCGGGTTGGCGTCGTTTACCCCGACTCCTATCAACGCGGTTGCATGCGTGCACCGCCGTCGAGGCGGATCACTTCGCCGTTGATCATCTGATTGTCAATGATGTGCAGCACCAGCTTCGCGTATTCGTCGGGGCGG
>CAMYOD010000051.1 GCA_947259975.1 uncultured Gammaproteobacteria bacterium
AGGCCGCTATCGCGCGACCCTGATCGACACCGAGGCCTACCTCCTGGTCTGTTACCGCTATATCGAACTGAATCCGGTCCGTGCCGGCATGGTGGCCCATCCCGGCGACTACGGCTGGTCCAGTTACCGCTACAACGGTGCCGGTCAGGCGGACGCGCTAATCACCGCGCATCCGCGTTATCGGGCACTGGCCGCCGATCCGTCCGCCCGGCAAGCGGCCTATCGCGCCCTGATCGATGTCGGTCTCGCGCCACACACGCTCGCGGCGATACGCGAGGCGACCAACAAGGCCTGGGTGCTGGGAAACGACCGCTTCCGCGCGCAGATTGACGCGCTGCTCGATCGCCAGGCCGCCCCCAAACCGCGCGGCGGCGACCGGAAATCAAAGAAGTGTCGAGAGCGGGCGCAGATCAATCGAGTCTGACCCCATTGATCCCATTTTCTACTTTTTTCTTGAGGCGTCGACGGCGACGGTACCGTGTTGAAGAAGAAGCAGAATGTCCCCTTTTGTGCGCTGCGTAGATTCCAGGGGCCAGGGTACCTGAAATACAGCGATACCCGGGGGACAGTATTAATTCTGTCCCCTACCGTCATGATTCAATTGCGCCGTGACGGCACGCCCAAAGACTTCGGTAATATTGCCTGGACAAGGATCCCCTAGATTGCTAGGGTTTTAGCTTCAGGGTAATAGGGATCAGCTAAAACCAAGGGTGCAAAGGGGGATAGTCAATGCTGCGTATACCGCGATACGCGCTGCTTGGGATGGCGCAACACCTTCTTCGACGCGAGCACATTCAGCACGCCGTCTTTTTTAACACGCGGGCTCCCAACACCACCATTCCCGTCGACGCGCGGCCGCGGAAATATGCGAACGCGTCCTTCGATCAGGAAAAGCAGTTTACCGTCTGATTCGACGTCAATGATTCGTAGATCAACAACTCCAAGGAGGATAACGATATGAGCTTCTATGTCGCATGGTTTCTGTCCGCGCTCGCCCTGATCGTGATCGCCACGTTGGTAGGGTACGCGGCGAAGGATAATCTACTGGGGCTGCTCATCGACGAACGTGACCGTTTTAGTCTCAACCATTTGCAGATCACTATGTGGACGATCCTCGTGCTTTCCACGCTGGGCGCCGTGTTCATCTCGAATGGTTTTGACGCCGCCGGGCTCGCAATTCCCAGGGAATTGCTGATTTTGATGGGGATCAGTGTCGGTTCCGCGGTGGGCGCCGGTGCGGTTAAGAGCAGTAAGGATGCGGACGGGTCAGGCGCGCGGGTCGCCAGACATGGCAAGATTGAATTGACTAATGAGGGTGTTCAACGGTATCAAGCCGCACTGCGTGCAAAGGCTCCGCCATCTGCGCAAAGTGCCCCAAGCACCCAAAGTGTCCCGAATAGCCGCCCAACGCCCCAACGCGTTGCCCAGATGTTTCTGGAGGAGGAGGGGGATCAGGCGGACGAGGTCACCAGTATCACCAAGTTTCAGAACCTGGTGTTCACGCTCGTGACCGGTACCGCCTACGTCGTGCTCGTAGCCAAGACCCAGTTCTATCCCGAGTTGCCCGAGGAAGTCCTGTGGCTCATCGGCATCAGCCACGCCGGTTACCTGGGCGGCAAGATCCCGAACAAACAATAGACCACCCCGCCCGGGTCGCGTGCGGCCCGGGCAGCACATAAGGAGGCGGACCGCCATGAGGCAACGGCTTGCTCCATTCATTGTCAGCGCGATGCTGCTGCTCAGCACCGGTTGCAATCACACCCCACCCAAACCGGAGGTACCGGAAGCACCCGCGCCGATGCGCGAGGTCAAACTGTCACTGGTGCGTCTCGCTGGCCCGCAGGCGGCGGTGCACCTGGTGCCCGACGCGGTCGCGGGCTTGACGTTCGAAACCGAAGCGCCGGGCATGCCCGACGCCGATAGTCTGGCAACCCTGAATGCCCTGCGTCACGCTTGTGGTGCGCAGCAATGGGTTAAACCACCGGCGCCGCCGGTCGATGTCGAGCGGGCCTTCATGCCGCTGCCGGTCTTGAAGCTGGTCACTATTCTGGGCGGCGCGCTCATCGACCGACTCGTCAGCAACGGTCTCGAGCGGATTGCCGCCAATCTCCAGGCCAAGCTCGACCGCTATACCGGCACCTACAGTGCGTCCGATGCAGGCTATCTCTACACGAAGACCGCGAAATCCAAGGCGCCGGCGCTCGCATTTAATTGCCTGCGTCTGACCCGGGTCACGATCTCGAACGGTAAACAAACCGTCAATTTGGATCTCATCATCCAGCTCAGGCTCGCATCGCACCGGGATGTGTTGCAGATCCGTCCGTTACGTATGTACGTGGCGGACACGGTGGCCGAGACCACGGCGGTTGCCGACGGCCGCCGCCCGGTGGGTCTGGCCGTCGGACTTGTCGCCAACACCACCTGGCTGCAGGGTAACCGGGGCAAGAACGAGACCGTGTGGGACGTGCTCGTGACCGCGGAGACGGTCGATCTCAATAGCGTGCCCGCCGTATTCGAGTACCCTGACCTCAGAGAAAATCCAGCGTGCCCGAATCCAGGCTCATGTACGCAGACGAAGAAGATATTCGCGTCCGAGGCGGGCTGGCAGAGCCTGCCCTTGGCGCCTTGGTCCACGCATGTGCCGATTGAAAAAGGCGGCGGTTACACGACGTTGACCGCCAGTGTGGCGGAAAGCGGTGTGCCGGAAAAAGGCCTAGTCGAGATGCAGAAACTGTTCGATGCGACCAAGGACGACATCGGCAGCCTGCTCAAGGGGGCCATGGGAGAACTGCTCTTGCCTCAATGAGCCAACTGGACCAGACACGATTCAAGAGGTCAGAGTGTTTGAAGCTCCTGTTTTGAAGAATATGGTTTCATGCAGCGACGCCGGCCCGTTACTTCGGGCGCGTAACTGATTTTATCAAGGGAGGAAACTGTTATGAAGACAACCAAGTTTGTAATTCTGCGTTCGCGTTCAAAGCCGGTCGCTGAGTTCGGCATCATGGCCCGGGGCGCGGGTGGGCCCGCGTCGGGCCCGAGTGCAGACGTACCGGGCGGCGGCAGTGTGGATCTCGAAGTCGAGGCCGCTGACCTTTCAAAGAATGATGTCCATGAGCTTGGTCGTGATCCAAGCGTGCTCACAGCGGCCCCGAGCATGCCCATGAAATTGCATCAACCGCGAGATGTGCAAGATGTGAACGCGACGGACCTGGCCGCGGTGACATGGGGCGTTCAGGCGGTACGTGCCGATCAATCCGCCTTCGATGGGAGCGGCGTGACCGTTGCTGTATTGGATACAGGCATCGATGCCGGTCACGACGTTTTTCAGGGTGTGACAATCGAGGAGAGGGATTTCACGGGCGAAGGGAATGGTGACAGCCATGGGCACGGAACGCACTGCGCCGGCACCATATTCGGCCAGACCGCCGGCGGAAAACGGATCGGTGTCGCGCCGGGCATCAAGAAGGCGCTAATCGGTAAAGTGCTTGGGGCACAGGGGGGATCCACGGAGTCGATTGTTCAGGCGATTAATTGGGCCCTGGATGGCGGCGTCAATGTGATATCGATGTCCTTGGGGATGGATTTTCCGGGGTTTGTGAAGGACCTCATCGGGCAGCAAGTGCCCGAGGATCTTGCGACGTCGATCGCCCTGGAGGCCTACCGGGCCAACGTCAATCTGTTTAGTTCCTTGGCAGGTTTGATTCGGGACCGGGGCGCGATGTTGCAGGCCACCGTCGTCATCGCCGCCGCGGGCAACGAAAGCCGGCGAGAAATCGATCCGGATTTTGAAATTGCGGTCGCGCCGCCCGCGGCCGGAACCGGCATTCATGCCGTGGGCGCCTTGGGTCAAGGCGGTGGTGGCCTGGTCGTCGCTGATTTCTCAAATACCAAGCCGGACATCGCCGCGCCTGGTGTCGGCATCGAATCAGCCAAGCCGGGTGGCGGGTATACGTCGATGAGTGGCACAAGCATGGCAACACCGCACGTTGCCGGGGTGGCTGCACTATGGACGGAGAAGCTCACAAGCACATTCGGGCAAGTCAATCAAAGCGCGCTGATCGCGAAACTGATTGCCAGCGGTTCAGTGGCGGGCCTTGCGCCGGGATTCGATGCCGTGGACGTCGGTACCGGTCTGGTGCAAGCGCCGTAAGTTAACCTAAAACGCGATGGCTCGATGTGGGGCGTCGCAAAACTGGACTGCCGCGCGCAAACCGCAAAGACCTGCTGCGTCGCGCGAGAGGTTCTAGGGAGGTGGCACAATGAAAATCGCGGCATTCAATGTGGAAAACCTATTTGACCGAGCCAAGGCGTTCAATGAGGAGAACGACGGCGAGGCCACGCGCGTAATTAGAGCCGTTGCGGAACTCAATGGTCTGTTTGAGAAGCCCGTCTACAGTGACGCAGATAAGGCGGACATGCTGCGGCTGGTCGACGAACTCGAACTCAACCGGTTTAACGAAGGGCCGCTTGCCCTGGTGCGAAAAATCAGAGGAAGGATTTTCCGGCGCCCCCAATCCGGCGGTATCGAGGTTGTCGCCGCGGGACGCGACTCCTGGATCGGCTGGGCGGAGCTAAAAATGGAGGCCGTCGATGAAACCGCCGTCCTGAACACGGGTCGCGTCATCAGGGACGTGGATGCCGACATTCTGGCCGTCGTTGAGGCGGAAAACCGCGTTGTTCTCAAGAATTTTACCGATTTCGTGCTCAGGAAAGTCGGCGACGAAGTTGTCGAAGATGTGCGGCCCTATAGCTCAATCATGCTGATTGATGGCAACGACGATCGCGGCATCGATGTCGGTTTGATGACAAAAGAGGGTTTTGATATAGGCACGATGCGAAGCCACATCGATGACCGGCCCGAGGATGTCAGCGATGCTGAATTACAGGGCGATCAGCTCCCTGACGTGCCCGCGAGTTCGCCCATCTTCAGCCGGGATTGCCCCGAGTATGCGGTCACCACACCGGGGGGAGAGGTCATCTGGATTATCCCGAACCATTTCAAGAGCAAGCATGGAGGCAATGACCAGCGTTCGATTAACAAGCGCACATCGCAAGCGATTTTCACGCGGGTTATCTACGAACGCCTGCGCGCCAGAGGCTTTGAAAACGCCGTGGTGCTGGGAGACTTGAATGACACGCCGGACAGCGAACCGCTCCAGCCGTTGTTGGTGAATTCCGACTTGCGGGATGTGTCAGAGCATGCGCTGTTTGATCCTGGGGAATTCACGGGCAGGGAAGGTACGGACGAACGCGGGATTGGCACCTATGGGTTGGGCAATGATGGTGACAAGATTGACTATTTGTTGCTGTCGCCGGCGTTATTTGATCGCGTTACGGCGGCAGGCTTATTCAGAATGGGTGCATGGCCCGGTTCCAGGCCACCAAGATGGACCGTTTACCCGGAGTTGACGGAAAAGGTTCATGTCGCGAGTGACCATCACGTGATTTGGGTGGAAATAGATTAGCGACGTTGAGCGAGGAATCGATGAATCGGTGTCGGGGAAAAATTTCACGAATATTAGGAACAATTGTTCTCTGACATGCGTTTCTCCGAGTTTCTTTCGTGGCCGGGGGCCGAGGGGTCAGGTCTTACATTGACGTGACCCCGGCCAGGCGGCGCGATGTTGCAATTCGCAGCGGATCAATCGGATCAAGGATCAATGGGGTCAGACTCGATTCGGATCAATGGGGTCAGACTCGATTCGGATCAATGGGGTCAGACTCGATCAACGATCAATGGGGTCAGACTCGATTGATAGCCGGGGTTAGCCAAAAACCCTCAAATCAATCGAGTCTGACCCCATTGATCTGGACCCCATTGATCTGTATTGGTGACCCCATTGATCTCAGATATTTGTTATGGACTTACCTTGGCAGCGCGCCGCTGTCGTCGTCGCGGAAGGGCGCACTGCGGTCCCGCGGATAGCGCGGCGTGGGGCCGCCGCCGGCATAATGGTAGGCGCGCCTAAACCCGCGCTCGTCATGCGCCCGCAGGTATAGCGCGCAACCCCAGGAACGTGCCCGCGCCCGGATACGTTCGTTGGCGGCGTTGACCACCACGGTGACATCGCCGTTGAAACCGCCATCGCGCAACACGAAGGCGGTGTCGTTGCGACCCACCTGCACCGGGGCGAAGCCGCTGGTGGTGGAATCGCTGACCGCGCACTCGACTTTGCCCTGCACGATATCGGGGTGCATATTGCTCAATCGTACCGGGATATCAAAAGTGAAGTCGTCCGCGGCCGCGATGGCGGGTAGCACGAGCAACATCGCGGACAACTTGCCAAAAATGCGAAGAATGTGAGCGCTCATCGTTTCTCTCCTTTGATAGGAAACCGGCGGCTGGTGCCGGTAATGGTGAGTTCGCGGGTGCGCAGGCGCTTGGGCGTGAACTCGGGCACCGCGACCGTCTCGGCGCCACGCCCGGTGATGGTGAGTTCGCGGGTACGTTGGTGCACCGGCGTAAACGTGGGCACCGCCACGGACTGGTCACCGCCGCCGGTGATCGTAAGCGCCCGGGTACGCACCTGTATCGAGCCGTCCGACGCGATCGTTACCCCCGGTTGCTGAACGGCAAGGCGATCCGAGGGGGCGACAACCGCCGGCGGTACCTTCGTCAGGAGTCGGGTCGCCCGCGACTGGCGCGGTGTATCTAGCACCGGCGCCGGTTCACGCCGGTCCGCCTTTGCCAGGGCTTCAGGTGCACTACCGCTGTGCGCCGGCTCGGGCGAATCCACCTTGCCCGTACCCGGTCGCGGTGCGGGTACAGCGCCAGGCACATGCTTGCTGGTTACGGCCGGCGCAAGTTTATTTTCGGTTCTGGCCACGGTGCCGGGAATGCCCTTGTTGCACCTGGCGAGTTGATCACGGGTGAGTTGCTGGCCCGGGTGGCCATAGCTCTTGATACGACCCACCCGTGCGGCCAATCCCCGGCAGGCGGCCAGGCCGGGGGCCGGCCAGGGACCGCTGATGGTGCAACGCGAACCTTGGCAGTGCCAATGCAGCCCGCTGACAATTACCTTGCCTTGCTGGGCGGCCGGTGTCGTAGTGATCGCGGTGTAGTGATAGGTCTTGGCGGGAATTTCCGGTGCCGCGGCCGCAGCGGGGGCCACGGTCGCGATTACCGCGGCGCTCAGCACCGCGCGCAGAACGTCGACCCGGTTCGTCGTGTCACGACGCGACGCGGTGCCGGCGATCCTAATGACCGGACCGTTCGCGGGGTTCTCGGCCACGGGTCGCCGCTTGAACGTTTTCACGTCGCTATTACCGTCTTTGCCCCGGACACATGCTTACAGTCCATCGAGCTCGGCCGCGCCCGAAGTTGGCGGTGGCTGGGGTCCGGGGTCGGGAGACTGTGGTCGTTGCGGTGCGTGCGGGCGACCCGATTGGTCCATGGCGTCCGGCGACGGATCGGTGTAGGTCTTTTTCTGCAGGTCTCGCGGCACGCGCTTGACTTCGTGCACCGTGTCGTCGCCCTCCCTGGGCGGCAGCACCCGATTCGGGTCGCGCGCTCCTTCGGGACAGCGCTGGCCGGTCAATGGATTGCACTCGCCCCAGCGGCTGCCCATGGTTTCCTGGGTTTGTGTCCCCGCCGGGCCGGTGGGCCCCTGCCAGACAATTACGCCGTTGCTGTCGTAACGTGTCGTTAGCGATGATGTACGGCCGGCGAAGCGGCCTGCGCCATACAGGCGCGTGACGGTCACATCGCGCGAGCGGTCCACGTACCTGCTCTCGGTAGTTGTTCTGGTCAGGACATTGGGCTCGTCAACCGGGTTGTGCTCCGTGCGGGTTTCCTCGGACACCTTGCTCTTGGTTCCCTCGGCAGGCGAAGCCGCCGCTTCACCGCGCGAAGCTGACCCACCGGTACCGGTATCGCTGCTGCCACCGGTGGCCGACGTCGTAGACCTTTCGAGTGACGCGCGACCCCCGGTCTTGGTGCCCGCAGCGCCGCCGACGGCAGAACGCGGGTCCGTTGACGGGCCAACCGCACTCCGCGGTCGGGAGGATGGCTGGTAATCGGGGTCCGTCGGCGCCGGCATCGTGTGCGCGCTCTGGATGCCTTCGGATTCCTGCGTTTGTCTAGCCGCATCGCGGGCGGCAGAGAATTTGTCGCCGCCGCGATTGCCGAGTCCGGTGTCGCCGAGTTCCCCGAGATCCTTCCCGCCCTGCGGTAGTTGGTTCGTGCCGCGAATCGCGTCGGCGGCCTCCTGGATTTGCTTGGCATCGCGGGTGGTTTGCATGTCGCGCAGGGTACCAGCCTGGTCCTGGATCCCCCGTACGGCTGCGGCGCTGGCCGGCGCCTGGGCCGCGGCGGCGGTGCCGTGAACTGCCTGGCCGACGGCGTTTGCGGTCGCGGCGTTAACACCCTGGTTACAGCTTGCCAGCTGCTCGGTGTCGAGCTGCTTGCCGGGATGACCATAGGAAGTGATTCTTCCAACCTTCGCCGCGAGCGCCTGGCAGGCACCGACACCCGGGTTCGACCACGGCCCGCTGATGCGGCAGCGGGATCCGCCGCACTGCCAGTCGAGTCCGCTGGCAGTCACCGTGCCCTGTTGGCGGGCCGCGCCGTCGACGGTGGCGGTGTAATGGTAAGTCGCTGCCACGAGTATACGGGGACCGACGAATTGGTCGGCAGCGCCATGTATCGGCCATAACAGAATCCCCAGGTATGCCGCCACAAACCGCCGGCAGTGTCCTGATCTCTTGCTGCAGCCACAGGGCGCGACCGCCATTGGTGACTTGTTATCTTGCATGCTCCACCTCCGATTCGCGTTTGACTCGATGCACACGAAGCCATCCGAGGCCACCCCGAATCTCGACCATCCCGGGCAAGATGTCATTGATTCAAATCAACTGAGCGCGGATAAGCCCTTTGGGAAAAGACCGGAGTCGAGGATCAATGGGGTCAGACTTAATGATCAATGGGGTCAGACTCGATTGAT
>CAMYOD010000052.1 GCA_947259975.1 uncultured Gammaproteobacteria bacterium
TGCGCGATCGGCCGCGATTGCACACGCTGGACAGACCTCGACCCGCAACACGCCGCCTCGCCGACCGGCATGGCACAGTATCGGCGACCCGGACGAATAATAACAACAGATGTTTCTGTCGTAATCGCATATAAGGACTGCCTGCCATCGTGGCGATACCTGACCGCTTTTACCAACCGCCTTTCGAGTCGGGCTTCTACCTGCCGCGTTTCTGGCCGACCTGGTTGCTCCTGGGAGTGATGTGGTTGGGTGCCGTCCTGCCACTGCGGGTGACCGACGCGTTCGGCGCGGCGCTTGGGCATGTCTATTACCGCGTCAACCGCAAGCGCCGTGACATCGCGCGCGTGAATATCGAGTTGTGTTTCCCCGAATTGGATGCAGCGGCACAGCAGAAATTGCTGCGCGCCCATTTTCGTGCCGCCGGCCGAAGCCTCTTCGGCATGGGGCTGATCTGGTGGGGAAGTGAGCGGCGCCTCGAACGTTGTATACGTATAGAGGGGCAGGAGCATCTGCGCGAGGCCGCCGCAGCGGGTCGCGGCATCATCGTGCTCACGGGCCACTTCCTGACCGCGGATCTCGGTGGAATATTCGCGTCGCAACTGTGCCAGGGTATCGTGATGATGAAAGAGATCCGCAACCGGCTGTTTAACTGGTTCATCCAGCGCGGCCGCACGCGATACAAAGCCAGGACGACTTTACGCGACCAGGGCCTGCGTCCGCTGGTGCGGGCGCTGCGTAAGGGGTGGTGGTGCTATTACGTACCGGATGAGGATTTCGGCATCGGCCAATCCGTATTCGCCCCCTTCATGGGGATTCCCGCCGCGACGGTGCCGATGTTGGGCCGGCTCGCCAATATGGGGAATGCCGTCGTCGTGCCGTGTTTTGTGCGCCCGCGCACGAATCATTCCGGCTTCGATGTGGTATTTGAGAAACCGCTTGCGGACTTCCCAACCGGCGATGAAATCGAAGATGCGCGTCTCATGAACGAGGCGCTGGAGCGCGGTGTGCGTATGGCGCCGGAACAATACATGTGGACCTTTAGGTGGTTCAAGACGCGGCCGGGCAATGAGCCCTCTCCTTACGCATGAACAATGTCCGCATCTGGCATCCCCGCTACTGGCTGACCTGGATCGGTGTCGGCGCAATGCGACTCATCAGCCTGCTACCGCTGCGCGTGCTCTGGCTGCTCGGCGTCGTTGTGGGTGAGCTGGGATTACTCGTGGCGCGCCGCCGGCGCCATATTGCCCTGCGCAACATCGAGCGCTGTTTCCCCGAGCGCGGAACCAAGTGGCATCGATCTCTGCTGCGGCGGCACTTTCATTCCGTGAGCCAGTCATTGTTGAGCATGGGCATCTGCTGGTGGGCATCGCCCCGGCGCTTGCGGCGCATCGTGCAATTCACTGGTCGCGAACATTACGACGCGGCGCTGTCCGCCGGTCGTAGTATCGTACTCCTGTGCCCCCATTTCGTGTCCCTCGACCTGGGGATTGTGTTGTGCATCGAACGGCCGCTAATTTACATGTACAAGAAAGCCAAGAATCCCGTCTTCGATGCGGTCATGCGTGGTCGGCGTATGCGCCTCGGTGCGGTGGGCTTCGAACGCGACGCCAATCTCCGGGGCATGATCCGCAAACTACGCGATGGGTTACCCTTGATCTACCTGCCGGACCAGAACCCGGGCCGCAAGCGCAGTGTGTTTGCGCCGTTCTTCGGCATTCCTACCGCGACCTTTCCCGCCCTCGGCCGTTTCGCCGAAATGGCCGACGCGGTGGTGATCCCCTGTCTGTTTCGACAGCGCAGGCGCGGCGCCGGCTACGAAGTCATTTTTCGCCCACCGATGACAGAGTTCCCCACCGGCGAACCGGTCAGCGATGCGCGGCGTATCAATGAAGAAGTCGAGAAGGCCATAGCGGTGATGCCGGAACAGTATGTATGGGGACACCGGCGCTTCAAGGTCAGGCCCAGTGACGATGAGGCGGATTTCTATGCCCGTTGACCGCCGCGCAGTCGGCACTTGGGTCAATCGTCCGCGCGGGCCTTTTTGAGTCGTTTCAGGAAGACACCCATCTCCTTGGCGGCCTGCTTGTCGCCCTTGCGTTCCGCGGCCGCAATCCCGGTTTCATAGGCGTCGCGGGCGGCAGCCGCGTCGCCCAGACCGTCGAGCGCCTTGCCCAACTGCTTCCAGGCCGCGGAATATTCAGAGTCCATCTCGACTGCCTTACGCAAATGTTCGGCTGCGTGTGCGAAGTCGTTCTGCTTGAGGTATTCGCCGCCCAGACCGAAGCGTAACAGGACGCTGTCCTGGCCGCGGGCCAACATGGCCTGGAAGTTTTCGATCATCCCCATCGCAAACTCAACCGCGCCAGAATGTGGGTGTCAGTAACACCAGCAAGGTGAACAGTTCCAGGCGCCCCAGCAGCATCGTGAAACTCAGTATCCATTTGCCCGTGGTACTGATACTCGCATAATTCAGCGCCACATCACCCAACCCCGGACCCAGATTGTTCAGGCAGGCGACTACCGCGGAGAAGGCCGTGATCAGATCCAGTCCGGTCGCCGCCATCGCCATGGACAGGATTACAAGACAGAGCATATATAGCGAAAAGAAACCCCAGACTGCATTGATGACGTGATCCGCCGTGGGTTTTCCGCCCAGCTTGATCGGCATGATCGAATGCGGATGTACGAGACGCATCATTTCGCGTTTGCCCTGCTTATAGAGCAGGATGGCGCGTATCACCTTGATCCCGCCGGCGGTGGATCCGGCACAGCCGCCCACACAACTCGCCAGCAACAACATGGCCGGCAGAAACACCGGCCACCAGTGATAACCGGTGGTCGTAAATCCGGTTGTGGTGGCAATGGAAATCACTTGAAACATGCCGTGTCGTACACTCTCACCGATACTGCCGAAACTCTCCATGAGGATCAGAATAGCAACGCTTACCACGGCCAACAGCAGTATGATGCTTGCATAAACGCGTACCTCGGTGTCCCTTAAGTAGCCTTTGAGACTGCGCCCACGCCAGGCAACGAAATGCAGTGCGAAATTAACGCCCGCCAGCAACATGAAGATCATCGCCACACCATCGATCATCGGGTTGTTGAAGTAACCCATGCTTCTGTCGTGGGTCGAGAAACCACCGATGGCGATGGTGGAGAAACTGTGGCCGAGGGCGTCGAACGGGCCCATGCCCGCCAGCCAGTAAGCGGCGGCACAGATCAGCGTCAGACCCAGGTAGATATACCAGAGCGCCTTGGCGGTCTCGGTGATCCGTGGCGTCAGCTTGGTATCCTTCATCGGCCCCGGTGTCTCGGCCCGGTAGAGCTGCATACCGCCGACACCGAGCATGGGCAGGATGGCCACCGCGAGCACGATGATGCCCATGCCGCCGAGCCATTGCAGTTGCTGCCGGTAGTAGCGAATCGATTCGGGTAGTTCGTCGAGACCACTGATGATAGTGGCACCGGTCGTGGTCAAACCCGACATGGATTCGAAGAAGGCGTCGGCAATCGGTAGATGCGGGTGCGCGGCCAGTGCCAGTGGCACGGCGCCGAAGCCGGCCAGCACCGCCCACATCAACACGACGACCACAAACCCATCGCGCACCCGGAGTCCCCGGCGCAGACGCAATACCGGCAGCCAAAGCACGAGACCTGTCACGATGGTGGCGATAAAGGCGGTAAGAAAGGTCTCTTGTAAGCCATCCCCATACAGGACAGAGATCGCCAACGGTGGTAGCAGTGTGCTGCTGAAAAGCACCAACAGCAGCCCGAGAATCTGCTGGATCGCAAGGAATTGCATATCAGATAAAGGTCACACCGACCTGGAACAGCCGCTCGACTTGCGGGATGAAGCGTTTATCCACGACGAAAAGGATGACGTGGTCCTCCGAACGAATCACGGTATCATGGTGCGCAATCAGCACTTCGCCATCACGCACGAGCGCGCCGATGGTCGCCCCCTCAGGCAGTTTGATCTCAGATATCGCCTTGCCGACCACTTGCGATGAAGCCGGGTCGCCGTGCGCGATGGCCTCGATAGCCTCGGCGGCACCGCGCCGCAGCGAATGCACGGCGACCACGTCGCCGCGACGAATATGCGCCAGCAGACTGCCAATAGTCGCCTGTTTCGGCGAGAACGCGATATCGAGCACACTGCTCTGAATCAAGTCGGCATAGGCGGTCCGGTTGACCAGCGCCATGACGCGCCGCGCCCCCAGGCGTTTTGCCAGCATGGCGGACAGGATGTTCGCCTCGTCGTCGTTCGTCAGCGCGCAGAATACGTCCATGTTGTCGATGTTCTCGGACGCCAGCAGTTCTTCGTCGGACGCATCGCCCTGCAGTACCACGGTTTCGTGGAGTAGTTCGGATACACGCCGCGCACGGCCCGGGTTGTGGTCGATCAGTTTGACCACGTAACTTTTTTGCTCAAGGGCGGACGCGAGTCGATAACCGATGTTGCCGGCGCCGGCCATCATGATTCGTTTCACCGGTTTGTCGAGTTTTCTCAGTTCACTCATCACGGCGCGGATATTACGGGTGGCGGCGATGAAGAATACCTCGTCATCCGCCTCAATAACCGTGTGTCCCTCGGGAATGATGGCACGGTCGCGCCGGTAGATGGCCGCGACCCGGGTGTCGACCTTGGGCATATGCTCGCGTAGATCGCGTAGCTCGTGGCCTACCAGAGGACCGCCGTAATATGCGCGAATCGCGACCAACTGAATCTCGCCGTCGGCGAAATCGAGTACCTGGAGTGCGCCCGGATGTTCGATCAGGCGTTGGATCTGGTCCGTAATGATTTGTTCAGGACTGATGATGACGTCGATCGGGATGGCATCCGGCCTGAAAATCTGCGGGTGTGCCATGTAACCGGCGGCGCGGATACGGGCGATCTTGGTGGGCGTATGAAACAGCGTCGATGCAATCTGGCATGCGACCATGTTGGTCTCATCACTGTTTGTGACTGCCAGAATCAGGTCGGCATCTTCGGCCGCGGCCTGCTCCAGTACTTCCGGATGGGCCGCGTGCCCGACAATCGTCTTGACGTCGAGACGATCCTGCAGATTACGCAGCAGCGCTTCATTTTGGTCGATAATGGTGATGTCATTGGCTTCGCCCGCCAACGTCTCGGCGACAGACGCGCCGACCTGACCAGCCCCGAGGATAATGATTTTCATCTTGTTATTGTTTCTTGCGTGGTGGTTATTACCAACCCTATCCTTCTTTGCCCAGTTTGGGGCTGATCCCGAGGCTCTTCAATTTACGATACAGGTGTGTGCGTTCAATTCCCACGGACTGGGCAACCTCACTAACATTGCCACCTGCCTGGCGCAGATGAAACTCCAGATAGGCCTTCTCGAACCGATCGCGCGCGTCACGCAGGGTCAAATCATACAGTGAGCCCATCGCATCTTCACCCGTGCCGTTCGTTTTACTGCTGCCCAGCGCCAACTCCACCTCTTCGCGGCTGACTTCTTCGCCACGGTTCAGGATCAGCAGGCGTTGAACGAGATTCTTCAGCTCGCGTACATTGCCCGGCCAACCATGATTGCGCAGCAGATTCAACGCACCGGTCGAAAATTTGCGGTAAGGTAAACGCTCTTTCTCGACCAACCAGTTAGAGTAGAAGCTGACCAGGTCGGGTACATCCTCGCGATGATCGCGCAGCGGCGGCGCTTCGATCGGCACCACATTCAATCGATAATAAAGATCTTCGCGGAAACGGCCTTCCTGCACCGCGCGTTCCAGGTCCTGATTCGTCGCGGCAACGATGCGCACATCGACCTCGACGTATTGGCTGCCACCGACGCGTATGAATTTGTTTTCTTCCAGAGCGCTCAGTAGTTTGGCCTGGGTTTCCAGGTCCATATCGCCGATTTCATCCAGGAACAACGTGCCGCCACTGGCTTGCTCGAAGCGCCCGGAGCGGATGATACCGCCCTCCTCGCTGCCAAACAGCTGTACGGCAATGTTTTGCGGCGGAATCGCCGCCAGGCTGACATCGACGAAGCTGCCCTCATGGCGCGGGCTCTGGTCATGCAGACAGCGCGCCACCACGCCCTTGCCGCTGCCCGGCTCGCCCGTCACCAGGACCCAGCTATCCGTCTTCGCGACCAGTGCAATCTGTTCGCGCAGCTGTTCCATGACATCGCTGCGCCCAACGAGTGTTGATGCTGGTTCCAGGTGTTGGCGTAGACGCAGGTTTTCCTTGCGCAACAGGTCATTCTGCAGGGCGTGTCGCGCGGTAACCAGCACCTTCGTTATGGACAGGGGCTTTTCGATGTAGTCATACGCGCCGAAGCGGATTGCCTCAACCGCCGTTTCGATGCTCCCATGTCCCGACATCATAACCACGGGGGTATCACGCCCTTCGGTCTTCCATTCCTTTAATAACGTAATGCCATCCACATCCGGCATCCAGATATCCAGCAGGACCAGATCGATATGGCTACGGCGCACCGTGTCGCGAGCAACAGTTGCATTCTCCGCCGTGTCGACGGAGAAGTTCTCGTCTTCAAGTATTTCCTTGAGCAGTCGGCAGATTTCAGGTTCATCGTCGACTACCAGAACGTTTGCATCGCTCACGCAATCTTCTCCTTGGCGCCGGCCTGTTCGATTCGAGTATCGACCTTGCTTCTATCAGGCAGGTCCCGCGCGCCGGCCTTAGGCAGTCGAATGGTAACGCAGGCACCGCCTTCATTGCGATTCTGTGCCGTCACCATTCCGCCGTGCTCATCAACGATCTTTTTCACAATAGCCAGACCGAGGCCATTACCTTTTTCTTTCGTTGTGACATAGGGCTCGAATAACCGGTCGATAAGTTCAGGCGGGAATCCCGGTCCATTGTCGCTGACCGTCAGTTCGACGTATTCACATTCCCGCTCCCGCATACAGCGGGTGTCCAGCGATATGATCGGATCGCTGCAATGATGCAAGGCGTCGCGCGAGTTCGCGATCAGGTTATTGAGTATCTGTCGCAGCCGGCCTCGATCTGCGACGATGGTCGGTGCTGTTTCGTCGAGAGTCAGCTGTATGCGGATAGGGCGAATGGCCTCTTTGTGCAGTTCTGCGACATCCTGGATCAGCTGATTGATGTTGATGTTCTCCGGTTGCATCCGTTGTGGTTGCGCATAGCTGGAAAATGCGTTGACCATCGACTTCATGGACTCAACCTGTTCGGCGATGGTACGGGTCGCGCGATCGAGGGTCTCGCGATCCGAGTCCGGCAAACGGTCCAGGTATTTGTGGCGGATACGTTCCGCGGAAAGCTGGATCGGCGTCAGCGGATTCTTGATCTCGTGGGCCAGGCGGCGCGCCACCTCCGCCCAGGCGGCGTCCCGCTGCGCCTGAATCAGGGCCGTGATCTCGTCGAACACCACCACATAGCCGCCGCGCCGGCGGCCGTGATCGGGCAACCGGGTGCCGCGACAGATCAACACGCGCCGCCCGCGCGGATCCAGTAAGACCACCTGGCGCTGCCATTCGGCCTCGCCTTCGTCCACCGCATCCAGGATGGTGCGGAAGAAGGGTTCAATATGACCGTGCGCCTCGGCAACCACCGCCAGGGGCTTGCCCTTTTCCGCATCCAATTCGACCCCCAGGACCTGATCCGCGGTGGCGTTGTGTGTGCGCAGGCGTTGACTTGAGTCGAAGGAAAGGACCCCTGACGACAAGTGCGCGAGCACGGTTTCGAGGTAGGTGCGCTGACTCTCCGCTTCACGTTGACTGCGCCGCACCGCCGTCTGTGCCTGTTGGATCTGCTGGGTCATATCGTTAAACGACTTGACCAGCACGCCAAACTCATCATCGCCGGGCACCGGTAGCTGGGTTCCATAATCACCCCCCGCCACCTGGCGTGTCCCTTCGGCAAGGTTACGCAATGGCGCCGCCAGTCGCCGCGAGGAAACAATCGCCGCCCAGACCGCGATCAGCAACGTGATCAGGGTGACCAGGCTCAGCGTGAGAATAAAGCTGAATTTCAGCGGTTTGCGAAGATATTCGAGCTTTTCATACTCGGCGAAAGCGGATTGAACGCTTTCAGCGAGTTTACTGTAGCGCAGTGGCAACGGTTGCAGTACCTGCACGATACGTAAGGGACGGCTTACCATGCGTGAAAACACCGGCACCGCGACGCGCAGCTGCATGCCGCTGTCGCCGGCCGGTTCCATGTTGGCATGGCTCTGGCCTTCGCGAAGTTTCGCCAGGATGGCTTCGTTCGGGCGGTCCGGCACGAGCTTGTCCGGATCCTCACCACTGGAGGCGATAATGCGTCCATTCTGTGTGAACAGGGTGACCTCGGAGAATCCGCCTTGTTCCCGCAGTTCATCGATAAGCTGGATGAGTGCGAAATCGGAGAACGTGTCATCCAGGCGTGCGGCGAGGTCCTGGGCTTCGACAATCCGATCGCGCTTGATCGCTTCGAGCGATGTGCGTCCCAGCAGCAGGGCGTCGTTAAGCGCCTGCTCAATACGCACATCAAACCAGCTGTCGATGCCCTTGTTCAGAAACTGTACCGAAAAGTAATACACAACGGTCAACGGGATGACAGCCAGGAGCACGAACATGCCAAACAGGCGCAGGGTCAGACGCGATCCCAGGACACGGGCGCGAAACTGATGGATCAGGCGATAGACATTGGCGGTGATCAGGAGCAGGAGGAGCCCGATACCCAGCACATTGACTAACAGCAGGATCGAGTAAAAATTTCCGAAGAATTCCGAGTATTGTGCCGCCGCGCTGAGCATAAAGATCGCCGACACCAGCAGCAGCGACAACACGATCGCCGGGATCGGACCCGTCAGCCGTCGAATTAGTTTTGAATGGCCCATTTGGTGCGTTTACTCTTCAGACGCCACGCTGATGAGGCATAGGCGACCGGGCGCAACTGCAGAGGTAGCGAGCGAATATCCAGGCGTACCCTGAGGCCGAGGGCGTAGTCACCGTTGCTGCGACTCACGCCGTCGGTGAACGGCAAGGAAACGCGACTCAGTGTGCCCACATAGCGAAGTGCCTCACGCTGAGTCGTAAATGACTTGGTATCCTCCGAGCCCTGCAACGTCACCAGGTACAGGCCGGACAGGGCATGATATTTCAGCTCCGCACGTAATACCCAGCGGCCGAGGCGCTTATCCCAAATGAAGCGACGATCTTCATAGAGGGCAAACTCGATGAGAATGTCGAGCGGGATGCCCTTGACCAGGGCGGTCTCAACCTCCTCGCTGAGTTCGAGGCCGATTTTGCCGCTCACGATAACGCTATCGTCTTCGAAGCGCGCCTGCGCGCTCTCGATCGCGAAACCATTGGTGGCCGCCGGCGCCGTGGCCGACAACACCAGGGCGATAAGCAGCAACCCGAAGCGGCTAGCGTTTCGTGATGCAGGCATAATAGAAACCGTCCATATCGTTGTCACCCGGTAGCAGCTGGCAACCGGCTTTCTGGGTATGTCCCACCGGTATCATGACCTCGTCGGCTACCGCGTCTTCGTGATCCGCAAGGAATTGTAAGATCTGTTTATCGTTTTCCTCCGGCAATATCGAGCAGGTGGCATAGACAAGCTTACCCCGCCGCGCCAGCAAGGGCCATAAGGCTCTGATAATCTTAGCTTGTATTGCGCGAAGTTTGTTCACATCCGCGGCGCGGCGCAGCCATTTGATATCCGGGTGGCGCCGGATGACACCGGTACCGGAACAGGGCGCATCGACCAAAATGCGGTCAAACGCCTTTCCGTCCCACCATGTCTGCGGCGCGCACGCGTCACCGGTTACGAGATCCGCGCGAAGTTGCAGGCGCGTCAGGTTTTCGGTCACCCGGGTCAGACGCTCGGCGTCGATGTCGAGGGCCACGACCCGTGCCTGTGGGTCGGCCAGTTCGAGGATGTGCCCGGTCTTGCCGCCCGGCGCGGCGCAGGCGTCGAGAATCCGTTGCGCGGCGCGCAGGTCCAGCAGCTCGGCGGCAAATTGTGCCGCCGCATCTTGTACCGAAACCAGGCCTTCCGCAAATCCCGGCAGACGGGCAACGGGCAGCGGCTGTGCGAGCGAAATCGCCGCGGCGGTGCTCGGGTATGGTGTCGCCGTGTGCCCGGCCTGTGCAAGCCGATCGAGGTAGTCGCGGCGCGTGATGCGCAGTTGGTTGACCCGCAACACCATCGGCGGCGGTGCGTTATTTGCGCTGATGATCCTGCGCCAATCATCCGGCCACGCGTCGCGAATACGTTCGAGCAACCAGGCAGGGTGATTGTGCATCGCGACCGGATCGGCCAGGGCGGCTTCCGTGAGTGCCGTGCTATCGCGTTGATAGCCGCGCAATATCGCGTTGATGAGCCCTTTCGCCCAGGGCTTTGCGAGTTCCCCGGCGGCGTTGACGCTTTCCGCGACCGCGGCATGGGCCGGTGTGCGCATGTATCCCAACTGGTAGAGCCCGATCAACAGCAGGGCGCGCACGTCGTGGTCCTTGCGCCGCAGTGGTTTATCGAGCAGTAGCTTTAGCGTCGCGTCCAATTCGCCGTAGCGGCGCAAGGCGCCGTAACTCATTTCCTGGACCAGCGCGCGATCGGTATCCGCGGGCGGGTGGCGCAACAGCGCCCGCTCAAGTGCAGCATCCAGCGAGCGTCCCTGGTCTATGACGTGGTGCACCGTGATGGCTGCAGTCGTGCGCGGGTTCACGGCAGGGTACTCATGAGTCGGCGATCACGTGGTCTGCGTGAACGATGGATTGCGCATGGATTCTTGCCGCCTAGTCGGTGAACCGGTCGCCGACGCGAATGGTATGCCCATTGAGGAAATCGGCGGCCATCATAGGTTTGCTGCCGGCGACCTGCAACCGCTGGATCACGACCTGGCCCTGGGCGCTGGCCACGACAATGCCCTCGCGGTCGGCATGCATGACAGTACCCGGTGGATTCACGTCCGCATCGCGCTGGGCACTTGCCTGCCAGATGCGCAAGACCTTGCCGCGCAGTCGGGTTGAGGCGATCGGCCAGGGATTAAGGGCATTGATCTTGTGCACGATTTGCGGCGCCGACATCCGCCAATCGATGTTCGCTTCGGCCTTGTTCAATTTCGGCGCATAACAGGCCAGTGCCTCGTCCTGTGCGCGTGGCGTGATACGGCCGGCGGCCAAATCCGCCAGCACCGTGACCAATGTCGCGGCACCGAGTTCCGCGAGGCGGTCGTGAAGTATGCCGGCCGTGTCCGTGTCGGTGATCGGTATTTGTGCACTGGCAAGCATATCGCCGGTGTCCAGGCCTGCGTCCATTTGCATGATGGTAATTCCGGTGTCGCTGTCGCCGGCCTCGATGGCGCGCTGGATCGGTGCGGCGCCGCGCCAACGCGGCAGCAGCGAAGCGTGGACATTGACGCAACCGAGCCGGGGCGTTGTCAGTATCGCCGCTGGCAGGATCAGCCCGTAGGCCACGACCACCATGACATCCGGCGCCAGTGAACGCAGGTGGGGCAGCTCCGATTTCAGCGACGTCGGCTGGCGAACGGGTAAGTCGTGCGCCAAAGCAAAGGTCTTGACCGCGCAGGCGCGCAAGGCGCGGCCGCGCCCGGCGGGCCGGTCGGGCTGGCAGTAAACCGCGGCGACCTCATGTCCGGCCGCGAGGAGCGCGGCCAGCGAAGGCACGGCAAACTCCGGGGTGCCGGCGAAAACGATCCGTTGGGCCATGCGGCGTTACATCGCACGCTGCGCCTGTTTTTGCAACTTCTTGCGGATGCGGTCGCGTTTGAGGCGTGACAAATATTCCACAAATATTTTGCCGTCGAGATGATCGATTTCGTGCTGAATGCACACGGCGAGAAGATCTTCCGCGTCGAATTCAAATGCTTCTCCATCTCGATCCAACGCACGTACCTTGATGCGTTGCGCGCGCGTGACCGGCGCGAACACGCCGGGCACCGACAGGCATCCTTCCTCGCACTCCTGGGACCCTTCCGCTGTCACGATCTCCGGATTGATCAGCGCGACGAGTCGATCGTGCTCCTCGGAGACATCCACGACGATGATGCGTTTATGGACGTTCACCTGGGGCGCCGCCAGGCCGATACCCGGTGCCTGGTACATGGTCTCCGCCATATCGTCCAGCAGCTGGCGGACATCGTCATCCACCTGTTGTACGGGGACACAGGGCTGTTCCAGGCGTGGATCCGGCCAGGTCAAGATTCCGAGAATTGCCATCGTGAGTCGTGTGTGCTCTGGTACCGGCCGCAGCACTATGCCGCGGCAGTAGTTTGTTTACCTTTTAAATATGTACATATGATCTACATCCATTGTTGAGTCAATTCACCGAAATTCAAGTTCCGGTCGGTTGCGCCGCGCGCTCCCTAAGGCGTCTCGCTGTCGCGTACCGTTTGTCGAGAATCGGCCACAGACCGGCGTTTCGTCGCCACTTTTGGCTTGGCGCGAGAACATAGAATAGGCTAGACTCGCTTTCATGACACTCGGAACGTCTTGCTTAATAAGAGGGTTGGTCGGGCTGTGTGCGCTGCTCATGGTAACGGGCAGCAGTGCGGCGCCGGTCGAGCTAAACCCGGACCATCCCAGCCAGTATACGGTGGTGAAGGGCGACACCTTGTGGGATATTTCCGGTCGCTTCCTGAAGAGCCCGTGGCGCTGGCCCGAGATCTGGAAGGCCAATACGAGCATCGAGAATCCACACCTTATATATCCGGGGGATGTAATTGTCCTCTCCATGGTTAACGGTGTGCCCGAACTGCGGGTCCTGCAACGCAAGACCGTCAAATTATCTCCATCCGTGTATGCGGAGCCCCTCAGGGAAGCCATTCCAACGATTCCACCGGGGGCGATACTGCCGTTTCTTAGCGAAGGCATGGTGTTGCCCTCGGCCGTGAAACTGCAACGGGCCGGCTACATCACGGCGGGCGTGGAAGACAGCATCGTTTTCGGCAAATACAGCAAGATCTATGCACGCGGCCTGCGCAAGCCCGACGTCGAACATTATCAGGTGTTCCGCCCCGGCCGCGCATTCCGTCATCCCGAAACCGGTGAGGAGTTGGGTTTCGAGGGTTTTTATCTCGGCGATGCGCGCATGATCACGTACGGCGATCCGTCGACACTGGAGATTACCAAGTCCAGGCAAGAGATCGTCGCCGAAGACCGGCTCGTCGCCGCGCCCGAAGATACGCCGGCACCTTATTTTCAACCGATGGCGCCGGAGGGCGAGGTGCATGGTTATGTTCTTGCTGTCGACAAGGGCGTGGCTGAAACCGGTCGGAATGAAGTCGTCATTCTCAGCATCGGCGAGCGCGAAGGCGTCCAACCCGGGCATGTTTTAAGGGTGTTTCGAAATGCCGGCAAGGCAGTTGATCCGGTCAAGAGAGGTGACTACCGTCTGCCGGAGGAGTCATCCGGTCTGCTGATGGTATTTCGTACATTCGAAAAGGTGAGCTATGGGCTGATCATGAATTCCATTCGCTCGATTCATGTCAATGACGTTGTGAGGCAGCCATAGCGTAGCACCAGGACAAAGGAGATTTGCTTATGGATGAGCATGCCCCGTACCGCGCCACACCCGCGGACCTTCCCTTTCTCATTGCATTGCACCGGCTGCCCGGTATCGGGCCCCGTTTATTGGGCCGTCTGCTGGCTCGCTTCAAACACGCCGAGAATGTTTTTCGTGCACGCCGCGCCGCACTGGAGAATCTTGCCGGTGTCAGTCAGGAACTCCTGGATGCGCTTGCCGCCGGGCCCGATCACGCCCACTTGCGCCAGGCGCGCGCATGGCTGCAGTCACCGTCCCATCACCTGCTTGTGCCGAGCGACAAGGACTACCCGTCGCTGCTGACAAATATTCCCGATCCACCCCCATTGTTGTACGCGGCGGGGGATCTGAAACCGTTGTCGGTTCCACAGGTCGCGATCGTCGGCAGCCGCAATCCAAGTCCCGGCGGTGTCGCCAACGCCCGTGGGCTGGCCCGCGCCCTGGCGCGCAGCGGTTTTGCAATTACCAGCGGCTTGGCGATGGGGATTGATACGGCTGCGCACGAAGGTGCGCTGGCGGGTGGCGGCATGACGATTGCTGTTATGGGGACGGGTATCGACCGCATTTACCCATCCTGCCAGGAGACGTTGGCGGGGAACATTGCGCAAGGTGGTGTTCTCGTTTCCGAGTTTCCGCTCGGCAGCCCACCATCGCGTAACCATTTCCCGCGCCGCAACCGCATCATCAGCGGCCTGGCGATGGGTACCGTCGTGATCGAGGCGGCGTTGCACAGCGGATCTCTTATCACTGCGCGGCTCGCCGCCGAGCAGGGCCGCGAGGTCTATGCGGTGCCAGGTTCGATCCATTCACCCCTGTCACGCGGCTGCCATGCCTTGTTGCGCGACGGTGCCAAGCTGGTCGAGACCGCGCAGGATATTGTTGATGAACTGCGCGGCTATACTGTGGCGCCGCCGCCCGCCCCGGCGCCGCCCGCCGGCCCGACCCTGCAGCAGGAGCATGTGCGCTTGCTTGGTTTAATGGGACATGACCCCATATCTCTGGAAACACTGATTAGCCGCAGTGGATTGACGGCAGCAAAGGTTTCATCCATGCTGTTAAAAATGGAACTCAAGGGCTTGGTGCTGTCCTATCCCGGCGGCATGTACGTGCAGGCGCCCCAGGTTCAGTGATCTAAAAGGCCTTGATATGAAAGAAAACGTACTTGAAGTTCTTATGTACATCTTCGAGAACTACGCCGATGACGAGGCGGGCTTAAGTGCGGACCAGGAAACTCTAATGACCCGGTTGTCGCAAGCCGGCTTCGGAGAAGGCGAGATCCGCAAGGCGTTCGCCTGGCTGGAAGATCTTTCGACAATGTGCGATGAAAAATCTCCCTCTGAATCCGCCGGCAAACAGCACTCCGTACGACACTACTCGTCGGAAGAGAAGCGTCGGCTCGCGCCGGGTATCGAAGGTTTCATGCTCCGGCTGGAACACCGCGGGGTCCTGGATCCGGTCACGCGGGAATTGGTAATCGATCGTTTGATGGCGCTGGACACGGATGAGCTTGATCTTGAACAGCTTAAGTGGGTCGTCATGATGGTGCTCTACAATCAGCCGAATGGTGAAGCGATCCATGGCTGGGTTGAAGATTTTCTCTACGAAGAGACGCACGGGAATCTACACTAACCTATCCTGAGGCAGTGACCCCTGGGTCCGCGCGAATGTCGGGCGGAACCTTCCGGCGGGTCGCATATCCAAGTTTGGCAGACGCATCTCCACCCCAAAAGGGCTGCATTGTTTTCTTGTGCAAGTGTACGGATGGACTGTAACTAATGACGACAAACCTGATCGTTGTTGAGTCACCGGCAAAAGCCAAGACCATAACCAAGTACCTTGGTAAGGATTTCACGGCTTTGGCGTCGTATGGGCACGTGCGCGATCTCGTGCCCAAAAGCGGTGCGGTCGATCCGGATCATGACTTCGATATGAAGTATGAGTTGATCGACAAAAACAAGAAGCACGTGGATGCAATTGCGCGTGCCATGCGAAAGGCGGACGCGCTGTATCTCGCAACGGATCCGGATCGCGAGGGCGAAGCCATATCCTGGCACATTTACGAAATCCTCAAGCAACGCAAGGTGATCAACAAGAAGCCGGTCCACCGGGTCGAGTTCTTTGAATTCACCAAACGCGCTATTCAAGATGCCGTTGAACATCCACGCGAACTATCACCGAAATTAATCGACGCGCAACAGGCACGTCGCGCACTTGACTATCTTGTCGGGTTCAATCTGTCGCCGTTGTTATGGAAGAAGGTTCGGCGCGGCCTCTCCGCCGGCCGTGTACAAAGTCCCGCTTTACGAATGATCTGCGAACGCGAGGCCGAGATTGAACGCTTCAAGGCGCGTGAGTATTGGACGCTGGAGGCGGACCTTGCGGTAGACAAAGCAGATTTCACAGCGAAACTGACGCACTACAAGCATGAGAAGTTAAAGCAGTTTTCGATCGACAACGAAGGCAGCGCTACCGAGGCAAAGACGACACTGCTGAAGGACGCGGATGGCAATCTGCGCGTGAGCAATGTCGAAAAGAAAAAGCGCAAAAGGAATCCGTCACCGCCGTTTACTACATCAACATTGCAGCAGGAGGCATCGCGAAAATTAAACTTTACGGCACAGCGTACGATGCGCGTCGCCCAGCAGTTGTATGAGGGTGTGGACATCCACGGTGAGACCGTCGGTCTGATCAGCTATATGCGTACCGACGCGGTGCATCTCGCCGGCGAGGCGGTCGCCGAGATCAGAGACGTGATCGGCTCGCGATATGGCGCGGATTTTCTGCCGGAGGCGCCGCATGTTTACAAGACTAAGTCGAAGAATGCGCAGGAGGCCCACGAAGCAATCCGCCCGACAAGTGCCGAGCGCACGCCCGAGAGCCTGAAGGATATGCTCACGGCGGAGCAACGCAAACTATATGAACTGATCTGGCGGCGAACGGTCGCGTGTCAGATGATGCACGCCACACTGGATACGGTCAGTATTGACCTTGAGGCGAGTGACGGGAATGTGTTTCGCGCCAGCGGATCGACGGTTGTACATCCCGGTTTCATGTCGGTCTATCAGGAAGAGGTGGACGACAAGAAAACCAAGCGTGAGTCCGACACCTTACTGCCGCCGATGGAGAAAGACGATTTGATTCCGCTGCGTGAGTTGCGCGCGGAACAGCACTTCACCGAGCCACCGCCCCGTTACTCCGAGGCCAGTCTGGTCAAATCTCTGGAGGCGCACGGTATCGGCCGCCCGTCGACGTATGCGAGCATCATTTCGACACTGCAGAATCGGGAATATGTCGTGCTGGAAAATCGCCGCTTCGTACCCACCGACGTGGGCCAGGTCGTGAACAAGTTTCTTTCGAACCACTTCACGAAGTACGTGGACTATGATTTCACGGCCAAGCTGGAAGATGACCTCGATGCGATCTCGCGCGGTGAGCAGGATTGGAAGCCCCTGCTCAGTAAGTTCTGGGGTGAGTTCAAGCAGGTTGTCGATGACAAAGAGGCAAGCGTTGACCGCCGCGAGGTTACCCAGGAGGAAACGGACGAAGACTGTCCGAAGTGCGGTGCCAAGCTCTCGATCCGCCTGGGTCGACATGGCCGTTTTATCGGCTGCACCGCCTATCCGGACTGCGATTACACGCGCAACGTCGGCGAAGACCGGGACGAATCAACGACGCCCGAGATTGTCGAGGGCCGCAACTGCCCGAAGTGCGACTCTGCCTTGGTCATCAAGCGCGGCCGCTATGGCAAGTTCATAGGTTGCAGCAGCTACCCGGACTGTAACCATATGGAGCCGTTGGAGAAGCCGGAGGATACTGGCGTAAAATGTCCGGAATGTGATTCCGACACGATGCTAAAGCGAAAATCGCGCCACGGTAAGGTATTCTATTCCTGCGCCCGCTACCCGAAGTGTCGCTATGCCGTCTGGAATGAACCTGTCGCCGAGGCCTGTCCCGAATGCGGCCACCCGATGCTGACACTGAAGACGACCAAACGGCGCGGAACCGAGAAGGTTTGCCCGCAGAAGGACTGCAAATACGCCGAATCTGTTGTCGAGCAGGCTTGAATCGGCCGCCCCGAGCAGCTCTCGCTGTTCAGCTCCGACGATGGTTATGCGCTACGATTTAATTGCGCCACGTCCCTGAGCCCCAATCGCCGCATGGGTCGCCCATCTATCGGTGACTTCGGCGCCTCGCGTAAACCAATGCGCGGAAATACTGAAAGTTCGATAGCGATGCCGTCCGCTTCAAAGCAATAGACCGGCCGCAACTCAACTCGCTCATCGGAATAGCGTATGCGGCGCTCAACGAGTTCCGCGGGAATGCCGTGCTCGTCGAGAAAAAAGCCTATGTCTTCCACTTCATCTGCGAAAACATGTATTTCCACCGGGGTATAGGCCGTGGAAATTTCGCGGGTTAACGCGCCGACGAGACGCGGCTCGAATTCCGCCAATGTCTTCATCGTATCGAGTGCCAGCGCGATACGTTTTTCGAAGTTATCGCTCAGGGCGTCCAGCTGGAAGGTATTCAGGTAGTTGTCGAGGGCGGCCTGAATCTCACTATTGGTCGGTAGATTACCTCGTACGCGCACGTTTAAACGTCGCTGCGCCTTGCGCTTTGCCTGTTGGAAGTCGCGCACGCCCTCCTCGGCCATGATCCGCGCACATTCCAGGCAGATTTGCTGTCGCAGCCGTTCGTTCATCGCACTCTTTGTGAGCTGTCAGGGTGCCGCCGGTACCGTTAACGGCGATGCGGTGTGACTAGAATAGCCCTTCCGGGATCTTGGCGTCTTCGGCCGGCGGCTGTATCTCCAGGCTTTCGGTTGCGCCCACGTCGGGCCCGTCACTGTCGCCGACAATGAAAAATTCCTCATAACCCTCCGGATCCTCGACATCCGTGGGATTGCCGGTCGTGCGACTGATGTAGCTGGTCGTCACGTTGGCGGGTGGGGTCCGCGGCGACTGTGCGACTCCGTCCAGGGCAACCCGCATATAGTCGATCCAGATCGGCAAAGCCGCACGCCCCCCTGTTTCATGCCGGCCGAGTGATTTCGGCTGGTCGAAACCGACCCAGACGGTCGTCACTAGATTCTTGTTGAAGCCCGAGAACCAGGCATCGTGATAGTCGTTAGTGGTACCGGTCTTACCGGCCAGGTCGTTGCGTCCCAACTCGGTCGCGCGGCGGCCGGTACCGAAATTAATGACGTCCTGCATCATGCTGGTCATGATGAAGGCGTTTTCGCTGCTGATCGCGCGGGGAGCGGGACGGATGCGTGGCGCGGACTCTGGATTCACAACCGTGTTTGAAGGTTCCGCTGCCGGTTCCGGACAATCGGGACACACTACAAGCGGTCCTGCCTCATGCACGATGCTGTCTTCCTGGTCGACGATCCGGGTGATCAAATACGGCTCGATCATATAGCCGTCATTCGCGAAAACGGCGTAGCCGGCTACCAGTTCCAACGGTGTGAGCGAGGCGGTACCCAGCGCGAGCGAGAGATTGCGGGGCAGCTTTTCCCGGTCAAAACCAAACCGGGAAAGATGGTCGACAGCGAAACCCGGACCGATCGCGCGCAACAAGCGAATCGAAACCAGATTAAGTGACAAACGCAGCGCCTCGCGCAGGCGCGTCGGGCCAAAAAACTTCCCGCTGTAATTTTCCGGTCGCCAAATTGCGTCGACGGAAACATCCTCGATGACGATGGGCGCACCACTGATGCGTGATGCGGCCGTGAAACCGCGTTCCAGTGCCGCCGAATAAATGAAGGGTTTGAGATTCGAGCCGGGCTGCCGTTGCGCTTGCGTGACACGATTGAACTTACTCTCGTAAAAGCTGTAGCCCCCAGTGAGTGCCATGATGGCGCCATCGTTGGGGCGAATCGAAACCACCGCACCCGAAATCTCGGGGCGCTGCGCCAATTGCCAGCCCGCATCTGTCGATCGAATATAGATGATATCGCCGACGCGGACGATATCGGCAGCCTTGTTGGGAGCAGCGCTCACGGCATTCTGGTCGACACGACGCCGCGCCCAGGCCAGCCCCTCCCATTCGATTTGCGCCAACTCGCCCTCGCGGATATAAGCCGTGACGGACTTGTCTGCAACCTTGAGGGCCACGGCGGGAACGAGATCACCGATGTCATCGATGGCTTCCAGTCGTGTCGTCATCTGGTCCGGTGAAGTTTCTGCGTCGATGTCCATGTGATCGATCGCGCCGCGATAGCCATGACGCCGTTCATAGGCGAGCAGGCCATCGCGAAGTGCGCGCACCGCGGCCGCCTGATGCCGGGAATCTACCGTCGTATGAACTTGAAAGCCTGCCTCATAAGCCGCCTGACCATATGTGTCGATCATGTGCTGGCGTACTATCTCGGCGACGTAGGGCGCCGCTGCTTCCACTGTGGCTTCGTGGCGGCCGGCCGTGAGAGGTGTGCTTACCGCCTGGGCATGTGTCACTTCATCGATTGAGCCGAGTTTAAGCATCCGATTCAGGACATAATCGCGCCGTTGTGTGGCTGTTTCCGGATTGCTGATCGGGTTGTTGCGCGACGGTGCCTTCGGCAGGCCCGCGAGCATCGCTGATTCGGCGATCGATAATTCGGCCAGTGGCTTGTTGTAATAGACTTGTGCCGCGGCGGCAAAGCCGTAGGCCCGATGGCCGAGAAAAATCTTATTGAGGTAGAGTTCGAGAATTTCGCCTTTCGTAAGTTCACGCTCGATCTTGAAGGCCAGCAGAATCTCTTTGACTTTTCGTGTGTAGGTCTTCTCCGGGCTGAGGAAATAGTTGCGCGCCACTTGCATCGTGATGGTGCTCGCACCTTGCCCGTGTACGCCGGAACGAACATTTGCGATTGCGGCGCGCACGATGCCCATTAGATCTACACCTCGATGCGTATAAAACGAATCGTCCTCGGCCGCGAGAATGGCATCGATAAGCGCCTGCGGGACGTCGGCGATTTGCACCGGCAGGCGCCGCTCCTCACCGAATTCGGCGATGAGTTTGGCGTCCGCGGAGTAGACCCGCAGGGGCACCTTCAGCTGCACATCGCGCAGCGTTTGGACGGACGGCAGTGTGGGTGCGACGAGAAGAACCACCGCGAAAGCCACCACCAGGGCGGCCGCCGCACCCGCCGCGAGCAAGGAGAGAACCCAGCGAAATAAAATAAATCTCTTTTTTTTCATCTAGTTACAAGTGTCGCGGCGGTGGCCCGGGCAGCGCCGGCGGATTCGGCGGCGGGCAAAATCGACCCCAAAACGGCCCGGAAAGAAAGTTGTCTTTCTCGTTCCTTATCGACTATATTTGGTTTATAGTTCATCCAGCTTCATATAATAAGCCTATAAGTTGCGGAAAATAAGGAGTTTTTTTGAAGCTTTTCACGCGCAAGAAGCCGCCCTTGGTCGGCATCGATATCAGTTCATCGGCGATCAAATTGCTGGAGTTAAGCAAGACCGGTGATCACTATCGTGTCGAACGTTATGCGGTGGAACCGCTGCCGCAAAACGCGGTTGTCGAGAATGCCATTACGGACGTCGAGCAGGTCGGCGCCGCGGTCGATCGCGCCCTAAAGCGTTCCGGCACGCGCTGCAAGAACGCCGCCGTTGCGGTTGCGGCATCTCACGT
The DNA here is from genome assembly GCA_947259975.1 of uncultured Gammaproteobacteria bacterium. Taxonomy (GTDB): domain Bacteria; phylum Pseudomonadota; class Gammaproteobacteria; order HyVt-429; family HyVt-429; genus CAMYOD01. Next base: position 21,122 of record CAMYOD010000052.1, read on the forward strand.
TATCACAAAAACGATCACCATGCCGAGCGGTCTGGGTGAAGCAGAACTCGAGTCACAGCTTCAGCTCGAAGCCGACCACTATATCCCGTACCCGCTCGAGGAAGTGAATCTGGATTTTGAGGTCATCGGCCCGTCAGATGCGAATCCGAATGAGGACGACGTCCTCATTGCCGCCTGCCGCAAGGAGATCGTGGACGACTACGTGGCGGTGACACAGCGTTCGGGACTGCTGCCCGCCGTGGTCGACGTAGAGTCCTATGCGGTTGAGAGTGCGTATACGCAGATCGCTCAACACATGCCCGGTGGCGGTATGGAAAGCACCGTCGCGGTAATCGATTTCGGCGCCACCACGACCCATGTAAACGTAATGCACAACAACCGAAGTGTGTATACGCGCGATCACGCCTTTGGTGGTCGTCAGCTCACTGAGGAGATTCAGCGGCGTTACGGTCTGTCTTATGAAGAGGCGGGGCTGGCGAAAAAGGTCGGCGGGCTGCCGGACAATTATCAAACGGATATCCTGCATCCATTCATGGAGGCGATGGCCCAGGAAGCAATGCGCGCGCTGCAATTCTTTTATTCGTCGAGCCCATTCAACAGTGTGGACCAGATTCTGCTCGCCGGCGGTTGCGCCCAGGTACCCGGTATCGATGAGCTGATTGCGAATCGAACCGGAGTTACGTCCGCCATCGCGAACCCCTTCACCAGTATGTCGATTGCCTCACGCATAAAGCCGGAGACCCTTAGCAATGATGCGCCTTCGCTGATGGTCGCCTGCGGTCTTGCCCTAAGGAGTTTCGACGAATGACGCGTATTAATCTCTTACCCTGGCGCGAACTTCGACGCAGACAACTGTCGGCGCAATTGTTGCGCGGCAGCATCGGCGCCTGGCTTCTCATGGGCCTTCTGGTGGGTTACGTGCATTGGCATTTTGGCGGCCTGATCAAAGATCAGCAGGGACGCAACGATTATCTGAGTAAGGAGATCACGAAACTCGACAAAGAAATTGCGGAGATCAAGGAGATTCGCGAGAAACGCGAAGAATTGATATCCCGAATCAATGTGATTCAGCAGTTACAAAAGGATCGTTCGGAAATCGTTCACGTCATGGATGATCTCGTATACAAGTTGCCCAGGGGTCTCTATTTAACGCTGTTCCAGAAAAATCAAAAAAATATCCTGCTGAAAGGTACCGCGCATTCCAATGCGCGTGTGTCATCGTTTATGCGACAGCTGGATGAATCAGACTGGTACAACAACCCAAGCCTTGATGTGATTAACGTCAAACAGATCGAGGGTCGTCGAGTAAGCAATTTCACGCTCAGGGTTCGGCAGACGTCGACTACGCCTGCTGCGACTGACGACAGTTCGTGAGGACGGCGCGAGCCTGATTATGAATCTAGACGATTTCAAAAATCTTGATTTTGGCGACATTCGCTCCTGGCCGATCTCGGTCAAGCTGGTGGGCGTCGCGTTGGTGTGCGTCGCGATCCTGGGAGCCGGCTACTACTTCCTGATCAAGGATGATCGCGCGCAACTCGCCCGTGAACAGCAGGAAGAACAAGACTTGCGCCAGACGTTCCTCGGCAAGAAGGCGCTGGCTGTCAATCTGCCCGCCTATCGGGCGCAAATGGTAGAGATGCAAGAGAGCTTCGGTGTGTTGCTGAGACAGTTGCCGGACAAGACCGAGATCCCCGAGCTATTGGTCGACATTACCCAGGCCGGATTGGCCCGCGGCCTGGAGTTTAAACTGTTCAAGCCCGGCAATAAGTCGGTGGAAGATTTCTATGCAACGCTGCCGATCAGCGTCGAGGTCGTCGGCACCTATCATGAGTTCGCGGAGTTCGTCAGCGATCTCGCAGCACTGCCGCGCATCGTTTCCATCGGCAATATCTCGATTGCGCCGGTGGATCCGCGTAAGGCGGACAAAGAAAATATTTCGCCCGGTAAGCTGATCATTACCGCGTCCGCACGAACCTATCATTACCTGGACGAGGACGAGATCGCGGCCGCGAGCGCGGAGGACGATACCCAGAGGCGCGGCGCCCGGGCGCGGCGTTAACAGGTTTGGAGTGTGAGCGATAACAAGATGAGAGCGTGGGGTAAATTGACAACGGCGGTGATGTGTCTGGCGTTGACGGCATGCGGTGGCGGCGAACTGGATGATTTGCATCAGTTCACAGCGAATGCCCATGCCAACAGGAAACCCGAGATCGAGCCATTACCGCAGATCCTGCCCTATCGAAGCTTCGCCTATACCGCACAAAAGTCGGCGGATCCCTTCGATCGGGAAAATCTCCTGCCGGCGCAGGCCCTGGCCGGCGCCGATTCTGATGCCCTGGCACCGGATCCCAATCGGCGCAAGGACCCGCTCGAAGCGTTTCCGCTGGATGCGCTCCGGATGGTGGGCACAATGACCCGCGCAGACCAGGTCTGGGTTGTGGTGGGCGCGCCGGACGCGACGGTGCATCATGCCCGCATGGGTGATCACGTGGGCCAGAATTTTGGCATCATTACGGAGATTCAGGAAGATTCGATAGCCATCATTGAACGAGTACGAGATCCAAACGGAAAATGGATCGAGCGCGAGACCGGCCTCGCAATTAGTCAAAAATAATGAGGAAAGAGGGCAATCCCATGAAAACACCATCAGTAGCAGTACGCAGTCTGGTACATGCGAGTATTCGCTTATTGCTGATTTCTCTCATTATGCTTCCCGTGCAACTGTTGGCGCAGGATGCGCCGGCGCAGGCCAGCAACGAATTGCAGGACGTGACCTTCACGCCGATATCCGGTGGGCGCGTACAGATCAGGCTGAAAATGGCCCAGCAACCGGATGAGCCGGGGAGTTTCAGCATCAACAGGCCCGCGCGTATCGCCTTCGATTTCTTCAACACGACCAATGCTATGGGCAATAAGACGATCAGCGTTTCCGAGGGCGCGGTGGAAAATCTGTCGATGATCCAGGCCGGCAACCGTACGCGCGTGGTGCTCAGTCTCGTCAAGTCCGTGGAATACGAGACGCACATCGATGCGGACGGCATGACGGTAACCATAGGCGGACTGCAACAAGCGGTCGCCGCGGATAAGGGCGCAACACGACAGCGTTTTGCGACCGCACCCATCAAGGGGCACCACAAATTACAGAACATCGATTTCAGACGCGGTCCCAAGGGCGAGGGCATGGTAATGATCACCATGTCCGACCCCTCTGTCGGAATTGATATTACCGAGCGGCCCGGCGAGATTACGGTGGAATTTCTGGATACCGAGACGCCCCAGTCGCTTGAACGGCGACTGGATGTAATCGATTTCGCCACGCCGGTAAAGACCGTCGATGCCTTCACCCAGGGCCGAAACTCACGCATCGTCATCGCCGCCGAGGGGGATTACAAGCAGCTGGCGTATCAGGCGGGATCCGTTTTCACCATCAATGTGCAAGAGCTTAAAGAGATCGAAAAGGTCCGCGAGGTCGATGAGTTCGGATATTCCGGTGAAGGTTTATCGCTCAATTTCAAAGACATTCCGGTGCGCTCTGCACTCCAGGTCATTGCCGATTTCACCGGCATCAACTTCATCACTAGCGATGATGTCGAGGGCAATCTGACACTCAAATTAAAGGACGTACCCTGGGACCAGGCGCTGGACGTCATCCTGCAGACCAAGGGTCTGGCCAAGCGCCAGGATGGTAACGTCATCTGGGTGGCGCCGGCGGAAGAAATTGCCGCCAAGGAGAAGCAGCAACTGGAGGCCACCAAGACGGTCGCCGAGCTCGAGCCGCTGGTGTCGGAACTGATCGCGATCAACTACGCGAAAGCCGAAGATATCGCCAAGCTGCTCAAGTCGGTGCGCGCCGTCAGCCCGGGTGTCGAGTCGCGCGCGTTCAGCAGCATCAGCATCGATAACCTGGTAACGGAAAAGAACAGCCTGCTATCGCCCCGCGGCAACGTCACTGTCGATGAGCGTACCAATTCAATCCTGGTACAGGATACCGCGGGCAAGATCCGGGACATCAAAAAGCTCATCGCCCGGCTGGATCAGCCGGTACGTCAGGTGCTTATCGAAACCCGCATCGTCGAGGCGAACGACGACTTCAGTCGCACCCTGGGTGCACGCTTCGGTATCACCAACCGCAATCGCAGCCTGAATCTACCGGGCGCGCCGGACACCAACCTGGGTGACGGTGTAGTGACCGGGCGCCTGGAGAATACGGAAGGTATCTATAACGAGGATACTTATCTGGTAAATGAGGACGGCCTGATGGTGGACCTGCCGTCGCCGGGTCTGGAAGGTCGGCGCGCGAGCTCTCTGGCGTTTACCATATTCAAGATCGGTGCCACCCATCTACTGGCCCTGGAACTGTCGGCCCTGGAAGCGGAGCAGAAAGGCAAGATTATCGCCAGCCCGCGTCTCGTCACCGCGAACCAGAAAGAGGCCTTCATCGAGCAGGGTCAGGAGCGAATCTTTCCGCCGTCGGGTTTGAGCGACCGGCCGACACTGGTTGAAGCCAAGCTGCGTCTGACGGTTACGCCGCAGATAACGCCTGAGAACAGCATCATCCTGGATGTGCTGGTGGAGCAGGATACCTTCGTCTCGCCGGCGGATCCGACCATCAATACCAAGCGTATCTCGACACAGGTGCTGCTGGATAATGGCGAAACCGTTGTAATCGGCGGCGTCTATCAGGAGGAACAGAAGAACGATGTAATCAAGACACCGTTCCTGGGCGACCTGCCTTTCGTTGGCGCGCTATTCCGAGAGCGCACCCGCGAGCGGGAGAAGGTTGAACTCTTGATCTTCCTGACACCGAAAATACTCAGCTCGGCGCTCGATGTCAGCTAACGCTTGATTTGTTCGTTCGATGCTGGCATATCTGCCGGCGTTCGAACGGGGCTTCTGATTACCTCGTGGGACCGCGGCATTCGCCGCGGTCTTGTTTATGGATCGCACATCAATGGATCGTAGCCGGGTCCACGCGAACCTGAAGATATAATATCGATATGCATCGTAATATATTCCTGATCGGCCCAATGGGCGTGGGTAAGACCACGATCGGCCGTCATGTGGCAAAGCTTCTCAATATGGATTTCATGGACTCCGACCATGAGATCGAGGCGCGCACCGGTGTGACGATCCCGGTGATTTTCGATATCGAGGGCGAAGAGGGATTTCGCAAGCGAGAAATCAAGATGCTCGACGAGCTCACCGAGAAGCAGAATCTGGTGCTCGCGACCGGAGGCGGCGCGGTATTGTCTGATGTGAACCGTCGCGTGCTTCGCAAACGCGGTACCGTTGTTTATCTTCATGCATCGATAGAAACGCAGACTGAGCGTACCCGGCGGAGCCGAAATCGACCGCTGCTCGATACGGACGACCCGGAAGCGCGATTGCGCGAACTGATGGAAATTCGTGAGCCGCTATATCGACAAGAAGCCGACGTCGTGATCGATACTGATAATCGTTCGCCCGCAAAGGTCGCCCGCGAAATTGTCGCGAAACTCGAAGAATCATGAAGCAACTCGAAGTCGATCTTGGATACAGAAGCTATCCGATCCTCATCGGCGACGGAATTCTCGACCAGGCGGATATTCTCAAGCCCTATATTTCGGGCCCTCAAGTCATGGTCGTCAGCAACGAAACCGTGGCACCCATCTATCTCGACCGACTCGTAGCGGGGCTGCCGAAACTGCAGGTGCTCACGCATGTACTGCCCGACGGCGAGGAATACAAGACGCTCGAGACACTCAACGGTATTTTTGATGCGCTACTCGCCGCACCCTGTGATCGGGGCGTGACCCTGATCGCCCTGGGTGGCGGCGTGGTTGGCGACATTACCGGTTTTGCGGCCGCGTGTTATCAACGCGGCGTCGCCTACATCCAGGTGCCGACCACCTTGTTGGCACAGGTCGACTCGTCGGTTGGCGGCAAGACCGGTGTAAATCATCGGCTTGGCAAAAATATGATCGGCGCGTTCCATCAGCCACGTTGTGTGCTCGCGGACACCGGCACTCTGAACACCCTTGAAGATCGCCAGCTGCATGCCGGTATCGCCGAGGTCATTAAATACGGTCTGATACGCGACCCGCAGTTCTTTACCTGGCTGGAAGAGAATATCGAGGCGCTGCTCGCTCGCGACCCGGCGGCACTGCAGTACGCAATCGAGCATTCATGCCGTAACAAGAGCGAGATCGTTGCGCAAGACGAGAAAGAGTCGGGGATTCGCGCCTTGCTGAATCTGGGTCATACCTTCGGGCATGCGATCGAGACCGGGATCGGGTATGGCCAATGGCTGCATGGCGAAGCCGTCGCGGCCGGGATGTGTATGGCGGCGGATCTGTCGCAGCGCATCGGCTGGTTGGCGCCGGAAGAGGCGCAGCGGGCGCGCCGCCTGATCGAGCGCGCCCAACTTCCTGTCCTCGCGCCGGGCGAGATCGATGCCGATCGTTTCCTCGAGCTGATGTCGGTGGACAAAAAAGTACAGGCCGGACGCTTGCGGCTGATCCTGCTTAAGGCGATCGGTGAGGCGGTGATTACCGATGACTTCGACGCCACGGCATTGCGCGATACCCTGACTGCATGCCGGGCCGCTTGAACACAAGAGTTCCAGTCGCTGCCGTCACGGTGTTGCCGTGGTGTCTGCACGAAGTTCTGATTGGGCGCTGAGTCATGCTTCAGTTAGCTCCCTATGCTGCCCACGACGAGGATTCCCGCGGACGCCGCGTTGCCGAACCGCAGCCGTCGCGACGCGGAGAGTTTCAGCGTGATCGGGACCGTATTATTCATTCGACCGCGTTCCGTCGTCTCGAATACAAGACCCAGGTTTTCGTGAACCACGAGGGCGACCTGTTCCGTACGCGCCTCACTCATTCCATCGAAGTGGCACAGATCGCGCGTTCGATCGCACGTGCATTGCAACTGCATGAGGATCTGGCGGAAGCGATTTCGCTGGCACACGATCTGGGACATACGCCCTTCGGGCATTCGGGTCAGGATGCTCTCAATGCCTGTATGAAGCCTTTCGGCGGGTTCGAGCATAATCTGCAATCGCTACGCGTCGTCGATTCGCTGGAGGAAAAATACGCAGATTTTCCGGGACTTAATCTGACCTTTGAATCCCGTGAAGGCATTCTCAAGCATTGCAGTCGCACCAATGCGCGTGCGCTCGGCGATGTCGGTCAGCGGTTTCTCGATGGCACCCAGCCCAGCCTGGAGGCGCAACTGTGCAATCTGGCGGATGAGATCGCCTATAACAATCACGACGTGGACGACGGCTTGCGCTATGGATTGATCACGATCGACGAGTTGCTGGAAATCGAGTTGTTCGGTGAGCAGTATCGAGCGGTTGCAGCGGCCTATCCTGCATTGTCCCAGCGGCGCCAGATTCACGAGATCGTGCGCCGCATGATCAATCATGTGGTGGTCGATCTTATTGAGTATAGTGAGACGCGCCTGCGTGAATCGGGTGCCACCAGCATCGATGACGTACGCCGGTCGGACCAGACGTTGATAGCGTTTTCCCCGCAAGTCCGGGAACAGGCGCTGACGCTTAAGCGCTTTCTGCGCGAAAACCTCTATAACCACTACCGTGTCCGCAGGATGAGCCGCAAGTCGGTCAAGATCATTACCGACATGTTCGAAGTCTTCATGGCGGACTACCGTACCTTGCCACCGCAATACCAGGACGCGATCCGTGACGGCAACGGAGGACCGGCGGACGCCGAACACAAGGCACGCACCGTCGCCGACTATATCGCCGGGATGACGGATCGCTATGCGATCCGCGAGCATGCCCGGCTATTCGCGCCCCAGGAACAGACCTAGGCACGCCGTCCGTCGCAGCGGCGCGTCCGGCCCGGGTCCTGCCTACTATCTGCCGCATAAGGCCTTTATAAACATAATGTTATTGCCGGGCTGGGCCGGGGCGCGAGACCCCGGTCAATTGAACAGGGCAGGGTCGGCCGGTATACTTCCCCGGCTCCGCACGCGGCCCAGACCTGTTTCTGGCGCGGTTGCGGAGTCCGTTGGCCCTTCCCGGCCGATAATCACAACGCGGTGAACTAACTTGGCAGCACAAATCACACAGCCAGGCGGCCTTTACCGGCCGGAGTTTGAGAAAGACAACTGCGGTTTCGGTCTGATCGCGCAAATGGACGGCGTGCCGAGCCATTGGCTCGTCACGACCGCGATCACTGCGCTCGCGCGTCTCACCCATCGCGGCGCGGTCGCGGCAGACCGCAAGACCGGTGACGGTTGCGGCTTACTGCTGAAGAAGCCGGATCAATTCCTGCGCGCAATTGCCGATGAGCTCGGCTACGGGCTCGCGGAGCATTACGCCGTGGGTATGGTGTTTCTCAATACCGACGAGTCGCGCGCCGCCATCGCGCGCGATCGTCTCGTCCGGGAGCTAACGGACGAAGGTCTCGAGGTCCTGGGTTGGCGCGAAGTGCCGGTCGATCCGAGCGCATGCGGTGAGGAAGCCCTCAAGACGCTGCCGCATATCGAGCAGATTTTCGTGAATGCGCCGGCTGACGTCGATGAGGCAGTACTCGAACGACGCCTGTATATTGCTCGCCGTCGCACCGAGAAGGCGATCCAGCCGGATGACGATACCTTTTATATACCGAGTCTGTCGGCACGGGTCATTTCCTACAAAGGCCTGGTGATGCCGGCGAATCTCCCGGTGTTCTATAGCGACCTGCACGATGAGCGCCTGACCTCGGCGCTGTGTGTGTTCCATCAACGCTTCTCCACCAATACCTGGCCGCAGTGGCGCCTGGCGCAGCCGTTCCGCTTCCTCGCCCATAACGGCGAAATCAACACCATCCAGGGAAATCGCAATTGGTCGGTGGCGCGCGCACATACATTCGACACGCCATTGCTGGCCATGGAAGATGCGCGCCCGTTGGTGTCGATGACGGGCTCGGATTCAAGCAGCCTCGATAACATGTTAGAGGCCCTGCTCGCCGGCGGCATGGATGTATTTCGCGCCATGCAGCTATTGATCCCACCGGCCTGGCAAAACGTCGATACCATGGATCCGGATCTGCGTGCGTTCTATGAATACAATTCCATGCATATGGAGCCGTGGGATGGCCCTGCCGGAATCGTGCTGACCGACGGCCGTCATGCCGCGTGCGTCATGGATCGCAACGGCCTGCGTCCCGCCCGTTATGTGGTGACCAAGGATCGTCACATTACGCTTGCATCCGAGATCGGTGTCTATGATTACAGACCCGAAGATGTGGTGTCCAAGGGGCGTCTCAAACCCGGACAGATGATCGCGGCGGATACCACCACCGGCGAGCTGCTCTTACCGGCGGATATCTTCGCCCAGCTCAAATCGCGGAATCCTTATCGGGAGTGGCTCGACGCGAGTTCGACACGCATCGAATCGGTCCTCGATGAGGAGGCCGCCTGTAGCGTCGCCATCAACCCCGCCACATTGGCCATCCTCGAGAAGCAGTTTCAGGTCAGTTTCGAGGAACGTGACCAGATTCTGCGGGTGTTGGCGGAAGCGGGCCAGGAGGCGGTCGGGTCCATGGGCGATGACACGCCATTACCGGTGTTGTCGACCCGCGTGCGTTCCCTCTATGACTATTTTCGCCAGCAGTTCGCGCAGGTCACCAATCCGCCGATCGACCCGCTGCGCGAGCGGATCGTCATGTCGCTGGAGACCTGTTTCGGCCGCGAGAAGAATCTCTTCGCCGAGTCCGCGGCACACGCGAAGCGCGTATTGGTGGATTCGCCGGTGCTGTCGAGCAGCAAGTTCAACCAGTTGCTGGCCCTGGACGATCCGGATTACGCGCATACCCGGATCGATCTGAATTATCCGTCCACCGACAACCTGCGCGATGCCCTCGTGTCGGTGTGCGACCAGGCGGTGGCCGCGGTACGTGGCGGTGTGACCATCATCGTACTCTCGGACCGGGAGATCGCGCGCGACCGGATCCCGATCCACACGCTGCTGGCCACCGGCGCCGTGCACCATCGTCTCATCGACGAGGGCTTGCGCTGCGATGCAAATATGGTGATCGAGACGGGCACCGCACGTGATCCGCACCATTTTGCGGCCCTGATTGGTTACGGCGCGACCGCAATCTATCCCTACCTGGCGTACGATTGCCTGTGCGACATGATTCGCAGCAAGGAGATCGTCGACAAGGAGCCCGTCGCGGTCATGCAGGACTACCGATACGGCATCAACAAGGGTCTGTTCAAGATCATCTCCAAGATGGGGATCTCGACCATCGCCAGTTATCGCGGCGCCCAGTTGTTCGAGGCGGTGGGCCTGAGTTCCGAGGTCGTCGACTTGTGTTTCCGCGGCACGACCTGCCGGATCGAGGGCACCCGATTCTCGCATCTGGAGTCGGACCAGCGTGCACTCGCGCGTGACGCCTGGAACCCGCGCAAGTCGACAGAGCAGGGCGGCCTGCTCAAGTACGTGCACGGCGGCGAGTACCACGCCTACAATCCGGATGTGGTCAACACGATTCACGAAGCCGTGAAAAGCGGCGACTATGACAAGTACCAGGAGTTCGCGGAACTCGTCAATTCGCGACCGCCAATGGTGTTACGTGATCTGTTACGCCTGAAGGATAACGTCACGCCGGTTTCGGTCGATGATGTGGAACCCACCGAGGACATCCTCAAGCGCTTTGATTCCGCCGGCATGTCGCTCGGTGCGCTGTCGCCGGAGGCCCATGAAACCCTGGCCGAGGCGATGAATCGTCTCGGCGGCCGCTCCAATTCCGGCGAAGGCGCCGAGGACCCGGAGCGCTACGGCACCGTAAAGATGTCGAAGATCAAACAGGTCGCCTCCGGCCGTTTCGGTGTCACCCCGGCCTACCTGGTGAATGCGGAAGTGCTGCAGATCAAGATCGCCCAGGGCGCGAAGCCCGGCGAGGGCGGTCAACTGCCGGGGCACAAGGTCGACAAGTTGATCGCGCGCCTGCGCTATTCGCGACCGGGTGTGGCGTTGATTTCACCGCCGCCGCATCACGATATCTATTCGATCGAGGACCTGGCACAGCTCATTTTCGACCTCAAGCAGGTCAACCCGGATGCCCTGGTGTCGGTGAAGCTGGTGGCGGAGGCGGGCGTTGGCACGATCGCGGCGGGCGTCGCCAAGGCCTATGCAGACCTGATCACGATTTCCGGCTATGACGGCGGCACCGGCGCCAGTCCTCTGACCAGCGTGAAATATGCCGGCGGCCCCTGGGAGCTGGGGCTGACCGAGACCCACCAGGCATTACGCGCGAACGACTTGCGCGGCAAGGTGCGTGTACAGACCGACGGCGGATTGAAGACCGGAGTGGATGTGGTGAAGGCGGCGATCCTGGGCGCGGAGAGTTTTGGTTTCGGCACCATGCCCATGGTGGCGTTGGGCTGTAAATATCTGCGTATCTGTCACCTCAACAACTGCGCGACCGGTGTGGCGACACAAAACAATGTCCTGCGCAGCAAGCATTTCATCGGCCAGGTGCAGATGGTCATGAACTATTTTCGTTTCGTTGCCCAGGAAACACGTGAATTGATGGCGGCCCTCGGAGTATGCAAGATTACCGATCTGATCGGGCGCACGGATCTCCTGGAGATTCTGCCCGGCCCTACGGACAAGCAGGCTCATCTTGATCTGAGCCCGATCCTGTCCCATGCGGGAATACCCGCGGCCAAGCCCCACTATTGTGAAGTGGAACGTAACGAGCCCTTCGACAAGGGTGAGCTGGCCGAACAAATGGTGGCAGACACCTTGTCCGCCATCGAACAGAAAGCCGGCGGCGAATTTCATTACACAATCCAGAATGTTAACCGTTCCATCGGCGCGCGCGTGTCCGGTGAAATCGCCAAGCGTCACGGCAACCAGGGCATGGCTGAGACGCCGGTGATCATTCGCCTCGAGGGTACCGCCGGGCAGAGCTTCGGCGTCTGGAACGCGGGTGGATTGCATTTGTATTTGCAGGGTGACGCCAACGACTACGTCGGCAAGGGCATGGCCGGCGGCAAGCTGGTCCTGTCACCGCCAACCGCCAGCGGCTTCGACACACATACGACCACCATCATGGGTAACACCTGCCTGTACGGTGCCACCGGCGGCAGATTATTCGCGGCGGGCATGGCGGGTGAACGCTTCGCGGTGCGTAACTCCGGCGCCCACGCGGTGGTCGAAGGTGTGGGCGACCACGGTTGTGAATACATGACCGGTGGCGTCGTCACGGTCCTCGGTCCCACCGGCCTGAATTTCGGTGCCGGCATGACCGGGGGCTTCGCCTTCGTACTCGACCTCGAAAACGCCTTCCCGGATCACTACAATCACGAGCTCATCGATATACATCGATTAAGCCCGGAGCATATGGAGGCGCATCGCAACTACCTCCACGGCATGATCGAGGAGTTCGTGGCCGAGACCGACAGCCCGTGGGGGCGACGCATACTCGAGGATTTTGGCACCTATCTCGGTAAGTTCTGGCTCGTGAAACCCACCGCGGAAAACATCGAGACCCTCTTGGATACGCTGCTGCAGGCAGCGTAGCCAACAGCATTCGCGGCCGGCCGATAGCGATCGACGTAATCACCCCGCATACAGGTGGTCCGCATCCGATGTCATGCGGAACACGATACGGCACATAAGAATATGAGCAAGAATGTATTTCAGTTCGTGGATCTGCCACGCCAGGATCCGGAGAAAAAACCGGTCGACGAGCGCGTGCGCGAGTTCGCCGAGATCTACGGCGATTTCGACCAGGAAACGGCGGCGGCGCAGGGTGCCCGCTGCCTGCACTGCGGCAATCCTTATTGTGAATGGAAGTGCCCGGTGCACAACTATATTCCAAATTGGTTGAAGCTGATCGAGGAAGGCAATCTCTTCGAGGCGGCCGAATTGTCACATCGCACGAACTCATTGCCGGAGATGTGCGGCCGGGTATGCCCACAGGATCGGCTCTGCGAAGGCGCCTGCACTCTGAACGACGGATTCGGTGCCGTCACGATCGGTTCCATCGAGAAGTATATTTCCGACGAAGCCTTCAAGGCCGGCTGGCGGCCCGATATGTCCGCGGTCCAGCCCACCGACAAGAAAGTGGCGATCATCGGCGCGGGCCCGGCGGGGCTGGGTTGCGCCGACATACTGGTGCGTGCCGGTGTGAAGCCGGTCGTCTATGATCGCTATCCGGAGATCGGCGGGCTGCTGACGTTTGGTATTCCGCCGTTCAAACTGGAGAAGGAGATCGTCAAGCGGCGCCGCGACATCATGGAAGAGATGGGCGTCGAGTTCGTATTGAACACCAACGTCGGCCAGGATGTAACGATGGCGGATCTCCTCGCCGACCACGATGCGGTTTTTCTCGGTATGGGCACCTATACCTATATGAAAGGCGGCTTTCCCGGTGAGGACTTACCGGGCATGTACGAGGCGCTGCCTTACCTGATCTCGAACATTAATCGAGTCCTCGGTCTGCAGAAGGACCCGAAGGATTTTATCGACATGCAGGGCCAGCGCGTGGTGGTGTTGGGCGGCGGTGACACCGCGATGGATTGTAATCGCACCGCGATTCGGCAGGGTGCCGCGAGTGTGACCTGTTGCTATCGCCGGGACGAAGCGAACATGCCAGGTTCGAAACGTGAAGTGGCCAATGCCAAGGAAGAAGGCGTCGGTTTTCGCTGGAATCGGCAGCCGGTGGAGATCGTCGGTGACGGCAAGGTCGAGGGCGTGAAGGTGGTCACCACCGAACTGGGCGAACCGGACGAACGCGGCCGTCGTACCCCACAGGTCGTCCCCGGCAGCGAGGAGATCATCCCGGCGGACCGTGTGCTCATCGCCTTCGGTTTCCGTCCCAGCCCACCGGATTGGTTTAACGAACTCGGGATCGATCTCGATGAGCGTGGCCGCGTCAAGGTGTCTGCCAACGGCGGGCCCCGTCATCAAACGTCGCATCCGAAGATCTTTGCCGGCGGCGACATGGTCCGCGGCTCGGACCTGGTCGTCACCGCGGTCTACGAGGGTAGGCAGGCAGCCGAAGGAATACTAGATTATCTCAATATCTGAATTCGGAGAATTCAGATATTGAGATAACAGGGACGAGGGATGAGTGTCGAGTGAAAAGGAACCCCGACCCGGTTTTCCTGATGCCTCGTCCCTCGTAACTCGTTACTTCCAAATAGTCAGCACACGAAAAATTGTCTTCAACAATGGCTGAATTAAAAAACGACCGCTTCCTCCGCGCCCTGTTGCGCGAACCCGTCGATGTCACGCCCATCTGGCTGATGCGTCAGGCGGGTCGTTACCTGCCGGAATACCGTGCGGTGCGGCAGAAGGCCGGCGATTTCATGACTTTGTGCAGCACGCCGGAGCTGGCCTGCGAGGTGACCCTGCAACCCTTGCAGCGCTTCCCGCTGGACGCGGCGATTCTGTTCTCCGATATCCTGACCATTCCTGACGCCATGGGGTTGGGGCTGTATTTTGCCGAAGGCGAAGGTCCCCGGTTTCGTAATCCGGTGCGCCAGCCGGAAGACGTCGCCAAACTGGCGGTGCCGGATCCGGAGGGACCGTTGCGCTATGTCATGGATGCGGTGCGGCTGATTCGTCGCGAACTCGACGGCCGGGTGCCGCTTATCGGCTTTGCCGGCAGCCCCTGGACACTCGCGACCTACATGGTCGAGGGCAGCAGCAGTCGGGAGTTCTCCTGTATCAAACGCATGATGTTTGATCAACCGGAGCTGCTGCACCGCCTGCTCGCCATCCTGGCCCGTTCGGTCGGCGAGTACTTGCGCGCGCAGGTCGCGGCGGGTGTCCAGGCGCTGATGATTTTCGATACCTGGGGCGGCGTCCTTACACCGCGGGACTACCGGGAATTCTCCTTGCGCTATATGCGTGAGGTGGTCGCGGCCCTGCCGCGGGAGAGCGAGGGGCGGCGGGTGCCGAGCATCCTGTTTACCAAGAATGGCGGCCAATGGCTCGAAGATCTGGCGGACAGCGGCAGCGATGCCCTCGGTATCGACTGGACGACGGATCTCGGCGACGCACGCCGGCGTGTCGGTGACCGGGTCGCCCTGCAGGGCAATATGGATCCCTGCGTGCTATATGCCCAACCGCAGCGAATTCGTGACGAGGTCGCGACCATTCTGGAAAGTTACGGTCCCGGCAGCGGTCTGGTGTTCAACCTCGGTCACGGCATTCATCAGCATATCGAGCCGGAGAAGGTCGCGGTCTTCGTCGATAGCGTTCACGAGCTGAGCCGGCCCTACCACACAGAAACCCCGCGCTGAGTTGGTGTATACTGTTTGGTTCCAGGGGTGAATTAAACCAGCCGTTGTTATGACTCGGGGTGCGCCGGCCTCGATGTGGTGCGGCGCGTTACGAAGTGCGAAGTCGCAATAGTCCAATGTCATTTATCGCTACAGCCATGCTTGTCGGTCCGTTTACCCCTAGACAGGTTCCCTGCTCCCGATCCCGCCGGTGTTTAATACGTACCACTACCCTCGCAGCGGATTTACGCGTATGAGTCAGGGTCGGCGTGGCGCGTGGCGATTTACGGCGGCGATCTTCTGCAGCGTCCTGTTAATGTGCGGCGGCCCACTGGGCCACGCGGCCGATGTGGACCGTGCAGCGGCTGAATCCACGCCGGCGAATGTCATTACCGACATCCAATTCACCGGTAACAAAAAAACCCGCCCGCGCACCATGTTGCAGGAGATGCTGGTGCGTGTCGGCGATCCGGCGGATCCGGATAAGATCGAAATGTCGCGCCAGGCCATCATGGACCTGGAATTGTTTCAGCGCGTGGAGGCGCAGCTGAAACCGGACGATCGGGGCCAGATCCTGCTCATCAAGGTCAAGGAGAAGCACTATCTGCTGCCCTTGCCGCGCCTCAGCCGCAACGCCGACGGCGACATACGGTACGGTGCGCAGCTGCGCCACGACAATCTCGCCGGTTTGAATCAGAAGCTCGATTTGAAATATGAGATCAAGGAGCTTTCCGAGAACGAGGTGGACGAGGAGCGGTCCTATTCAATCGATTACACCTATCCCAGGGTGGGCGGCAGTGCATATCAGTTAGACGTGGCGCTGGGACAGGAGGAGTCCGATATCGATCGTGCCCGCGGCGGCCTACAGGGCCTTTATTTGAAAAACCAGGATACCGCCTCGTTCGGGGTTTCGCGCTGGGTTCATCTCAAGGGCCCGAGTCGCGGCTGGCGCGCGAATCTCGGCGTGAGCTATTCTGATACGGCCTACGAACTCGTTTCGGGTGACCCGGGGTTGTTTACCGGCGGACGGGTCGTCGCCCTGCGGACCGGAGTCGCCTACACCGACGTACGTAATTTCCTGTTCAGTCGCACCGGAAGCGAGTACGGCTACGGCATCGAAGTCGCAAGCCCGAATCTGGATTCGGAAACAAGTTACACCAGCCATTCACTTTACTATCGCCGTTTTCAGCATGTGGGTGACAAGCCGCACACCAACCTCAACTACCAGCTCAAGGCCGGTATTTCGAACAACGATTTGTTCGGCGAGGAGTTCTATTCGTTGGGTGGCGGCGACACCCTGCGCGGCTACGGCCGCAACGATATCGAGGGCAATGCCTTTCTGTTGGCCAACATCGAGTATTTGCGGCCGCTCCGCGACAAGCCTGTGCTGCGCGGACTGGTGTTTGTCGACGTCGGCAATGCCTACGAAGATTTCGACGATATCGACCTGGGCGATCTCCTGTTCGGTGTCGGGGCCGGCATTCGCTGGAAGATCAAATCCTTCGTCAAGCTGGATCTGCGGATCGACGCCGCCTACGCGGTCGATACCGGCGAAAGCAAGGCCTACGTCGGTACGAAACAGACCTTCTAGCCCGGACGGTAGCGGCCCCCATGGGCAGGAACGAAACGTCCACGGCCGGTGGGCCAATGGCGCCCGCAGCACAAAAGTATTCAAGTTCGCGGCAGGCCCGGTCGACTAACAGGCTATAATCACCCACCTCGCGACACCCCTGTCCCGGCCATGGAAAACACCGTCAAAATTCTCCCCAGCGGCAAAGAATTCGACACCCACCCGCACGAGACCCTGCTCGACTCGGCATTGCGGGCCGGCCTCAATATGAACTACAGCTGCAATAACGGCAGCTGCGGCGAGTGCAAGGCCAAGCTCATATCCGGCGAGATCGAAAAGGTGCGTTATCACGATTATGTGATTACCGAGGCGGAGAAGTGCAACGGCAACTTTCTCATGTGCTCGAGCGCGGGCAGTTCGGATCTGGTGATCGAAACCGGCACCGCGGGCGGGGTCGAGGACATTCCAGTACAGCAGATTACCGCGACGGTTAACAAGATTGAGCGTGTTACCGACGATGTGCTTGTGATGCACGTACGAACGCCGCGATCGAAGACCCTGCGCTTTCTCGCCGGTCAGCATGTCAGTCTCGAAATGAAGAACCAGTTGGTACGCAATAAATCGATCGCAAGTTGTCCCTGCAACGCGATGAATCTGCAGTTCCATGTGCGTCGTGTCGACGGTGATCCGTTCTCCGATTATGTGTTTACGGAGCTGCGCACTTCGGAGAAGATCGATCTCAACGGCCCCTGGGGGGTATTCACGCTCGATGAGGATTCCCCGCGTCCGATTGTCTTTCTGGCCTACGAATCGGGCTTCGCGCCGATCAAGAGTATCGTCGAGCACCTGATTGCGCTCGAGGCCAGCCAGCCTATCCATCTCTATTGGTTGGCCAACGGTAACGACGGGCACTATATGGACAATTTCTGCCGTGCCTGGGTCGATGCCTTCGACGATTTCAAGTACTCGCGATTATTCGGACATGATGGACCGCATGATCCGGAATTGAGCAAGCAGCACCTGGCTGAGGCAGGCTCGTTGATCGTGTCGGATTATCCGGATCTCAGTGGGCATGACATCTACCTGTGCGGTCCCGACTCGATCATGGATGATCTAGTCGAAAAGTTACAGGCGCATGGCGCGTCCGATGAGAGACTTTATATCGACGCACTCAGGCGCTTTTAGGAATCTGTGCGCGACGGCCCTGTTTTGATCAACCGCATGCATCATCGTCATCGTTTCTCGATTTGTGTTCACTGGATGCTAGGCATCGCCCTTGTTGTGGTCGTCACCGCGACGGCGCTCGCACAGGAGTCAGAAACCTTTGCCGACACCCACCTGCATTACAACTGGGATCAGGTCGAGACCGTTACGCCAAAGGCCGCGATTCAACGCCTGAGTGACAATGACGTGGTGCTCGCCGTGGTGTCGAGTACACCCCCGGAGCTGGCGCTGGAGCTGCGGCGCGCCGGCGGTGCCTGGGTGGTGCCGCTATTCATGCCCTACCTGGAACCGGAGCGACGCCACAGCTGGTTCAATGACGAACGCGTGCTCGGTGCCACCGAGCAGGCGTTGGCGAGCGGCGAGTATTTCGGCATCGGCGAGTTCCATTTGAATTCCGGTTTTGCGCCGAGCCCGAAGAACCGGCATCCGGTGGTGGACGGCTTAATGGACCTGGCGGCGCGATTCGATGTGCCGGCGCTGATCCATACCGAGGCATCCGACTACCGCTACTTTCTGCCCCTGTGTGAACGCCATCCCGGGGTGCGCATTCAATGGGCGCATGCCGGCGGGATCCTGCCGCCGGAGCAGGTTGATGCCCTGCTGACGGCCTGCCCGAATGTGTGGGCGGAACTCGCGGCACGGGATAACGAACGTTATATCAGCGCCCCCATCGTCGATGCGCGCGGCGCACTGCTACCGGCCTGGGAGCGCCTGGTGCGCAAGTATCCGGACCGTTTTCTGACCGGTTCCGATCCGGTGTGGCCGGTGGACAATCGTCATCCCTGGGACCAGCCGGATACTGGCTGGGACCGCATCGACACCTACATCGACTTTCATCGGCGTTGGATCGGGTTCCTGCCCGAGGCGCTGGCGGAGAAGCTGCGTGTGGGCAACGCGCAGGAATTCTACCGCCTGGCGGAACGGCCGCAGCTCAGGCTGCGCCGCTGAGGCCGCGGCCTGCGGGCGGGAAAGTGGCCGAATTCCGCGCCGGCGGTGCGAAACGGCCCCCCCGGCGGCACCCACACCGGCGCCTCAGGGCCTATAATCAGGGGATGACGGTTGCGGTAATGATAAGGGTCGCGCGGCAATTTCTGGGTTTGGTGCGATTGCCGCACGCTGGAGTTGATAATGCTTAGGTACGACATGGTTCTTCCTGACCTTTGGGTCGGCTCGCATCCACGCAGCAGCGAGGATATTGGCTATTTGGTCAAGAAAGAACGTGTCAATGGTGTGCTGAATCTACAGACGGCCGAAGATTTCGAACGCCTGGATATCGACTGGGACGAGCTGCGTCACACCTACTCAAGAAAAGATGTCATCGTCAAGCGGGTGCCGGTGGTGGATTTCGATGCCGTGGATTTGCGCCGCAAGATTCCACTCGCGGTCGCCGCATTGCATGATCTGATGACCGCCGGCTGCCGCACCTATGTCCACTGTTCCCTCGGGATCGAGCGGGCGCCTTCGGTGACCATCGCTTATCTCGCCTCGTGTTGCGGCTATCGGCTGGACAAGGCGTGGCATTATGTCAAAGAGCAACGCGAGTCTGCGTTACCCAATTTCGAAGCGATCTGGCTTGCGGAACGGGACCGCGCCCAGACCGGATCCAGTTGACCCGGATTTCCTGCCGCCAGCGTGATCCCATTCCGCTGAGCTCGCGCGCGCGATAAGGTCACACAGTCATTGTGACGAAGCGAGCGTATCTTGCGATCGACCAAGGCGGACACTCCAGTCGCGCCATCGTCTTCGACTCACAGGGACAGGTAGTTGCCAAGCACCGGGTTGCCATTGCCACCCGGCGTCCGGCACCGGCGCACGTCGAACACGACCCCGAGGAGCTGGTTCGCTCCATCCGCACCGCAACCGAAACCGTCGTCGCATCCCTCGATGCGACGCAATACCGCATTACCAGCGCCGGGTTGGCGACGCAGCGCTCCAGCATCGTATGCTGGGACCGGACCACCGGTGCGGCACTCTCTCCGGTATTGAGCTGGCAGGACCGGCGCGCCCATGACTGGTTGGCCCGGTTCGCGGACCGCGCCGACATGATTCAGGACGCCACCGGCCTGTTTCTTACCGCCTACTACGGTGTCAGCAAACTGCGTTGGTGCCTCGATCATCTGCCCGCGGTGGCCGCGGCGCATCGCGCCGGCCGTCTGGCCTGGGGCCCGTTGGCGGGTTTTCTCGTCGCGCGACTGACCGAACAGCATTCGTTGCTCTGCGATCCGGCGAACGCGTCGCGCACACTGTTGTTGAATATTCGCTCCCTGGACTGGGATCCGGAACTACTGGCAATGTTTACCATTCCAGGTGAACCGCTGCCCACCTGTGTGCCATCCCGTTATCGTTACGGCGATCTGCGTGTCGGCTCGCAGCGCATCCCGCTCGACGTGGTGGGGGGCGATCAGTCGGTGGCCCTGTTTGCCTTCGGTCGTCCGGCGGCGAACCGGGCCTACATCAATGTCGGTACCGGCGCTTTCGTGCAGCGCGCCATGCACGCGTATCCAGACTTCACGACGCGCCTGCTGAAGAGTCTGGTATTCAACGATGACCGTGACACGACCTATGTTCTCGAGGGTACCGTCAATGGGGCCGGCAGCGCGCTGACCGAAGTCGAACGGCGGCTGGGCATGGATGCAAAAGCGGCGCAAGCCAATGCCGAACAGTGGCTGGCGCAGGCGCAGGCACCGCCGCTTTTCATCAACGGTATCTCCGGGCTCGGCTCGCCCTACTGGACGCCGGATCTGGAGTCCCGCTTCATCGGTGCGGGCAGTGATGCGGAAAAAATCGCCGCGGTGGTGGAAAGCATCGTCTTTCTGTTGCAGGTCAACATGGATGAACTCGCCAAGGTCACGCAACCCGCCGCCGGCATTATCATCACTGGCGGCCTTTCGAATCTGGCCGGTCTCTGTCAACGGGTCGCCGATTTGAACGGCCTGCCGGTCTATCGACCGGACGAACACGAGGCCACCGCTCGCGGCCTGGCCTTCCTGCTGGCGGGTCTGCCGGATGCCTGGCCCGAGTCGGCGCCCGGGACCCGCTTCACGCCGGTCGCGAACGCGCCCCTGCGCTCGCGCTACGAAACATGGTACAAGGAGTTGCAGGCGGCGATTGTGCAGGCCGCATCATCATCCGCCACCCAATAGACAACAAGACTGCGGTCGCGTGCGCGTCGAGGGTCGAGACAACAAGAATGCGTATACCCGATTTAATCGCCCACCGTGGCCATACCGCGCGTTACCCGGAAAACACCTTGCTCGCGCTCGAATCGGCGTTGCGCCTGGGCGCCCGCTTCGTGGAGTTCGATGTGCAGTTGACCGCCGATCAGGTACCGGTACTGATCCACGAACCGGAGCTTGAACGCGTCGCCGGGCAATCGGCTTCGGTGCTTGAGTTGACCTTGCAGCAATTGAACGGCATCGAGGTGCGCGAATCCGGGCGCCTGGGAAGCAGGTTTCACAACATTCGCATTCCGACGCTGGCGGAGGCGCTGGCCCTGGTAGCGCAGTATCCGGCGGTCACCAGCTTCGTCGAGATCAAGCGCCAGAGTGTCGAAGCCTTCGGCGTCGAGGCCGTGGTCGCGCGCATCGTCGAGGAGCTGCGCACCGGCGCCGGCCCCTATGTGGTCATTTCGTTCCTGGCCGAGGTTCTGGAAGTTGCCCGGGCGCACGGCGTCGAACGCATCGGCTGGGTGATGCGGGAATGGAATGCGGCGGCACGGCAAACCGCCGACGCGCTGCAACCGGATTATCTGTTCTGTAACTACACCAAGATCCCCGCGGCCGAGGACCTGTGGCCGGGTCCGTGGCAGTGGGCGCTGTACGAGGTTGCCGACCCGCAGTTGGCGCTGCAACTGGCGGCGCGGGGCGTGGCCCTGGTGGAAACCTTCGCCATTGGCGACATGCTGGCCGATCCGCGGCTGGCACGTGAGGTGAGTTAGCGATGGAAAAATATGACGTGGTGGTGATCGGCGCCGGCGTGCACGGCGCGGGTGTCGCGCAGGCCGCGGCGGCACACGGTCATTCGGTGTTGATCCTGGAACAGAATACCCCGGCCAGTGCTACATCGAGCCGCTCCAGCAAGTTGATTCACGGTGGCTTGCGCTATCTCGAATCGGCGCAGCTCGGTCTGGTGCGGGAATGTCTGCATGAACGCGAACTGTTGTTGCGGCTCGCCCCCGAGCTGGTCAAGCTGAGCCCTTTCTATATTCCCGTGTATGTCACCACCCACCGCAAGGCCTGGCAGATCCGCGCCGGGCTGACCTTGTATTCTTTGTTGGGCGGGTTGGGTCCGCACATGCGTTTCAAGTCGATTCCGCGGCATGACTGGGACGCCCTGGACGGGCTCGACGACACGGATCTGCGCGCGGTCTATCGTTATTATGATGGACAGACCGACGATGTCGCATTGACCCATGCGGTTATTCACTCGGCGCAGATGCACGGCGCCCACCTGAGCATGCCCTCCCGCTTCACCCATGCGGAGTTGCGCGAGTCGGCTTGCGTCGTGCATTACGAACACCATGGCCAAACCCGCGAGGTGGAAACGAAGACGCTGGTCAACACCGCCGGTCCCTGGGTGAACAAGGTGCTCGATCTGGTCACGCCGAAACCGGCGCAGCTGCCCATGGATCTGGTGCAGGGCAGCCATATCATCGTCGACGGCCGCCTCGGCAAGGGTGTCTACTATATGGAGGCACCGCGGGATCAACGGGCGGTGTTTGCGATTCCCTGGAAGGATCAGATCATGGTGGGCACCACCGAAACCGTGTTCGACGACGAACCGGACAAGGCCGCACCGCTCAAATCCGAAATTGCCTATTTATTGGAAGTTCTCAAGCATTATTTCCCGCAGTACCGGCTCGGCGCCGAGGTGGTCGATGCCTTTGCCGGGCTGCGCGTACTGCCGGCGAGCGAGGGTTCCGCCTTCGGCCGCTCGCGGGACTCCATCATCGAGACCGATCGCAGCCACAAGCCCCGGTTATTGACCATCTACACCGGCAAACTCACCGCCTACCGGGCCACCGCCGAGAAAGTCATGCATAGGCTGCACGCGTCGCTGCCGAACCGCACTGCGGTGGCCGATACCCGCAAACTGATGCTCGTCCCCGTGTCGCTGGAGACGCTGGAGCGGCAGGTGAGTCCGTAGGCGCGCCATGGAGATGGCAACGATCGTTCGGGCGCGCGGTCTGACCAAATGCTTCAAGTCCACTACCGTCGTACACGGCATCGACTTCGACATTCAACCCGGCCGCTGCGTCGGCTTCCTCGGGCCGAACGGTGCCGGCAAGACCACGATCCTGCGCATGATCCTCGGCCTGTCGCCTATCAGCGGCGGTAGCCTGAGTGTGTTCGGCCGCGCCTTGCCGGCGGCCGGCCGCTACGTGCGCGCCCATGCCGGCGTGGTGTCCCAGGAAGACACCCTGGATCCGGATTTCACGGTACTCGAAAACCTGTACATCTACGCCGCCTACTTCGGTCTCGCAAAAGCGGACGTCGCGCAACGGATCCATGAGTTGATCGATTTTGTCGAACTGGCGGATCGCGGTGACGCTCGCATCCCGACTCTATCCGGCGGTATGCGCCGCCGCCTGAGCATTGCCCGCGCGTTGATCAATGACCCGCAGATTATCATTCTCGACGAACCCACCACCGGCCTGGATCCCCAGGCGCGGCACATGATCTGGTCGCGGCTGCAGGATCTGCAGCGCGCCGGCAAGACGTTGTTGCTGACCACGCATTATATGGAGGAGGCCGAACGCCTGTGTGACGATGTGCTGGTCATGGATCACGGGCGCATTCTCGAACAGGGTGCGCCGGCGGCGTTGGTCGAACGCCACGTGGAGCCGGAGGTGCTGGAGTTGCGCGGCGCACCCGATCTGATCGAGGATGCCGTGGACGGCGCGACCGACTGCCGGGTCGAGCGCATCGGTGACACCGCCTATTGCTACACCCGCGATGCGAAGGCCCTGCTCGATCAATTCGAGCAACGGCCGGGACTCACCTACCTGCATCGGCCCGGCAATCTCGAAGACGTGTTCCTCAAGGTCACCGGCCGTGACTTACGGGACTGATACACGCATGGCCATGGCGCAGACCGCACGCGGGGCGGTTTCGGTATGGCGCCGCAATGCCCTGGTGTGGCGCCGGCTCATGGGCCCGAGCCTGCTGATTAACTTCGGCGAGCCGTTTCTGTATCTGCTCGGGCTGGGTTACGGACTCGGATTGTTCATCGGCAAGATGGCGGGCATGCCCTATCTGACGTTTCTCGCCTCCGGCATTCTCGCGTCTTCAGCCATGAACACCGCGACCTTCGAGGCGTTGTACTCCGTCTACACGCGCATGATTCCGCAACGCACCTACGAGGCGATTCTCGCCACGCCGCTGGAGATTCAGGATGTCATGGCCGGCGAGGTCTTGTGGTGTGCGACCAAGAGCCTGATCAACGGCAGCGCCATCCTGCTGGTCGCGGCCCTGCTCGGCGCGGTGCAGGGCTGGCAGGCCCTGCTGGTGTTGCCGCTGCTGTTTCTGATCGGCATTTGTTTCGCCGGCCTCGCGCTGATCATGACCGCGTTCGCGCAAGGCTATGACTTCTTCAATTACTATATGACCCTGTTCATCACGCCCATGTTCATCGTCTGCGGCGTGTTCTATCCCATTAGCTCCCTGCCCGAAGCCCTGCAGTCCTTCGTGCAGATATTGCCCCTGACCCACGCGGTGGCCCTGGTGCGCCCCCTGGTGGCCGGCGGCCCGGTGACCGATGTCGCCCTGCATCTCGGAGTGCTCGTCGCCTACGCGGTGGCGGGGCTATCGATTGCGACCGTGATGGTGCGGCGCCGCCTGCGGGTATGAAAAAAGGGGGCGCTGGGGTTTAATTATAATCCCTCCATCCCCTTTTCCTTCGGAAAACAAGGGGTTTCCGGCCCGGTGCGCTGGCGGGACCCCCATTCGCCAGCTATATTTGGGGGGTAACGTGTTGGGGGTAGGCGCGACCGAGAGGCTGGCCCATGCCGGCCGGGGTGCGGGCAAAAGGTCCAGCGATATAAATCGGTTACAGAAGTAACGCAACGGTAACCTTGCATTCGATTTATTTTCTGGGGTTCTTGGGCACACCATCCACGTCTCTGTTTGCACACCGGATTGGGGTGGGGTCCTGACGCGCCTCCCGCCGAACTCCGTCCTGGCCCTGACGATTTCAGTCCGGGCAACCGACAGCCTTGTGCGCGTCGGCGAGATCGCGAATGCATAGACCATGAGAAAGCGAATCATCGCACAGCCAATCTTTCGCCTGCTGGTGGCGGGATTCGTCGTCGTCGCCCTGTTGCCCCTGACCATCGTCTCGGTACAGACCTACCGTTCCGCCTGGACCGATGCCTGGCGGGAGGTCACCGAGAAACATCGTCTGTTGGCCCTGAACCTGGCCGCGCCGATCGCCAATTATGTCCAGGATCATGTCGACACCCTGCATCATCTTGCGGACCAGATAGTCAGGCTCGAAGCCCGGCCCGACGCAAGTCCGGTACGGTTCATCGATGAAGCATTCGAGGGTCTGGCCGGATTCCGGGCGATAAGCCTGTTGCAACCGAACGGAGTCGACAAGCTTACGGTGCATCGTGAGATATTCGATCTGCCCGCGCAGGACTATTCCGATGACGCAGGTTTTGTGCGCGCCACGAAGTTGGGCGCCCCCGACGTCTCCCAGGTCACGAAGAGCCGGCTCGACGGCGCACCTACCGTCGTCATGATACAACCTGTGCTCAATAACAACGGTATTTTGACGGCTGTGATACGGGCCGAACTCCAGCTTGAACTCATCGAGAAGCTCAGAAGCCAGGTCCGCTTTGGCAAGCAAGGCCATGCCGTCGTCGTCGACGCCGAGGGGAAAGCGCTCGCGCACCCGAATCCGGATTGGGCGGCAGAGATGCGGGATCTGTCGCAGCTAGCGGTGGTGGGCAAATTGATGCAGGGCGGGGACGGCGTAACCGAGTTCAATTCGCCCTTCCTCAAGGAGGTTATGGTGGCCGGATACGCTGCCGTCCCGGGTGTGGGTTGGGGCATCATGGTGCCGCAGCCGAAATCGGAAATCGAGGCGCAGGTGCGCGCGTTGCTGTTCTCCCATTTCCTGTGGGCGGGGCTCGGCCTGCTATTGGCCCTGGGCGTTGCGATTCGGATCGCGCGCTGGATCACGCGACCGATCAACCAGCTTGCGCAGGCGGCCAACTCTCTCACCGAGCATAAGTTCACCGGCGAATTGCCGGATCTGTCGGATGTGGCACCGCACGAAGTGCGGCAACTCGGCAAGGCGTTCCACAAGCTCGTCGCCGGCCTGCAGAAGTCCCGCACCTACATCAGCTCGCTGAACTATTCTTTGAAATCGCGCGTGCAAGAGTCGACCGAGGAACTGGTCAAGACCAACGAGCGTCTCGAGGCCCTGGTGCAGGAAGACCATCTGACCGACCTGTTCAATCGCCGCTACTTCGAAAGTGAACTGCGTCGTTTGCTCGAAGATGCGAAGACCAACGACACCCACCATGCGCTCTTGTACCTGGATCTGGACCGCTTCAAGCTGGTGAACGATAACTACGGTCACGAGGCGGGTGACGAACTGTTGCGCCAATACGCCGAACTGCTCAAGTCGCGGATCCGGCATGATTCGGACTCGGTGGCCCGTATCGGCGGCGATGAGTTCGCGATTCTGCTCGATGGCTGCAGCGTGGAAGAGGCGGAGGAGATCGCCGAGCAACTGCGGGCCGACGTGGCGAAAATGCCCTTCCGTTGGGAGCAGGATATCTTTCGGCTGACCGTGTCCGTCGGCATCGTCATGCTGAACGCCGACAGTCGCGAGGCCTCCGACGTGTTGCGCGCCGCCGATCGATCCTGTCATTCCGCCAAGGCCACCGGCCGCAATCAGGTCAAAGCGGGTGACGGCGCCAACATCTCGGCTGTGCACAATATTCCGTCACGCTGGTTGACGCGCATTTCGCGTGCATTCGAAAACGGCGATTTTGCGCTGTACTGTCAACCGATCGTCAGGGTGAGCAACGCCCAAGGCATGACCCGCGCCAACTACGAGATTCTGCTGCGCTATTCGGATGACGAGCAGGAGTTGACTCTCCCTGGGGCCTTTCTGCCGACCGCGGAACGCTTCAACCTGATGCCGCAGATCGATCGCTGGGTCATACAAACCGCCGCGAACTGGTATGCCGGTGTGCGCGCCACCATTGATGCCGACTCGATGTTTTTCGTGAACCTCTCGGCCCAGTCGCTCAACGACAATGAGTTCGCTGATTATATAAAGGAGTTATTTTCGTCGCTGGGTGTACCGCCGGATCGTTTCTGTTTCGAAATCACCGAAACTGAAGTACTGACCAGTCTGGAGCATGCCAGGCGGTTCATGACAACGCTGAAGCAGATCGGCTGCAAGTTTGCCCTCGACGATTTCGGTACCGGTATGTCGTCGTTCGTACATCTGCGGGAGCTGCCGATCGACGTCCTGAAAATCGACGGCAGTTTCGTCAAGCACATGGACGATCGTCGCGTCGACGCCGCCGTCGTGCGCTCCATTGTCGGCATTGCCCATTCCCTGGATATCCAGACCGTGGCGGAATCGGTGGAGAATGAAAACATCCTGCGCCAAACCATGGCGGCCGGCGTGGACTACGTGCAGGGATTCGGCGTGCAGGAACCCGTGCCGCTGGAATCGATCGGCGCGGCAGCGGCGCCGGTTGAGGAGTCAGCGGTTGAGGAGTCAGCGGTTGAGGAGTCAGCGGTTGAGGAGTCAGCGGTTGAGGAGTCAGCGGTTGAGGAGTCAGCGGTTGAGGGTCGCTCGAGGACTTGGTGGAAGCGGAAGACACGCCGGGCGAAAACTCGGTTGATGGGGAAGCGCCGTCGGTTGCGGCGCCACCGGTCGACTCACCTGGAGAGGACCCGGTCGGCCCGGAAACCCCGCCGAAAGAAGACGGGGCCGGCAAAGAACAGTTCGGTTTCTGAACCTGCCTTCGGTACGGCCGCGATTCAAACCACCGGTGCAGGAGCGCCGCGCTCGGCGCGAATAGAACACGGCACATCCTTTCGCGGCCAGGGAGCCGCGCCTACCTCAATGACAATGGGGCTAGAGAACAAATAGCGTTAATATCAGAAACAATTGTTTTCTGACCCCTATTTCCACTGATCTCCAATGAGTATGCTCGGTATCATCGGCGGCCTGGCCGGCGGCCTCGGCCTGTTCCTTTTGGCGATCCATATGATCACCGAAGGCCTCAAGGCGGCCGCCGGCACGTCACTGCGCCGCGTGCTCAACCGCTGGACCAACACCCCCGGGCGCGGACTCTTGTTCGGCATTACGATCACCGCGTTGGTGCAGTCGTCGAGTGCGGTGACGGTGGCCGCGATCGGTTTCGTCAACGCCGGCCTGCTGACCTTGTGGCAGACGCTGGGTGTGGTCTTCGGCGCCAATGTCGGCACCACCATGACCGGCTGGCTGGTCGCGGCGGTGGGATTCGAGATCAAGATCAGTCTGTTTGCCCTGCCGTTGATCGGTGCCGGCATGTTGTTGCGACTCACCGGCCCGGGTACCCGGCGCGGCGCCCTGGGCGAGGCCCTGGCCGGTTTCGGCCTGTTCTTCATCGGCATCGATGCCTTGCAGACGGCGTTTGCCGGCATGGCGGCGCAGTTCGATATCGGCAGCTTGTCCACGCGCGGGCTCGCCGGGATGCCTTTGTACCTGGGCATGGGATTCATCATGACCGTATTGACCCAGTCGTCGAGTGCGGCCCTGGCCATCGTTCTCACCGCCGCCACCGGGGGCGTGCTGGCACTGCCGGCCGCCGCGGCGATGATCGTCGGCGCCAACGTCGGTACCACCTCCACCGCGGGTCTGGCGGTCATCGGCGCGACCCCCAACGCGAAGCGGGTCGCCGCCGCGCACATCGTATTCAACCTGTTGACCGGCGTCGTCGCACTGGCGCTGTTGCCGGTGCTGTTGTCGCTGGCACAGGCGGCCGGTCGGACGCTTGGTCTGGCGGATGCACCGGCGGTGTCCCTGGCCCTGTTTCATACGGTGTTCAACGTGCTCGGCGTGTTGCTCATGTGGCCGCTGGCCGGCCGTCTGGCCGCGTGGCTGGCGACGCGCTTCCGCACCGCCGAGGAGATCGAGGCGCAGCCCCGCTATCTGGACCGCACCATGCTGGCGACCCCGGCGTTGGCGGTCGACGCCTTCGGTATGGAACTGGGACGCGTCGCGGCGATCGCGCAAGACATGGCCCAGGCGGCCCTGAGCGCGGAAGGCGTGCAGACCGACCGGCTGCGGCGTGACCGTACCACCCTCGAGCGCCTGCTGATGACCATCGGTGACTATGTGACACGCATTCAACGGGGCAGTCTGTCCGCGGAGACCGCCGAACAACTGCCCATCGTGCTGCGTACCGGCCAATACTTTTCCGCGGTGTCCGATCTGGCGATCGCCGTCGCCGGCACGCAGGAAGGATTGTCGCCGGTGACCGATCCGGAACTGCTGGATCAATTGAACCGCTTCAAGGCCGACGCCGCCAAACTGCTGGAACAGGCCGGACCCGAGGCGGAGTGGGCGTTACAGTACAGCGATTTACTCGACGACGTGCAACGGCACTACCAGCTGCTCAAGAGTGCGTTGCTGCGGTTGGGCGCCGAGGGCCGAATCAAGATCGATCAAATGAACACCCTGCTCGAGCAGGTCAGCCGCATCCGCCGGCTCACGGAACAAATCGTCAAGGGCAGCGGCCACCTGGCCTGGCTGCGGCAGCGCAAAGACGAATTGACGGACGACGACGCGGAGGAGGTTGACGGGGACTGAAAAAACCGACGATCGAGGGGTCGGCGTCCTTGCAACAAAAAAAGGGCAGACCGAAGTCTGCCCTTTTTCGTGTTCCAGCCGTTGATCTTACTTGGCGGGCTTGGTGGCAATCACCTTGCCGCCGGTGATCTTGTCGCAAGTACCCTCCGGCACATACACCCATTCCGCGGCGTCGTTGTCGGTCTTGGCCATACCGGCACAGCCGTGCATGCTGGTACCGCAATCGTTCTTGCCCATCTTGGCGACGCCGGCGCATTTCTCCCAGGTCTTGGGTGCATCGGGCACCGCGGCGTTTGCGGACGCGGCGAGGCCCATGGCCAATACCCCGGCGATGGCTGAAGCTACTACGGCTTTGGTTTCTTTCATAGTCTGACTCCTCTGGTGTGGTGGTGCGGGCCTGGACCCGGCCCATAATCTGTTGAGTGCTTATTGGCAAAATGGTTCCGAACGGGCCCGGGTGTGGGACGCGTCACGAAGGCCGGAATCTTACCAGACACCGCCGCAGCGACGGCAACACAACACCTGCAAATTGTAGGCGTTTTTCAGAAGACCTTGGCGTAGGGCAGAAAGATCAGGTTCGCCGCGACCAGGCCGAGGAGGGTGAAAATCGTGATCTGCATGCCCAGCACGCGGCGCGGCATCACCATCGTCGGCATGGCGAAGGCGTGCAGCACCCGGCCGGCGACGAAGGCCACGCCGAGGATGTGCACCAGCCACAGCGGCGCCTGGTTGAACTCGAGGCCGAGCAACAGCAGCAGGCCGATGGGCATGTATTCGATGGCGTTGGCGTGGGCGCGAATGGCGCGTTGCAGGTCCTCGTGGCCGCCGTCGCCGAGACTCACCTTGTGTTGGCGGCGCAAGCCGATGACGTTGAGCGACAGGCGCACGATCATCAGCGCGCAGATGCAGACATAGAGTAGTGCGGTCATGCTTGCCTCCAATCGAATTATTATTAGTTATCGGATGGGCTTATTGTTTATCGGTTCCCGTGCATACGCACGGTACAGCAGCGCAGCCACCGTCGGCAAATCACAAAAAAGGGGGACAAACCATAAGTCTGTCCCCCGGTCGTGTCTGCGGACAGACTAAAGCCTGCCCCGAGATTCAATCAAGGCTCGCTCACATACACCAGTTTCTCGATCGCCTTGAGCAGATCGTTGGCCTGATCGAACCCGTCGCGGGCCGCGCGCTGCAACCAGCGCATCGCTTCGGCCATGTCCGGCGCGACACCGTCGCCGGTGGCATAGAGCACGCCGAGTTGAAACTTCGCCTGTGGATCGTTGCCGTCGGTGGCGGCCTTGAACCACCAGCGCACCGCCTCGTGGGGATTTTTCTCGACCCCGTTGCCGCTCATGTACAACAGGCCCATGTTGTATTGCGCATGGGTGTTGCCCCGTGCCGCGGCCAGCCGCCACCAACGAATCGCCTTGCGATAATTTGCCGCCACGCCGGCGCCACGGGCATAGGCCACGCCGAGGTTGTAGGACGCCGTCGCATGGCCTTGATACGCCGCCTGCCGATAAAGCTCTACTGCACGCTCCACGTCCGGCGTCACGCCGTGACCCTTGTCGTACATGATGCCGAGGGCAAACTGCGCCTCCGCATGACCTTCGTCGGCGAGCTCCTGCCAGAGCAGGGACGCGCCTTGCAGATCACCGGCCGCATAGACGCGCAGGGCCGCGTCATAACTTTCCTGGGAGAGACCGTACTGGCGGAGATTGGCTTCGATGTTCGCGTGTTGCGAACGTGCGAGATTGGAGTCAGCGAGTGCTTGCGGCCGGGCGTCGACCGACTGGGCGTAGGCCATGGCCAACAGCAGGGTGGCCAGTGCCGCCAACCAGTGCGACACCCGTTCCCCGGTGCCCGGGGCCGTGGCGGTCTTCGCCTGGGTTGTGCGTCTGCGGTGCATGGTCTTGTCTCATCAATTTCATGTCGTGGGTAAAACTCGCGCTTGTATAGGTTATCGGCGCACCGAAAAGCGACTTGAGTCCCGCGCATAGGCCCGCGGGCACTGGATCTGCTAAGGTAGGCGGAAATAGAAATAGGGGACAGACTGAACCTCCCCCAGTTTATCGGACACTCCAATTCAGAGACAATCTGGTGAGAGGAGTGATCCATGACCAAGAAGCAGACCTATACCCGGGAATTCAAGC
>CAMYOD010000053.1 GCA_947259975.1 uncultured Gammaproteobacteria bacterium
CCACCGACGAAGCCCCCATGCCGAACCCGTGGATCACGTGGGCGGTGTGCGGGTCTCCGCCAAAGAACAGATAAAGCAGTCCCAATCCCAACAGGCCCATGGCCGCTACCGTGAGCCCCATAATGGAGCCGCCGAAAAATGCCACTGTCAGCGCGGCGGGCGCCCCCTCGTCATGAGCCGCGGTGGTGGTGCGCACGTTCGCCTGAGTGGCGGTGTACATGCCGATGTAACCGGCGCTCGCGGAACACAGAGCGCCGACGATAAACGCGAAGGCGGTTCGCCAGCCCAGCGGCGAAACAAGTATGAGCAGAATCACCACCGCTGAGAAGATCGCCAGGACCTTGTATTCGCGGCGCATGAACACCATCGCGCCAGTGTGTATGGCATCACCGATCTCTACGACTTTGCCGGTGCCCGGGGCGTGCTCCAGGACCATTTGGAAGATCTTGTATGCAGCGAACAGGCCGCCGATGCCGAGAAGAGTTGGAATCAATGCTTCGAACGACATAATTTCCCCTTGTTATGCTGGGTGTAGTGGTATTCCGGCGCCGTCTGATGTCGGGTCAAAACTACCCCTGGATCATCGGCCTAACATCTTATTTTGTTCACGCGGATTGCAGTGTTTCCGCCGCCGCGCGGAAATATTTCATTAGCGAACCCCGTATCATAACCCACTTGACTCGGGCTAATCATCTTTGAGCACGCCGACGGCAACGGTCCGCGGCGGTACTCCGAGTTCGCGCCGCGATGATTACAGGGATTTCAGCCGGCTGACAATCCCCCCGACGCGATATGGAGTAACCCGCCGGCGCCGGAATCCTCTATCCCCACCGGTCCTGGGCAGCGCGATCCCCGCAGACTCCTAGCCCGCATTTCTCACCAGGCGCCCAGCTACTATTCCTGGCATGCGGCTGAAAGACTCGTTACGTCATTTATATGAAGAGACAGCTTAAACTCCTGACCGCATATATGGACCCGTCCGTTTTTGCAAGGCCGACGGTTTGGTGACGGGAAAGATAGGTTGCACGCATATATCCGGCCTGTTGATGAGACGTTGAATGTCTCTGGCCCTGATGGAAATCCGCACGCTCATACCCAGCACATTTCTGCGGCATCGAAGTGCCCTGCGGGCTATCGGGTTGAATGAGCATCGGTTTGACCTGTTTTGCCATCACTTTCAGTCGGTCTTTGCAATCCTGGGTAGGCGGTAATCGGTTCAATATGAGTTCAGGTTCGCGCCTCGCCGGCCGGTCGGTAACCCTCGCCTCGGGTGAGCATGGCCCAGGCGATACGGGCGTTCTTGTTGGCCAGTGCGACGGCGGCGACATTCGGGCCATGGCGGGCGACGATACGGTTGATCCAGCGGCTGCGAGGATCGGTTTTGCCTTTGGCGTGGCGCACCGCCGAACGTGCCCCGTGGATCAGCAGGGTGCGCACATAACGGTTACCCCGATTCTTCTTCAGACCCAGCACAACGATGTTCCCGCCCGTCCCCTTATGGGCCGGCGCCGTCCCGATACATGCCGAGAGTTGCCGTCCCGAATCGAATTGCTGGGCATCACCCACCGCTGCCACCAGCGCCGTCGTCGACATCGGACCCAGCCCTTCGACCTTGAGCAACCGCCGGCAACGTTCATCGGCCTTTGCCGCCTGCTCAATCCGCCTGTCATGGCGCTTCAGATGGTCACTGCACACCGCCACCCGCTCGTACAGCTCCGCCAACAACTCGCGAAAGCCCGCCGTTAACCCGTTCTCAGCATCCTCCAGCACCTCAGGGATACGACGCCGAAAATTATGCAGACCCTTAGGCAGCACGATCCCGTACTCCGCCAACAAACCTCGCGCCTGGTTCACCAGCGCCGTGCGCTGCTTCACCAACAGCTCCCGCACCCGGTGCAACGACTGCAAATCCTGCTGCGCTACGCTGTTCACGGGCACCTCGCGAAGATGGGCCCGCGTCCCCGCCTCCGCGATCGCCGCCGCATCGTGCGCATCGTCCTTGTCTCCCTGTAGGTAACCCTTCACATCCTTCGCCTTGAGCAGCTTCACTTCGTGGCCCAACTGCGCAATCTCCCGCGCCCAATAATGGGCACCCCCGCAGGCCTCCATTACCACCAGGCACTTCGGCAACTGCGCTACCTCCGAAAGCAACTTCTTGCGCGTCAACCGCTGACTCAACACCGCCTGCCCTCGCTCATCGACACCCCACAGCTCAAACACACGCTTTGCTAAATCTATGCCCAATACGCTAAGGTTCATCTCGGACCCTCCTGCTTATCTTGTTCGATGGAAGTTGAATCCCTATCGTGGCCCATTGCGAGGCCGTAAAGAAAG
Source organism: uncultured Gammaproteobacteria bacterium (assembly GCA_947259975.1). Taxonomy (GTDB): domain Bacteria; phylum Pseudomonadota; class Gammaproteobacteria; order HyVt-429; family HyVt-429; genus CAMYOD01. The sequence continues at coordinate 2,335 of CAMYOD010000053.1, forward strand.
TAGGACGGGTCCATACCATCATTTCTCACCAGG
>CAMYOD010000054.1:0-8699 GCA_947259975.1 uncultured Gammaproteobacteria bacterium
GCCCTGTGGCAACCAACACTCTGAGAGGAGTTACGATGCGTTGATACTAAGCTAGATCCCATCTGTCGGCAAAATAGGGAGTGGTGATGGAGGGCTAAGGATGGACTGTCGTGGGTGAACGGCACTCCGCCAGAGTACTCTGGAATATCGCGATAGTATAGGGCTTGTGCTCGGAGAGAGTTCTCGCAGTACATGGGGAGGTCGCGGCAGGATGTCGCTCTCACAAACGCAAGCAGTTGGTCACTTTGAGTAGACGAGGCGTTTGAATTTGTAAGTGTCGCCGGATTGTTGAACCCAAGCTGTCATTTCATCTTCTAGGATCTTGGCGCCGCGTTGGGAGTAGTCGAGCGATGCGCGATAGTGGGCCTCGACCAGGAAGGTATTGTTTTCTTGAGGTTCGATATTATCGATGAAAAATAACAGCTCGCGGGCTGTGGTGCTGTCAAATATTTTTTGATAGGCGTTCTTGATCCGTGTTTTGCCGATATCGCTGCCGTCTACCGCATCTTCTAAAAACAAGTTTGCCAAGTCTTGGGCGTTGCCTTGCCGGTACCAGGTGGAGAATTGATTGAAAAGATCGTTAATCACCTGGCTGGGGTCCATGATCGTTACTGCGGCGGTCTGCGTCGTATCGAGTTCGGGTTTTGGGTCTTCAGCTACGGAGCGTTCTACCGATGTAAAGGGTGTGCGGGTGCTTTCTGTGGAATTCGGGACGGGATGTTGGACCCACGTAGCCTCGCGTGTTTCTTGTGGGTCAATAAGCATTGTCGAGGTCTCCTCGATCGGTACGCTCTTCAAGTCTTGGGTCAAATCGACGAGACCAGCGAGTTCCAAATCCATTTGGATTTGTTGAGGCCCTTGTTCGCGTGTCGCTGATTCAGGGTTGATCTTCTCAACAGGCGGTGCGGTCATCGCGATTTCACTCAGCGCACTCGCCGTCGGTTCTTCTTTGAGTGCGGGCGCGGAAGATAATGCTGTTACCGGTGGTTCTGTCGTGTCGTCCGTCTCCGGCACCGCATCGATCGCTGCGTGTTTCAATTCCCGTGGTTCGTTGGCGGGACTCTTTATCGTAGTTTCGGGGGCCGGCGGCTCGGCGTGAGATACCAGCGCGTGGTCTGGGATTTCAACGGGCTTCAGCCGGTGCACCACGTGGCCTTTCATGGATTGCTGCGGGTCAGGGAATGACGGCTGCGCGGTGACCCGGTTGGCCTCGAGCGTGTCGATGGGGGCGTTGCGCGAATAGATATAGAAGAGTAAGCCTACCGAAACCAAGACCGCCGTCGTGAAAAATCGAACTTGGAATTGCCGGCCGTGGCCAAGAGATTGGCGTAGCCGGCCCATAGTGGCCGATCCGTACCCGCTTTGCGGGTAGTCGCCGTACGGTTGCCGGGATGTGCCTTTGCTGAGTTCGATGGCGATTTCTTCGGTGGCCTTGCCGGACTTGAGGGCGGCATAGGCGCGGTTGAGCCGTTCGGCGCGGTCGGTCCACCACGCCAGGTCTTCCTGCTGGCGATCGGGGTGAAACACCTTGAGCAGACGATGGTAGCGGGCCTTGATCTCGGATTGTCCGGCGCCAGGCGCGAGTCCCAGGACCGAGTAAGAGGAGTTTGAAGGGGCGAACAGGTATTGATCAAGCAATTTTATGAGTTGGATACGGAGTGGGTCCGTGTCGATGCCGAGCCGGGAAAAGCCGGTGTCGAGATCGGTGTCGGTATCGGTGCCCGCCAGCCACCTGAGCAGATCGTCCAGGTACTTATCGATTAATGGCGTGATGGCGCCATGCTTGATCTGGGCGCTGAGCAGGCGGATTTCATCGCTGCGCGCTGCATTAGTCATGTTTGCTGGTGGTGGTTGTGACCGGCGTTAGGGTGATGGCATCGAACCATACCGCACCGGCGATGATGCGGTCTAATGCGTCGGTCTTCTGGCGGCGGATGCGCAGTTGCAGGAATTCGGTTGTTGGTGGGATGGTGATATCCAAAGTGAACGGTTGCCAGCGCCAGGATTTGATCTTGGCCGGTATGCCTGCGCGACGCTTGCCGGGCCCCAAGGTAAAAGCCTCGATGAACACCCCGGAGCGGGTGGTGATGTTGTCGCCGCGCCAGTGGCCGCTGATGCGGTAGGATTTCCCCGGAATCACGGGAACAATCTGGCTGACGTGGTGAAAGTTGACGTTGTCGGTGCCCTGAAATTGAACCCTAAGGCTGCACGAGCCGTGGTAATAGATCTTGCAATCGCGGTCTATCACGGCGCCGGGTGTTTTGCCGGCCCGCCAACCGAATCCACCCCCGGTCATGGGGCGTTCGAAGCTCGGATCGAAGACCTTGTCGCGGGCCGGGGTGCCGGTGAACGCGCGCCAGGCTGCCTGGGCCGCCTCTCTATGCCCCCCGCTGATCAAGTGTTGCAGATAGGGCAGGGCGGCTTTGGGATCTTGTTGTACCTGTTCCGGCGATAGTTTCCATGCCGCTTCTGCCAGGGTGGTGTCCTTCAGGCGGACGGCGCTCGCCAGGATGGGCGCGTTGACGCGCGTCGAGGGTTGGCCAGCGGTCAGGGTCTGCACGAGCTGCATGGGATCGGTTTGTAGTTTTCTTGCCACCGGCAGGACCTGAGCAGCCTTGCCGGGGTGGATTGAGAGATACATACCTAGAGTATTCAGCGCGTGGTTATGGTGGCCCGTAGTGATTTGCGACATCGCGGTGCGCCACAGCAGCGGCGTGCGCGTTGGCCACAGCTTGCGCGCGATCGTAAGGTAGCTTCCGGCTTGGTTCTCGTTACCCGCGCGCGCTACGAGTTGCGCGAGGTCCACCCACGTAGGGGCGTACAGCGGACGTCGTGCGATGCTGGTTTCCAAATTACGCCGAATGGTGTCCGGTTGATAAGGGCCGGTTGCCAGCATCCGTTGCGCCATCATCCGTGGGGTGACGGGGTCCCATACCGGTAACGCGTTGCGGTCAGGCATAGTGCGCCGGGTCTCTATCTCCGTGGCCATCCGCTCGATCCGCCACGGTTCGGTCGCGACAACGATCAGCAACGCCGCAACCGGGAGTAAGATTAATGCGGCAATCACCCGCCGCAGCCGGCGGTGTGGTCGGGATGGATCTAGGTCGGGAATAGCATTCAACGGCTAGCGGTCACCGGCAGCTCTTCATCGGTCTCCGATGCGGGGGTGGCCCGGTAGTGATAATAGCTGTCGATGTAGTAGCGGTACTGGCCGCTTGTCATTTCCACCATGTTCAACACCGCACCGACCAGCGGCGCGCGCACCGTGCGCAGGCGCTTGACCGCTTCCTTGAGCGCGTCCTTGCTCGCCATGCCCGCGGCGGCGACCAGGATCACGCCCTTGACCTTGGTGCTGAGCGCAATCGAATCGGCCAGGCCCAGGGTCGGTGGGGTGTCGAGAATCACGTATTCGAACCGCTCGCCCGTCTGTTTCAGGAAGTTATCCATGTTCAGGGAGCTGAGCAATTCGGCGGGATTCGGCGGCGAGGTCCCGGAGGCCATAATGAACAAGTTGTCGACGTCGGTGCGGTAGATCGGGTTCTGGTGTACGCCCACCAGCCAATCGGACAGCCCGGGACTGGTCGGTACGCCGAACACCTTGTGCAGCCGTGGTTTTCGGAGATCCGCATCGATCAGCAATACCTTGGCGCCGTTTTGCGACAATACGATCGCAAGGTTGGTGGCGACGGTGGTCTTGCCCTCGCCTGGCAGCGCGCTGGTGACCAGGATGCTCTTCGGCGCGCCCTGGGGCGAGGAGAACATCAAGCTGGTGCGAATCGAGCGGAACGCCTCGGAGAGCTCGTGCTCGCGATGCAGCTCCGAGACCAGGTCGAGCTGCAGATTGGCCGGCGTGGTCTTGCCGTCGGTTCTCGGCAGCAGCCCGAGGTTGACCACATGGATGGCGCGCTCCAACTCATCCGGGGTGCGCACCGTGTTGTCCAGATAGGCGAGCACAAAGGCGAGCCCAATCCCGCCCATGAGGCCCAGTATCCCGGCAATCCCTAAGTTCAGCATTAATTTTGGGCTGTGCGGCTTGATCGGCACCAGGGCCGGGTCGATGACCGAGATGTTGTTGGTCTCCATGCCGGCGATTACGCCCACTTCCTTCATGCGCTCCAGCAAGCCGCTGTAAAGCTCTTTGTTGGTCTCCCACTCGCGCTTCAGGATATTGTATTGCACCGCGCGGTCCTGGAGATTCAACAGCTCCTCTTTTTGCGCCTGCACCGCGCGTTCGAGCAGCCGCTCGCGGTTCATAAGATGCGCGTAGTTGCTCCGCAAGCTCGTCACCACCCGGCCGATCTCCTGATCCAGGCTTGCCTTGATCTGGTCGCGCTGCGATCTTAACTGCTGCTGCTTGGGGTAGGCCTCTTTGTAGATCTTCGCCTGGCGCGCGTAGTCGCTGTTCAGGCGGGTGTACTCTTCCTTGAGTTCTTTAATCAGTTGCTCGTCCAATATCGCCGGCAGTGACTCGATATTGCCCTGTTTCGCCTGCCGGTAGAGCGACTCGGCGTTGATGCGCTGGCTCTGCACGTCGGTCAAGGATTTGCTCAGCTCCTCGAGCCTGGTGGTCATGATGTTGCCCTTGTCCTCGACGTCGATGATGCGCCGCTTTCTGGCGAATTCGGTCAGTTCCTTTTCCGAGGTTTCGAGTTTTGCCTGCACATTACGGATTTCCCTCTCCAAAAAGGTCTTGGCGCCGGAGGTGGAATCGAAGCGGCGCTGGTCGTTGAGCCGCAGGTACTCGCGGGATACGGCGTTGGCCGCATCGGCGGCCAGTTGCGGGCTGAAGCTCTCAAAGGACACCTTGAACAGATTCGAGTTGCGCAGCGGCTCCACCGTGAGACGGTCGGAGAAACGTTCTAACCGCTCTCTTTCCGCAATGCGTTCGACGTGCTCTTCGGAGATTTCCTCCGGGGTGGAGAACAGCCCGCGCAGCTGGCTGACGCCGTTCATGATGCCGCGCTGCGCCAACTCGCCGATCATCTCCGGGTGGTCCTCGATGCCGAGGCTGGCGATGGCGGAGTTGGCCACCGATTCACTGCGCAGGATATTCGCCTGGGTCTGGGCGAACTCGCGCGGCTGATACTCCATCTGCTCGAGGTTCTGGAACTTGACGATGTTGCCGGCGTTGGGAACGATCTCCAACAGCGTGGTCGCCTTGTACACCGGGTGCATCAGCAGGGTGCCGATGGCGGTGACCGTGAGCACGAACGCCATGAACACCAGGATGGTCCAGCGGTACTTGACCAGGATGTTCCACAGCTCGCGCAGGTCGATCTCATCGTCTGCGGCGTACTCGGCGGTGTACGGATCGTAGGGTTGCAGCGCGCGCGTCGCACCCGGGCCCGGCACTGCCGGCAGGTGGGCGATGTTGCTGTCGTTGGGGGGCTGATCGTTCATGTTCGCTGTGCGGATGTCGGTCGCCCACTACCGGACGGGCGTAACATTGTAACCAAAGGAGAATATCCCCGATATGCCCCGCCAAACGCCATACATCCCTTTCTTGAAGGCGTTGGAGCGGACCATGACGATGTCGCCGTCGGCGAGGGTCAGGTCCGGCACCTTGTTGTCGCGCACCGCCTTGATATCGACTTCCCGGACCTGGTTGTCCTTGGCGTCGGGACGCAGCACTTGGATGGAGCCCTCTTTGGCGTCAAATTCCGTGCCACCGGCCATGGCGATGGCCTTGAGCACGTCGGTCTCGCCTTGCATCGGGTAGGCGCCGGGTTTGCGCACCGCGCCTTCCACGAACACCACCCCGGCCTTGGGTACGTAGATGCTGTCGCCGCCGTGCAGGATCATGTTGAGCAACGGACCGGTGTTATCCATTTCCAGGACTTGTTTGATGTCGACCACTAATCGTTGTGGTTCTATGTTGCCGGTCTCCGGGTTCTTGTTTATTGTTTGGATATACATGCGATAGCCGGCCTTCTCGTTGAGCCCTCCCGACATCGACAATAACTCCAGCACGCTGCGCGGGCGCTGCACGACATGCACCGCCGGCTCATTGACCGCGCCCATGACGGTGATCTTCTGCGAGTGATATTCGGTGACGAACACCCCGACCTGGGGGTCGTGCAAGTACTTGTCGCCGAGCTGGGCGGCCAGCGTCTGCTCGATTTCCGCCGCGGTTTTTTGGGCGACTTTGAGCTCACCCAACAAGGGAACGATGATCGTGCCGCGGCCGTTGACGCGCTCGGTGAGATTGAGTTCGTCGACTTGGAACACCGCGATCTCCAGCACGTCCCCCGGCCCGATACGGTATTCACTGGTCGCCGCGGAGGTGTCGGCGCTCTGGCGGCTGGCGGCGGCCGCGAGTTCCATGTTCAACAGTTCGGTCTCTTCTTGCCTTGGAGTATTCTGTGCTTGCGGCAAGGAGGCGGGAGGCTTGGACGCACAGCCGCCGATCATCACGGCGCTCAGCAGGACGGCGGCGGCGACCACCGCGGACCATCGGTGGTGGCGGGCTGTGGACGGGTGGCGCGGCGCGCGCGGGTGCGTGTGGGTGTGGATAGGGACCATGGGAGCCGGTTATTGTAACGTCCTTTGGTGGTGCTATTTCCCCGGTTTGATTGGGGTCGGGACCAACACCGGCGGCACTGTACGACCGCCGGTGTTAAGCGTGTTGTTGTCGCGGCTGATTATTATTTGGTATTGAACGGCGAAGCCTCCGTTGTCGTGGGCGGCTTGGTCGTCGTTGTCGTGGGGGGCACGGTGGTGATCGGCGGCCTCTCCACTATTGGCGGCGGCGGTACTTGGTCCGGCGGCGGTGTGGTCGCCTGCGAGTCACCTCCCGAATCCAATATGGCCAAGCCGGCGCCTAGGGCGAGCAAAGCGTAAATGACCGGATCGACCGCCGCGGCAGCTTCACCGATGGCGACCTGCCGCAGCGTGCCTTCTGACTGCGCCGCGCTGTACAGCTCACCGGCGGCGATGGTTTGGAATTGTCCGGATGCCTGGCTGGCGACGTTGACGCGGCCTTTTTGCACGAATACCGACGGTTCGCCGTCTTTGATCGACACCGAGACGTCAATGGCCGCCTCGCCCGACGCCGCCTTGATGAGTTTGGTTTCAATTGGCTTGATAGTGAGGTCTGCGACCCGGATCAAAAAGTCTGCGTTGCTCCGGAACGCGATGCGCGCGCCGCCGGCCTCGAGATCGATCTGGTAGGCGCCTTGGTCGCGCGTGGTCACCGCGGTGGTGTCGGGGGCGAACAGCGCAAACCCATCGTCGAGTTGTAATATGGCGGAGCCGTTGCTCGAGGTGACCAACCGGTCGCCGCTGAAATAGGCATATTCGGTGTTCTCGAGGGTGAGCTTGGCGCCGTCGGAATGGATGGTCGCGGAGTCCTTGATCTGCAGCGGCCCCAATACGACCGGACCCGCCAGCGACAATCCCGACAAACCGACCAAACTAGCGGTCGCGACGGCGATGATTCTGTTTTTCATACGAGTAGGGTATACCATTAGATTTCCTCAGGGACGGTAGGCTAATTGCTCAGGGTTTCGCGTGATTTATAAGTATAGAGCAGCTATTAGTATAAAGTAGGATTGACCGTACATCTATCAACATTGACATTTAATCGCCAAATACCTAATTCATTTTCAGTAGCTTAGATCATTTCTTTCAGAAAATACATGGCTCACAAAGGTCTCCCGAGGCGGACAGCATGCGCCCTTTGCGGTGCGACCCGGCATGATTGACTGTCACAACCACACACTGCCGGGAATCGACGATGGCGCCCACGATGCCGAGATGGCGATGGAAATGGCGCAATGTGCGGTCAAACACGGCATCCACACCATCGTGTGCACGCCGCATCATCTAAATGGCGTGTTCAGCAATGATCGTGCCGCGGTGCTCGCGCAGGTTGCGGCGCTGCGCAGCCAGCTCGACGCGGCCGGCATCCCGCTAGCGGTGCTGCCGGGTTCGGAGCTGCATCTGGTGCCGGAATTACCCGCGCGCATCCTCGAGGGCGATGCGCTCACCTACGCCGACCGCGGGCACGCGGCGCTGGTGGAGCTGCCCAAACACACCGTGCCCACCGGTACCGAGACCGTACTCGAGCGATTGTTGTACCAGAAGATCACGCCGGTGATCGCGCACCCGGAACGCAATTCCGAATTGATACGCGATCCGCATCGTTTGGCCGAGTGGGTGGGGTGGGGATGCAAGGCGCAGCTCACGGCGCAAAGCTGCAGCGGCGATTTTGGAACGAGGCTTCAATCCCAATGCCGGCGCTGGTGCGAGCAGGGCATCGTGCACCTCATCGCCTCGGATGCGCACCGCCCCTACGGGCGCGCGCCGATTCTTACTGACGGTATCGCGGTGTTGCACGAATGGCTGGGCGACCAGGCGGCCGAAATATTGAGCACCACCAACCCGCGCAAGCTGACCGAGGGCGAACCGCTGTTGTCTATCGAACCGGCGCCGATGAAACGCAAGTCGATACGGGATTTGTTTAGGTAAAGGGGAAGGGGAAGGGGAGTCTTAGCATTTGAGTGCTGGTGACAAATTTAGCAGGGTGAGATCCTTCCTCATTGCACTCGTCAGGATGACATTAGAAAAACGGCGCCGAGGGATGACAACAATATAGAGCGCCTCGGAATCACAGAATCAAAGTGCGCCGAGGGATGCCAGCAACGGCATTTTCATTCCGACAACATCTGCCGCAGAGTGTCGGCGTCGGCGAGTGGGCG
>CAMYOD010000054.1:8789-14241 GCA_947259975.1 uncultured Gammaproteobacteria bacterium
TCGCCCACGGGACTGCGTTATCGTGGTGCGCGATGAACGGCAGCAGCGCCTGCGGGGTGGAATCCGGCCCTTTGCTGTATTTGCCGAGCACGAACAGCAGCCAATGCGGGGTGCTGGGGATGACCTCGCGGTTGACGAGATCCCGATAGCGCGACACGTCCGGTTCGGAATACAGGATGTATTGCGGCACCACCTGCTCTTTCGTCAGCCAGTGAAAGAACGCGGCGGCGTCCGTTTCCGTTTGCGCATCGGGCGCCAATTCACTTACCGCCAGCGACACCGCTTCCGGCTTGACGGCGCGCACCGCGGCCATCTGTTGTTGCGGCGCGTAACGCTTGCCCGCCTCGCTGGTGATCTGGATCACCAGTTTCTCGCCGACCGCGGAGCGCACCGCCTTGATCGCATCGTCGTAGGCGCCAGGATCGAGGGAGTGGCGCCCGTCGGCATCGCGCACGTGCAGATGGAGCATCGCCGCACCCGCATCGAGGCACCGCGCCGCGGTGTCGGCAAGCTCCGCGGGGGTGATCGGCAAAGCCGGATGGTGCTGCTGAGTCTTGTACGCGCCGTTGGGGGCCACGGCAAGGATCAACGGCGCCCAGGCGTCATTCATGCCACGGCGACTTGGGCGAAGGTGTTGGTGAACGCTACGGTGAGCTTGTCGACGATTTCAGTGACATGTTGGTCGTTGATAATGAAAGGCGGTGCCAATAACACGTGGTTACCGGTGCGCCCGTCAATGGTGCCACCCATGGGATAACACATCAGCCCGGCGCTCATCGCCTCGCGTTTGACGATCTGATGGATCTGCAGCGCGGCATCGAAGGGCGCCTTGGTGTTGCGGTCGGCGATAAGCTCCAGGCCAATGAACAAACCGCGGCCACGGATGTCGCCGACATGGGGGTGTCCACCAAAACGCGTGCCGAGCGCATGGCGCAACGCCTCGCCCTGATGGCGCACATTGGCGAGCAGGTCCTCACGCTCGATCACCTGCTGCACTGCCAACGCCGCGGCGCAGGCGGTGGGGTGACCCATGTAGGTGTGGCCGTGTTGAAAGAAGCCGCTGCCCTGGGCAACGGCATCGTAGATGTCTTGGTTGACCATCAGACCGCCGATGGGGAGATAGCCGGCGCCCAGGCCCTTGGCAATTGCGACCAGATCCGGGTGAATGCCTTCCTGCTCGTACGCGAACAGCGTTCCGGTGCGGCCCATGCCGCACATGACTTCATCGAGAATCAACAGTACCCCGTATGTGTCGCAAATCTCCCGGATGCGCTGGAAATACCCCGCCACCGGCGGTACCGCGCCGGCGGTGGCGCCGACTACCGGTTCGGCGATGAAGGCGATAACCGACTCCGGCCCCAGCTCATTAATCTTTTGTTCGAGTTCATTGGCGACGCGCAGTCCATAGTCCTGTTCGGTTTCTTCTGGTTTTTGGTCGCGGTAGGCGAAACACGGGGCGATGTGATGGGAATCAATCAACAGCGGTTCGAACGGCTCGCGCCGCCAGGCGTTGCCGCCGATGGCCAGCGCGCCGAGGGTATTGCCGTGATAGCTCTGGCGGCGCGCGATGAAGTGACGCCGCTGGGGTTCGCCGCGCTCCAGAAAATACTGCCGCGCCAGTTTCATTCCTGCTTCTATGGCCTCGGAGCCCCCGGAGACGAAGTACATCCGGTCCAGCCCCGGGCCGCGTTCGACAAGAAAGTCGGCCAATGCCTCCGCCGGCCGGGTGGTGAAGAATGCGCTGTGTGCGAACGGGATGTGATCCAACTGAACCTTAATCGCGCCGATCACCGCCGGGTGATTGTGGCCAAGACACGACACCGCGGCGCCACCGCAGGCATCGAGGTAACGCTTGCCCTTGGCGTCGATGATGTACATGCCCTCGCCATGGGTGGCCTCGGGCAGGGTGACTTGGGTGTGGCGATGAAATATCCGGCTCACGATGACTGCTCGCGTCTTTGTCTAACGAGCAATTGTACCGCGCTTGCAGAAAAATAGGGGATAGCCCCCGGTTTTCCCACGATGTCGTTCTGAGCGTCAGCGCTTGTCCCCGCACTGCGACTATGCGCAGCACAAGCGCAGCAGGGGGAAGAATCCGATACGTAGTTGGTCGTTTCGAGCGCGAGCGGTGAATCTCATCGTGTTGGATGTTGGTGGCAATTTTGACGGGGTGAGATCCTTCGGCGCGCTGCGCCTCAGGATGACAGATAAGAAAGGTGCCTCGGGATGATAGCGACTACATTGTCATTCCGAGTGTAAGCGAGGAATCTCACCGTGTTGGATGCTGATGGCAACTTCGACAGGTTGAGATCCTTCGGCTTAAAGCCTCAGGATGACAATAAAGAAAAAGAGCCTCGGGATGACAGATAACGAACAACGCCTCAGGATGACATAAGACTAGACCGCCTCGCGATGACATAAGACTGGACCGCCGCGGGATGACAACAAACAAAAAGGCAAAAGCGGGGTCTTCCCCCTATTTACCTAGCGAGTCCACCGGGCGTAGGTGGGCGTGATTATCCAGCGGACAGCGAGACGCGCCCTACGGGATCGGCGTCGCCCAGGTCTTCGGTCTCGGCGTTGCACAGCACCAGATGAAAGCGGTCTTCCTTGCCGGCGTTGATTGCGGTGTGGGTCTTGTGGGCATCCATCTGATACAGATAACCATCCGCGGGAATGTGATAGAAAGTTCCGGTGTTGTCTTGTACCGCCACGATGTAGGCATCGGGGTTGGTGATGATTGCGTAGTGGTAACGGCGTGACGGGTCGGCATGGATCGACAGGCAGGATTTGGCCGGCAATCGCATCAGGCGCGTCCTGCCCCACTTAAAGGGCAGGGAATTCAGGAATGTTTCGATGTGCGTGCCGCGAAACTCTTGGTTGATAACGCTGTAATCCGCTTCGGTCGCGTCTTCGGGCAACCATCCCACTGCATCGGAAAGCGGTTCGGTCGCATGCGGGCGCGAGGTCACGCCGATTTGATTGTGCCGATCGAACAACGGTTCGACGGACTGCAAAACTTCGCGCATCGCCGCGAGATCATAATGAACGTCGGTGGCTCGGATCATGCTGCGCTCCGGTTTATATCGATGATGTATGTCCCGGTGTGAACGATGAGAAAAATAGGGGACAGACCCCGTTTTTGTTAGTTCTTAAACACGTTAAAAAAAAACGGAAAAAAACGGGGTCTGTCCCCTATTTTCCTCACGGCGCCGGCTGGGTGGACTCTAGTATGTCCTTGATCTCTTTTTTCAGTCGTTCGAGTTCGCGACTTTGGCGCCGCAACGCCTTGATGCGGCGGTCGAGTTCCTGTGACTGGCGTTCGAATGCGGACAACTGGGTCTGGGTGCCGGATACACCGGCGGTTTGTATTTGACGTGCTTGCTGCTGTTCCGCCCAGCTTCCGGTCAAAATCACACCCGGCGTTATCGGAATGGCTTCCGCAAGCGGTTCTTCCGGTGCCGATCCCATACTCGAGCAGCCGTAGAGAACGATCCCCACGGCCAACGCCAATAGTCGGATGAGCCGAAATGCCGGCTGATTTGTCAGACTCGTCTCCATATGCTGGTTGGGAAATGTAATATGGGAGACGGGGCGAGACAACCCAGTGGAGGGTTTTTTGCCACATAACGGGGATCGCGGACCGTTGAACGGGGAACGCAAAAACATGAAATAAGGAAGTTTTGGATCGTTTCGAGCAGCGCGAGGCATTTCTGGCACGGTAAGATCCTTCACTACGCTCAGGATGACAAAAAAGAAGAGTGCGCCGGGATGACAGATAAGAAAAGTGCTTCGGGATGGCAAAAAATAAGAGCGCCTCGAGATGACAGCAGCGGCATTGTCATTCCGAGATTCTATGGTTCTTGTCAAGCGTTAAGCATGAGTTGGTGCCTGATATTGGGACTGATCTCTGAGCAGTGCGAAGGCGAGTCTGGCGATCTTACGGGCGAGGGCGACGTAGGCGGCGGTGGTGGAAAAACCCCGGCTTCGTAACGCTTGGTAATAGGGATTCCAAAGTGTGGTCTGGGCGCCGGATCGAGCGGCGTTGAACAGCAGCCGACGTAGCTGCGGGCTGCCGCGTTTGGTGAGTTTACGCAGGCCACGATAGCGACCGGAATCACGCACGCGCACGTCCAGACCCATGAAGGCGATGAAGGCATCGGCATTACGAAACGCCCCGCGATGGAAGATGGCGACCAGGGCAGCGGCGTTTTGGGGTCCGACGCCTGGGATCGTCAGGCAGCGGTCATAATCGGTGGTGTAACCGGCGTCGTGGACGCAGCGTATGAGCTTCTTATCGATGAGGGCGATGGCCTGATCGAGTCGTTTGATCAGGGCTTTTCGTGTACAGGCGAGCTCACCGATGTCCTGCAAGGAGAGTTTCATGGTGGTTTTGGATTGGGTGAGTTTGGCGTGTGCTCTGAGCAATTGTTGCAGTTTTTGTACCGCTTTGGGGGCGGGGACATACGGGGTCAGACGTGACGCCTCGGCGTTGAGATAGCGCGCGAGCAAACGTGCATCGTGACGATCTGTTTTTGCCCGCATGCCGACGGCATCGCGATAGCGTGACAGGCGGTAGGGATCGACGAGGTACACCGTATGTCCGGCGGCGATGGCCCGTTGCAACAGGCGCAGATGGTAGCGATGGGTGGGTTCTACGGCGATGCGCACCGGGCCAACTTGAGAGCGAAGGAACGCGCGGATGGCGCGATCGGTGTTGTCGATGCGATGCACAGATTGTCCATCGAAGATGTCAAACCACGATTTGGCGACATCGACGCCCAGGGTGGTTACATGAGTGCTCATTGCCATTTCCAGTTCTCCGGTTTACGCTTGAATGCGCCGGGGACTCATCGTGGCGCAAGCTTGCAGGGATCGGCCCTGATAGGGCTGGATTCTTTATCGGCGCTTCAACGATGAGAGGGGTAGGTGGGTGAAGTCTCAGAACGTCCGTACACAGACTTCGTGGCAGAAACGAAGTGACGAACCTCCCCTACCCCGGCACCTGATTATCATCCAGATTTCAGGTATCCAGCACCATACAAACGCAGTGAAGAATCTCACCGTGTTTGATTATGACAACGCACTCACTTGGGTGAGATCCCTTCCTTCGGCTACGCTCAGGACAGGCCGTGCTGCGCACCTCGGGATGACAGAAAAGAGACGCCCGTTGGGATGACAAAACGTGAAAGATACTGCGCCTAGAGTTACTTTACTTGTATGTGACATAGATCAAAATCTCGAAGTTCTTGACCTAGGAACCGACCAGAATTGGTCTAACCTTTAAGTATAAGAAGTATTTTTTAGGTGGGGTTACTCGTAAGAATTAGGTGGGATTACTCGTAGGGAGTAATCATCCCTGACCTTCGAATAACTCGGGCTTGCTTGAAAAGTGCCAAACCTATCGTGAGATAGGGACGGAAAGCCACGGGTCTTTAAAGTAAGGTTTTAA
>CAMYOD010000055.1:0-8243 GCA_947259975.1 uncultured Gammaproteobacteria bacterium
CGCCGGCATCCGGGATCCTGGTGAGAAACGCGGGCTAGCTGGGCAGCGGCAGTGAAAACCCGCGATCCAGGCAAATCCCGCACTCCCCACAGGCGAGCGGCCTTATGCCTGCCTCTCGCCTATATGGTCGGACTATACTGGTTGTCTTCCATTCCCGGCGAACCGAGCCCGGAGGACCCTGCCGTATACATCGTAGTGACGTGGGTACCGCCGGCCCTGCAGAACCTGTTGCACATCCCCGTATACGGCGTGCTCGCGTGGCTGTGGCGCTGGGCCCTCGAGGCATGGACGACACGCGCTCTGGGGATAATTGCGGGGTTGCTGACTGCCGGATACGGCATCGTTGACGAGTTGCACCAGGCGCTGGTACCGGGCCGGTACGGCTCACTTAGCGATATGAGTTTAAATCTAATCGGCGCCGCGATCGGGGTTTGGGCGTACCAGCGTTGGGCGAGGAAACGTTGAGCCCTACTTCATTTCGAACTTGTTCAGCAGGTCGTAAAGCGTTGGGCGGCTGATGCCCAGCATGTGCGCGGCTTTAGACATGTTGCCCTGGGCAAGGCCCATCGCGCGCTGCAGTGCTTCCCGCTCGGCCAGCTCCCGCACCTCGCGCAGATTGAACGGCATATCGTCTTCTTTGGGTGCGCCGAGTTCCAGATCCTCCGGCTCGATGCGGTTGCCTTCCGCCATGATCGTCGCGCGTTTCACGCGATTCTCCAGTTCGCGTACGTTGCCGGGCCACGAGTAGGTTTCTATAGCGGCGAGTGCTTCGGTGGCAAATCCGCGAATGGGCCGCCCGCGTTGTTGCGTGAACTTGTGCAGAAATGCCTGGGCAAGCAGTACCGCGTCGCCGGTGCGTTCCCGCAGTGGCGGCAGATGAAGGGTGATCTCGTTGACCCGGTAGTACAAGTCCTCGCGAAATTTGTCGTCCCCCATCATTTCCGACAAGTCCTGATGCGTCGCGCACACCACCCGCACATCGACCGAAATTACCTCACGGCCCCCGACGCGCTCGATGACGCGCTCCTGCAGGAAACGCAGAATCTTCGCCTGGAGCGCCGGCGGCAGATCGCCGATCTCATCCAAAAACAGCGTCCCGCCGTGGGCGCACTCGATCTTGCCGCGGGTCTGCTTGGCGGCCCCGGTGAAGGCCCCTTTTTCATATCCGAACAGCTCGCTTTCCAGGAGCGTATCGGGTATTGCGGCGCAGTTGATGGCCACAAAGGGCGCGTCCTTGCGTGCACTCAAGCCGTGGAGTGCGCGTGCCAGCAACTCCTTGCCGGTCCCGCTCTCGCCAAGCAGCAGTATGGTCGCATCGGTGGGCGCGACCTTCTCCACCATGCGGCACGCCTTCACCATCTGCGGACTGCTGGCAATCACCCCGGCCAGCGGCGACGCCTCGGTCTTGCGCAGCAGTTCGCGATTCTCTTCCTCGAGTTCGAAAAGCGTAAAAGCGCGCTGCACAATCAGACCCAGAACATCCGGATCGACAGGCTTTTGATAAAAATCGTACGCACCGAGCGCCACCGCGCGTAGCGCGTTGGCGCGGTCATCGTTGCCGGTTACCACGATGACCTTGGTATGCGGCGCCAGCGCCAGGATCTGTTCCAGCGCCAGCAGGCCCTCGGTTGCATTGGCCGCGTCCGGCGGCAGCCCAAGATCCAGGGTCACCACCGGCGGTTCATCGCTGCGCATCAGATCGAGCGCCGCTTCCCGGTCGCCGGCTACCGACACCTGATAGTCCTCGAATGCCCAGCGAAGCTGACTTTGGAGGCCCGGATCGTCCTCGATGAGCAACAGTTTTTTTTCGTCATTCGCCATGGTGATTCCTACGGCATCGCGCTCAGCAGCGCCGCGTCGTCGGCCTTACCTGATCCGTAATGTCTCGGCAGCCGCAAAACAAACGTCGTGCCCTTGTGCGGCTCGCTCGATACTTCCACGTCCCCACCATAGGCGCGCGCAAATTCCCGGGCCTCGTAGGCCCCCACGCCCATGCCGGCGTTCCCCTTCGTGGTGTCGAACGGGCGAAACAGACGCAATCGAACAAACTGTTCGTCCATGCCGCAGCCGTTGTCCTCAACCTCGAGCACCCCCCACTGTTTATTTCCGTGCAGGCTGACTTCCACCTTGCCGTCGTCGGGGGTCGCTTCTTGGGCGTTTTGTATGATGTGGCCGATGACTGCCGCCAGGCGGTCGGGGTCGGCCATCGTCAACACCTCGCCTGCCAAATTGTTGGTACTGGGTGCCGGCATCATGGTGGTCCGTTCTGTTACCACCTGCGTCACGATCTGTGCCATATCGATCGCTTTGTCCGCGCCGCTAAAGACGTGCTCCTTGCGCAGCTGCACCAACATCCGGTTCATCTTGCCAACCGCATTGTCTACCGTGTGTATGGCGTCGGTCACAAATTCAGGCTTATGCATGTGCTTTTTGGCATTGGTCACGACCAGCGATAACTGCGCCACTAGGTTTTTCAAATCATGGACCACGTAAGCGGAAAGGCGATTGAAGGCCTCGAACTGCCTGGCCTCGGACAACGCATCGCTGGTTTTAATCAGTCTCAGATAGCTCGCCGCTTGGCGGCCCACCGTTTTCAGCAAATCATGGTCTTCCCAGTTGAGCGCCATGTCTGCTCGCGGCTGACCCAAAACGACGAATCCCTCCAGATCGCTGTGATGCATCAGCGGCAACACCAGCCTCGCTTTTGTCAGCGCCTGCAACCACATGGGCAACTGTAAATCTTCATATCGCCCGGGCGCTCTGGCGTACTCAGCCAGATCGATGATCCATTGCCGTGTTGCGAGAAACTCTATCATCGGCTCACGCTGCGCTGTCTTGGCCCCAGGCGCCACCGTCATATTCCACATCACCACCGGGACGAAATCCGCTTCGCTGTCCGGTTTTATCCACATCATGCCGCTTGGACTCTCGACGATCTTGGCTATTGTCTTCACCACTCGCACGGGAATGTCTTCGTCCTGTCCGGTCTCCGAAAGGGCATCGGCGAAACGCAGCCACTCGCGACGATAGTCATATTTGCTTTGTAGAAAATGCTTGCCGACAAACACCTTCAGCCGCGCACGCGCCTGCCCGGAAAGTGCCAGCACCGCCAGGATTACGGCGGCACCAAAGAGAAAGGCGATCTGCAGCGCACCGCCCCACTGCCCACCATAGGCGCGGATGTAGTAGCCGGCGGCCGCCATCAGCATGAGATACACGCCTGCCGCCAGGAGTGCGGCACTATGGAAGACCGCGTGTCGCGACATCTCCACCTTGCTGGCCCACAACGGGTCGCGAACACCCGACACCACAATGAGCGGGACCGCCAACGCGTTCACCACCCCCCGGGCGTGCCAAAGATCCAAATCGATCTGCTTTACCAGCAACGCGTCCGCAAACAGGTAAAAATCAAACGCAAATAACCCGCCGATGCCGAAACACAAGAACTTGATACCCCATCGCCGCTCGACATTTGCGTTGCGGAAAAGCTGTTCGATCAGAACCAAGCCAAACACCGCGAGCAGCAGATGGCTGACGCGGAATACATCTGCGGCATACTGGTGCCCCGGAACCTGTGGGACACTCGCAACGACGACCAATAGTGTGAACAAGACCGCCGGTAATCCGACTGCGACGATTTTCATCGTGCGCCGCACGCCGTACCCATTCCGCTCCTCGGCCGTAGGATCACCCAACAGACAAATTATGAACGCATACCAAGCAGCCGCGCGCCCTAACTCAGCGATCTCGAGTAATGCATCTGGCAGCGGGCCGAGCGATGAGGCGTGATACGCTTGCAAGGCAGCCCATAGCATCGAGCACGCCGCGGCGACAAGCAGCACCCTTCCTGCCGTGCGGCCGCGCCACACCGTCAACAACAACCCGGTGAGGAACGCAAAGGCCGCGCTCGCGGCCACGTAAGCAATCACTCCTACAGCGGCCATCGACGCCATAGCTCCACGATAAGGCCACGATGCTCGCAGGCGATCATCTGTTCACTCCAAAGGCAACAATCTTCACGGCTTGCCGGTCCCGTATGGTTTCCCACGCGCAATGCCATCCAAGCACCGCGCGCACACGGTGCGCAATGGCCATCCGCTCGCGGCGCAATCGGTGATCGTTGCGGGGGAACGAGACCCCCTCATCACCGGCGCAAAGATTGCCGTGGCACAAAACGACACGGCACGTGTGGATGTTTGCACCGCACCTACCCACTCGTTTCTCGATCCTTCTTCAATATTACCGTCTATCCCATTGATATTATTAATTATTCTAGACGGATTGGATGTATACCTCAACAATCGGATCCTGACCCCCGTCACACGCCGATTTTCTGCTAAGCCATGGGGTGCGCGTTACGGA
Organism: uncultured Gammaproteobacteria bacterium; assembly: GCA_947259975.1. Classification (GTDB taxonomy): domain Bacteria; phylum Pseudomonadota; class Gammaproteobacteria; order HyVt-429; family HyVt-429; genus CAMYOD01. The sequence continues at coordinate 4,363 of CAMYOD010000055.1, forward strand.
CTCGCTTCGCGTCATAAATGGCATCACCGCCAAACACCCCCGTTTACCAAGGTTTATATTGTACCATCGCACCGCCTTAAAGCATGCGGTCAAACTCGAGCCTCGGGTCCCGGTCTTTTTGCCATCCTTCTATCCTTGGGTAGCGGCTTGGATGTAAAGCTCGATGCGACGGTTGAGTCTGCGGCTCCCGCCGGCAGATGGCACCACCGGCTCACTCGAGCCGCGGCCCTCAACCTGGATCCAAAGCCCCTGGACGTCTCGCTGTTTGAGGTAATTGGCTACCGCTTCGGCGCGACGCCTGGAGAGCCGCAGATTGTATTCCTCAGATCCGACACCGTCGGCGTGGCCTATGACGCGTAGCCCGATATCAGCATAGCGTCTCAGGCTGCGGGCGAGCCGGTCCAACAAGACCCGAGAAGACGTACTGATCACGGCACTATCAAAAGCGAATAACACTTCTCGGCCAAGATCCACTTGGATTGCGTCGTCACTTACCCGCTTCACCTGGATCGGGAATGTTCGCAGTTTTTTCTCCAGCGCTTCGATACTTTTTATCGCTACCTGGGATTTAGCAGTTCCTGGCAATGGCTCAAGTTCACGATCATCAAACCCATTTCTGCTGGATCCCGTACTTTTCTTCTTCCCGGCCGCCACCGGGTTAAGTGGGCGCTCATGACCGCGTACGGACGGTCCCTCTCCGCTTCCGGCTGTCGGTAGTTCTGTGCTATCGCCACCCGATTCATGTTCGGACGGCGAAATCTTCGTCGATTGCTCCGGGCGCATTGTCGCGGCCGCAGATGCTCGCTGCGTAGACGATGTCTCCTTATTAGGATCCAGACTCTGCGTCCGGTATTCAGGCTTATCCGCTAACATAAGCGGTCGCGCGAACTCGTCGACTTTGGTTTCAATATTGGTTTCAGGATCCTGCGCGATCCCCTTGCGCACGGTTTCCTCCCCAGAATCCCGCCTTGACGCAGCAACTCCGGGTTCGGGTCGCGGTTTACTTGATGGTTTGTTGACGGTCGATTCCGTCGCGGCCACATCGTCGCCACGGACTGGCGTTCGGCCGCCCTCGTGGGTTTGCTCGTCCGCCGCCGGCAGCAAGGCGGCGAGTCTTCCTGCGCTCGCTTTGAGGCCGGCGGCGAGGCTGGCGCCCACCTTGGCAGTCGGCTCTGGAGCCACCGCGTAAATGACCAAGGTACTCAGCGCAGCGGCGAGTAGCGAAAACATTATCCCACGCCGACGTTTACGCCGACGCAAGCGCCGCAACTCCATTTTTTGAGTATTGCCCCCGGAAACAAGCGCTTCGCTGTCTGCGGGTGGACTGGCCGATTCCACCACCGGGGCCACCGTCGCGGCAGGCGCACCATTGTCTAAGTCCCGCTCTATGTGTTGCCGCGTTGCGCTGCGCGCAGCGCGCATCGGTTCTATAATTGCCTCGTCCTCCGGCAGTTCTGAGTCCTCGAGGGCGGCGTGTGAGGGTTGTGCTTCCGGTGATGGCTGTTCGTTGCCTATGACCACGGTAGTTTGCGTCTTTGTTGGTGTGCAGTCATCGTCAATGCCCAAATGGGTATTGATCACGAGGTCCCGGATCTCTTTGGAAAATCCTAGGCCATCGGCCGGGTCCAGATGCTCATCGCACAGCTCTTGCAGTACGACCCGGACATCGCGAGCCTGAAGTTTGTGCTTCTCCTCCGCGCTGCCGTACAACAGTAACCGGCTGCATACAAGATTGATGCGCCGCGGAACACCATCGGTGAATTGGTGGATGATGTAATACGCAGCATCGCTAATGCACGGATCTCCTTCCCATCCTGCACACACCAAGCGGTGTTCGACGTATGCCTGCGTCTCCTCGGTTGCCAACGCTTCGAGATGACAGGCGGCAATGATTCGTTGGTGCAACTGCTCCATATTCTGTTGGCGAATCACATCACGAAGCCCTTGTTGTCCAACCAGAAAGATCTGTAGCAGCGGCGTTGAGTGTTCTTGCAGGTTGGTAAGCAGGCGGAGTTCCTCGAGCGCACTGGGAGCGAGGTCCTGGGCCTCATCGACCACCAACAACGCCCCCCGCTGGGTACGTCGGTTCCGTATCAGTACGTCCGTCAACCTGGCTAGCAGCGTCGCCTTGTCCAGGTCTGCAGCCTCGACCCCAAAGGCGTAAGCAACCATACGCAGCAGCTCGTCCGCCTCCACCTGGGTACTCACTAGCTTGGCCCGTACTAACGGTTTACCCCGTAGGTCGGCGAACAAGTCCTCGATCAGGGTGCTCTTGCCCGTACCCGGTTGACCGGTCACCACCACAAAGCCTTCCCCCCGATCGAGGGCATAACTCATGTAGGTCTTGGCCCGTCCGTAACTGCGGTGCTTGTAGCAGAACCGATAATCGGGACTCAACCGAAACGGCTCCATGCTCAGATTGTAATACTCGTGGTACATACGGTTACCGAGGGTGTGTCAAGCCTAGTCTGATGCGAGGTTGAATATTTATCGGCTTTTGCCGGACTACCATTTATAGTAACCCCATCCTAAAAGAAAACAATTAGTTAAGTATAATATCTCGAAACGGCAACAAGACAGTATAGGAACAACCAGCGGTCGGAATTTGGGAAATGCAGGGGTCGGAGTCACAGATTCCCACCCCTGATTTTTCGCGGTTTTTCACCGATACACACCGTCCATGCACCCGCCGCCGGGCTTCGGCAAGCGATCGTGAATAAGCCTGGCGCGGGGCTGGTAGCAAATCGCAAACAGTTTGATCGGCCGCGCGCGTGGTTCCTTCGCGTTACACGGACAAACCGCCGCTACTGCACGCGCTATCCGTGGCTCATACCCGACGACGACGGTTGGTTTTTCGACACCCGCGCGGCTTCCTCGCCGGTTGTAATCTTAAGGAAAACGGATTATGAAGGGCTAAAGTCAGCCGGTACGGCTTTCGGCCAACGCCGCAGTGTGACCGTCGGCAAAACGCTTGGTTTGATCCTCGGCGACATCTTCCGCACCGAACGCCCAAAACAACAGGGCAGCATAAAGCAAATAGAACGGGTATATCACGGCATCGACGATTCTTGATGTCACGTTGATAACCGCATTGAGACGCATCATAGCAGCTTAAACCTCGAACTAATATCATGTGGAACTAATTGATTACATTTAAGAAATAGCAAAGATCGAGGCAAAGTCAAGCGGCGACACGCGGATTCTGACCTGTATCAAGGTATCGGGCGTCGCGTTATGTCGTTAAATTGTGAACGCCGCTGGTGGCGGGATCGGGATGGTCGCCCGACCAGTCCGGATTCGGTGCTGCGGGCTCGTCGTTCACGCGAACAATCGCCTCGACGATATCATCGATGTAGGTGAAGTCGCAGATCATGTGTCCTTTAAATCCGGCAGCACCGGTGACCGGTACCCTCACCGTATCACCCTACGCTAGCAGCCTGTCGGACTTAGGTGGTCGTAGCGAGGCTGGTGGGAAATCGAGCCCAGTTTGACGATTTATCGAGGCGAATAGCGAGCTATCTAACGAGAGAAATCGTTACAGTGGGCCGACTTTCCCGCCGCCGCAGTAGATTAATCCTAAGTCCGACAGACTGCTAGCCCGCATTTCTCACCAGGATCCCGGATGTTGACGCAGGACTTGTGCAGCTGGGCGCCGCGCCTGGAGCGAGACCCATAGCGGGCTATGGGTCGAGTGAAGGCCAAGCACAGATGTGCGAGGACCAGTCAGGGCCGGGATAGGCGTGACTACCGTAACACCCTGTAATCTGTGACTTTGGCTCAAGGCCTTAAGTTCTGTCGCAGATTCGGATTTTGGCGCCGCCTGGTGAGAAATGCGGGCTAGGGTTGCCCTTGGAGTCGGGCAGTGCTTGAGGTCGAACCAG
>CAMYOD010000055.1:8273-10927 GCA_947259975.1 uncultured Gammaproteobacteria bacterium
CGGCAAAGCCGCACCCGGCCTCGTCCGTGGCCCGCACGATACCGTGCGGGCATCGCGTCCATCCCCGTGCTCACGCACGGGGTTTTGTTCCGCGATAAAATCAGTTAGCTGCAGATCGTTATTTATGTAAATTATGAAATTTGTGAGACTTATAACGCCCGTTTGGGGGCAAGAATCGAGCACCTTAAGATTTCACCTGCTGCAAAAGCGCTTCCCACATCTTGAGGTAACGCAGATAAAAATAGGGGTGGGAGTCAGGACGCCGACCCTATTTTTGACCCCAATTTTTTTCATTCGAAGAACGGTGGGAGCCACGTCTCCGGCCCTGTTCTCTTGCGTCCAGCGTAGAGTGATTGCCATATCGTTCTCAGCATGCGCCCCGGCACGACCCAAAGCACACCCAGTTTGAGCCAGATCGGCAACGCCGACGGCCGCGCCCGCACTGCGGATCGGTAGCACGAAATCGCCTGGCGACGCTCACCGCGTCTCATATGGTTCCAGCCTGCGCTGCATCCAGTGGTGTACACCGCCTGTTTGAAAGACTCTTGTACCTTGTCGTTTTTCAACTGTTTTATACGCGGTGCAATGGAGTTGAGCAGGGCGTGTAAATGCCCTTCCGCCATCTCAAACAGGCAACCGGAGGCGTTCTTGCCGTGACGGCGATAACTGGCGAGCGTTTCCAGTTGGTACAAGATCGGTCCTTCGATGGCCAGACGCACCCATAAATCCCAGTCTTCGGTCCAGAAAGGCTGGGTCTCATCGAAACCACCGGCGCCATCGAACGCAGCACGCCGGACCATGACCATGGACGGCGAAATGATGCAACACGCCTGTAGGATATGACTGAGAATCTGTCCCGACCACCGCGGATTCTCGGTGGCGCCGGAGCGGCCGGTGACCTGACCGTTCGAGTTAATCACACGGTGATCGCAGTAAACGGCCACCGCGTCCGGATGCGTTTGCAGAACCTGCGCCTGCGCCGTTGTCTTTTCAGAATCCCACAGGTCATCGCAATCCAGAAAAGCGATAAACTCACCACGAGTTTCGGCTATCCCCCGGTTTCGTGCAACGGCTTGCCCTTTGTTCTGCTGATCAACGACACGAATTTTGGAACCGTATTCTTCGAGAACGGCAAGGCTGTTGTCCGTCGAACCATCATTGACGACGATTACCTCGACCGGTTTGTAAGTTTGCGCCAGGGCGCTGTCAATCGCGGCGCGTAGGTACTTTTCGCCGTTGTAGACCGGGATAATGACACTAACAAGTGGTCTGTTCATTTATTAATGTCCTAGCTTTGCGCGGCCGTTCAGCGGTGTCGCGGCGTGTTATCAACGCGGCCAATTATTAAGATTTGGGCACGTGTCCTCTATGGTCCGAGCAAGGCTTCATAGGTCAGCATTTCGACGCGTTATTCGCCTGCTTAAATCATAGCAGGCCTATGGGCCGGCAGAATTAACACAAGCCCAACCCCATCGCTGTTTACGTGAATCGGATCGGATATTGGATGCTATTTCCTACGCAGGATGTGACATACCTGCTGCCGCGCAGTTCCTGTTCAAAATGGGATCGTCGGTCCTTGCCACGACTCATCCCGCAGTCTGGCGCGTGTAATGGCGGCTCGGGCTTCACCCCAACCCTCACACGCCGTACGCCCGCGACGCCCGCGGTAAAGGTTCAATAGGCGTTTGCAAAATGCATAGAAGTGAAAGAAGATCAACACCATCCACCGCTGCCACGGGCGCAACGGCCGATGGCCGCAGACCAGTTTGTCATCGTACATATCACGATCAGTCAAGCCCACAGCACCAAGCGCTTTAACCTTGATGCGCGTACCGCGCGGCAACCTTGATCCACCGAGCACCAGGGCATCCAGCAAATCGTTATCCAGGCCTACGTAATTGCTCACCGCACCGTAGTTGAACGGACAGGGAAAGGGAGAGATAAAGTCTATCTTTTCTGTCAAGCCCCGCTTTAGGAAACTTCCCCGCGGGACCTCGATGATCACCTCGAGCTGTGGCGACTCTTGCCATGCCGCTTTAGATCGACTTTGCCTCCCACTGGTCATGTCGCCAGTCTACGCACTTGGCGTCGGCGCCGCTATCCGGGGTCATCCCAACGGGCATCATTATAATTGTCATCCTGAAGCCGCGTGCGGCTGAAGGATCTTACCCTCTTGAAAGCGCTGTCATCAGTAACCAACGTGAGATTCCTCGCGGCGCTCGAAATGACGTCGAGTAATCATCACGGACGCTTATCTGAGTAGCGGATAGACTCGTTCTACCTGTTCAATCGGCAGACCCGGCCCGGGGGGTGACAGGCGGCCATAGGTGACCAGTTCAGTGGGCGGGATCGGCCGTCCGACGATGCGGCTGAGATCCGTTAACCTGGCGCCTTGGCGGACAAGAAATGCAAGATAGGTGTGCAGCAGGGCCTGCCCCGTGACCTCCGCAGGGCGGTTGAGGCCGGCATCGTAGGCCGCGGTCTCAATCATCGCGTCGAGATCGGCGACTTGTAACGTATTACCGTCGGCGTGGATCCACATGGGCGATTCGGCCGTCGGTTCATCGGGTACGAAGTCAGCCAGGCCAACACGAAGTCGGCGCGGCAGCGGAATCGTATGGCCGCCTGGTCCACCGACGCGCAACTCCGCCGCG
>CAMYOD010000056.1 GCA_947259975.1 uncultured Gammaproteobacteria bacterium
CGCGGTACTGATTAATCCGTACTACATCTACTGCTGGGTCGCGGTCTGGCGTTGTGCTGCGAATACCGACTGGCGCGGCTGGACCCTGCTGAGTCGAAGCCTGGTGGTATTACATGCCGTGATCGTCGGCTATAGTACGTGGAAATTCAGCGCCGATTTGAGCGCGGGTGTCTAGCAGAAAACGAGAAACGCCGATCCCACGAAGGAGACCGTAGAGTCATGAACAGCGAAACCGATAACGCGAAGCAACGGTTGGCGACCGCGCAGAGGATCGATTCCGTCGGCTGGGGCCTGTTTTTCGTCTGGGTGGGCATCGCCCTGCTGTTCGATGTCGGCTGGGGTCTCGGGCTGATCGGTGTCGGCTTGATTATCCTCGGCGGTCAGGCCGCCCGTTGGCACTTCGGTCTGGTGTTGGAAGGTTTCTGGGTCGTCGTCGGTGCGCTGCTCATGCTCGCCGGGGTCCTGGAGTTTATGGGGGTCGAGGCCTCTCTGGTCCCCGTCATCCTCATCATCGCGGGCCTGGCGCTGTTGTTGTCGGCACTCGCCCGTAAATCGACCTAGGTCGCGACGGCCACCAGGCGCGCGGATGGACTTGGGCGATTACAGTACGCTGCATCGCGACCGGCTCAATCTGCTGATCCACCTGTTCGCAGTCCCCTTGTTCGTCCTCACTATGCTGGGTCTGATATGGGCGCTGTTGCGCGGTCAGATTGTTATTGCGGTACTCGTTTTAATTGGGCCGGTGCTCGCCCTGGCGTTGCAGGGGCTGGGGCACAAACGCGAGGCCACGGCCCCGCGGCCGTTCGCCGGCCCCGGGGATTTTCTGCGTCGTATCCTGCGCGAACAGTTGATCATCTTCCCCTACTTCCTTATCTCTGGTGGGTGGTTTCGTGCCTGGCGCGCCGCCGCCAGGTGAATGAATTCCCGCAGGTGAGAAGACGCGCACAAACCCTTACCATGACGACTCGCAGGCACCCTCCCGATGGCCGGGTGCCGTCCTTACAAAACCAACTCCAGGCGGAGGCAAACGTGGATAATTTGAAAGTCGGTACTTCGATGCGTTTCTTCTTTCTCGTGCTTGCCAGTTTTATCTGGGTCGGAATCTGGCTGACGGGTTTTAATACCGCCAGTTGGGTGCTGTACTTCCCGGCGATTTTCCTTGCCTTCGCCGCGGCCACCGGAATTTGTCCGGGCATGGCGATTGCCCGGCGTCTGTTCGGGGGTACCGCGACCGAATAGCGCCGCAAGCCGATCGAGCAGGGCGCCTGCACCGGCTGGCGCGGGTGTTGCGGAAAGTCGGCTCGTCGAGCCTTGCCGGCAAGATGAACGTATACGTCGCGCGCCCGGCGCAAAAAAGACGCGCCCGAAACCTAGGACGGCAGCACCGACTCCGGCGCCAGCAGGTCCTGCAGCGTCTCGCGGCAGCGCACCACATGAAATGCGTCGCCATCCACCATCACCTCCGCGGCCCGCGGGCGGGTATTGTAGTTGGAGCTCATGCTGGCGCCATAGGCGCCGGCGGAGCGCACCGCCAGCAGATCGCCGGCGGCCACGTTGAGACTGCGTTCCTTGCCGAGAAAGTCGCCGGTTTCGCACACCGGGCCGACCACATCGTAGACGCGCGTCGCATCACCGGCGCGCGGCACGACCGGCACGATGTCCTGCCAGGCATCGTACAGGGCCGGGCGCATGAGGTCGTTCATGGCGGCGTCGACCACGGCAAAGTTTTTCTCCGCCCCCAGCTTCAAGTACTCCACCCGCGTCACCAGCACCCCGGCGTTGCCGGCAATGGCGCGACCGGGTTCGCATAACAGGCGCACGTTTGGCGCGCGCTCGCCGAGGCGCGCGAGGATGGCCGCGGCATACTCACTGGGCGTGGGCGGGGTCTCGTCCCGGTAACGGATGCCGAGGCCACCGCCCAGGTCCAGATGCTCGATGGCGATGCCCTGTGCCGCCAGTTGCTCGGAAAGATGCAATACGCGGTCGAGGGCGTCGGTGAACGGACCCGTCTCGGTGAGCTGCGAGCCGATGTGACAGCCGATGCCGGTGATCTCCACATTGGCCATCGCGGCGGCGCGGGCGTACACCGCCGGCGCGGCCTCCACCGGGACGCCGAACTTGTTCTCCTTGAGTCCGGTGACGATATAGGGATGACTCTTCGCGTCCACGTCCGGATTGACTCGCAATGCGACGCGCGCACGCTGTCCCAGCTCACCCGCGATTTGATCGATGCGCTCGAGCTCGTCCTCGCCCTCGACGTTGAAGGCGAGTATGCCGGCCGCAAGCGCGCGGCGAATCTCGGCGGCGGTCTTGCCGACGCCGGAAAACACCACCCGCGCCGGATCGCCGCCGGCGCGAATCACCCGCTCGAGCTCACCGGCGGAGACGATATCGAAGCCGGAGCCCAGACGGGCCAGCACATTCAGGACGGCGAGATTGGAGTTGGCCTTGACCGCGTAACAGATCAGGTGGTCGCGCGCGGCGAAGGCGGAGTCGAAGGCGTGCCAGTGACGCTCCAGAGTGGCGCGTGAGTAGACATAGCAGGGCGTGCCAACGTCGGCGACGATGGCGGCCAGGGGGACGTTCTCGGCACAGAGCTCCCCATCGCGGTAGGCAAAATGATCCACGGGTGTTTCAATGGGCTCAGCTGGATTGTTCCTTTTTCTGCTCCTGCTTTTCTTCCTCGGGCAGGAACAGGGGTCCCTTCTGGCCACAGGCCGCCACCAGTGTGGACAGCCCTACTGCCAAGGCCAGGGCCAGGGCGATATCTCGTCTCGTTGTATAATTCATGCGCTACTCCCAGGTTCTTGCAGACGCGTCGTCGCTCGTGCCACTAGCATAACCCCAATCACGCAAACTGAAAACACACATGAATGAATCCGAGTTTCACGAGCAGGCCGCGGCCACCATGGAGCGTATCGAAGAGGCGGTCGAGGCCAGCGGTGCCGACATCGACTTTGAAATCGTTAGCGACATACTCACGCTGACCTTCGAGGACGACAGCAAGATCATCGTCAACAAACAGTCCGCCGCGGATCAACTCTGGGTCGCGGCCCGTTCCGGCGGTTACCACTACGACTGGGATGCGTCGCGTGCCGTGTGGCTGAACGATCGCAGCGGCGAGGAGCTGTTCAGCGAATTGGCGCGGCTGGTGAGCGAACAGGCCGGCGCCACCGTCAGCCTGGCCTGACGTGGCCTATTGCCACGCGCCTGCTACCGGCGTCAGCGTGCCCGGTTCATCGCATTTGGGGCAGGCGACGACGGTGGTATCCACGTCGAACAGCGTGATCTCCTCGGCATAGCAATGGCCGCGCACGGTGGGTTTGTCGCGCTACACTCAGGCTCTGCCGAGGGTCTTGCAGTGGTCGCAGCTGAAGAGCCCGAACCAGGGCTCCGCGACCCGGGCGTGGCCGAGGGCGATCTTCGGTTCTTCGTATTTGCACTGCGCACAGCTAAAGCTGGCGCAATGACCCAAGGTGAATACGCCGTGGTTGTTAATTTTGTAACACGGCCAGCCGCGTGCGGGCGCGTTCGATTGCCGCGCGCACCTGCTCCGGCGCGGTGCCGCCGATATGATCGCGGGCATTCACCGAGCCCTCGAGGGTGAGGACGGCAAACACGTCATCGTCGATCGTCTCCGAAAACGCCCGCAGTTCATCCAGTCCCATGTCGGCCAGATCCTTGCCGGTATCGATGCCGTGTTTGACGGCACGGCCGACGATCTCGTGGGCGTCGCGAAACGCCACACCCTTGCGCACCAGATAGTCGGCCAGGTCGGTGGCGGTGGAGAAGCCGCGCGCAGCCGCCGCGCGCAGCGGTTCATGGTGCACCCGCATGGTCTTGATCATGCCGGCGAAGACCTCGCTGCTCTGCAGAAGCGTGTCGAGGGTATCGAACAAGGGCTCCTTGTCTTCCTGATTGTCCCGGTTGTAAGCGAGTGGCTGGCCCTTCATCAAGGTCAACAGCGCCATGAGATTACCGGTGGTGCGTGCGGATTTGCCGCGCACCAGTTCGGCTACATCCGGGTTCTTTTTTTGCGGCATGATGCTGGAGCCCGTGCAGAAGGCATCGTCCAGTTCGACGAACTGGAACTGGGCGGATGACCACAAAGTGAGTTCTTCCGCCATGCGCGATAAATGCGTCATCAACAGCGCGCCGGCGGACAGGAATTCGATAATGAAGTCGCGATCCGACACCGCGTCCAGCGAATTTTCGCTAACGTGATCGAAGCCCAGTTCACCGGCGGTAAATTCCCGGTCGATGGGAAAGCTTGTGCCGGCGAGCGCGGCGGATCCCAACGGCATGACGTTTACGCGCGCGCGGCAATCAATGAGCCGGGCGCGATCCCGCTCGAGCATCTCGTTCCAGGCCAGCATATGGTGGCCGAAGGTCACCGGCTGCGCCGTTTGCAGATGGGTAAAGCCGGGCATGATCGCCGCCGCCTCGCGTTCGGCCACATCGAGCAGCGTGGACTGCAGCGCCAGCAGGTGGGTCTGCAGCCGGTCGATGCCGTCGCGCAGATACAGGCGCATGTCGGTGGCAACCTGGTCGTTGCGTGAGCGGGCGGTATGCAGTTTCTTGCCGACCTCGCCGATGCGCTCCACCAGGCGCGCCTCGATGTTCATGTGCACATCCTCGAGCGCGGGATCCCAGGGAAAATCGCCCGCGTCGATCTCGCTCGCGATGGCTTGCAGCCCGGCCACGATCGCATCGCGCTCCGCGCCGCTGAGCACGCCCACATGCGCCAGCATGCGCGCATGGGCGATGGAGCCGGCGATATCCTGGCGATACAGGCGGCGGTCGGTGGCGACGGATGCGGTGAATCCTTCGACCAGGCTGTCGGTGGGGGCGGAAAAGCGCCCGCCCCAGGGCTTTTTCGTGCTCATTTCGTGTGTGGACCGGGGTGTGCGCGCCAGTATACCCGATGCCCCGGGAAAAGCCTGTGTGCAGGGGTCCGTGGGCCGAAAATAGCCCGATTCGGCGTTATTTGAGTGCATTTTCGCCGCTAATCCGGCAATTCTGCCCAGTCATCGGTGTGGCCTTGGGGTGTCTCGCCGGCGCCCTATACTCAATAGTGCAAGGGCAAGAGCTATCCTGAGTGAGTTACAAACTGCCCGGTTCGGACCCCTTCCTTGTACCTAACCCCCACATGGATACCGAGCCGGACTCTTAATCCCCCCGGGACAACCCGGGGGGATTTTTTTTGCCCGTGGTCGCCCGTGGACCGCTAAGTGGAGAGGAAACCTTGACAAGGAGTGGCTACACTTCCCAGGATTAGAACAACAAATAATCATAGGGACGCGAGGGGTGCAGGCTTGAGTACTTCCCGTCGGGCTTCGGCAAACGACACCACAGCAGTGACGCAACAGACAGGGCCCAGCGTCTTACCCGACCTGGGTACCGGCCGGGTCGCGCTCAGCATTATCATCGTCGCCCAGGTGATTGCGATTCTGATCATCGCCGGTTACGAATCACGCCTGGATCTAAATACGGTTTACGATCTCCTGCTGGTCTCGGCCTATGTGCAGGCCATCGCACTCGGCGTGTTGCTGATGCTTAAGCTGCTGGCGCCACAGTTCGAGGGCATGCGCCTGGGCAAGGGGACCGTGATCGTGGCGTTGCTGGTCATGGCCGTGACCGTGGCGGTGACCGAGGCCGCCTTATTCGGGCTCCACTATTTCGGTGTCACCGACAGTTTCTGGCCCCAGTGGCATCTGTCCCTGTTGGTGCGCGCGTTGTTGATTTCCGCATTGGTGGTACCGCTCATGTTGCGCTATTTCAGTGTGCATCATCATGCCAGGCTGGAGGCCGAGTCAAAACAGGCGGCAAACCTGCAGGCTTTGCAGTCGCGCATTCGCCCGCATTTTCTTTTCAACAGCATGAATGCCGTGGCCAGCATGTTACGCAGCGATCCGGAGAACGCGGAAAAGGCGCTGCACGATCTCGCCGACGTCTTCCGTGTATTGCTGGCCGACGCCCGCAAACTGGTGCCGATTACCGCCGAGACCGAGCTCGCACGTCAATATCTGGAAGTGGAAAAACTTCGCCTTGGCGACCGGCTGCAGATTCGCTGGTTAACCTCGAATGTGCCGCGCCATGCGATGATCCCCTCTCTGACCCTGCAGCCGCTGATCGAGAATGCCATTTATCACGGTATCGAGCCGCGCTTTGGCGGTGGACTCATCAAAGTGGAAATGTGGCGTGAAGCGCAGATGCTTAATATTATGGTGACTAATCCGCTTCCCGAAGTGCCGACGAAGGCGCACAACAAGGGCAACAAGATCGCAATGGACAATCTTCGGCAGCGGCTCGAGAGCCACTTTGGGCAGCAAGCAAACCTACAGGCCTTTGAGCAGTTTGGAAATTATCACGCAAAGATCAAGATTCCCATTGTTAAAGATTAGTCCCGCAAGAATTCCGCGGGCGTTGCGGTGACGTGACAGTGACTGTTCGCCCGGCGCAAAAAATCATCGACGATGGGTTCCTGCCCGATTTTTGTCGTGGTGAAATCGTCTTTCACGTCGTCGTTCTCGCCGAATTGCTCGCCGTCGTCATCAGCGTTGTCAGTGCGCGTATCTTTATTAATCCATTTACAGATCTGCTGATCATTTCGATTTTCGTACAGTGGGTCGCGTTGACCAGCGTGTTGATACTGTGTTTGACGCGCAAATACCTTAATCGCCTGCCCCGCGAACGTGCGATCATCCTGGCCTATCTGCTGCTGGTCCTGACCGCGGGCGTGTTGGGTGAGATCATGACCTGGGTGGGCTGGCTCATGGGTATGACCACCTCGATACGGCCCGACTGGTATCTAAAGTTTCAGATTCAGAACCTGACCGTCAGCGCCATCGTGGATGCCCTGGCACTGCGCTATTTCCTCGGTCAGCATCTGCTCAAGCAGCGCGCCCTGGGCGAGGCGCGCGCCAATATGGAGCTGCAGAAATACCGCATCCGGCCGCATTTTCTGTTTAATAGCATGAATATTATCGCCAGCCTGACGCGCCGTGCGCCGGCCAAGGCGGAGGCGGCGATCGAGGATATGGCCGATCTGTTCCGGCTCATGCTCGATGAGAGCAAGAGCCTGGTGCCTTTGCGTAATGAAATTGCGGTTGCGAAAAAATATCTTAAACTTGAGAGATTGCGACTAGAAAAGCGTCTCAAGGCGACCTGGGACGTAGGGGATGTGCCGCAAGCGGCCAAGATCCCCGTCCTGATGCTTCAGTTATTGTTGGAGAACGCGATTCATTACGGGATTGAGCCACGTGAGGACGGCGGCGAAATTGGCATTCATATTCATGCCGACAACGATACGCTGCGCCTGCGTGTGGTCAATCCGGCATCAACGTCAGCCAAGGAGGGCCCTCAAGGTGACTCGGCGGCGTTTGTCAATATTCGCGAACGTCTGAGAGGCCACTTCGGGGCGGCTGCTTCCCTGGCTATGCAGGAAGCCGACGGCGTGTTTGCCGTAGATATCAGCCTACCTGCCTCCGGAGGATTTGAATGAAAATATTGATCGTCGATGATGAGAAGCTGGCGCGCGCCCGCCTGCGCGAGCTGATCACGAAGATCGGCGGCCATGCTGTCGTCGGCGAAGCCGTGAACGGCAGCAATGCCATCGAGCAGACCATGGAACTGAAACCGGACGTGCTGCTCATGGATATCCGTATGCCGGTGATGGACGGTCTCGAGGCGGCAACCCACCTGATGGGAATGGATGAGCCGCCGGGTGTGATCTTCACCACCGCCTATGACGAGCATGCCCTGGAGGCCTTCGAGGTCAACGCCGTCGATTATCTGCTCAAACCCATACGCAAGGAGCGCCTCGATGCGGCGCTGAAGAAGGCGCATGGATTAACGCTAAAGCAGTTGCGCGAGGTCAACCGGGCACAGGAGGAGCCTACCGCGCGCACTCACATCAGTGTGCAACTGCGTGGCAAGATCAGTTTGATACCGATTCAGGACGTGATTTATTTTATGGCGGACAGCAAATACGTTACCGTCACCACGTCCAACGAACGGCACTTGATCGAAGATTCGTTGGTGAGCCTGGATGACGAGTTCGGCGAACGCTTCCTGCGTATCCACCGCAATGCGCTCGTCGCAACAAACTATATTCGCGGAATCGAAAAGCAGCCCAGTGGACGTTGGAGCGTATTACTGCGTGATACGGACGACAAGCTGGAGGTCAGCCGTCGCCATACCGCTGAAGTGCGGCGGTGGGCGCGACGCTAGCCGGATTCTCGCCGCGCAACTTGGCCAGCGATTCGCGCAGGCGGGTTTCGAGGTAGTAGCCATAGAAGTGCTCGGAGGAAAAGCCGAGCAGCTCCGGCACCAATTCCTCGCCATCGGCATCCAGTAGTTTTATGACCGGCACCAGGGTGACGCCATGGTCACCGGCGAAATCCGCGTGGTCGGTCTCATCGCCCGCAAAATCCAGAATCGATTTACTGCTGTCGACATCGACGACACGGATGATCGCCAGTTCGGCATAGGCGGGGTCGGTGGACATGGGTTCGATGTAATCCTCCATGACCGTCTCGCAATAGGGACAATAATCCGACATGAACATGACCAGGATCGGTACCGAGCGGCGGCTGGCCTCATCCGCATCGGCGGCGAAGTCCCGCGCCTTGATATCCGAATCCGCCGCCGCTGGCAGCGCCAGGAGCAGGCTCAGAATGAGCAACAAATTTAAGGTCAGGTTTCGCATCGGCGGCAGAGCCTATCACAAGTATTGGCCACCCTTTAAGATCGCTGAATGACGTTCAAGTTCCGGCCATTTGCCTGATGGGCGCCCCATACGTAGCATTAGCACCCCATTCTAGCCACGTCCAGCCGTGAACCACCCTTGAAGACGCTGCGAATCGGTACCCGTAAGAGCCAGCTCGCCCTCTGGCAGGCCGAGTATGTGCGCGCCCGCCTGCTCGAGAGCCACGCGGATCTGCACGTCGAGCTGGTGAAAATGACCACCCAGGGCGACAAGATCCTGGACACCCCCCTGGCCGCGGTCGGCGGCAAGGGCCTGTTCGTCAAGGAACTCGAACAGGGGTTACTGGACGAGAATATCGATCTCGCGGTGCACTCGATGAAAGACGTGACCGTAGATCTTCCGACGGGCCTGCACATCCCGGTGATCTGTGAGCGCGCGGACCCGACCGACGCCTTTGTCTCAAACACATTTCGCACATTGGACGAGTTACCGGCGTCGGCGCGGGTGGGGACCTCGAGTCTGCGCCGACAGTGTCAGCTGCGCAGCGCGTTTCCGCAGCTGGAGATCGTCAATCTACGCGGCAACGTAAATACGCGTCTGGCGAAACTCGATGCCGGCGAATTCGATGCGATTATTCTCGCCAGCGCCGGTCTCATGCGTCTGGGTTTTGACGACCGTATCGCCGCTCGCATCGCGACCGATACCTGTCTGCCGGCGGTAGGCCAGGGCGCGGTGGGTATCGAGTGCCGCAGTGACGACGAAGTCGTCAATCGTTTGCTGGCGCCGCTGGATCATGCCGCGACCCATCATTGCGTGCGCGCCGAACGCAGCATGAACGCGGCGCTGCAGGGCGGCTGCCAGGTACCTATCGGCGGTCATGCCACCCTTGCCGGCGAGCAGCTGCAGTTACGCGGCGTGGTCGGTGCGCCGGACGGCAGCAAGCTGATTCATGGGCGCACCGAGGGCTCTGTGCACGACGCGGCGGCGCTCGGTGCCGCGCTCGCGGCAGAGCTCCTGGAGAAAGGCGCCGGTGAGATTCTGCGCCAGGTGTACGGCGGTGGCTGAGCTGGCCGGCGTGCGGGTGGTGGTCACCCGCCCGTCACAGCAGGCAGCGAGCCTCGTACGCTCACTCGAGGCGCAGGGCGCGGAGGCCATACGCTTCCCGCTGATCGAAATTCGCGCGGCTGCCGATACCCGTGCACTCGATGACGTTATTGCGCGTCTCGACACATTCGATATCGCCATTTTCATCAGTCGCAACGCGGTCAGCTACGGCCTGGAGTACGTGCGTGCGCGGCGATCCTTCCCGACCTCCCTTGCGATCGCCGCAGTCGGTCCGACGACTGCCGGCCTGCTCGCGGAATCGGGCCTGCCGGTGAGCATTTTGCCGGCCGATCGATTCGATACTGAAGGTCTGTTGGCGCACCCGGAATTGACCCAGATTGCCGGCAAACGGGTCGTGATCTTTCGTGGTCGCGGGGGTCGCGAGTTACTGGCGCAGACCTTGCGCGAACGGGGCGCGCATGTGGAATATGCCGAGTGCTACGTACAGGCGGTACCGGACAGGAATCCGGCGCCCCTGGTGGAACGTCTCGCGCGGGGCGAAGTCGATGTCGTCACCGTGACCAGCACCCAGGGGTTGCGTAATCTGATCGCGTTCGTCGGTGCTGCGGGACGCGACGGTCTCTTTAAGACTGCGTTGGTTGTCAGCAGCGAACGTATTGCCGAAGCGGCACGGTCCGCCGGCTTCGAAACTCCACCCATCGTCGCAAAGAACGCCACCGATGCGGGTCTGATCGAGGCGCTGATCGACTGGCGCGGCCGCGGTGCGTAGTCGAATAATCGGTCCGTTCGCCTCGCGCCGCTGCGGCACTGCGCCGGCGGGGCCCCGCCCAGCTTAATCTCGCGGGACGTCTCTGTCCCGCTCGAATCGCGGTCTTGCGCTTCGCTGTCCCCGAAAAATGGGGTCGGAGTGAATTTTCCATTCGCAGAACACAATAAATAGCCAGGATTTCTGGAAAACTTCACTCCGACCCCATTTTTGTAAGGCCGCACGACGCGCGTTGGGTGTCCCGGCGGCGCGCCACGATAGGGCGATTTGACGCACTATCGCGACGTGAATCGCATTCTCCTTCCGCCGGCTTCGCGGTACACTTGCCGACGCATACTACTGAGTTCCTGTTGGCGGCGATCGTTGTCGGGACTCGCAAGACGCGCGCCCGTCGTTAGCACAAGGAATCAACGATGACCGAAAAGAAGTCTGATACGAAAACCGACACCAAATCGGCAGCGCCCGACACCTCGGCGCCGGCGGCAAAAAAAGCGCCGCCGCCAGATCCTGGCAAGGACAAAGCCAAGGCGGAGAAAGCGGCCAAGGCGCCGAAGCGCGGCGGCGGCAAGGGGCTGGGGTTTCTGGCCCTGTTGATCGCACTGGGCGCGGCGGCCGGCAGCGGCTATCTATGGTACCTGCTGGAATACCAGCAGGGGCTTACGAAGACCGATGTGCCCGGGCGCATCGAACAGCTGGATAATCGCATCGACCAGCTGGCCACGCAGCGCGATGCCTTACGGGGCGAATTACAGGTACAGGTACAGCAGTCGCTTAAGGGCGTCACCGAGAGCCAGCAGGTGTTTCGCGGCTCCCTGGAGAATCTCATCGCCGATCTCGGTCGCGCCGATGACGACTGGGTCCTGGACGAGGTTGCCCATCTGCTGTTGTTGGCGGGCCACCGCCTGAAGCTGGCCGGCGACGTGGATGCCGCGATTGCCGCACTCAAGGTCGCGGACCAACGGCTCAGTAAGTTGCCCGATCCCGCATTGCTCGATGTGCGCAAGCGTATCAGCGAAGACATTGTCACACTCGAAACCGTCGAACGGGTCGATCTCGCCGGGCTCAGCCTGCAGTTGAATTCGTTGGCCGAGTCCGTGGATCGTTTGCCGCTGCGCACGCATCCACATTTTCGCGCCGCAATCGACAGCGTTCAGCCGACGGCCGACGCCGCCGCCGCGGCTGACGATCTACCGCAGTGGCGCCAACTGCTAAGTCAGGTCTGGCAAGATATCCAGGGATTGATGCGGGTACGGGAGGTCACCGAGACGCAGCCGCCCCTGCTTAACCCCGAGCAGAATTATTTTCTGCGCGAGAATCTGAGACTGATGTTGGGTGCCACACAATTGGCACTCTTGCGCGGCGAGACCACGGCCTACCAGATCCACATCGACAAATCGCTCGCCTGGGTGGAGAAATTTTTTGACGGTGATGCCGATTCGGTGCGCAACGTACTCGAAAATCTACGCGCCGCCCGCGCAGCCGATCTTGCACCGGCGCTGCCGGAGATCGGCGCCTCACGGGAAGCGCTCGCGGCGTATCGGCAAGCCAAGGTGGTCGACCAATGAAGCTCGTGCTGCTGGTCATCGTGGCGATGGCGCTGGGTGCAGTGGCGACCCATTTCGCGCTACAGGATCCCGGCTATATTTTGATCAGCCGCACGCCCTGGACGGTCGAAACCACACTGGTATTTTTTGCTGTGGCGCTGTTGCTCGCGTTCCTGCTGTTTTACCTGTTGTTGCGGTTTTTGTCCCGTATTCTCAATATGCCGCACAACCTGTCCGCATGGCGCGAGGAGCGCCAGCGGCGCAAGGCACAACGCACACAGGCCCAGGGCATTACCCGTCTGCTCGGCGGTAAGTGGGGCGAGGCGGAAAAGCAGCTGATGTCGGGTCTCGACAGCTGCGAAACACCAATGATCAGTTACCTGGGTGCGGCACGCGCCGCGCAGCAGATGGGCGACATGGAGAAGCGGGACGAGTACCTGGCGCTGGCGCATGAGAGCGCGCCGTCGGAGACCCTGGCGGTCGGGTTGACGCAGGCGGAGTTACAATACGTCGGTGGTCAGCCGGAACAGGCCCTGGCGACCCTGTCCCGTTTGCGCGGTACCGCGCCGAAAAACCGCCGCGTCATCGAATTGTTGATGAAGGCGCATCGCAAACTGCGCGATTGGCGCGGTCTGGCCGCACTCATCCCCACGTTGCGTCGCGAACAAATCATCGACGCAGACGAGATCGGCGAGCTCGCCCTCGAGACCTTCGGTCGGATGCTGCAGGCCACCACGCAGCTGGACGGTGACGACGGTCTGAAAAAGACCTGGTCGGACAGTGTGCCGCGGGAGTGGCGTGACGATCCGGCACTGGTCGTGGTCTACGCGCGGCGACTGCTTGACCTCGATGCCCACGCCGAATGTGAAAACGTGATACGCAGCACCCTGCGTCGGCGCTGGGATGCGAACCTCGCCTACCTGTACGGCCTGGTGCAGGCCGACGATTCCGTCAGCCAATTGAAGACCGCCGAGAGTTGGTTGGCGAGCCATCAACACAGCACCAATCTGTTGCTGACCGCCGGCCGCCTCGCGGTGCGCAATCAGTTGTGGGGCAAGGCGCGCAGTTACTTTGAAACCGCCGTATCGAGCAGCGCACCGGCGGAACTCTTCCTCGAACTCGGCCGCCTGTTGGAACAGCTCGGCGAGCACGAAAAGGCCCGCGACTATTACCGTCAAGGTCTCGAACCGGGCGCGCCGTCCGCGCCGACGTCCGATAGATCGGTTACCGCCGCGGCGACGCCTTAATTCGAATCCGGTTCGTCGTGTGCGAACTCGAACGAATCCGAGAAGTAATGCGCCGGGTCGAGCCCCTGTGCCGTGAAGAGCGTGTGACCGGCGGTGACCATGGGCGGCGGTCCACAGGCATAGATGTCGTGATCGGCCAGGTTGGAATAATCCTGCGCCACCGCCTCATGCACCCAACCGGTGCGACCTGACCAGCCATCCTCGCGACGCGGTGCCGACAGCACCGGCGTATAACGAAAGTTGGTGTATTGCTGTGCCCATGCGATCGGCAGTTCGCGCATATACAGGTCGCGCCGCGCCCGCACACCCCAGAAAAAATGCATCTTCCGCGTGACACCTTTCGCAAACGCATATTCCAGAATTGCCTTGATGGGCCCGAAGCCGGTGCCCCCGGCCATGAAGATCACCGGCCGCGCGGTATCTTCGCGTAGGAAGAACGTCCCCAGCGGTCCCTCGAGACGCAACAAATCTTTTTCCTGCATTGTGCCGAACACATGGTCGGTGAAGCCGCCACCGCTGTCGACGTGGCGCACGTGTAGCTGCAGGTACTCATCGTCGAGCGGCGAGTTGGCAAGTGAGAAACTGCGCCGGCTGCCATCGCGCAATAGCAGGTCGACGTATTGGCCGGCGAGGAATTGCAGCCGTTGTTGCTGCGGCAGTTTCAGGTGCAGGACCATGACGTCATGGGTGACCTTTTCCATGCGCGCAACGCGGCACGGCATGGTCTGAATCGGAATATCCTTAACCGCATCGATTTCCTGCGCCTCGATGACCAGGTCGGTCAGGGCATGGGCCTGGCAGAACAAGGCCCTGCCCGCGGCGCGCTCCGCGTCGTTCAAGGCCTCCGGTGGCCCGTCCGGGTAATGGACTTCGCCGGAGACAAGCTGTCCCATACAGGTACCGCAGCTGCCGCTGCGACAACTGTAAGGAAGCACGAATCCATGTCGCAATGCCGCGGCGAGAACGGTTTCGTCAGCGGCCGGCGTAAATCGGTGGCCGCTGGGTTTGATCTGAACGCTGATGCTCACGGGTTCGCCGTTGCTGTCATGCCGGGATGAGAAAGGGGGCGATTGTCCACGAAAACGGTGTGGAGCTAAAGCCGTTAACCGTCGACATGGTTACAAAGCGCGACTGCGTGAAGAATCGACAGCGGCTCAGTGGGCTTCCGGTACCGGCTGGAGCCCCGACAAGCGTCGTCCGGCCGAGCGCGACGCAGGGAGAGCGAAGTGCAAGGCCGCGATTCGAGCAGGACAAGGATGTCCTGCGAGATTAAGCGCGGCGGGGCTCCAGCCGGTGCACCACTCTTGCATAAACCGAGCTATACATGAGACTTGACCGTTGACAAAACCGGGGTCACTCCCTTAAATGATGGCCCGTGATCGTCGCCATAATCCGTTACTCAATTTCCCTGCATGGACACTGACATTCTGCTTCGGGCCGAAGGCCTCTCGCGCCATTTCGGCGACCTGCTGGCGGTCGATGACGTGAGCTTTACGGTGCGCAAGGGTGATGTGCTTGGGTTTCTCGGCCCCAACGGGGCGGGCAAGACCACGACCATGCGGATCATCAGCGGAAACCTGGCGCCGAGTACCGGCAGTGTCAGCGTCGCCAATCACGATCTGCTGGAAGATCCCCGTGCCGCCAAAGCGAGTATCGGTTACCTGCCGGAGCAACCGCCGGTGTACCGGGAGCTTACCGTGACCGAGTATCTGGATTATTGCGCGGCGCTCAATCGAATTCCGCGTGGTGCACGCCGTGGTGCGCGTGACACCGCCCTGGAACGCTGCGGTCTGACCGATGTCCGCCAGCGCGTGATCGGAAACCTTTCCAAGGGCTACCAGCAGCGGGTCGGCATTGCGCAGGCAATCATTCACCAGCCACTGCTGGTGGTCCTGGACGAACCCACGGTCGGGCTCGACCCGATTCAGATTCGCGAAATCCGTTCCCTCATCCGCGAACTGGGTACCCAGCACGGCGTCATCCTGTCCACCCATATCCTGCCGGAAGTACAGGCCATCTGCGATCATGTGCAGATCATCCATCAGGGGCGCCTGGTCCTGCGCGACAACATCGGTGGATTGGCGCGACGCATGCAGTCCACGGCGCTGCAGGTGGCGTTCCGCCACGCGCCGGAACCGGCGGCATTGGAGCGAATCGCCGGTGTACGCTCGGTGGACGCACAGGATGGCGGTCGTGTGCGTTTGTACTGTGAGCCGGAGCAAAATCCGGCGGACGAACTGGTGCGGCGGTCGGTGGAAAATGACTGGGGCTTGTACGAGTTGATACCGGAGCAGGCGTCGCTGGAGGATATATTCCTGCAGCTTACGACCGAGGAAGCGGCAGGCGGGGAACAGGCGGCATGATATTTACCATCGCGGCGCGGGAGCTGCGCGCATTGTTTCTGTCACCGTTGGCCTGGACCATCCTCGCGGTCATCCAGGTGATCCTGGCGTATTTGTTCCTGAGCCATGTGGATGACTACATGGCATGGAAGTCCCGCCTGATGCAATTCGAAAGTCCGGTCGGCGTGACCGAATTTATCGTCGCGCAATTATTCGGTAACGCGTCCATCATACTGTTGCTGATCGTACCGTTGATCACCATGCGACTGGTCAGCGAAGAACGACGTAACCGTACTCTGGCGCTGTTGTACAGTGCGCCGATCTCCATGACCGAGATCGTGCTCGGCAAGTATCTCGGCATCATGCTGTTTCTGTTCGTGGTGCTGGGCCTCATGGCGCTGATGCCGCTCGCCTTATTGGCCGGCGGTAGTCTGGATTTCGGTATTCTCGCCGCCGGCCTGCTCGGTCTGGCGCTGTTGCTGGGCTGCTTCGCGGCGGTGGGATTATTCATGTCCACCCTCACCCAGTACCCCACGGTGGCCGCCATCGCCACGTTCGGCGCGCTGCTGCTGTCCTGGTTGCTGAACTGGGGCCGCGAAAGCGATTCGGCGACCGGCAACACGCTCGCTTACCTGTCTCTGCTGAATCACTATGAGCCGTTTCTGCGCGGTGTGTTCGATACCGCGGACGCCGCTTTTTATGTACTCGTGATCGTGACGTTCCTGGTGCTCAGCATCCGGCGCCTGGACGCGGATCGTCTGGGGGGTTAGCGTGCGCGTTTCTTCCGGTTCCCTGCTGAAGCTGCGTCTCACCAACGCCGGATCGGTGATCTTGTTCCTGGCCGTGGTCGGTGTGCTCATGTGGCTCAGCCAGCAATACCACGCGCGTCTCGATTGGACCGCCGCCGGCCGCCATTCCCTGTCGGAGGCCAGCGCAGCGGTGCTGGAGCGCCTCGACCAACCGATTGCCGTAACCGCATTCATGCGCAGCGGCGATGAGGCGCGCACCCTGGCCAAGGATCTGATAGCGCGCTACCAGCGGGTCTATCCGGAGATGACGCTGGTGTTTGTGAATCCGGACACGAATCCGACCCGCACCCGCGAGGCCGGCATCGTCTCTGAACGGGCCCTGTTGATCGAGTACGGCAAGGGCAGCGAGCGGGTCCAGCAATTCACCGAAGAGTCACTGACCAATGCTTTGGCGCGACTGGTGCGGGGACAGGAACGCAACATCGCGTTTCTGACCGGACACGGCGAACGTCGACCGGACCGACAAGGTAATCACGATCTTTCGAGCTGGGCAACGCAAATGACCAAGCGCGGATTGCGTGCCGTGACACTACGGCTGGGCGCCGATGCGGCGGCCCTCGAACAGGCCTCGGTGCTGGTTATCGCAAGTCCGAGCACGCGCCTGCTCGCCGGTGAACTGAAACAGATTCGTAGCTACGTGGCCGGCGGCGGCAATCTGCTGTGGCTGCATGATCCGGACAGCGACACCGGTCTCGAGTCTCTGGCCGAGCAGCTCGGTGTGGAGTTCGAACCGGGTGTGGTGGTGGACCCGGCCTCCCAGTTGCTGACCGGCGCGTCGGCGGACTTCATCGTCGTCGCGAACTACGGCACGCATCCAATCGTGCGTGGCTTGGATTCGGAATCCCTGTATCCGGCCGCGGCCGCGATGCGGGTGGCGCCGCCCGAAGGCTGGCGCGCGACGCCGATCCTCGACACCCTGCCGACCGCCTGGTCTGAGACCGGCCTCATGCAAAAGGAAATCCGTTTTGACGAAGGTAAGGATATCGGCGGACCGCTGGACATCGCCTTCGCGCTGACCCGGGATCACGAAGACCGCGAACAACGTATCGTGATCATCGGTGACGGTGATTTCGTCTCCAATACGTTTGTCGCCAATGGCGGCAATCTCGACCTGGCCATGAATCTGATTAACTGGGTGGGTCATGACGACGCTTACATCGATATGCCATCGCGTATTGCCGCGGATGTGGATCTGAATCTGTCGCGGACCTGGCAGCTGATTATTTCGTTTGGCTTCCTGATCGTACTGCCGCTCGCACTGGTTGGTATCGGCGTGACCGGCTGGTGGTGGCGGCGCAAGCGCTAGCCGCCGGTCGCGACATGAATCGTCGTTTGCTACTCAACCTGGGCCTGGCCATCGCGCTGGTCGCGCTGGTTTCGGTCGCCGTGCTGCGCCCCGGAGTCGAGGTGCCGGACGATTCCATCACACTGGCGCCGTTGCAACGTGATGCCATCAATGTCATTCGGGTGCAAAGCGGCGTCGGCGCACCGATCCAGCTGGAGAAAAGCGACGGTGCGTGGCGCGTTACCGTACCGCTGTCGGCGCGCGCCAATTCTTTCTGGGTAAACAATTTGCTCGACATCATCGACCTGGAAAGCCGTACCCGCTTTCCGGCACAGGCCACTCAGCTGCAGGAGTACGGGCTCGAGTCGCCCGTGGCGGTGGCACGGTTCGATGATGTCGAAGTTCAGTTCGGCGCGGCGCATCCGATCGGGACCGAGCGCTATGCGCGGGTGGGTGATGAGATCCATGTCATTGCCGATAATCACATGCGTTTCTTGCGTGGCGTGGTTGACGATTTCATCGACACCCGGTTTCTCGACGAAAACGCAAGCATCGAGTCGATCGAGCTGGCGGATTTCCGCGTCGAGAGACACGATGGCGCCTGGCGACGGCTGCCGGAGCAACCGGCGTTGACCAGCGATGCCCTGGTTGATTTCATCGAACAATGGCGTCTCGTGCGCGCGTTGCGGGTGAAACCCCATGCAGGCGCCGCGGCCGGCGAAACAATCCGCATCACGCTGCGCCCTGGTGACGCGCCGGACGCGGAACCGACGACGCTCACGGTGGGCGTGCTGGCGCGTACGCCGGAGTTGATCCTGCTGCGCCCGGACGAGGGGCTCGCGTACCACCTTACCGCAGAGCTGGGCGAGCGTTTGCTTCATCTGCGGGCCGAGTAATGCCCGAGCTGCCGGAAGTCGAAACCACCCGGCGCGGCATCGCGCCGCATCTTATCGGCCATCGGGTGCGCACGGTGCAGGTCCATGATCGTCGTTTGCGTTGGCCGGTGCCTGCGGCAATCAGTAAACAGGTGCCGGGCCAGACGATACGTGCGCTGCGCCGGCGCGGAAAATATCTCCTGTTCGAACTCGACCACGGGCACGTGATCGTGCATTTGGGGATGTCCGGCAGTCTGCGGATCGCCACCGGCGACGAACCGCGCCGGCCCTATGAACACGTGGTCTTCGTGCTTGATAACGGCGAGCGGCTGGCGCTGCGTGATCCCCGGCGTTTCGGCTGCGTGTTGTGGACCGACGCGGACCCGGAACAACACCGGCTGCTGGTCGGCATCGGACCCGAGCCTCTGTCCCGTGCCTGTAGCGGCGACTACCTGTATCGCCTGTCGCGTGGGCGCAAACCGGCGGTGAAGTCCTTCATCATGGACGCGCGGGTGATCGCCGGGGTCGGCAATATCTACGCCAGCGAGGCCCTGTTTCGTGCCGGCATCCACCCGGCCCGCGCCGCGGGGCGCATCAGTCGACAGCGTTACCAAGGCTTGGCGCGCGCCATCAAGGCAACCCTGCGTGACGCCATCGCCGCCGGCGGCACCACCTTGCGGGACTTCCGCGGCGGCGACGGTCGGCCGGGCTATTTCCGCGCCGCGCTCAAGGTCTATGGCCGTGCCGAATGTCCCTGCGGGCGCTGCGGCGCGCCCATCCGCCAGCGCCAGATCGGGCAGCGGTCCAGTTTCTACTGTGCCCGCTGCCAGCACTGATTCGGCACGATTCCGGCATCATCTTTGGGCGTATCCGCCTATAATTACAGCGGGTTCCTGATACCGTTTGTCAAAAAAGTGTTAAATCTTATTGATATAGATCGATTTTTTTGCATAAATTGCTTTCCTGGGCCAAACTCTTATTGTTGGTTTGGTTATTGGCGCCGTCTATACTGCGATGAATAAGATTCGCTCTTGAAGGACCGAGAAAAACGATATAAGCCGAGGGGAGCTGTAGGACATGTCTAGAGAGTTCGAACAACCGGATCGTATTGAACAGGAATTCGAGCACTACGCCGAATGGCGCGCGCGGTTGCAGTCCGCAATCAAGACCTATCGCGAGTGGCTGTACAAGCACGAGCTGAGTGACGCCCGCACGGATCAACGCCTCGACGACATTATTGCCACGCTGAAGGACAACCGCCTTTATATCGCGTTCGTGGCGGAATATTCGCGCGGCAAATCCGAGCTGATCAATGCGGTTTTCTTCGCCAAATTCGGCCAGCGCGTGCTGCCTTCGGCCGCCGGGCGCACCACCATGTGCCCGACCGAGCTGCTGTATGACCAGGAGAATCCGCCCTACGTTCGTCTGTTGCCGATCGAAACGCGCAAGACGAGCACCACCATTTCCGAATACAAGGGTTTCCCCGACGAGTGGGAGGCCATTCCTCTGGACACCTCCGATCCGGAGAACGTCGCCGAGGCCTTGCGCAAGATTGCCGACGTCAAGATCGTGCCACCGGAAGACGCGCAGAAGATGGGTCTGCATATCGCTGCAGACGAGGCCCACGAAGACGGCATGCATATCACCGAGGACGGGCGCGTCGAAATTCCGGCCTGGCGCCATGCCGTCATCAATATGCCGCATCCCTTATTGCAGGAAGGTCTGGTCATTCTCGACACGCCGGGCCTGAATGCCCTGGGTGCGGAACCGGAGCTGACATTGAACCTGTTGGCGAGCGCGCATGCTGTCGTGTTTATTCTCGCTGCCGATACCGGCGTCACCAAGTCCGATATGGCCGTGTGGCGCGATCATATTCGCCGCGCGGAAAGCAAGTCGCACAAGGGCGCGCTGGTGGTATTGAACAAGATCGATTCGCTGTGGGATGGGATTCGCGACTGGGATGAGGTCGAGAGCGAGATCAACCAGCAGAAAACAAGTGTGGCGAAGACCCTCGATGTTTCGGAATCGATGATCTATCCGATCTCCGCGCAAAAGGCGTTGCTGGGCAAGATTCGCAATGACGAGGAGTTATTGGCGCAGAGCCGTGCACTGGCACTGGAAGACGCGCTTGCCAATGTCATCATTCCGCAAAAGCGCGACATCGTGCGGGCGAACGTGGAAGGCGATCTCGAGGAAGTCACCAATTCCATGCGCGCGCTGCTCGATCATCGCGTCAAGGGCATCGAGGATCACGTTGCCGAGCTTGACATGTTGAACACGACCAACGCGGAAGTCATTGATGACATCATGGCAAAGGTGAAGGCCGACAAGGCGCATCTGGAAAAAAGCCTGCAGCGCTTTCAGGCGACGCGTAGCATTTTCTCCCAGCAGACCAATCTGTTGTATACGCACCTTAATCCGAAGAACATCAACAGTCTGGTGGCCGAGACCAAGAAGGATATGTCGACCAGTCTGACCACGGGCGGCCTCAAGACGCACATGCAGAAATTTTTCGCCCGTGCGCAAGCGTCCATGGATGAGGTCACCGGGCAGTCCCGCGAGATCAAGGAGCTGATGGAAGGGGTCTACAGCAAATTTACGCAGGATCATGGATTGGCCGGCGTCAAACCTGGCAACTTCTCAACCGCGAAATATCTACGCGAGCTGAAAAGTATCCAGGCCAAACACGAGCAATACTTGAGCGGCATGTCGCTGGTGATGACCGAGCAGATGGGTGTCATCCGCAAGTTTTTCGAATCCGCCGTGGTGGCGACGCGCAACGTCTACAAGCGCGCCAACCGGGACGTGGATAGCTGGCTCAAGACCATCATGTCGCCGATGGAGACCCAGGTGCGCGAGCACCAGGTGCAGCTACGGCGCCGGCTCGAGAGTATCAAGCGCATTCATCATGCCACGGATTCGCTGGATTCACGCATCGAGGAACTGCAGCATGTGCGGGACGGTTTTGCGGAGCAGGAAGCGAGGATGACAGAGCTGGTCGGCAGCATGACCGCCGCGCTCAACGACGAGCCGATGATGGATCTCAGCCAGATCGAGATTATCGACGAAAGCGCCTAGCCGCTGCCCCGCCGGAACTTCACCCGGTTTGTCTCCACGCCTGGCCTAGCGAACGAGCGCCAGGCCCTCGCCCCGCGGATCGCTGGCCGCCGTGATCTTGCCGTTGCGTTTATCCCAAAGAATGGCCTGCATGTTGCCGTAGCCCCGCCGCGAGCCGTAACCATAATCCTTGCGATGCAGCTTATGCCCACGGTCAGTGAGCGCCTTTCGCACCGTATCGCTGAAGGCTTCGGGCTCGTACACCAGTTTGTCGGGTACATACTGGTGATGAAAGCGTGGCAGCGCCACCCAGTCAGCCACCGTGCCGCGGCGGTGGGCAAATTCCAGGCCGGCCAGCAATACCATGGTGATGATGCGGCTGCCGCCGGGGGTGCCGACGATGAGAACCCGATCATCGGTTTCGAAGAAGGTCGGGCTCATGCTGGACAGGGGCCGCTTGCCCGGTGCGATCGCATTGGCCTCGCCGCCGATCAGACCATACAGATTGCCGACGCCGGGCTTGGCAGCGAAATCATCCATCTCATTGTTCAGCACCACCCCGGTGCCCGGCGGCATGAAGCCGGAGCCAAAGGGGTAATTGATGCTTAAGGTCGCAGCCACCCGGTTACCATCACGATCGATGACCGAAAAATGTGTCGTATCGGTGCCCCGGGGTCGCGAGCGCGTCGTCAGTGCGGCGCTTGGTGTCGCAGCATCGGTAATGTCGGCGCGCAGATCCTGCAGATACTTTCGGCTCAGCAGGCGCGGTGTGTCGATGCTGACGAAATCCGAATCGCCGAGATAGATCGCCCGGTCGCGATAGGCCCGACGCATGGCCTCGACGATATGATGTATGCGTTCGTCCTGTTGCATGCGCGCGAGCGCGCGGCCCTCCAGCATGCCCAACATCTGCAGCAAGACGATGCCGCCGGACGACGGCGGCGCCGCGGATGTGATGCGCATGCCCCGATACTGCCCCGTGATGGGCTGCCGCTCGGCGATACGATATTGGGCGAGATCATCGAGACTCCAGATGCCGCCGGCGGCACGCACGCCCTCGACCAGACGTTGCGCGACCGGGCCGCCATAGAAACCGTCATGACCCTGCACGGCGATCGCCTCCAAAGTCGTGGCGAGATCGGCCTGTTTGATCAGGTAATCGAGCGCGGGCACGAAACCGCGGTCGAGAAAGGCATCGGTGGCCGCGGGCGATGCCAGCAGGACATCCAGGCGGCGCTCCGCCAATGCGCGGTATTGTTCGGTGACCGGGAAGCCGTCACGGGCGTAGCGGATCGCCGGCGCGAGCGAGGTTGCCAGCGGCAGGCGGCCGAACTTAGTCGCGATATGCGCCAGCGCCGCGGGTACACCGGGAATCGCGGCTGCCAACGGTCCCACTACCGAGCGCTTGGGAATCACTTCGCCTTGATCGTCGAGGTACATGTCCCGCGTCGCCGCCAGGGGCGCGCGTTCGCGACCGTCTACCATGACCTGGTGGCCGTCGGCGGCCCGGTGCAGAAGCCAGAAACCGCCGCCGCCAATGCCGGAGCCCATGGGTTCGACGACGGCCAGGGCGGCGCTGACCGCGACCGCGGCATCGAAGGCGTTGCCGCCGGCGTCGAGAACTTCGAACCCGGCGCGGGTCGCCAGGGGATGGGCCGCGGCGATGGCCGCGGCGGCGGGGTGGGCGACCGGTGCGAGTTCCCGCACACAGCCGGTACCCAGCATAAGCGCCGCAAGTAAAACCATGGCGAGCCATGGTCGGCGCCGGTTAAACATGCGTGGCGGTCGCATACAATACCCTCTAGTCGTTGTAATTATGTTGCGCATTATTCTATTGCATGCCGCCGCGGATCAAAAAAAAGGCGGCTCGTAGCCGCCTTGCCTTCACATTATTGACCGTCAGGCGCTTGCCGCCATCAGGTGCTCATACTTCGTGACGAGTTGTTCCCGGGTTTCCTCGTGTTCCGGATCGATCGGTATACAGTCCACGGGGCACACCTCGACGCATTGCGAGGTTTCGAAATGGCCGACACATTCCGTGCACAGATTCGGGTCGATGACATAGATCTCCTCGCCCTGCGAGATCGCGTTGTTCGGGCACTCCGGCTCGCAGACGTCACAATTGATACATTCGTCGGTGATCATTAATGCCATGATCGGAATCTCACTTACAGGTCATGCTGAATAGCGCGGGCAGTATAATGGGAATGCCCGCGCTAACCCAATCTATCTTTGAGCGCGGTGACAACCGCCGGATGCAGGAATTCCGACACGTCACCGCCGAGGCGCGCGATTTCACGCACCAGCGATGCGGACACAAAGGTATGTTTCTCGCCCGGCGTCAGGAACACGGTTTCCAGGTCGGGCGCGAGCCGCCGGTTCATCGCCGCCATCTGGAATTCGTAATCGAAGTCGGACACGGCGCGCAGACCGCGCAGGATAACGCTCGCACCTTCGCGTCGCGCACAATCGATCAGCAGGTCGGAGAAACCGACGACCCGGACGTGGTCCACTTCCGCCAGGGCCTGCCGGGCAAGATCGATGCGTTGCGCCAGATCGAACATCGGTGACTTGTCGGTATTGGCGGCAATCGCAACGATGACTTCGTCAAACAGGTGCGTCGCCCGGGCCACGATATCCACATGCCCATTGGTGATGGGGTCAAAGGTTCCAGGATAAAGGGCGACGGCTCCCATGGGTTTGCTCTGTCTGTCGGTCTGTGAGATCGGTAAGTGTGCGTGCCGCTCAGGGCCGGCGGGCGAGATGATAGCCTACGCGCCCGGCGATCTTGCTGTGCACCAGCTCCCAGGCCGGTGGCAGTGGCAGCGGCTCCAGTTCACGCTCGCACTCGATATAAACAAGACTGCCACTTTTAACCCAACCGCGGTCCTCGAGCAAGGCGCAAACGGGCGCGATGCAGCCGCTGGCATAGGGTGGATCGATAAACACCACATCCATGGGTGTCGCGGGCTGCGCCAGAAATGCGTCGACGCCCATCTCCATCACTTCCGCATGCTGTGCCCCGAGCCGCGCAATGTTTGCGCGGATCGCGGCGGCGGCCTCCGCATCCTGCTCGACGAATACCGCGCTGGCGGCGGCCAGCGAGAGCGCCTCCAGTCCCAATGCGCCGCTGCCGGCGTAAAGATCGAGACAGCGGGTGCCGGCTACCGATGGCCGCAGCCAGTTAAACAGGGTTTCGCGGACGCGATCCGGGGTCGGCCGCAGGTTCGGTCGATCGACGAAGTGCACGCGGCGACCGCGCCAGCGACCGCCGATAATACGGACATCGTTACGCCGCGTCGGTGGCGAGCGGTGTTTCGGCACGGGTGCCAACTGCAGCGCGTGACCTAGCCACGCTGTTGCGGGTTGCCGACGATCACCGTGAGCATGGTGTCGGGATGTACGCGACGGCGAAATGCGTCACGAATCCTGTCTATGGTAACCGCTTCGATGTTGGCGTTGAACTCCTGCAAGTAGGTCAACGGCAGGCCGTAGAAACCAATCATCGCCAGGTACTCGGCGATCTTCGCATTGCTGTCGATGCGCAAGGGAAAGCTTCCGGTCAGATGTTGCTTCGCGGCCTCCAGTTCCATTGCCGACGGGCCGTCGGCCATGAACGTCCGTAAGGTCTCACGTGCCAGCGACACCGCGCGCTCCGCCTGTGTGTTCTTGGTCTGCAATCCGATGATGAAGGGGCCGAACTCCCGCATTGGCACGAAGTAACTGTAGGCGCTGTAGGCGAGCCCATTTTTCTCGCGGATTTCCTCGGATATGCGCGAGACCAGTCCGCCGCCGCCAAGAATATAGTTGCCCACGTAGAGCGGGAAATAATCCGGATCACCGCGCTTGAGACCGGGCTGCCCGACCAGTAGATGCGACTGGGTGGACGGGAATTGCACCCGCACGTCGTCCGCGGTCTGGCGTGCCGGCACCGGGGGGACGACGCTGGCGCGCTCGCCACGCGGCAATCCACCCACGACCTGCTCCGCCATGCGCCGCGCTTCTTTAGGGCGCAGGTCGCCGACGATGGCAACCACCGCGTTGGCACCGACGTAGTAGCGACGGTGAAACTCTACCAGGTCCGCGTGCGCCAGCGCCGTGAGGCCAGCCTCGGTGCCGCTCGGATAGTGGGCGTACGGATGCGTACCATACAAGTTGTCGTAGAAGGTTCGCTGCACAAGATCCCGCGGCGATTGTCGCTCCTGGCGTAATGCGGTGAGCGCCCGTTGCCGTTCCCGCTCGAGACTCCGTTCCGGGAAGCTGGGTTTCGTCAACACCGTCGCCAGCAGGTCGATCGCCGGCGCTAAAAGATCCGGTTGAGTCAGGCTGCGCAGCTGGACGGAGGCCATGTCCCGTTCGCTGCTGCCGTCGAACTGTGCGCCCAGATTTTCGAAACCCTCGGCGATCTGTTCCACGTCGAGTTCGCCGGCACCTTGCGGCAGCATTGAATTGGTGAACGCGGCCAGGCCGGATCTGTCCGCGGGATCGCGTGCGCTGCCGGCATCGAACACGACCCGCAGTTGCATCATCGGCAGCTCATGGCTCTCGACGAAGTATACGCGGGCACCGTTGCTGGTTTCCCAGTGCTGAATCTGTGGCGCGGCGGTGGCATCCAGTGCCAGCAGGCCCAGAATGGTGGCACACAGTTGCCTAGCGAACGTCATCTTCAGGGCCTCCCGGAGTGCGTGGCATCGGGGTTTCGCCGATGGGTAAGGGGTCGAGTACGGCAATGGTCATTTTATCGGCCACCAGATATTTACGTGCCACCTTCTGCACCTGCTCCGCCGTTACGCTACGTATGTTATCGACATAGTCTTCGTTTATGCGCCAGTCCATACCGACCGTTTCGAGACCACCGATCTTCATAGCCTCGTAGAACACGGAGTCGCGTTCGAAGACGTTGCTTGCCACGACCTGCGCCTTGACCCGGTTCAGCTCATCCGCCGTGACCGGTTCACGTTTAATCTTCTCGAGCTGCTCGATAATGGCACGCTCCAGATCCTCCACCGACATTTCTGCGGCGGGATTGGCATCGACAAGAAACAGATTCGGTGAACGCGTCGACCAGTCATAACCGACGCCGACCTCCGCGGCGATCTGCTTTTCGCGAATGAGTTCGCGACGCATGCGCGACGCACTGCCGCCGCCGAGCAAACTCGCCAACACTTCGAGGGCGTAGGGCTCCCAGGTGTCGGCGCCGGCGCTCGTCAGGTTGGGCGCATGAAAGCCCATCAAAAGATAAGGTACCTCCGCCGGCGCCTGCACACGCACCCGCCGGGTCTCGGTCTGCGCCGGCTCGGTTGCCGGTACATGTGGTTTCAAGTCGCGGGCCTCATGCACGCCGTAGTGTTCCTGTGCCAACGCGAAGACCTCATCGGGCTCGACATCACCGACCACGACCAGGGTCGCATTGTCGGGCGCATACCACTGCTCGTACCAGGTCTGCAGGTCCGCCAGACGCAGCGACTCGAGATCCTCCATCCAGCCGATCACGGGATTCTTGTAAGTATGGGTGGTGAAGGCGGTGTTCATAAAACGCTCGTAGGTCAGGCTCTCGGGCTTGTCTTCCGTGCGCAGCCGGCGTTCCTCCATGACCACCTTGACCTCCTTGGCGAACTCCTCCTCGGTCATGCGGATGTTGCGCATACGGTCGGCTTCGAGTTTGAAGCTCACCGGCAGGCGGGATTTTTCCAGACGCTGAAAGTAGGCCGTGTAGTCGCGTCCGGTAAAGGCATTCTCGCGCCCGCCATTGGCGGCGATGATACGGGAAAACTCGCCGGGCTTGAGGCTGTCGGTGCCCTTGAACATCATGTGTTCGAGGACGTGGGATATCCCGGTGAGTCCTTCCGGCTCATAACTGGCACCGACCTTGTACCAGATCTGTGCCACAACCACCGGTGCCCGGTGATCCGGTTTCACGATCACCTTGAGGCCGTTGGCGAGGGTTTTCTCGAATACCTCCGGTGTGTCCGCAGGTGGCGTACAGGCGGCCAGGCCGCTCAGCATCAGTCCCACTGCGATTCCTAAACGACTAAAACGATTCATAGATCTCCGCTCGATCCGATGTAAGTTTTCATATCCGCTTGGCTCGGGTGCGCGGCGCGGCCGCTCCCTCCGCTTTAACCCCATCCCCAACGGGTGTTAGGATGGCCCGCAAAATTATACCCTCTTGGCCCCGCTCCCATGGCCCTTCTGCGCAAAAAATCTCAAACCATAGACAACAAAAAGCCGGGTCTGTTCACTCGGCTGCGTGAGCGACTGTCGAAGAGTCGTTCGGCGCTGGCAGACGGTCTGTCCGGGGTGTTCCAGGCCGGTCGCAAAATTGACGCGACTCTTGTAGAGGAACTCGAAGAGCTGCTGCTGATGGCGGATGCCGGCATCGAGGCCACGGAACGGATACTCGCGGATCTGCGCAAACAGTCGGATATCAAGGGCGCCACTGACGCCAGTGGCCTGTATGACCCGCTCAAGCAGGCCATGCTCGATATCATCGCGCCCCGCGCACAGCCCCTGCAAATACCCGAACACCCGGCGCGGCCATTCGTCATTCTCACCGTGGGCGTGAACGGCGTCGGCAAGACCACCACTATCGGCAAATTGGCGCACCAGCTCACCCAGCAGGGACACTCGGTCATGATTGCTGCCGGCGACACGTTTCGCGCCGCGGCGATCGAACAGCTGCAGCACTGGGGCGAGCGCGTCGGTGTACGAGTGGTGGCACAGCAACATGGTGCGGACGCCGCCGCGGTGGCGCACGATGCGATTCAGGCCGCGAGTGCGCAGAATTGCGATGTGGTCATCGTCGACAGTGCCGGCCGCCAGCATACGCATCACGACCTGATGGAGGAGTTGAAAAAGATCAAGCGCGTCATCGGCAAGCTTGATGAGACCGCACCCCATGAAGTGTTGATGGTTCTGGATGCGGGCACCGGTCAAAATGCGCTGTCGCAATTGCGCCACTTCAATGAGGCGGTCGGTGTGACCGGGCTGACGCTCACGAAGCTCGATGGCACGGCCAAGGGCGGTATTCTGTTCGCAATTGCGATGACCACGGAGATCCCGATTCGTTTCATTGGCGTGGGCGAGGGTGTCGAAGACCTGCGCCGCTTCGATGCCGCCGAGTTCGTCGATGCGATCGTGGGCTAAACTATACGGGATGTACGCCCACGCCCTGCAATTGCACAGCGCACCCGGTGCCGATCGCGCATCGGTCTAGCGCATGATCCAGGTCAGCCATCTCCATAAGCGCTACCCGGGCGGGCACGATGCGCTGCGAGATGTCAGTTTTGAACTCGCCGATGGGCAGATGGCCTTTCTCACGGGCCATTCCGGTGCCGGCAAGAGCACGTTGCTCAAACTGATTACACTCATCGAGCGCCCGTCCCGCGGCCAGCTTATCGTCAATGGCAAGAACCTGGGAAAATATCGCCGCCGCCGGATTCCGTTTCTGCGCCGCCAGATCGGTATTGTCTTCCAGGATCATAAGCTGCTCTACGATCGTACGATATTCGACAATGTGGCCCTGCCCCTGATCGTTTCCGGTCACCGACACCAGGAGATCGCTCGCCGGGTGCGCGCCGCGCTCGACAAAGTCGGCTTGCTGGCGCGGGAAAAGATGTACCCGATCGAATTATCCGGCGGTGAACAGCAGCGGGTCGGTATCGCACGGGCAGTCGTCAATCGCCCGCCCCTGTTGCTGGCGGACGAACCGACTGGAAACCTGGACGCCGAACTGTCTGACGAGATTATGGATCTGTTTCACAGCTTCAATCAGCATGGTGTGACCGTGCTGGTGGCAACCCACGATCTGCGCCACATCCGGCGGTTAAACATGCCGATTATCGAATTGAAAAACGGCTCGTTGGTGCGTACGACTGTGGCGGAAGCGTGATGACGACTTATTTCCTGCGTCATCTACAGGTCCTGTTTCAGAGCCTCGGTCGCCTGGCGCGCACGCCGTTTGCATCTCTCATGACCATTGCGGTGATCAGTATCACGCTGGCCCTGCCCAGCGGTCTGCATGTCCTGCTCGAAAATGCGCGTGCCGTCACCTCCGGTTGGGAGGGTGGTGCGCAGATCTCCCTGTTTCTCAAGCGCGACACCAGCGACCAGGTAGCGCGCGCGCTGGCCGAACAGTTACAGCGCTCGTCGCGGGTAGCCAAGGTCGACTACATCTCGCGCACGGCGGCACTGGAGGAATTCAAACGCCTGTCGGGTTTCGGCCAGACCCTGAATGCGCTGGAACGCAATCCGCTGCCGCCAGTTCTGGTGGTCTATCCTATGGTGGGCGGTCCGACGCCCGTTGACCTCGAGTCCCTGGTTGCGGAATTCAATCGGGTCGGCGATGTAGAGATCGCGCAACTCGACATGCAGTGGGTGAAACGGCTGCGCGCGATTTTAAATCTGGCACAGCGCGGCGTGGTTCTGCTCGGGGTGTTGTTGGGTATCGCGGTGCTACTCATTATGGCCAACACCATTCGCCTGGCGATCCTCAATCGCCGCGATGAAATCGAGGTGATTAAACTGATTGGCGGCACGGACGGCTTCATCCGCCGGCCATTCCTGTACGAAGGCGTCTTGCAGGGGCTGGTCGGTGCGGCGGGTGCCTGGATCGTCGTGCACACAACACTGGTATTGATGGCCGATCCGATACGTCGCCTCGCCAGCCTCTACGCCAGCGGTTATGAACTCCGGGGTCTCGGACTCCTTGCCAGCCTGGGGCTGTTGGCGGCGGGCGGGCTGTTGGGCTGGACCGGTTCCTGGCTCGCGGTGGGACGCCATCTACGCGCTATAGAACCAAGATAAACTATTGTTTTATAATAGATAATAATTCTGGCGCGCCGCGCGCCGGAACTTACGGCGGTTCTGGCACTCTCATATCCCGAGTGCTAATATTAGCATTCGTTAACGTATAGGGAGTCCACACTCGCACGATGACTAGCCAAAGCCTGGCCCTGCCGGTCGATCTGCGCATCGACGGCGGCCTGACAGCCTATCTGCAGGCGGCAAATGCCGCACCCATTCTGACGGCCGAAGAGGAGCACGCGCTGGCGTTGCGCTATCGCGACGACGACGATCTGGAAGCGGCCCGTCAACTGGTGCTGTCCCATCTCCGCTACGTGGTCCGCGTGGCGCGCGGCTTCAAAGGCTATGGCCTGCCGCAGGCGGACCTGATCCAGGAAGGCAATATCGGACTCATGAAGGCGGTCAAGAATTTTGACCCGATGCGCGGCGTGCGTTTGGTTTCCTTCGCGGTGCACTGGATCCGCGCCGAAATCTACGATTTCATCTTGCAAAACTGGCGCATCGTTAAGGTCGCCACTACCAAGGCGCAGCGCAAATTGTTTTTTAATCTGCGCAAGAATCGCAAACGTTTGGGTTGGATGACCAAGCAGGAGGTTGACGACCTGGCCGCGAAGCTGGACGTCAAAGCGGAAACCGTAATGCAAATGGAGGGGCGCATGAGTGGTGCGGATACCTCCTTCGACGGCGATGACAACAGCGATTCCGAGGACGCCTATGTGGCGCCGGCGGGTTTTTTGCCGGACATGCGTTACAACCCGGAACAACTCGTCACCGACGCTGACAGCACGACCCAGCGCGACACAAACTTATCAGCGGCATTGGCGACGCTCGATGAGCGCAGCCGTGATATCGTCACGCGCCGTTGGTTGGAAGAAAACAAACCCACGCTGCACGAGTTGGCCGACGAATATGGTGTATCTGCGGAGCGCATCCGCCAGATCGAAAAGAAGGCCATGATGACCATGAAGGGCATACTGACGGATTAATCATCGTCATCCAGCGGTATATCAAAAGGCCTCCCGATGGGAGGCCTTTTTCATGTCCGGCGCCGGCGCTGAGGATTACGAGCCTCGCGGGCTAGCGGCCCTGGCTAGCGTTTGAATACGACGAGATGGTCCGCCTGGATGCGGATGCCGACACGTTCGCCGACACCGTGATCGCAGTGACTCGGAAACAGGGACAATAAAGTCCCGCCGCTGGGCATCCGTAAGGTATAGAGGATTTCTGCGCCCTTAAAGGCCTTGTCGATGATCTCGGCTTGCAGCGGCCCGTCCGTCTCCGGAATGATGTCGTCGGGGCGGATCAGGACATCGATGGCGGTCCCCCGTTCCCAGGTATATGCGCGGTTGCCGGTGACGATACCGAGCTCGGTCTCGACGGTGTCCGGCGCCAGCAGATTACCTTTAAGAAATACACCTTGGCCGATAAAGTCCGCGACAAAACGCGAGTTGGGCTCGTGATAAAGGTTATAGGGCGTATCCCACTGCACAACGCGGCCGTTGTTCATCACGCCCACTTCATCGCCGAGCGCGAAGGCATCGTGTTGATCATGGGTGACGAGTACGCAGGTGATGCCCTGCTCCTTGAGAATGGTACGGACCTCGGAGGTGAGCCGTTCCCGCAGGTCCACATCCAGATTCGAGAACGGTTCATCCATCAACAGCAGATCCGGTTGCGGCGCGAGCGCGCGTGCGAGCGCCACCCGTTGTTGCTGCCCGCCTGACAGCTCGTGTGGATACCGGCCGCCCATACCGTTGAGCCCGACACGCCCGAGCATCTGCTCGACGGTTTTCTGCGCCTGGGCCGAGGCACGTGCGCGCAGCCCGAAGCCTACATTCTGCGCCACTGTCATGTGTGGGAACAGCGCGTAGTCCTGAAACACCATGCCCAGTCGGCGGCGTTCCGGCGGCAGGGTAAACCCGGGACGCGAGACCGTGCGCCCGTTGATCATGATTTCGCCGGCGACAACCGGATGGAAACCGGCGATGGCGCGCAGGACCGTGGTCTTGCCGCAGCCGCTCGGGCCCAGCAGGCAAACGAGGCTGCCCTGTTTAACGTGCATGTCCAGCTCGCGCACGGCAACCCGCTCCGCGTAGCGGCATTCGATTTGCTTTATCTCGAGCTGATGCATCGGCAACGGTCTGGCTGTAGCGATCGCCTATCCGGGTAACGGCGTCTAAGCATAACGGCAATCAGGTGTCGCAGGCACCACCCGTGCCGGCATACCCGCAACGCTCAGGTGGAGAGCAGGAACTCCAGCAGTGCTTTTTGCGCATGCAGGCGATTTTCCGCCTGACTCCAGACCACACTCTGCTCACCGTCGATAACGTCCGCCGCCACTTCGAGTCCGCGATAGGCCGGCAGGCAGTGCATAAACATGGCGTCGGCAGCCGCCACCGCCATGATATCGCGATCGACTATATAGCCTTCGAAGGCCGTCATACGTTCCGTCTTTTCGCCTTCCTGACCCATGCTCGCCCAGGTATCGGTCACGACAATCGCGGCCCCGGCGGCTGCATCCGCGGGCGAAGAAATCATATCGACGTGACTCGCGCAGGCCGCTAGCAGGTCGGCGTTCGGACCGTAGCCCTCCGGTGTGGCGACGCGTAGATTGAAGCCGAATAATCTCGCCGCATTCATCCAGGAATGGCAGACATTGTTGCCGTCGCCGATCCATGCGACGGTGGCGCCGGCGATGTCACCACGGCGCTCCTGGTAGGTCTGTACGTCGGCGAGCAATTGACAGGGATGAAACATATCCGTGAGCGCATTGATCACCGGCACGCGGGAATTGGCGGCAAACTTCTCAATGGTATCGTGGCTGAACGTACGCATGGCAACGATATCGACCATGCGGGATAAGACCCGCGCGGTGTCTTCGATGGGCTCGCCACGACCCAGTTGGGTATCCTGCGCCGTCAGGAAGATCGCGTTACCGCCAAAATGGGTCATCGCCGCCTCGAATGACACACGGGTGCGGGTCGAAGACTTGTCGAAAATCAATGCCAGCGTCTTGTTTTTCAGCGGCGTGTAATCGGCGCCCTTACGGTGTGCGCTCTTAAGCTCGATAGCGCGTGTCACGATTCCACGCAGTTCGTCCGGCGTAAGATCGGTCAGTGTCAGGAAGTGCCGCGTATCCATGGTCATGCCAGGAACTCGCGAATCGATTCCACCACCACGGAGACAATCATATCGGCCTCCGCGTCGCTGATAATGAGCGGCGGCAGCAGGCGCACTACGTTGGTCGCGGTCACGTTGACCAACACGCCTTTCTCCAGCGCGCGGGTGACGATTTCGCCGCAAGGCCGATCCAGCTCGATACCCAGCAGCAACCCGAGTCCGCGTATCGACTGCACCGCGGCGACATCCTCGAGTTGGGCCGTAAGTTGCTGCCGCATGCGTTGCCCCAGCTCATGGGCGCGTGCATCGAGGGCCGCTTCGGCGAGGGTCTCGACCACCGCGAGCGCTGCGTTGCAGGCCAGGGGATTCCCGCCGAAGGTGGAGCCGTGGGTGCCGGGTTGCAGAACGTCGGCGGCCGCGCCGCGGGCGAGACAGGCGCCGATGGGCACGCCGTTGCCGAGCCCCTTGGCCAGCGTCATGACATCCGGTTGCGCGTGCTCGTGCTCGAAGGCAAACCATTTACCGCTGCGGCACATACCGGTCTGGATCTCATCGAGCATGAGCACCAGGCCGTGATCATCGCAAAGCTTGCGCAGGCCAGCGAGATAGCCGGGCGCGGGAATCACGATGCCGCCTTCACCCAACACCGGCTCGACCATGACCGCGACCACGTTCGCCGCGCCGCGGACGACGTTCTCGACGGCGGCCAGATCGTCGTAGGGTACGCGCACAAAGCCGCGCACCAGGGGTTCGAAACCGGCCTGCACCTTGCGATTGCCGGTGGCCGACAGGGTCGCCAGGGTGCGTCCGTGAAAGCTGCCCTCCGTGACCACGATGGCCGGTTCGTCGATGTCCCGTTGCCGGCCGTACAGGCGCGCGAGTTTGATGGCGGCCTCATTCGCCTCCGCGCCGGAGTTGGCGAAGAACACCCGGTCCATGCCGCTGCGTGCACACAGCGCGTCCGCCAGCGCCTGTTGCGCCTCGACCTGGTAGAGATTGGAGGTGTGAATCAGGCGCCCGGCCTGGTTGCACAGGGCCTCGGTGACCGCGGGATGGGCATGACCCAGACCGCACACGGCGATTCCCGCCAGCGCGTCCAGGCACTTATTGCCGTTCGCATCCCACAACCAGGCACCCTCGCCGCGCTCGAACGCGACCGGTAATCGGTTATAGGTCTGCATCAAATGCTCGTTATTGGTCACCATAAAACACAAAGGCGCCCCGTCACCGAAGGCGCCATCCGCGAGAAGATTTCATTGTAGTCCCTAACATTAGCGACGCCAAGCCGGTGAAGTCGTGGCTAGCGGCGCTGTTTGCCCATTCGTGCCGCGCCGCCTGCACCCCCAACTCACTTAATCTTGCGGGACCTCCCTGTCCCGCTCAAATCGCGGCCGTTCGCTTTGCTGTCCCTGCGCCGCGAACGGCCGGACGACGCCAGGCGGCTGTCCCCGCCGGCGCTTGAGAGCTTATTGCCATGCTGCGCGCGCCGCCGGGACGCCCGCCTAACTTAATCTCGCGGTACCTCCGTGTACCGCTCGAATCGCGGTCTTGCGCTTTGCTGTCCCTGCGTCGCGCAAGACCGGACGACGCTTGGCGGACGTCCCGCCGGCGCTTGAGAAAGTTTGGCCATGCGGCGCGCACCACCGGCGTGAGTGGCAAGCTGAGCCATTACCAAGTCGTGGGCCAGAAAACGAAAGCCCGGCCGAAGGGCCGGGCTTGCGAGCCGATCCAGCCGGCGTGTGACTTAGCCGACGGTGGCTGCCAATGTCGGATAGTGTGCCGAGGCCACCATGAAAAAGAGCATCGGAAACGAGAGCATGGTGTTGGTGCGCGATGCCAGGAAGGCGATACGTGCACCCTTCGCCTTCTCCTCGTCGGAGGCCTCAACCATCCCCAGAATCTTCTTCTGATTAGGCCAAATGAGCACCCA
The DNA here is from genome assembly GCA_947259975.1 of uncultured Gammaproteobacteria bacterium. Lineage (GTDB taxonomy): Bacteria > Pseudomonadota > Gammaproteobacteria > HyVt-429 > HyVt-429 > CAMYOD01. The sequence continues at coordinate 35,556 of CAMYOD010000056.1, forward strand.
GACGTTGAACAGCATGATGGTACCCAACCAGGCGCCCATACCGATCACCGAGGCGACGCCCCCCGCGAAGGTAAACGAATCCATAAGACCGATGCCGGAACGCTCGAGGTAGTAGGCGCCGGTAATCCAGGTCACGAGCGCCGCCCAGCGGAACCAGACCAGCGCCAGTGGCGCGATATGCTTGGTGATACCGGGCGCGGTACCGTCTGCCTTGGCCTTGGCCAGGCCGGGCGCCTGTACGAAATTAAAATAATACAACAGGCCAATCCACGTAATGCCGGCAAGCACATGCAGCCAGCGGTCAAAAGCGAGTTCGAACTCCATAATCGTCTCTCCGGAAAATTTTAATCTTTTTGCAGAGCTAAGCCGTCTGCCGTTGGCATAGAAAAAATCGTCCCACGCGGAAATCAGGCGAGAAAATTCTTGATGACTACGGACAGAATCGCCGTGAGCACAAGGCCGGAAATGATTGTGCCGATAATTGAATCGAGTGGATTCTTCATGGTTCGTTATCCTCTCATTATTGTAAGCTGGCGCTGCGTTTGCGGCAGACCATGGATAAATAGTTGACTGGGATTGTCGGGCGCTAGGGTAAGCCACATCGGGGTGCATTTCAAGGCAACGGTGGGTGCCGAAACAATCACCGCTGCGTCGCCATACCCTCGCCATGCCGTCATCGCATGCCTTTCGAATAGCCCTGTTGTATGCGTTCGGTGCCGGATACTATGTGCCGCCGCCGGCCCCGCTATTGGCGCCCGGCGGCCGTGTGCAACTTGACCTAACCCATTAAAAACACGATGATACCCGGCTCGCAGGCCGACCGATTTCCCGGTCTGCTCATAATTAAAATCTTAAACATCCCACCCATTGGTTTCTTTTTGGGAGATCTATGAAAGCCAGTGACCAGAAACGCTTGTTGCGCGAGATGATTTTCTATCGGCGCTTCGAGGAGCGCTCGTTTGAGGCGTACATGGAGCGGAAGATCGGCGGATTTCTGCACCTGTACTCCGGCCAGGAGGCGGTTGCCACCGGTGTGCTCGAACAAGCACGTGTCGGCCATGATTACGTAATCACCGGCTACCGCGACCATGTCCACGCCATCAAGGCCGGCGCGCCGGCGCGCGAGGTGATGGCGGAGCTGTTCGGTAAGGAGACCGGATCGTCGCGCGGGCGCGGTGGCTCCATGCACATCTTCGACCCGACGGTGAATTTCATGGGCGGCTATGCGCTGGTCGGCCAGCCGTTCCCCCTGGCCGCGGGTTTGGCGTTGGCAGCGAAACATCAGGGCACCGATCAGATCGCGATCTGTTTTCTCGGTGACGGCGCCAACAATCAGGGCACGTTCCACGAAACCATGAATATGGCGTCGGTCTGGAAACTGCCGGTCTTGTTTGTGTGCGAAAATAATTTGTATGCGATCGGTACCCGTATCGATCGTTCGACCGCGGTCGTCGATCAATACAAGCGCGTATGCGGTTACGACATGCCTTCCAGTCAACACGACGGTCAGGACCTCGACGCGGTCATGGAGTCGGCCAAAGGCGCCATCGATCATGTGCGTGGCGGTAACGGACCTTATTTTATCGAGTATCTCACCTACCGTTACCGCGGGCATTCCATGTCGGATGCCGCCGCCTACCGCTCTGCAGAAGAAGTCGAGGAATGGAGCAAGCGCGATCCTATCGAGGTCTATGCCAAGAAGTTGAAGAAGGCCAAAGTTGTCACGGACGATGAAATACGGGAAATGGAAAAGGGCATCGATGATGAACTCGAGAACGATATCATCAAGTTTGCCGAAGAGAGCCCGGAACCGCGTGTGGAAGATCTCAACAAATATGTTCTGGATGACGACCCCGATCCGCGCTGGATCGGTCCCCTGGCAAGTAACGGGAAATAGGCGATGACGGAAATTGCATATTGGGAGGCGATCCGTCGCGCCCACGACGAAGAGCTGGCGAATGACAAAAACGTCATCGTCATGGGTGAGGATATCGGTGTTGCCGGCGGCACCTACAAGGCGACGCTGGGCCTGTATGACAAATACGGCAAAGATCGGGTCATCGATACGCCGATTTCGGAGAACTCGTTCACCGGTATCGGCATTGGTGCATCCATGGCGGGCATGCGGCCGATCATCGAGATCATGTCGATCAACTTTGCCTTATTGGCCCTCGATACTCTGGTCAACGCCGCCGCCAAGATCCGTTACATGTCCGGCGGCCGTGCCAGCTGCCCGATCGTAATGCGCACCCCGGGCGGCACCGCGCATCAGTTGGCGGCGCAGCACTCGGCGCGGTTAGCGCGCCTGTTCATGAGTACTTCCGGCCTGCGCGTGGTAACGCCGCGCGGACCGCTGGATGCCTATGGCATGTTGAAGTCCGCGGTGCGCTGTAATGACCCGGTGATCATCATCGAACATGAGCGCATGTACAACCTGCGCGAGGACGTGCCCGACGAGGAGAGCTTCCGGCCGTTGGAGGGCGCGGAGGTTGTGCGCGAGGGCACCGACATTACCTTGATCGGCTATAATTACAGCTGTCATTTATGTCTGACTGCGGCCGAGCGGCTCGCCCAGGAAGGTATCAATGCCGAAGTCATCGACCTGCGTGCGTTAAAGCCACTGGATCGCGAAACCATCCGGCGTTCGGTGGAAAAGACCCATCGAGTATTGGTGGCGGAAGAGGACGAGGCGCCGGTCGGCGTCGGTGCCGAGGTGATCGCCGGCGTAATCGAGGACTGTTTCTTTGCGCTGGATTCCCAGCCGGTACGTGTACACGCCGCCGATGTGCCGGTGCCTTACAACGCCAAGTTGGAAAAAGAAGCCATCCCTGACGCCGACGACGTGTATCACGGTGCACTCAAGGCCCTGGGTAAGATCTAGCGCACCCCAACTGTCGTATATAAGAGAATGGCGGACACATACCTGATAAAAATGCCGCAGCTCTCGGACACCATGACCGAGGGCCGGGTGGTGACCTGGGAAAAGAATATCGGTGACTTCATCGCCCGCGGCACCGTCGTGGCGACGGTGGAAACCGACAAGGCGATCATGGATGCGGAGGTGTTTCGCGAGGGATATTTGTCCGGCCCGATTGCCGCGGTCGACAGCATGGTGCCGGTCGGCGCGCCGATCGGTTATCTCGTGGCGGAGGCCGCCCAGGTCGTGGATACCGAGCATGCCACCGTACCGGCCGCCGCCGTGGCCGCCGCGGCGAGCCAGCCCAAATTCGAACCGTCCGGCATGCCCAAGGCCAAAACCAAGATTCCGGCGATGCCGGTGGGTGCGACCCCGGCGCCGCGACCGGTACGATCCCTGGCCACCCCATATGCGCGCCAGCTCGCCGGCGCTCATGGCATCGATCTCGGCAGCATTACCGGCAGCGGTCCCGACGGCATGATCGTGGCGGCGGACGTCATCGCCGGCGACACGCACAAGGCGCCGGCACGGCGGGTGTTCCAGGTGCCGGGCGCGGGTCGACCCATGTCCAGCATGGAAAAGGCGGTCGCCCACAACATGGAATATTCCCTGTCCATGCCGCTGTTCCGGGTCACCACAAACATCGATCCGCAAAAATTGTTGGCGGCATCGAAACAGCGCGGCTACTCCCTGACCGTCACCCTTGCCAAGGCCGCGGCGTTGGCGATTCAGCAGCATCCGAAAGTGAACTGGGTTTACCAGCACGAAGACCATATTCTGGAACGCGCGCAGATCGACGTCGGCCTGGCGGTGGAGACCGAAGGCATGGGCCTGGTGGTGCCGGTGCTGCGGGATGTCTTGGGGCACGATCTGGATGCGTTGAATGCGACCTGGAAAGATCTGGTCGAGCGGGCGCGGGCACGGCGGCTGAAACCGGAAGAGTATTCGAATCCGACGTTCACGATCTCGAACATGGGCATGCTCGGCGTCGCCCATTTCGACGCCATTCCGGTACCCGGTACCTCGGCCATATTCGCGATCGCGACCACGGGTCCGAACGGGATGCCGGTGACCGTGACCGCCGATCATCGCATCGTCAACGGCGCCGATGCGGCGAAGTTTCTCAACACCTTCAAACAGTTTGTCGAGCAACCCGACTGGCTCAGCGGTGCCGTCGCGACGAGCGAGCCGCCGGCAGTGTCGCCGATTCCGGCGGGCGACTGGAATTACGATATCGTCGTCATCGGCGGTGGCCCGGGGGGCGAAGACTGTGCCCGGGATCTGGCGCAGCATGGCAAACGCGTGGCGATGATCAACGACGCGCCGTTTCCGGGTGGCGAGTGTCTGTGGCGTGGCTGCATTCCTTCCAAGGCCTGGCGCGCGTCCGCTGATCGCATGCGTGACCGTGCCCATGATGCGCATCTGGGGGTCACCAATACGACCAAGCCGAAGCTGGATTGGGCAGCGCTGGAAAAGACGCGTCGCGGGATATTGGAAACCCGCGGCGAGATGGCGCTGAAGACGGACAAGGGTGTCAAGATCAAATTTATTCATGGCAGCGCGAGCTTCCTTTCGGATCACAGCGTGGCGGTCGACACGTCCGCGAACAGCGACGATCCGCATACCCGCCCCGGGGCCGGCACCGGTAAAGACGCCGAGACCCTGAGTTTCGGTGCCGCGGTGATCGCCACCGGGGCACCGCCCTTCGTGCCGCCGATTCCGGGTGCGAACAGCGACGGTGTGCTGACCTCGGACACGGTGTGGGCCTTGGCAAAGCCACCAAAACGTTTGGCGGTGATCGGTGCCGGTGCCATCGGTATGGAGATGGCACAAATCTTTGCCGACTTCGGTACCGAAGTCGTCGTAATCGAGGCGCAGGAGCGGCCGCTCGCCGAAGTGGAACCGGAAATCGCCAAGACCCTGGTGGGTCTGCTCGAGAAGCAACCGGGATTGACGCTGCTAACCTCGGCCTCGGTGAGCAAGGTATCCGGTAAGGCGGACGCCATGCAGGTCGCTTACGTGGATGCCGCGGGTAAGGACGCGATTTTCGACTGCGACTATGTGCTCATGGCGACCGGTAAGCGCCCGGCGCTCGATCCTCTGGCCCTGTCCAAGGCCGGGGTGGCAGCCGACAAAGGCGTGATCACCGTGGATGCCCGCTGTCGTACCAATGTGCCGCATATCTATGCGGTCGGCGACGTGGTCGGTGGCTTGATGCTGGCGCATACCGCCGCGCAGCAAGGCCGGGTTGCAGCGGCAACGATGCTCGGTGAGGATCTGGCCTATGATCAGGCGAAGGACTGCGGCGTTATTTTCACCCGCCCGCAGGCCGCTTTCGTTGGACTCTCCATGGAGCAGGCCAAGGCCGCCGGCGTTGACGCGGTGGAGATCAAGGTGCCGATGAGTATCGACGCCAAGGCCATGATCACCAACGAGACCGACGGCCTGATCAAACTGGTTGCAGACAAGAAGAGCGAGCAAATTATCGGTGTGCACTTGCTCGCCGACCATGCGGACACCCTGATCGGCGAAGCCGTCATGATGGTGTCTGGTAATATGACTCTTACCCAGGTCGCGCAGGCGATTCATCCGCACCCGACGCAGACAGAGTTGTTCGGCGATCTTGCGCGGCGCCTGTTGGCCCGGTTGCGACGCACGAAAAAGACCGCGGCGGCGAAGTAGAAACCGCGGCCCGCGTCGGCACCCGCGTTGGGTATTGCTGATATACTGCGGCCAGCATTCCGTCGCGCCTTTGACTGATGCCATTGCCTGGGCGATGCCGTCTTTTTCAATCGCGCGGGCAGAGAACAACATCTGATTATCCTTGCGCGGTCATGGCAGCGGTGACAATTCAATGGCTGATGTAAAGAAAGTGGTTCTGGCGTATTCGGGCGGTCTCGACACGTCCGTGATTCTGAAGTGGCTGCAGGAGACCTACGGCTGCGAGATCGTCACGTTTACCGCCGATATCGGCCAGCGCGAGGAAGTCGAGCCGGCGCGCGCAAAGGCCGAGTCCCTCGGCGTGCAGGAGATCTATGTCGAAGATCTGCGCGAGGAATTCGCCGGCGAATATGTATTTCCCATGTTTCATGCCAATACGGTATACGAGGGCGAATACCTCTTGGGCACGTCCATCGCGCGCCCGCTGATCGCGAAACGCCTGGTGGAAATCGCCGCCGAAACCGGCGCCGATGCCATTGCCCACGGTGCCACCGGCAAGGGCAACGATCAGGTCCGTTTCGAACTCGGCGCCTACGCACTCAACCCCGACATTCAGATCATCGCGCCGTGGCGCGAATGGGAGCTGACCTCACGGGATAAGCTGCTGCAATACGCCGAGCGCCACGGCATTCCGGTGGAAATGAAACGTGGCACAAAGTCGCCTTATTCCATGGACGCGAATCTGTTACACATCTCCTATGAGGGCGATCTGCTCGAGGATCCCTGGGTCGAGCCGGAAGAGGCAATGTGGCGCTGGACGGTTGCGCCGGAGCAGGCACCCGCGGAACCTCGTTACATCGTCCTGACCTTTGCGCGCGGTAACGTGATCGCCCTGGATGGGGATCCGCTGAGTCCGGCCCAGGTCGTTGAGAAATTGAATGAAATCGGTGGTGCGCATGGTATCGGTCGTTCCGATATCGTCGAGAATCGGTATGTGGGCATGAAGTCCCGCGGCTGCTACGAGACCCCGGGCGGCTCCATTCTGTTGAAGGCACACCGCGCGATGGAATCGATCACCCTAGATCGCGAAGTGGCGCATCTCAAAGACGACCTCATGCCGCGGTATGCGTCGTTGATTTACAATGGCTATTGGTGGAGCCCGGAACGCCTGGCGATGCAGACGCTCATTGATGACACCCAGTCGCGCGTCAACGGCGACGTGCGCCTGAAACTGTATAGGGGCAATATCGACGTGGTGGGGCGCCGTTCCGAGACGCACAGCCTGTTCGATGCTGAAGTCGCGACGTTCGAGGAAGATGCCGGTGCCTATAATCAGGCCGACGCGGACGGGTTTATTAAATTGAACGCGCTGCGTATGCGGATTGCGGCGCGCAAGCAGCAAAAACCCGATTAGTCACGCGATGGGTTCGGCAGCGCACGCCATAGTCGACCCCAAACCTTTCCCCATGATGTGAGGAATCGAGTATGCGGGTACTACACACCATGATCAGGGTCGGTGACCTGGAAAAATCCATCGGTTTCTATACCGAGGTCCTGGGGATGCAGTTATTGCGCAAGAAGGATTATCCGGACGGTAAGTTCACGCTGGCCTTCGTCGGTTATGGGCCGGAAGAGGAACATGCGGTTATCGAGTTGACGCATAATTGGGATACCGCGAGCTATGAGATGGGTGACGGCTTCGGACATGTCGCCGTCGAGGTGCCGGATGCCTATGCGGCCTGCGATGAAATCAAACGGCGTGGCGGCAATGTAGTGCGGGAAGCCGGGCCAATGAAGCATGGCAGCACCGTAATCGCCTTTGTCGAAGATCCGGATGGTTACAAGATCGAATTGATTCAGACGAAGGGCCGCAGCGACTGATGGGGTGGCTCGACCGTATTCCGTTGGCACCCCTGGTGGTCGCCGCGTTGTTGCTCGGACTAGCACCCTTTGTGCCGGAACCGCATCTGCTGGAAAAACTGCGGATGCTGTCGCAAGGTACACTGCAAAAACCCATCGATATTTTTGACCTGCTGTTTCATGCCGCGCCGACGGTGGTTCTGATCCTCAAGCTTGTGCGCATGGGCCGGCAGACGACCCGCCGATAGTCGTCTCGTTCGATTTGCCGGACATGTCGCCCGCGGATGCAAATGCCGACCCTGCGGCCATCGCGATTATCGTTCCTGTTTTAAACGAAGCCGCCGGGCTTAGCGAGTTTCTCGGCGATCTCTGCAATCGCCACGCGGACATTGAGTTGATCGTGGTCGACGGCGGCAGCAGCGACGACAGCGTTGATATCGCGCGTCGCTGCAGTGCCAATTGTGGATCTGCGACGCGCAGCCTGATACTTGAATCCGACATTGGGCGTGCGCGACAAATGAATGCAGGCGCTGCCGCCGCGACGTCACCGATCCTCCTGTTCCTGCACGCGGATACACGGCTGCCCGTCGATGCGGTCGATCGGATACATGCGGCGGTGGGCGGCGGCGCCGCGTGGGGTCGGTTTGATATACGGTTCGACGCGGCGGGATGGATCTTTCGTATAATCGCGTACACCATGAATCTGCGTTCGCGTCTTACCCGCATAGCAACTGGCGATCAGGGCATTTTTGTTCGCCGGGATGTATTCGCGACGCTCGGTGGCTACGCTGACCTGCCGCTGATGGAAGATATCGAACTGTGCCGACGCCTGCGCCGACGCAGTGATCCCGCGATCATTCATAGCGCGGTCCGTACGTCCGCGCGCCATTGGCGGCAACGCGGTATTTGGCGCACCATTATCTTGATGTGGTGGCTGCGCGCGTTGTTTTGGCTCGGTGTACCGGCGCAGCGTCTGGTTCATTTCTACCCACGGGTGCGTTAGGCCATGCAACGGCCGGATCTGATGCTGTTCGCAAAACACCCCCGCGCCGGTGACGTTAAGACCCGCTTGCTCCCGGATTGCAGTGCCGAACAGGCGGCGCAAATCGCGAGCCGGCTTATTGAGACGACTGTCGAGCTGGCAACTTCCTATTGGCCGGGGGACGTCTATCTATATGGTTCGCCCGATGCGACCCATGATCTCTTCCTGCAACTGAAGCGCGATCGGCGTGTGCATCTGCGACCGCAGGCGAGCGGCGACCTGGGTGCGAAAATGGCGGCGGCATTGGTCGAGGGCATAGCACGGTCGCATTCGGCGGCGGTGATGGGTTGTGACGTGCCGCAGTGCCCCGGTGCAGTGCTCGCGCATGCGTACGCCCGCTTAATCCAGGGCCATGAAGTCATCGGGCCGGCCCACGATGGTGGATTTTATTTTCTTGGCTTACAGTGTTTCGATCCCGAACTGTTCGCGGGTATCGATTGGGGTCACGCCGAAGTGTTACAGGAAACCCTGACGCGTGCCGATTTGCTCGATCGCCGATTCGAGTACTTGCCCGAACTACGTGATATCGATACCTGGGACGATCTTCTGGCAGTTGCCGAAACATTCCCGCCACTGCAGAAATTTGTGAATCCGTAGCGTTACGACGGATTCTCGTAATGTCAGGCGCCGGGGTGAGTGCCGGCGCAATGAGCGAGATACGCGGTACGCGCCGACAGTTCCACCGAGCACGTCCATTTGTACGCCTGCTCCAGGTCCGTGCCCCAGGCATATACGCCATGGCCCCGTACCACCGCGACACGATGGTCGGCCAGCGCCTGTGCCACCAGCGCGGGGGCCGCAGCGAAATAGTCGGCATAGGGAATGTCGATGACAGGTACCGATCGAAAATACAGTTGGCCCTCGAGGTCCGGTGGCACGAAGTCGTCGCCGTTTAAGGTCAGCGCCACCAGATACGGTGCGTGGGAATGCAGCACCGCGTGCGCGGCCGCGTTGCGCTGATATACGGCGCGGTGTAGCGCCAGGTCCTGCGATGCCGACGGACACTCGTCGTCATTGAGATCGCAGGGCACCAGTTCAGCGGCGCGCAGCGTGTCCGCGCACGCGCCGGTGGGTGTAATCCAGAGCCG
>CAMYOD010000057.1 GCA_947259975.1 uncultured Gammaproteobacteria bacterium
ACGCTAGTCGTCGTCACGTCCGAGAAGGTGCTGTCGGTGCTGATCGGCAATCTAATACGCAATGCATTTTCCTACACCGACGAGGGCCGGGTGACGGTCCATATCGGTGACGGTTTTGTGCGTATTGAGGACAGCGGCATTGGCATACCCAAGCAGGAAGTTGAAAAGGTATTCAAACCGTTCCATCAGGGCCATTCGCAGCGGCGCGGCGGTTTCGGCGTCGGTCTGACCATCGTCCGCCGTCTATCGGAACGTTTCAACTGGCCTGTAAATATAGACAGCCAGCCTGAAATCGGGACCCGCGTGACGGTGGAGTTTCCCGGCGCTCAGAGTAACCCTCTGGCACCGCGTACCTGACGTTGACTTAAGAGTTACGCTGGCCGAATTCCGACCTCATGGCTGCATGACACGTTGGACGAAATGATCAGCCGGGGCCATAAAATGACGTGACGCCCTGTTGCAGGACCACCGATATGACATATTTATTTGCGTTTCTTGCTGCATGCATCTTCGCTGTCGAACTCTATGCAAACATCGCCAAGTCCGAGGGTATCATCGCCTGGATCCATCTGATTGTGATCGGCAGTATCGAGGTGTTCTTGGTTGGATATTTGATCGTTTCATTGCTGGCGTGGATCGGTAACCGCGGCAATCCTGAATCAAGGCGCAGCAAATTTTCAATATGAACGAGAAAGCGGCACGTTTGATCATCGTGCTTGGCGATCAACTCAATGTGGAGAGCACGGCGCTTCAGCATCTTGATCCACAGCGAGACCGAATCTGGATGGCCGAGGCTTACGAGGAGGCGACGCATGTATGGTCCTCGAAAATGCGCATCGTGTATTTTCTGTCCGCGATGCGTCACTTTCGCAATGAGCTCAGAGCGAAAGGCTATGAAGTCACCTACCACGCACTGGATCCAGCAGCGCCCAAGACGCTCGCTGAGATCTTGACCTTGGACCTCAAACACCTTGAGCCCGGCAAGGTGCGCATGGTGCAAGCAGGCGACTACCGCGTCCACCAATCGCTGAAACGCGCGGTCGCAGCCCTTGGCATCGACTTCAAGTGTTTGCCAGACGATCATTTCCTGTGTGACCAGGCCGCGTTCGACAAATGGGCGGACGAGCGAAAGCAGCTGCGGCTGGAATACTTCTACAGATACTTGCGTGCGCGTGAGGACATCCTGATGGACGACGCGCAACCCGCAGGAGGGAAGTGGAACTACGATAGCAACAATCGCAAATCGTTCCCGCGACAGGGTCCAGGCAGGATACCGCTATGGCCCAGCTACCCGCCGGACGCGATCACCCGCGACGTGATCAAGACCGTCGAGAATTGTTTCCCCGAACATCCGGGTGAACTCTCCAGTTTTGACTGGCCGGTCAAGCAAAACGATGCCCGCCATGCGTTACGGGACTTCACTCAACATCGGCTCGCCGCGTTCGGACCCTATCAAGACGCGATGTGGACCGATGAGCCGTTCCTTTATCATTCCGGTCTGGCCGCGGCGATGAATGTAAAGCTGCTGAATCCTCGCGAATCGATCGCCGCTGCGGTCGAGGCCTATGAACAGCAGCGGGCTCCTTTGGCGTCCGTTGAAGGATTCATTCGCCAGATCCTCGGCTGGCGGGAATACGTACGCGGCATCTACTGGAAATATATGCCGGAATATCTGGAACGCAACGCGCTGCACGCAGATCACGCCCTACCCCGGTTTTATTGGACCGGCGACACCGACATGCAGTGCCTTCAGCACGCGCTAAGCCAGACCCTTAATTATGGATACGCCCACCACATTCAGCGCTTGATGGTTACAGGCTTGTTTGCCCTGCTGTTCGGGGTGAATCCGCGCCAGGTACATGAGTGGTATCTATCTGTGTACGTCGATGCCGTGGAGTGGGTCGAGTTGCCTAACACCTTGGGGATGTCACAATACGCAGACGGCGGGGTGTTGGCCTCCAAACCGTACGTCGCCAGCGGCGCCTACATCAACAGGATGAGCAATTACTGCACGCACTGCCGCTACGACCCAAAAAAGGCGATCGGCGACGACGCCTGCCCATTCACCACCCTGTATTGGGATTTTCTGCAACGGCACAGCGCGCAATTCGCGCGCCACCCGCGCACCGCGCTGCAGTGGCGGAACCTGGATCGGCTGGACCGCGCCAAGAAGCGGGACATCAAAAAACAAGCAGACAAGATCCGACAGCAGCATTAGCCTCCGGACGAGGCAAAATCTCCATCTAATCGAAATCTCCGTCCCGAACAATCAAATCGACCATGAGCAACTCACAACCGATCATCGTTTGGTTCCGGCAGGACTTGCGGCTGTTCGACAATCCTGCCTTGAGCACGGCCGCCGCCAGCGGGGCCCCGATCCTGCCGGTCTATGTGTTGGACGACAACAGCGCCAGCGAGTGGGCGATGGGTGCGGCGAGCCGCTGGTGGCTGCACGAGAGTCTGAAATCCCTCAACAGGGACTTGGACGGAGGCCTCCACCTGCTGCAGGGCAAGGCGGATGTGCTCATTCCCAGGCTTGCCGGCGAAGTAAACGCCGGCGGCATCTACTGGAACCGGTGTTACGAACCGTGGCGCATCGCCCGCGATACCATCATCAAGAAGGAGCTGATCGACGACGGTTATGACGCGCAGAGCTTCAATGGCTCGCTGCTGTTCGAACCGCCGTTCATCACCAAAGCGGACGGCACCCCCTACAAGGTGTTCACACCGTTTTATCGCAAGGGCTGTCTGGCGGGCGGGGCGGCGCCGCGAGAAGTAGTGGACAAACCCAAAAGACTTCGCATTCACAAAGTAGGAACCAACACCGAGCTCGCCAGCCTCGAGCTGCTGCCGGATATCCACTGGTACGATGAAATGGCGCGCACCTGGTCGCCCGGCGAACGGGGTGCGCAGGCGCGTCTCGACACGTTCCTCGAGCAAGGCTTACACAATTACAAGTCTGGACGCGACCGGCCCGATCAGGAATTCGTGTCCCGCCTCTCGCCGCATCTGCATTTCGGCGAGATCTCGCCGCACCAGGTCTGGCACGACGCAAAGGCCCTCGAGGCAGACAGCGTCATTGCCAACGACATCGATCACTTCCTGAGCGAGCTTGGGTGGCGGGAGTTTTCCTATTACCTGCTCTACCACTGGCCCGAGCTGCCGAGGGACAACCTGCAGAAAAAATTCGATCAGTTTCCGTGGCGCGATGACGACAAGTCTTTGAAACGCTGGCAGCGCGGCCACACCGGGTACCCGATTGTCGACGCCGGCATGCGCGAACTCTGGCGAACCGGCTACATGCACAACCGGGTGCGCATGATCGTCGGCTCGTTCCTGGTGAAGAACCTGCTGCTGCACTGGCACCACGGCGAGGACTGGTTTTGGGACACCCTCGTCGACGCCGACCTGGCGAACAACAGCGCCAGCTGGCAGTGGATCGCAGGTTGCGGCGCCGATGCCGCGCCGTACTTCCGTATCTTCAATCCCGTCACCCAAGGACAGAAATTCGATCCCGACGGCGTCTACGTGCGGCGCCATGTGCCGGAACTGTCAGAAATGCCGAACAAGTATGTCCACAGCCCATGGGACGCGCCCGCCGATGTGTTACGTGACGCCGGCATTAGGCTCGGCAACCACTACCCGGTACCCATCGTCGACCTCAAGGCGTCGCGTGAACGCGCATTGGCGGCATTCAAGTCGCTCACGTAAACGGGTACAGTTTACTTATTTGTGAATAAATGGGCGCATGTAAAGCGGGCGCGCGGAGACAGTTTACTCATTGCGAAAACATCCCTACGAACAAGTTTTCCACAATTAAGTAAACTGTCCCCGGAATACCAGACAGAATTAGTTCAAGATGTTGGCGCGTACCAGATCGGCGAGGTGTAGGCACGCTCCTGGTGCGACAGCGGCACCTGCTCCGGCATCTTCACACCGTAGAACTTGGCGTCAAAAGCCTGCCAGGTGGGCGTTGGTATTTCCAACACGCGCGCGTAGTAGACCGCCGGGTGCTCGGGATTGAACTCGGGATCCGTCCACACCGCGCGTAGTTCCGCCGTGCCGATGTTGTTCAAATAGGTCGCGTTCTTTTCGTCGACGGTGTTGCCGATGGGCTTCTCGCAACGACGCTTATCGTTGATGCCGCGCTCGGCACAGACGACATCGTAGATTCGCTCGTGGCGCTCCCCCTTTTCATCGACCCAGCCCTTCACGACCTGGATGCGGTCCAGGTTGGCGCCCTGGGGATCTTTCAGTGCGCCGACCATGAACACCGGAGACTTGTTACCACTTGCGCCTTGAGGTAGGTCGCCGCCCATCGGCACGCCCTTCGCATAGCCGATGGCCACCGCGTCGGGCCGGTACACGTCGTCCTTCCCATACTCCCAGCCGCCGAAGAAGCGTACTGTGATGCGGGTACCGGTGGTGGCGTAGGTTTCCTTCTTCTGCATGGCATCAAAGATCGCCTCGCGGGTGTTCGCGCGCGCCCATACCGCGGCTAGACCGGAGGCGACCTCCTCCCAGGCGAAGGTCGACAGGCTTTCGTCGCCGCTAAAGGCCTTGATGACGTAATGCTTGTAGCGGTCCGCCGCCGGTTCGGTACCGGCAAACTTGCCCCAATAGTTTTCTTCACGGGTCGAGGCCAGCGAGGTGTGGGCATCGGTGCTGCCGATCATGCCGAATTTAAACGGGTTAACACCGAGCTTCGCTTCCTGCTGCAGACCGAGTTGCAACGCGGTACGGGCGTACTCGTGGGGTAACATTTCCGGCGTCTTGGGCTTGACCCCCGCGATGTCACCCTTGTCCCACGTGCCGTAATCGGCGAATTCGTCGGTCGTCGAGAGTTTGGGGTGCGCCTCGCCGTCCCCCTTGATCTGGGTCACCTCATACAGCGGCTCCCATTTCATACGGGTTTCGGCATACTCCCGGGTCAAGGGCTTGCCGTTCAGACGCTCGGTCGCGAACATCAGCCCATTCGACAGATTGCCGTTGTGCGGAATCGCCAGCACCCTGCCGCCGGTCTTGTCCTCGTAGGCCTGCATCCACGCCCAGAGATCCTCAGGGTCCTGTGAGTCGTAGGCAGAAAACGGCACGATCTCCGCCGCCTTGTCGCTGTCATCCTTGAAAATCACGACGCGGTGCAGATTGCTCGGCGCTTGCTCGGTGTTGAGCGATGTCCACTCGTAGCCGATCAGCGCGGTGAAGACACCCGGCTGGTTGTGTCGGTCGGCTGCTTCGATCTGCCGATCCCAGACTGTTCGTTGCATCTGCGGGCTTTTGATGGGATCGCCCTTGAACATGTAGGCGCCCCATTCGCGAAACGCCTCGTACCCCTCACCGGCGTTCACCATGTCATACCAGCGTTTGCCGTTCTTCGTGGAGAGCAAATCGGGATTTGCTTCGGCGATAAATGGGGCGAGGCCGAGGGCCTCTGCGTGGTCGGAGACAACCAGGAAGTCGAGCGGGCGGATCAGTTTAGCGCGTTGCCCAGTGCTGGAGAGGACCTCCCCGCCCTTGGCGAACTTGTAGGCCTCATCGGGACCCAGCTTGTTGCCGATCATGCCGGCGTCGCTGGAGTAACTCGTGTGCAGATGGGTGTCGCCCCAGTACAGGCCCTCGGCGAAGTTCTTGTCCCGTACTGTGCGTTCCACGTAAGGCGAATAGATCTTCTGTGCCGCCGGCACGTCTGCCGCGCCCGGGCTCAGCTCGGTCTGTGCCGCCAGAGGCGACACGAACATGATGGCAAACAACGTCGGGATACCAAGCTGCGCCAGTGATGGGTGTTTCAGTCCCGTATTCACGGTGATCCTCCTATTATTTGGTGATTCATTATTTCTCAGCATTGAGAACTGGCCCAATCACGCCGTCACGTACTAGGCGTATACCAAATGGGCGAGGTGTAGGCGCGCTCCTGGGTGGTCATGAGCACCTCTTTGGACATCTTCAGCCCAAAGCGCTTGGCATCGTAGGCGGTCCAGCGCGGTGTCGGGATCTCGATGACGCGCGCATAGTAAAAGGCCTTGAGCGCGGGATCGAAGTCCGGGTCGCTCCACACCGTGATGAGCTCGGGATCGCCGATGGTGTTGCGCCACGTCGCGTTCGCGACGTCCACCGTGTTACCGACCGCCGGGACCTTGCCGTCCGCGCCGGGCTTGCGTGTCTCGGCGTCGCCCCACACCACGTCGTACACCTTCTCCTGAGTCTTGCCGCCCTTGTCCAGCCAACCCTTCACGATCTGGATGCGATCGAGGTTAGCGCCATAAGGATCCTTGAGTGCGGCAACCAGGAATGTGGCTGACTTCCCATTTGGCGCCTGGGTGAGATCGCCGCCCATGGGCACCCCTTTGGCGTAACCCACCGCCGCCGGCAGCCGGCTGTTGCCGTCGTCTTCCACAAAATTCCAACCGCCCCAGAAGCGCACCAGCATCCGCGGCCCGGTGGTGGCGTAGACCTCTTTGCGCTTCATGGCGTCGAACAGGGCCTTGCGCGTATTGTCTGTGGCCCACACGCCCGCGTAGCCCGACGACGCCATCGCATAGCCCTCGTACTGTCTACCTTGGAACTTCGCCATCGGGTGGTTCCAACGTTCAGCAGATGGCTCGGTGCCGGCATGTTTGCCGATGTAGTTGTCTTCCTCCACCGCAGCCAGCGCCGTGTGCGTATCGGTGGAACCGACCATGCCGAACTTGTACGGATTGGTTCCGAGTTTTGTCTCCAACAAAAGCCCGTTCTTGAGCGCCTCGCGGGCGTACTCGTACTTGAGCATGCGATCCTCTTTCGGCACCGTGAGGTTGAGATTGCCAAGTGCCAAAGTTTCGTAGTCAGCGAACTCATCATCCGTCGACAGCAACGGATGGGTCTCGCCATCGCCTTTTATTTGCGTGACCTCATAAAGCGGCTCCCAGCGGGCGCGCTGTTTTGCGTAGTCGCCGGACAGTGCTTTGCCGGTCGCCGGATTGGTCTCCACCGGGAACATGATCCCGTTGGACATGTTGCCGTTGTGGGCGAGCGTCAATACCTGCCCGCCGGTCGCTTCTTCGTAGCGGGCCATCCACTTCCACAGATCTTCCGGGTTGAAGCTCTCGGCAGTGGTGTACGGCACCATCCTGCGGGCACGGTCACCGCCGTCGCGGTAAAGCACGTTGCGGTGCA
This sequence comes from uncultured Gammaproteobacteria bacterium, assembly GCA_947259975.1. Taxonomy (GTDB): domain Bacteria; phylum Pseudomonadota; class Gammaproteobacteria; order HyVt-429; family HyVt-429; genus CAMYOD01. Next base: position 7,153 of record CAMYOD010000057.1, read on the forward strand.
GGTTGTTGCCTTTCTCGGTCGAAGTCCATTCGTAGCCGATCATGGCCGTAAACCGTCCCGGTTCGTTGAAACGCTCGGCGATGTCGATGTAGTCGTCCCACACCGTCTGCTGGAAGGTGCGGTCCAGGACCACCTTCGGGACCTTGCCCTGGCTGAAGGCGTTGATCACTTCCATCGTGGCTTCGAACGCGGCCTCGCCGCCCGTGCGCATCGCGGTGTGCCACTTCTTGACAACCGGGTCCTTCAAAAGATTCGGATTACCCGCAATGATCTCCTTCATCGCGCCCATGCCGTCCGAGTGGTCCGCTACCACCAGCCAGTCCAGCGGGCGCGACAGCTTGAAGGGTAATCCGTGGCTGGTTGTCACCTCTTCACCGCGCGCAAAGCGGAACGCCTCTTCCGGCCCGAGGGTCACGCCAAAACATCCAGCGAGTTGTTGGTATGCACATGGGTGTCGCCCCAATAGACCTCGGTCGGAAAACTCCGGCCCGCGTAGGGGGAATAGCCGGGCTTCGCGCCCATGCCCTCGGCATCCTCCGTGGTCGGCGTCAGTCCGACCGGGTCGTCGTCCGATGCCATCGCGGGTGCCAGGACCAACGCCAACACGGCGGTAAGTACGTTGCGGTGTAGCATGATGTGTCGTCTCCTTAGGTTTTTTTTAGCTGTGTCTCGAGGAATTAAGAATGCTAAAGACAGGTCATCTACTCGTGGTCGAGCGGAACCGGGATCAAACTATAACTTAAGTTGTCTTCGATTTATCCAGAGATTATCAAATAGTTAGTCCGCGGAATCCCGGTACAGAGTCGGGTCGGTAATGTTGATGTTGATGTTGAAGGACAGGCGGCCCTCGATGCGAACGAGAGCCGCACTGCCCGTATTTATCCACAATTAGGTAAACTGTCCCCGGAATAGTCACAGC
>CAMYOD010000058.1:0-17915 GCA_947259975.1 uncultured Gammaproteobacteria bacterium
CCATTGGCGCGAATCGAAGCCAACGTCTCTTCAGGTAAAATGTCCTTACCGGCCTTTGATGCGGCGATTCCGGCGAGTTGCGTGTCGTAGCTGAATCCGCAATCCAATGCGTCCAGCACACGAAGCGTGGCATGGGTAATCTCGGGACCGATTCCGTCTCCGGGAATCACAGTGATGGTACGCATATAGCCCCCTTTCGGTGGTTGTAAACCGGGCTAGCAGTCTGTCGGACTTTGATCTGAGATGATTTATGATAGACGCGTATTGACCTAACAAAGAAAGTATTGTGTGCGTATGAGCAAATTCGTTCAAGCAGACCGGAACCAACCCTTTTTATTGCCACCGGATTTACATGATTGGCTACCGGCGGATGATTTAGCGCATTTTGTATTGGAAGCGGTAGAAAGGGTGCCGATTGAACGGTTCAAGGTGAATGAAAGGGGCACGGGTTGTGCGCAATATCATCCCCATATGATGCTTGCGTTGCTGATTTATTGTTATGCGAACGGGATTTTTGCTTCACGGCGGATCGAGCGCGCGACGTATCGTGATATAGGGGTGCGTTTTATCACGGCCAACTGTCATCCTGACCACGACACGATCTGTGCGTTTCGGAGGGGGAATGTGTCAGCGATTAGCGAGAGTTTTCTGCAGGTGCTGCTGATGGCGAAGGAGCTGCAGCTGCTGAAGGTGGGCAAGGTGAGTGTGGATGGTACGCAGGTCAAGGCAAATGCGAGCAAGCGCCGCAGTATTCGTTATGACCGCGCGCAGGAATTACGCGAGCAACTGGAGATAGAGATCAGGGGTTTGTTGGATCAGGCGGAGAGGGCGGATGCCAAAGGGGAGCAAGATCCGCAGCAGTTACCCAAAGAATTAGCTCGGCGAGGGCGTCTGAAAGAGCAATTGGATGCGGCCTGTGCCCGTTTGGAGCGACAAGCGAAGGCGCGTGCGGCGTCGGAACAGGGAGCGTATGAACGTAAGGTGGCAGCCCGAGAGAAGCGTCAGGGGAGGCGCAAAGGCAAGCAGATTCAGCCCCCGAAAGCGGAACCGGAGGACGCAGAGCAAACCAATCTGACGGATGCGGACAGTAGTTTGATGCGCAAGAACAAGCGCAGTGAATACCGCCAGTGCTACAACGCCCAGGCGGTGGTAGACGCGGACGGCAGCCAGTTGGTGTTAAGCGCCCGAGTGAGTCAGTGTGCCAGTGATCGTAATGAACTGGTGGCGGATATTGAGGCGATTCCAAGCCGAGTCGGAACGCCGTCCCAGGTGTTGGCAGACAACGGTTATGCCAATGGGGATGAGGTGTCAAAGCTTGAAAGCAGGAACATGGATGTGTTGGTGGCGGTGAGTCGGGGGGATCGAAGACGGCGGCATGACTTCCGTCCCGTGACCGAGCCCGGGCCGTGCAAAGAGTCGAAGATGCCTTGGATCAAGCACATGAAGGAGAAGATGGAACGGGACGAGAATCGGGCTATCTATGGTCTCAGGAAACAAACGGTGGAGCCGGTGTTTGGGGTGATGAAACACGCGATGGGGTTCAGACATTTTCTGCTGCGAGGAAAAGATAAGGTAGCGCTCGAGTGGCAGTTACTGGCATTGGCTTACAACTGTAAGCGATTGCACAACATGGTACTGGATTGAAGGACCCCTGCGGCCTGCGGCGGCCTATCACGCGCCTCAGGGTCGTTTATGCAAGCCCATCGGGCACCAGATAGAGCCTGTTGTTTCGTATTGAGCACAATGGCTTGCTATACCATTAAAACGGTCGACAATCAGAGGCAGCCGTCAATGAATACAATTTTCCGCCTAAGTCCGACAGACTGCTAGCCCGGATATTGCACGAATAAGAAAGGCGAAGCCTTTAAATCCTTTATAATTCAGTTTGCTAGAACAGAAATAAAGGAGGCTTCGCCGTGACAGAATGTACCCAAGCTGGGTTTAATTTTCCAGTCTGTAAAAAGCGCCGCGTCCAGGCGAGTTTTGATGGGGGCGAGATCAGCAGCGATGCGGGGGTGTTGTTGCTGCGACAAGCCGATCGGGCGTTGGGTTTAAGTGAGGCGGTTTCCCAGGCGTTGGGCGATGGACGCCGGCAGGCGAGTTGTTGGCACGATGGGTTAAGTTTATTGCGCCAGCGGGTATACGGGCTGGCGCTGGGGTACGAAGATCTGAACGATCATCAGACGTTACGCAACGATCTGGCGATCCAGACGGGGGTGGATCGGGACGCGGTATTGGCGAGTGCGTCGACGCTGTGCCGGTGGGAGAACCGGGCGGATCGGGAGGCGGCGTGGCGCCTGCACGAGGTGTTGGTAGAGCAGTTTATTGCTTCGTTCAAACGAGTGCCGAAGCGTTTGGTGTTGGACTTTGATGCCACCGACGATGCGGTACACGGCAAGCAGGAAGGGTGTTTTTTTCATGGATACTACGACCACTACTGTTTTTTGCCGCTGTATGTATTTTGCAAAGATCAATTGTTGGTGAGTTATCTGCGGCCGAGCAAGATCGACGCGGCCAAGCATGCGTGGGCGATTTTGGCGTTGTTAGTGAAACGCTTCCGCCAGGTGTGGCCAAAGGTGAAAATTATTTTTCGCGGGGATTCGGGGTTTTGTCGCTGGCGCATGTTGGCCTGGTGCGAGCGCCATAAAGTGGGGTATATCGTCGGCATTGCCAAGAATAAGCGTCTGAATCGCTTGGCAAAAGTCTATCTGGATGCGGCGAAGTCACAGTTTGAGACGAGCGGGCGTCCGCAACGTCGATTTCATGAATGCCGGTATGCTGCGCGCAGTTGGGATCACACCCGCCGCGTATTGATCAAGGCCGAACATACCGCCAAAGGTTCTAATCCCCGCTATGTGGTCACCAATCTGGAGGGTGAACCCAAGCGCTTATATGACCGGCTGTATTGCGCCCGCGGCGATATGGAGAATCGCATCAAAGAACAACAACTGGATCTGTATGCCGATCGCACTAGTTGTTCCGCATGGTGGCCCAACCAGTTCCGGTTGTTGCTGTCCTCTTTGGCCTATACCCTATTAGAGGCCATTCGACGGTTAGCGTTACAGGGCACGGAGCTGGCCCGCGCCTATGTCGGCACCGTGCGTCTGAAACTTTTGAAAATCGGCGCGGTGGTGTTACGCAACACACGCCGTGTGCGATTCCTATTATCCTCCAGCTATCCGTATCAGGACTTGTTCTTGCGCGTCGCCGCGCGCCTCGCTCCCGGATAACGGCATCATCCTAATCGTTGGAGCGCAACCTGCGCGTAGTGTGACAGCGCAATGGCGAAGTATGTCCGAAATCGAAAAATTCGTTGCTGTCGTCTTGGATTCGTAGGAATCGAAAATAAAAATCCGACTCACCGCTAAGTTCGAAATCCATTAACGCCCAATTATCCCTCTCAAGCCGAAAAATCCGTCACCACCCCGTCACTCGTGCAATATGCGGGCTAGCCCTTCTTCTTGTCGTTACCCTTACCCTTACCCTTACCTTTACCTTTGCCTTTCTGACTGTCCTCGGTAAGCCCATCTTGGGTTTCGGTTGTGGGCCCTTCGGCAACGGGTTGACACGGGCCGAGTGTATCGCCGTGCACGTAGTGCGCAGTTCCTGCCGGTTTGCCCACGGATATAGTCATCCTGCCCTTGTGGCAAACCAAGTACTTGTGTGGGTGGTTCGGGTCCTGAGGATCAATGACGTCGTCTGCCGCGTCATCCACTGTCACGCTAACTAGCGTGACTTCATTTGCTAAGCCCTCGATTATCACGATCTGATCTTCTCCCACGGACACCATCTGACAATTTGGGTCGTCTAGGTTGTCTGGTGGGGTTCGCGGCGCATTGAGACACACATCATATCCCCCAGACGGCAATGGGATATAAGCCATACCATCTTTGATCTCAACGGTAGGTGGTGGGTCACCGTTGATGAATATCAAAGTAGTCCCACTGATTTGCGCCCACGCGTCTGCAACCAACAGGTTGGAAATAGCGGCCAGCGCACCTCCGGACCTTTCGAGTGGCGGATCAAACATCGCGAAACCGCTTCCGCGTAAATCTATCACCAAAGTCGAGGACAGCGAGCCGCCAGCGCCCGCGCCACCGGTACCGGAGGAAGTCCCGCCTCCGCCACAACCCATCAGCAGTGAGACCATCGAGATCGCCACCAACGCTTTGACGCTTCGCAAACAAAAATAGGTCATCAAGTACACCCCGTTATCGTGTTATCTCTATCGCAATTATAGTCGGCCCAACGATTAACGCTTACATTATCGATACTGGCCGATACAACGACTGCGCATGCCGATCAACGGCCCCATGCGATTGATTAATGATTAAGTGATTAAGGGGTCGCCCATAAGCCGTCTCCGGTCAAGGGGGCGAATAAAAAACTGAGCATTCGCCCATTGGGTTTCCTGATAACGTCTGGAGCCTGCGCCCGCGATCTTGAGTGTTGGCTACTTTGTTGGTGGCAAAGTGCTTCAGTCACCCATCTGGATCAAGGCCTGGAACGCTGCTCCTATTGAGCAGTCGTTCCGCCCCTGGCATCTAAGACGCCCCATAAAATCGTCGGCACCCAAACCGGTCCGCATGAGTCAGTGTCGGGAATTTTCATCAAGCTCCTGTTGGCTGCGGATTGAGGCACTTTCCAAACCCTACCGGTTGATTGGTGTGTGTCGTGCCGGGTATTCAGTGTCCCGGGATTTCCACCATACTTCTTACGACCTCGGCACGACACCACGCCCATCAGGCAAAGGCCCTGTTGACATCAAATGGCTCATGGCGGATGAGCATGTGATAACACGCCTTCGCCAACTTGTTGGCCACCGCTTTCTTGGCCACCATTTTGTGCGTTCGCTGGGCCTTGCGAATTGTTGCTATGAAGGTCAATTCCGCAATACAGCGTCATAGGTCGTCTCCTTTGTGAGGCAGTTGATTAAGCTTCGTAACTCAATCAATACTACCAAGCTGAGGAGACGGCTTATAATTCTCAGATTTATTGTTTCATGACGTTTCCGACGGCCGGTGCAGACGCATATAGCCGCCGGCTCGGACACCGCGCCGCATGCCCACGCGACGTGCTAAGATTCTCTGGCATGGGCCCAAGACCTTGCACCAGCGTTTCGAGACCCGTTTTTAAAGCGGCCATTCTGATCACTGCCTCGTTCGCAGGTGCTGCGCTCGGCGCGGGCCTGTCAGAAGAGGAGGCCCGGGGCAAGGTAATCTATTACGAAGGTGACAGCGTCTCCGGACGCGAGATCACCGCCTACGTCGGCCATGCCTTGGTGCCCCTACCAGCCAGCGCCATACCCTGTGTCGGCTGTCACGGTCCCGACGGGCTAGGCCGGCCGGAAGCGGGGGTCAAGCCCTCCAACATCACCTGGAGCCACCTCACCAAGCCCTACGGCACGCGCTCCGGTGCGGGCCGACGCCGCCCGGCCTATACCACGCCAACCGCTATCCGGTCGATCGCCGCGGGGGTCGACGCCGCCGGTAACCGGCTCGACCCGAGCATGCCGCGCTACGAGATGGATCCCGAGGATATGGCGGACCTGGTGGTCTACCTCAAACGCCTCGAGTACGATCTGGATCCCGGGCTGGCCGACAAGACGATACGCGTGGGGACCGTGCTGCCGGCCGGAGGGCCCACGGCGTCCCTGGGAGAGGTAATCGAGAACGTCCTCATGGCCTATTTCGACGATATCAACGTCCAGGGGGGGATTTACGGCCGGCGCCTGGAACTGCGGGTCGCCTCCGCCCCGACGCGGGAGCTGGTGCTCGAGCGGGGCGCGGCGCTTATCGAGAGCGGCGAGATCTTTGCCTTGGTCGCCCCCGTCACCGCCGGTTTGGAGACGGAACTGGGTGAGATCGTGGAAGTGAATCAGGTTCCCGTCATCGGCCCGTTCACCCAGTTCCCCGCCGATGCCGACAGTTTACAGCGCTTCACCTTCTACCTGTTCGCGGGCCTGACCGTGCAGGCAACGGCGCTTTTGGACTACGCCTCGAAACAGCTCGAACTGAGCGGACCGCGCGTCGACGTGGTCTATCCGCGAGGCGATCAGGCGGAGCAAGTGGCGCAGGCGATACGCGGCCATGCCGAGAAGCATAGGTGGCCGGAACCGCTGCTCGTCGATTATGCGCCTGGGCAAGTGGACGCCGCCGCGATTGCGGCGCAGCTGAAAACAGCCGACACACAGGCCTTCGTGTTTCTTGGCCCCGGGCCCGAACTCGTCGCCGTGGCGCAGCAAGGTGCGCGGCGCGCCTGGGTGCCTTATGTCCTGATGGCGGGTTCGCTGGCCGACAAAGCATTATTCGACCTCCCCGCGGCCTTCCAGGACCGGGTGTTCGTGGCCTATCCGACCGTGCCCTCGGATCACACGCCCGCCGGCAAACAGGAATTCGGCCGATTTCATCAACGCCACAATCTGCCGCGCAAGCATCTCCCCGCCCAGATCGCGGCTTACTCTGCCGTCGAGTTACTCTTGGAGGGATTAAAGAAGGCAGGCCGGGCGCTGAGCCGCGATAAGCTGGTCAAGGCCCTCGAGGCACTGCACGGGTTCGATACCGGTCTGACCCCACCGCTCACGTATTCGGTCAACCGTCGCATCGGCGCGCGGGGCGCCCACATCGTCGCGGTGGACCTCGAGAAGCGCAACTTCCGTGCCGATGCCCACTGGGTTGGGGTTGAGTAGTCCGCGGTCATTGCCCAAGCCGTCGTCGATCCCACAGACGCCGGTGCCCAAACCCCGGGGGCCTAGCCCGGCGCCACGGTCTAATTTGTTAGAATTCCACAGACCGACGCGCCTTCGCACCCGTTGCTGTTCGTGTCCCGGTGATGGGGCTAGCGTATCGTATACAAAAAGAGGGTTTTTCTTGTGCTGAAAATATATTCGTTTTTGTCGATCTGTCTTTTCATGCTGCCACTAGCTACCTCGGCGCAGACCGCCCAGGTCGGTTTCGCTGCCAAGGTGAACGGCGAGGGCATCGGGCGCGCGCGACTGCAGGCGAGCGTCGATGCCACGTTACAGCGGCAAGGGACGAACTACGGTGCGATCACCGATCCTAGTCGGTTTAAGGCGTTGCAGCAACAGGTGTTGGATCAACTGATCGCGCAGGAACTCCTGTGGCAGGAGGCGAGACGCAAGGAGATCGTGGTTACCGACAAGGAACTGGCGGATGCTGTCATCAAGGTGAAAGATCAGTTCCCGTCGGAACAGGACTTTCGCACTCGTATCCAGCGCGGCGGGTTCACCGAGGAGACTTACACCGAAGACCTCAAACGGCAACTTTCGGTGCGGCGCATGATCGAGCAGGATGTCGCCGGCGGTATCACCGTCAGCGACAAAGATGTCGACGATTTTTACAACGCCAACTCTGAGAAGATGAAGCAGCCGGAAGAGGTTCGATCCTGATCAAGCTGGAGGCGGGTGCTGACGAGGCGGCGGATAAGGCGGCGAAGGCAAAGATCGAGAAGTTTCTCGTCGAGGCCAAGGCCGGCGGCGACTTCGCGGACTTGGCGAAGCAGCACTCCGAGGGTTCGAGCGCCGCGCAGGGCGGTGATCTCGGTTTCTTTGGCCGTGGCCGCATGGTGCCGGCGTTTGAACAGGCCGCTTTTGCTCTACAACCGGGAGAGATCTCCGCGCCCGTACGCACACAGTTCGGGTATCACATCATCCGCGTCGAGGCGCGGCGCGGCGGGGACACCGTCGCTAAGGAAGCGGTCGCCGACCAGATCCGCGCGCACCTGCGGTCGGGGAAAGTCCAACAGCAGATACGGGTCCTTATCGATCGATTACGCGCCGAGGGGACCGTTGAGATCCTGCTTCCCCAGTAGCAAACCCTCGCACCCTTCAGTGTTCTGTCTCTGCCCTCGTGACGGCGGCTTCGAGTTCCCGCCTCACTAGCCGGTACTCATCGTGTATGCGCTGGAGCAGCGGTGACCCGAGCTCCGTCGCCCCGCTTTGGGCCGCACGCTCGATGTCAAGGCAAAGCTTCGCCATACATGTTGCCCCGATCTGTAAACAGCCGGTGGCTAAGGCGTGTGCCGCGTACGCGCATTCGATCGTACCCCCGTCCGCCAACGCCTTTGAAATCGCCGCCAGCCGTTGGTTCGTATCGTCAATGAATATCGCCACCAGCTTCGCGAGAAAGGTCGGGTCCTTATCACCGCGCGCCCGCCAGTCGCGCCATATTGCGCCATCGAGAGACCGGGATCCTTCGGCGATGGATTCTGTCTGGGTGGGCTCATGCTGAGCGCGCTTGTCCTTCATGCACAGGCACCTCACTAGACGTGGTTGACGATGTCCTGGCGACGATCCTCCGTGTGGTAAACACTTCCGGCCGTAAGGCGTGTTCCCCAGGAGTGTGTTCCGATTGAAACCAACGAGTCCCCCAACTGGTCCCCGAATAAGATAAAACATACCCCACGAGTGGTAGGTATATAACTGGCCAGGAGACCAAAAACCGTGCTGTACGCAAGACCAGGACGTAACGACACGATCTATCATATCTCTATGAGAATCAGTACGTTAGTAGCTATCATCCCTGAGCAAAAGTGCAGTTAACGGGCGGTTTTCCTTGTCTTGCCGAGTGGTGTTCCCGCGACATCCTCAAGCTCTTGTCTTACCAACCGGTATTCATCACGTAAACGCTGGATTAATCGCGGCAAGATCTCCGTTGACCCTTGTTGGAGCGTATGTTCGATCTCCAGACAAGACGCCGCCATACGTGTCGCGCCGAGCTGTAAACAACCGGCCCGCATGGCATGGAGCTGGCTCGCAAACTGGGCCACGGTCCCGCTTTCCCAGTTCTCGGAAATCGCTGCCAGCCGTTGGTTTGCGTCGTCGACGAAGGTTTCCGACAGTTTGGCGAATAGGGCCGGATTTTTGCCCTGGTATTGGCGCCAGTCATCCCATACCTCACCATCCAACGCCGACGAATTCGGCGGTGGTGCGGCATCCGTGCCGGGTAACCATTTCTCCAGCGTTCGCCGCAGGCCCTCGAGCCGCACCGGTTTGGCAATATAGTCGTTCATGCCTAATTGCAGACAGCGCTTGGCATGTTCTTTAGACACGAACGCGCTCACCGCGATAATTATCGGGCGCAATGGGTTGGTTTGCTGTTGCCGCAACTTAACCGTTACCTCGTAACCGTCCATGTTTGGCATTTGACAATCTAATAATATGAGGTCGTACGGATCGCGTTGCATCGCATCGATTACGCCGTTTCCATCCGTAACGCTGTCTGCGCTCAAGCCCAGTGTCGCCAGTATGTCGAGCAGCATCTGTCGACTCGCCGGGTTGTCTTCGGCAATCAATACCCGTGCGCATGTATTGACGCCGGCCAACACGTTGCTTGGGCTCGGGGTGCTTCGGATATGCTGCCCGGGACGGTCATCACTCAGAAGCTCCAGCATCGTATCTCGCAGCGCACGCGGCAGTACGGGTTTATTGATACATTGCGTTCGCGATAGGGACGACACAACACCAGGCCGTAAAGGGTTGGCGACCGGCGTCAACAACACCTGTCGCGTCGATGCAATGACGGGAACTTCTTGAATCTGGCGCGCCAAGGTGATCCCGTCCATGGACGGCATATGCACATCGATAATGGCCAGTTGGTAGCGATCGTGGTTCGCTTCTGCGATTAGGCGATCCAACACCGCGTTTGCGTCGGGCTCGTAATCGGGACGCATCCCCCATGCGCAAATGTGCTCGCACAAGGTCTGTCCCACCGTATAGTTGTCGTCCACCACCAGTATCCGTTGACCCGATACCGATCGCAGGTGGGACTCGTCCCCGTGTGACGTTGGCGATTTCTCTAAAGGTACGACAAACCAGAAATGCGAACCCCCACCGTATTCGCTTTCTGCGTGGATCTCGCCACCCATGTTCTCCACAAACTGTTTACAGATCGCTAATCCCAGTCCCGCCCCTCGATGACGTTGCGTGGTAGCATCGGACTGGCTAAATACGTCAAACACCTGGTCCATGAAATGGGGCTCAATTCCTATACCCGTGTCGACCACAGCAAATCTCAGTGTTACCTGATCATGAGTCTCTGATACCAAAGAACAATCAATTATAATTTCTCCCACTTCGGTGAACTTCACCGCATTCGACAGTAAGTTTACAATTATCTGGCGCAATCGGTTGGGATCTCCCAGCAATTGCAGTCCGCTCGTTTTCTTATAGCGACACGCGAGTTCAATATTTTTTTGGTAGGCGCTGTAGCCGAGCATCTCGAGCGCGGATTCAACCACATCTTCGACGTCGAACTCTGTGCGTTCGAGATACAGTTTGTGGGCCTCGAGCTTCAACAGATCGAGCTTGTTGGCCACAACGCTGAGCAGCAGTTCTCCGCTTGTGCGAATCGTTTGCGTGTAACTTTGCTGTCTGCTCGTCAACTCGGTGTTCAATATTAGGTCGGTCATACCGATCACCGTGTTCATCGGTGTGCGAATCTCATGCGTCATGTTCTCCAGTAGGCGCGACTTTATTTGATTCGCTTTCTCCGCCGCTTCTTTCGCTTCCCGGAGTTTCCTGTCGGCGTGAGTGTAACGCCGTTGCAGTCGCTTGAAGAAAAACATCGTCCACAACGACACGGTGATGGCGATCACTGCAACGAGCAGGTGCCCGAACAAGCGCTGGTGGTAAAACTGCGAATTCACCGTCAGGTAGATCGCACCGATTGTGTTTTTCCCTACCTGTACCGGTCTGTAGTGCATTAATTTGCCGTCCTCAAAGTACGTACCATAACGCGTTTCCCTCCGGAGAGCCGGTTCGGTAGCGGTTCCGGGATATTGCGAGAAGAGTGATCCGTCCGCAGCGTAGATGGCTACTGTTGAAAAATTTGGTTGTGCGGATATGAGTCGCAGCGCCTTGTTCGCCGAGTCGACATTGCGCTCTATGAGGCTGGTGGCAGCCTCGTGCGCCAGAACCTTGCCAATATCGCTTAACTCGTCGGCGGCGTGGGAGTATATGGTCAGCGATTGATGCACCGCGTATCCGATGCCCAACACCAACAGCGCTGCGGCGCCGACCATAACGGCGATAGCACTCGGTTCTCCACCGAGCGACCGCTGCAATTTCGTGAAAACTGCTCGTTGAATCTCCATCCCAACCTCGCTCCGCAATGCGGATCCCCACAACAGACACACTTCAACACCGCCACTTTACACCATCGCACCGTCTTTATTCTACAGCAGAATATTTCGATATTTGTTGTGCGGGGCTTTCCTTGCATATCACCAAGGCGATCGACAGAGAAACCAGGGGATGTTTAGGGTGGATATGGTAACCAAGAATCCCCGGTTGCTGCCAAAGGGCCCTGTGCTGCGCGAAGTCGCAGTGTCCGGCGGCTAGCCCACATTTCTCACCAGGATCCCGGATGCTGGCGCAGGACTCGTGCGGCTGCGCGCCGCGCCTGGAGCGAGACCCATAGCGAGCTATGGGTCGAGTGAAGGCCATTGTGTATTTCGTTAACTCAGTAAACGGCCCGCAGTATCACCATGGAATTAGAATTTGGCGCCGCCTGGTGAGAAATGCGGGCTAGATGCCGGAACTAGGGTCCCGGGCTCACAGATATCGATTCCGATCTTGGGACCGGCGCGAACGAGACCCCAACTTTTTACCGTTTGGTTGGTATGCGCAGCTGCATACCCGGCTTGATTACGTGCGGATTCTCGACCGTATTGCTGTTGGCCTCCAAGATTTTGTAGTAATAGAACTCACGCCCTAGGTAGTGCTTCGCAAGATTGCTCAGCGTGTCGCCTTTCTCCACGACAATAACGAGGTCTTCGCTGTATGCCGACGCGATCTCCTGTGTAGTGGGCTCGCTGTGTGCGTCCTTGGGGAAGAGTCTACGACTGTGTGCTCTGTTGTCGTTCGAACGTCGAATATTCTGTCGGTATGTGGCGTCAGTCTGTACAAGCGACGCAAGCGCGGGGCTCGGTATCCGGGCGCCATCGGTCGATACTGGGTCCTTGTCGCTAAGAATTTGGCCGTCATGGACCGCGTTTGCCAATTCCGTATGAGCCACGGCGACGGCCGATTCCAATCCATCGGCACGGTACGGCTCTGGCATTCCGTGATCGGCGATATCCGTTGCCGCCGGCGCGTCGAGCGTACGCTCAAGAGCTGGTGGTCGCGATTCGAGACCGGGCGCTTGTCTTAATGTTCTTTGCCCGGCGTCGGGGCGATCCTGTGGCGCCGCTGGGGGCGGTATTGTAGAGTTGTCAGGCTGTGATTGAAGTGGGATTGCGGAATCGTCAGCACCCGTTTGCGGGTAAATGCTGCGCATCTTCCGGCGAAACTCCTTGGTGACCTCACGCAAGTCGTCACGATTCTCGATGACGGTGGCATTGAGGACCACCACGAGCTCCGTGCGCGCAACGGTGTTCACTTTCTGGCCGAAGAAGAACCCAATGACCGGGAGCTTGTGGATAAAGGGTACGCCGCTTTCCGATCGGGTATTGTTCTCGCTGATCAACCCTCCTAGCACCACGCTCTCGCCGCTGCGCAGCGCCACTCGGCTCTGAACACTTCGCTCCAGAAACGCGCGCTGCCCGGTGGCGTCGTCAATCGCGCCGGCATCGGACAGCTCCTGGCTGATGTCCAATATCACCAGGCCACCGGCGTTGACGCGTGGCGTCACCTGCAGCGTGACCCCGGTGTCCTTGAACTGAACGGAGCTGGACACCACGCCACCTTCGGTGACGACGGTCGTGGATATCGGTTGCTGGTCGCCTACGCGTATCGTCGCCGATTCGTTGTCCAGGACCAGGACCGACGGCGAGGCGATTACCTTGATCTTATCTTCCGTAGCCAACAAATTCATCAGTGCGCGGACCTCTTGCGCGGCGTTGACAATCTGATAGGAAAGAGTCCCCGGGAAAGCCAGCGGCAGGCCGATGGTTGCGCTGCCGATAAAATCGTAGCGGTGGTCGGTCAGCGTGTTTGCGGGAAGACGATGGTCGAAAAACCACTGCACACCGTGGCTCAATTCACCACTGAGATTTACATCGACTATGGTCGCCTCTATCAGCACCTGCAGCGGCGGTACGTCGAGCTCGAAGAGCGCGGATTCAAGCTTGGCGTAATCGTTGGGCGTTGCCAGTATGAGCAACGCGTTGCGGCTGCGATCGGCGACGATATTCACCCGTCCGACTACCGTTGGTTCGACCGCAGCGGACGGTTGCGAGGTCGCCGCCTCTGGTGTGGGTGAGGGCGCCCGCGGCGCGGGTTGACGCTCAATCACATCCGCAGCCGGGCTGTCCGCCCCGGCGCTTTGTTCATCACCGGGGCGAAGCTGCACCAGTCTCGGCGTCGCCCCGGGAGCCAATTCCGGGGCCTGCTCTGCCTGCCTGCGATCCTCGCCCTGCAACCCGAACAGCTCGCGCAGAATTCCTGCCAGGTCCTCCGCGCGGCCGTTCTGGACCCGGAATACGTACAAACGCCGGCCTTCTCCTTCACCGGGCACATCCAGGCGCGCGAGCCACTTCTGGACCTCACGCAGATAACGCGGTTGCGAGCTGATCACCATCAGCGCATTGAGCCGCTGCACGGGAACGAGACGCACCAGACCGCCGAGTGGCCCGTCCTCTTGTTCACTGAACATCGCCTCGATCTCTCTGACAATGGTCTCTGGATCCGTATAGTGGATAGGCAACAAACCAAACGACATCCCCTGTAACCAATCCACATCAAACAGCTCGACCATCTCCCCGACTTGGGCGATCTCCGCTGCGCTGCCGGCAACGATCAACAGGTTGCGGTTGCTATCGACCCGCAGTACACCTTCCTTGGCGATAAATGGTTCGAGAATCTTGTGCATCTCCTGCGCGGCGACGTATTGCAACGGTATCAGCCGTACCTGATAGCCAGGCCGCCCAGATAGTGTTCCCAACCGGGGGGCGTCCACACCTTGCAGGGCCTTGGCCGTCGGTACAACCTTGAACAGCCCGTCCCTGTGGATCAGCGCGGCGTTGTTGACCTGCAGCACGGCTTCCAAAATCGACAACAGCGCGCTGCGATCCATTGGACGCGACGTGCGCAGAGAGATAGACCCCTTGACATTGGGATCGACGACGTAATTTTCCTTGAGGATCTCACCGAGAATCATCGCCACGACCTCGCGCACGTCGGCCGATTCGAAGTTCAGCGTGACATCCTCTGTTTCACCGATCTCCGCCTGGGCGCGTACGATCCGCTCTTCGCTGATGAACGCACCGGTGCCGGGGTAGACCTGAGAAAGGCGCCCGGGCCGCGTCGCCTCGGACGGATATTGTCTCGGTTCGGGCGATGTGGGCCGGACACTCTCGCGTGGCTGTGGTGCATCGCCGATACGTGGAATGGGTTCCGGGGCATCGGTAATGAGTACGCGGGCGTTAGGCGAAGAGGCACAGCTTGCTAACCAGACAACCAGGCACCCCAGCGCGGCGAGTGGCCAAGCCTTCGTGCAGATCTTTACGACCGCATTGCGCGTGGTTGTTACGATCACTTGGAGCAACAGTAGTCTCCGAAGATCTCTTCGTGAGCGATTGTAAAGGAAGAAGTTTGCAAGATATAGGATAGCAGACGGATTATGAATTAGAACCGGGGTAACTTGATCTGATGCTGGATCTTGCCGTTGCTCATGACAACCACCTCGGGCTGTACCGCAGCGATCTCCCAACCACTCCGGTTCATTCCGGGCTCGAGCCTGACAAACCGCCGGTTTCGGGTGTCCCAAATCAGGGCGGTCTGTGTGTCAGAGGTGATGGCAGTTCCCACCAATTTCCAGTCCGGTAATGGCTCGTTTTTGGGTTGGGGCGGTTTCACGGTCGTGTTTTTTACGGTCTCGGGCACGGGTGGACGACGTGTTTGACTGAACAGCGGACGCTCGATGATCTCGTCGTATGCTTCGAGCGCCGCGAGCTCAAAGACCGCTGCCGGCGCATCCGGCAGTAAGGCCGGTGACGATTCCACCGAGGCCCGATCAATGCTTATCGACGCGGGGCGCGACCCCATCTGCCAACTGACGACCGCCGCCATGACCAGGATGCTAACGATGAGAAAATACTTCAACAGGCGAGTGCGTTGCATTACCACCTCACGAGGCCGCTGGCCGTACGTAGCCGGTCAGGTCGAACCGGATGTCGAGGTTTTCGCCGCCTTGTCGCGCGCGTCGTCCGCGGCGCGTGGACTGCACGATGATATTGTCCAACACCACCAGGGGATGACTGCTTTCGAGACGGTGAAACACCCGAAGAATGGCATCGCTGGCGCCCCGCATACGGACCTTGATGGTGGCGGAGCGTACGCCGGCCAGATTTAGAGTATTGATCGACTGCGTACTTACCAGCCGACCTCCACCATCACCGATGGTTCGTTTTACGTATTGCTGTAGCTCTGCGGCCGCCAAGGCGATGGATTCCTCCTGAAGATAGTGCCGCGCCAGCTGTGGATCATCATGTAGTTGTTCGAGCCGCCTAACAACGTCGTCTCGCGTGGCCGCGATCGCTTGAAAGCGTGCGAGTCGTTCTTGAAGTGTCTCCACAGTCTGCTGGTAACTGCGGTAGGTGGAGACGTACGGACGCGCAATGCCGAGATAGAAAAGCAACAGCGCGGCGATGAGCAACCCCACCGCAACGACACGACTTTCACGTTTCGACAGCGCACGCATCGCCTTAACCTTGCCCCGCCTGTAAAGAAATCTGAAACCGCTCGCGACCGGTGGCTGGATTCTGCGTGACCGGCGATACAAAAGACGCGCCGCCGAAAATCGGCGAGGCCTCGATCAATCCAAGCAGACTGGAAGCAGCTGCGGACTCCCCCTGAATCAGAAACTTACCACCCTTTAGTTCCGTACTCCTGAGCCAGGTATCGTCCGGCAGTATCCTTGCGAGTTCCGCGAAAAGCTCGATCACCGGCGGTGACCCATTCTTGTTGTTCAACAATTTCCGAATTTCCTCGATCCGGTTGTTCAGCTGATCCCGGAGTTCGGCAACTTCTTCCGCGCGTACCCGCGCGGCATCGGTTTGCGCCTGCAGGCCGGCGACGGCATCGTGCATCCGAAAAAGCGGCATCGCCAGGACAACGACAAGCAGCACGCCGGCAACGACCGCCAAGCCGAGGTTGAGCGGAGTGAGCGCGCGGTCGGTTGGCGGCGGACGCTGTTCGTCCGGGAGCAGATTGATGTCCGCGTCACGACAGATCTGATGCGTATTTTCACCGGCAGACAGTACGTCAACCGAGCCGAGCTTAATTCCCATGCCCGCGAGCTTATCCACCCACCCATCGAGCGTGTCGCGCGGCACGGCTATGAGTTCCACCGTCAGCCCGGCGTCGGTTTTATCCAGGACACGATAATCGTAGTAGACGTCGGCGGCCTGAAAGGGGGTGTGACGATCCATTTCGAAGGCCAATACTTGACGCAGGTTCTGCAGCGCCGCCGCCGGCAAACTGATCCGGCGACGAACGATGCAATTCTCCGTTAACCGCAACTTCGTCCCCGCCTTGTCGTGCATATGCGAGTAGAGGGTGGCTACGAACGCCTGCTGGTCTGCGGGATCGGCGTCATTGGCGGCAATTCGATCAAGTTCATTTATATTATGATTATTATGATTACCGTGACAACGAAGACACACCAGTTCACCGTCCTCGACCTGCAGCACGATGCGATCGTGACGTACGCCCCCGTTACCGATCAACCAACCCGGTAACAGGTCTTTCATCTCACCCCACCACCAACTGAAAACAAACGCGCTCGACTCGCGGATTCGCGTACCTGGCATCGCCATTGCTGAACGCCCATGTGCGAAGTATTTGATAGTCATAGTACCAACAAGCCGGTATGGCGTAGACCACGGTTACCCAAAACTTGTTCTTTTGGTCAGGTAAATATGTTCTTTGGTTCAATTCGACGGGAACTCTTGTTGCGAGTAGCCTTGGTGGGAAAATGGGGTTTGATTGCCGCACCAGGGAGAAATGGTTTGATATTGAACAGCGAGTCGAAGAGACTTTGGTGGAGGGCAGCGAAATGAGGTCCCCTATTATTTTACGCGAAGACAGCGATACACGTCCTGCCGAGGTAATGTCCCGCAATCCGCAGGGAGACGCGGCGCTTGGGAGTTCTCCGGAATCGAGGGAGGCTACGGAGCAAAGCCGTCTTCAGAAAGTAAGCGAAGATCCATTGGGCGACGTCTTGATAGCGAGCGGGAAACTGCGCGCGGCAGAATACAAGCGGGTAATAACGCTGCGGAAGCCCGGCGAGTCGCTGGTGAAGCTGCTCACCAAGCTCGGTTTAGTGTCCGAGCAGGACGTCGCTCAAGGCTTGGCGACACTTGTGGACATGCAGCCATTGAAACCGGACGCGTATCCGGCGATAGCGGTCACGCAATCGCGGCTTTCGACACGATTTCTCAAAGCCGCCCAGGTGGTGCCGATCAGCGAGGACGAACACGGTGTTGTCCTGGCTATGGCCGATCCCCGAGCCCGGGATATCGCTGACGCGGTATCTGTGGCGTGTCGGAATCCGGTGACGCCGAGACTCGGAGTGGCTTCGGACATCGGTGCGACCATCGAGCGTTGTTACGGCAACGGACAGTCGGCCTTGGGACAGATCGTCGAGGAAAGCGATGCGCCGCGCGGCGAGGAAGAGATCGACGTCAAACAACTCATGGACCTCGCCAGCGAGGCCCCGGTGATCCGTTTGGTAAATCTGTTGATTCAACGCGCGGTGGCGGCCCGCGCCTCGGACATTCATATCGAGCCGTTCGAAGATCGGCTGGTGGTGCGGTATCGTCTGGACGGGGCATTGAAGGAGGTGGAGGCGCCGCCTGCGCGCTTTACGCCGGCGGTGATCTCCCGCATCAAGATCATGGCCAAGCTCAATATTGCCGAGCGGCGCTTGCCGCAAGACGGCCGGATCATGCTCAAG
>CAMYOD010000058.1:17927-23223 GCA_947259975.1 uncultured Gammaproteobacteria bacterium
CACGGTGAGAGCGTCGTCATGCGGCTGCTCGACAAAGAGCGGGTGACATTCGATTTTGAGGCGCTCGGATTCCACGGTGCTACGCTGACCCATTTTCGGGGATTGCTATCCTTACCCAACGGCATCATTCTCGTAACCGGCCCCACCGGCAGCGGCAAAACGACGACGCTGTACACGGCGCTGAGCCAGCTGAACACACGCGAACGTAAGATTCTGACCGTGGAGGATCCGGTGGAGTATCAACTCGACGGGATTGTCCAGATTCATGTCAAACCGCAGATCGGGCTGAATTTCGCCAATGCCCTGCGTTCGATCGTGCGACAGGATCCCGATGTGATCATGATCGGTGAGATGCGCGATCTGGAGACTGCGCGGATCGCCGTTCAAGCGGCGTTGACCGGTCACCTGGTGCTGTCGACCTTGCACACCAACGATGCCGCCGGGGCGGTAACCCGGCTGCTGGATATGGGCGTCGAGGACTATTTGCTCACATCGACCGTGAACGGGATTCTGGCGCAACGCTTGGTGCGTTCACTGTGTCCCCACTGTCGTGTTGCTTACCCGGTCTTACCGGAGACCGTCTATGAGCTGCATCTCGAGCAAATAACGGGTTCCGACGAGATCACATTATATAAGGCGGCTGGTTGCGAGCATTGCGACAACACGGGATACCGTGGACGGACCGCGGTGCTGGAACTGCTCACCGTCGACGATTCGATCCGGCGCCTGGTGTTGCAGCGTGTCGAGGCGGGAGAGATTTTGAAAGCCGCCCGCCGGGAGGGCATGCAAACCATGTACGAGGATGGATTGTGCAAGGCATTGGCGGGCCTTACGACCCTGGAAGAGGTGCTGCGGGTGACGCAGGAGTGCTGATTGCCCGATGTCGGTGTTTCACTACAAAGCCGTCAACGCGGACGGCGAAACCGAGGAGGGCGACATGGACGCCACGCTGGAAGCGGCGGTGGTTACCCGACTCCAGGACGCGGGTTACATCCCGATCCTGGTGGAGCCGGTCACACGCAGGAGATCGGCGCGAGCGCGAAGACCGTGGTCGTTTGGGAAGCAGCGTGTGTCGTCACGGGACGTCGAGTTGTTTACCCGTGAACTGGCGACACTGCTGCGCGCCGGACTGCCGCTGGACCAGTCGCTGCAGACCCTAATCGAGGTTTCGGAGAGCGAGACGTTACGGCGGCTGGTTACCGGCATCAATGACCTGGTGCGCGACGGCGCCGCCTTCTCGTCCGCCCTCGAGGGTCAACCGGGGGCGTTCTCGGATCTGTACATTAATATGGTACGTGCCGGCGAATCCGCGGGCGCCCTCGATACCACACTGACCCGTTTGGCCGATTATCTCGAACGCCTCCGAGATTTACGCGAAAGTATCACCTCGGCGATCACCTACCCGCTGATCCTCGTCGTGGTGGCAGGAGTCTCGATTATCATTCTTCTCACATTGGTGATACCGCAGTTCGCGCAGATGTTTGCGGATATGGGTGCGGCACTGCCGCTGCCGACGCGCATTGTGATGGGCGCAGGCGAAATATTGCGCAACTACTGGTGGGCGCCGCCGCTCGTGGTGCTCGCACTGGCGTTTGCGGTGCGCAACTGGCTGGAAGATCCGGCGCACAGAGTCTGGTGGCATCGGCGCTTGCTGCGGCTGCCGATGGTCGGCGCTTTGGTCACCCGAGTGGAGATCGCGCGATTCACCCGTACACTGGGTATCATGCTGAACAACGGTGTTCCCGTGCTGGGTGCGTTGAGCATCGTCAAGGGCAGCATGCATAATCGGGCGTTGGCGGAGGACGTGTCGAGCGCGGCGCAAAGTCTGGAGGCGGGACGAAGCCTCGCCGCTTCACTGTCGGAACACGAGACATTTCCCAAGTTGACGATTAAGATGATCCACGTCGGCGAGGAGTCCGGTCAACTGGAGGATATGTTGTTGCGATTGGCAGAGGTCTACGATCAGGAGGCGCAGGCCGCTATCCGCCGCCTGCTCACCCTGCTCGAGCCGGCCCTGATCGTTACCCTCGGCGTCCTCATCGCGGGAATCATCATGTCGATACTCGTCGCTGTACTCGGCATGAACCAACTCGTTATCTGATCCTTCAACATGGGCCACAGAAAGCAGACGCGGAGAACGCTCAGCGTCATACGGGGATCCCGGCAGGGATTTACGCTCATCGAGTTATTGGTGGTGCTCGTCATTCTCGGCCTGCTCGCGGGAATTGTCGGCCCGCAAGTCATGAAATATGTCGGGTCGTCGAAGACCAAGACCGCGCGCCTGCAGATCGAGGATCTCTCCGCCGGGCTCGACCTGTACCGGTTGGAGGTCGGTCGCTATCCGACGGACGAGGAAGGGCTGCAGGCGCTGGTCGATAAGCCTGCGGGGGCGAGCAATTGGAACGGGCCCTACTTGAAGAAGCGCGTGGTCCCCGCCGACCCGTGGGGATTCAGCTATCACTACCGGCGGCCGGGACGGCACGGTCCCTTCGACCTGTACTCCCTGGGCGCGGACAACACGGAAGGGGGTGAGGGCGAGAATCAGGACATCCTGAGCTGGGAGTAAGGAGGCCGGTGTGACGCGAGGATACCATCGTCGATCGACGGCACGGTCTCAGGGACCGTGGGGGAGAGGATTTACACTCCTCGAGCTTTTGGTGGTCGTCACAATTCTTGCGCTGCTGGTTGCCGTGGTCCCGCCGCTGGTGTCCGGCGCTATTCCGGGCGCGGAACTGAAGAGCGCCACGCGCGAGATCGCCGCCGCGCTGCGCTATGCCCGCAGCCAGGCGATCACGCATGGCCAAGACGTTACATTGCATCTAGATGTCAAATCGCGACGTTATCGGATCACCGGGGCCAGGCGTGAATTCGCCCTGCCGGCTGATCTCGACATTAGCGTGTATGGGGCCGCTTCCGCATCCTCCGATAGCGTGACCGGTGGTATTCGGTTTTTTTCCGACGGGAGCTCCACCGGTGGCCGCATCAAGGTGGCGAGCACCGGTCGCGCGTATCAGGTGGATGTCGACTGGCTGCTGGGTCGGGTACAGATCCGTGATTAAGCGTCCCGGTTTACCAGGCAACGCGTCGGGCATGACCTTGCTCGAGGTGTTGGTCGCTTTTTCGATACTGAGCGTCTCGCTGGTATTGATCATGAGCATTTTTTCAGGCGGACTGCGTACCTCGGCACGCGGGTATGAATATAGCCGAGCGATTGCGCTTGCCGAATCCAAACTTGCCGCCATCACCATTATCGAACAATTAACGGACGGCACCGATGAGGGTGTTTTCGACGACCGATATCGATGGCAAACCACGGTGCGCACCCCCGCCTGGTGGGAGGCCGCGGACACACCACCCGCACTCGCGCCCCGCGAAGTCAAGATCGACGTGGTTTGGAACGAATTTGGACGCGAACGCTCGGTGTCGTTAACCACATTGCGCCTGGTCCGTCGCCCATTATGAAGTTATCAACAGCACAGCTACTGCACGGCCGCCAGTCCGGCTTTACGCTCCTCGAGCTGATCATCGCCCTGAGCTTGACCGTGTTGATCACCCTCGCGGTGTTTGGCGGTCTGCAACTTGCTGTCCGAGCCAGTGATAAAGGTAGCGAACATACTGAACGCACGAATGAAATTCGCGTCGTGCGGAACTGGATCCGCCGGCAGATCGAACATGTGAAACCCATAATGATCAAGCAAGAATCCGGCGAGTCCGTGGTGGCGTTCTGGGGCGACGGTCGTGCGGTGCGGTTCATCGCGCCGTTGCCGGCACACCTCGGTGGGGGCGGTCTATCGGTGGTGACGCTTGGTGTCGACGAAGACCAGTCCCAACTGGGACTCGTGGTGGAATATCAGCTGTTTCATCCTGAGATCACGGAAGAAACACACCGGCCCAAGGAGAAGCTCCTGTTGGATACAATCCAAGACGCTCGTTTTCGGTTCTACGGTGCGATAGACACGGACGAGGCGCCGATGTGGCACAATCGTTGGAACGCGGTCAAGGTTTTGCCCTCTCTAGTTTCGTTAGAAATCGGTTTCGAGGAACGGCAACGAAAAGAGTGGATCACGTTGATCGTAGCACCCATGATCGACGGCAAAACACAGCGGGGTACGGTCTTGGTCAACGAGGAGGCGCATGAAACAGCGGGCACCTGAAACCCACGGGCACGGCGTCGGCGTGAAGCGGCAACGCGGTCTAGTGTTGGTGATCGTGCTGTGGATCATCATTCTGCTCACGGTCATCGCCACCGGCTTCGCCTATTCGATGCGCACTGAGGCCAATCTGGCGCGCAATGCGGTCGATCAGGCCCGGGCGCGTTACCTGGCCGAGGCGGGCATTACCCGGGCAATACTAGTGATGCTGCATCCCGATCCTGCCCGGCGTTGGCCGTCCGACGGGTCGGTGCAACGGTTTTCGATGGCACAGGGGAACGTCCGCGTATCGGTACGCGATGAATCGGGATTTATTGATCTCAATGGCGCCTCGCCGCAATTGCTCGACGGATTGTTCCGGGTTGCCGGTGTCGAGGAAAGTTCGCGGGCTTCCCTGGTGGATGCCGTACTCGACTGGCGGGATCGTGACGGGCTGCGGCGATTGCACGGCGCAGAAGACAAAGAGTACTACCAGTTCGGGCGCGACTACGGTGCCAAGGACGCGGGATTCGAGGCGGTCGAGGAATTGCAGCTGGTGCTTGGTGTGTCGCCGGTGCTGTATCGACAACTCGAGCCCTGGATCACGGTGCACTCGGGCGGTGGAGTCAATCGCGCGGCGGCGCCGCGCGCGGTATTGCTCGCGTTACCGGGAGCCAGTCCCGAGGCCGTCGACGCGGAACTCGCCAACCGTGGTGGGTCCCCACAAATGCCGTCCCCAGGAGCGCAGCGACGCCGCCCCCCTCCACCCGCAATTCGTCCCTCGGGCACCTATCGAATTACCTCGAGCGCTTCCTTGGATTCCGGCGCCAACGCGCGGTTAGGCGCCGTGGTTCAACTGACACGCGGCAAGGGGGCGGAGTTTTCGGTGTTGGACTGGAAAGCAGGTACCTAACCCGACTTTCGCCGTCCGGCGGTACCCGACTGGCTTGCGCAAGAATTGCTGTATACACGTTGCGTTCGTTCACTCTTGCTCCCGCGGCGACATTCGGCACGGATTGTTGACAAAGTTCAAAGTGCTCCGAAACTTGTTAAACAGACCAATACGCAATGCTTATGCTTCATACTGCACCTCTTCGGTTCGATCTGTGGTAAGTGGATTGATTCGGATTTTTTTTCGTGATCTTTGCCACTGGTATTTTAGGGGT
>CAMYOD010000059.1 GCA_947259975.1 uncultured Gammaproteobacteria bacterium
ACGACCAACAAGGCGAATTCGCCGAAGAGAACCTGATCATGGAACAGCATCTCATGTGGAACTGGCCGATGATCGTGTATTTGTTCCTGGCAGGTCTGGGGGCGGGCGCGCTGGCGGTGAGCGGCATCGTGGTCCTGTGGGGCCCGGCGGGTGAGTTCCGCCACCGGGCGGCGTTGATTGCCCGCCTCGGTGCGTTCATCGGCCCGTTGCCGGTCATTATCGGCACCGGGCTGCTGATCTACGAGCTCGGCCGGCCATTCCGCGCGCTCAACCTTTTCACCAGCAATTTCTGGTTCCTGGCGCTCAACCCCTCGCCCATGAACTGGGGCAGCTGGTTCATCCTGCTGTTCTGCATTTTCGCCACCGTCTACGCGCTCACCTTCATTCCCTGGAAGTCGCTGCTGCGCGGTGAATGGGGTGAACGGCTGGAGGCGCGTGGCGAGCGCCTACGCGCACCGATGGCCTCAATCTGTGTGCCGCTTGCAATCGCCATGGCGATCTACACCGCGATCCTGCTGGCGGCGGTGCCGGCGCGCCCGCTGTGGCACACCCCGGTGCTGTGGTTGCTGTTCACCGTCTCCGCGATCTCCACCGGATTGTCGGCGATCATATTGGTACAGCGCTTCATGTTCCGCAAGCCAGGCGCAGTCCGAGGCGCAGTCCGACGCGAGGATCCCGCCTTCCGCGTCACCGAGTATTACCTGGTGAGCATGAAGGTGCTGCTGATCATCGCCGAGCTGGTGGTCATCGGGCTGTTCTTCATGTTCGCGCACATGACAATCAACTCCGCGAACTTCGCGGTACAGACGCTGCTGCCGGGAGGCGAAATGGCGACTACCTTCTGGGTCGGCGTCATCCTCGTGGGACTGTTGATGCCCGCCTTCATCGAGGGTTTCTATCTGCTCCGTACGGCGGTGCTGGGGCACGAATTCGAATGGCCCTACGTGATCAACGTCTCCGCACCCATCGCCATTCTTTTCGGAGGCCTGATGCTCCGCTACGTGATCGTGGTGGGCGGCCAGATCACCGGGCCAATCGGTATCTGAGGACGTAGCGATGGTGAATCGGCGACATTTTCTACGCATCGGCGCGACAGTTGCCGCGGCCACTGCCGCGTCTCCGCTGAAAACCGCGTTAGCCGCTACTGAGACTCAGTCCAAGGCCAGTTCTGAAAGCGGCGCACGCCAGTACTTCGATGAGGGCGGCAAGGACTACTCGTATCTGCGCGGCACCGAGAAGGAGGCCGTGCCGAGCGCTTGCTGGCAGTGCGTATCGCGCTGTCCGATTATCGGATTCACCGAAGACGGGGTGTTGACGAAGATCGAAGGACAACCCAACTCGATCCGCTCGCTCGGCAAGATCTGCGCTAAATCACAGGCGGGCATCAATCAAGTCTATGATCCCGATCGCATCCTCCATCCCATGCGGCGTACCGGCGAGCGCGGCGAGGGCAAGTGGAAGCGCATCAGTTGGGATGAGGCACTGGGTGAACTGGCCGAACACCTGAAGCGCTTGCGCGATGCCGGAGAACCCGAGAAGTTCATGTTCCATTATGGACGTATGAAAGGCGGCACCAGCAAGCTGGTGCACAATTTTCTGGCGGCCTACGGCACGGGAACCATCGGCAATCACACCAGCCTTTGTGAAGGGGGAAAGTGGACCGCCCAGGAACTGACTTGGGGGAGCCACTATGACAACTGGGACTTCGATAACACGCAGTTTGTTCTCAACTTCGGCAGTAACATCTTCGAAACCCACACTAATCATATCTCCACCGCCCAGCGCTTAATCACGGCGATGGTGGACCGCAGCGTGCGTCTCGTGACTTTCGACGTGCGCCTTTCCAACACGGCTGCGAAATCAACGGAGTGGGTACCGATCCGGCCCGGCACGGACCTGGCGGTGGTATTGGCGATGTGCCACGTGATTATGCGTGAGGGGCTGTACGAAGCGGGCGTGCCGTTCCTCGAGTTCTGCAAGGTCACCGCCGATTACCGCGCTTCCGTCGACGACAAGATTGAGGCATTGAAACGACACGTCAAGGAGTATACGCCTGAGTGGGCCTCCGAGATCAGCGGCGTACCGGCGTACCGCATCGTCGAGGTTGCGCGTGAGTTCGCGACCCGGCGCCCCGCCTGTGTGATCAGTTACCGGGGCGCTGTGGCCCATTACAATGGCAACGAGACCGAGCGGGCGATTCAGATGCTTGCGGCCATTACCGGGAACATCGATAACCCCGGCGGTCGCTGCAAGGCGGTGGGCGCGAGTTGGAATTATCCCAAACCCAAGAAGACCCCCAAGACGAGAAAGCTCGATCTCCTGGATGGCATCGCGGGGCAGATTGCGTTTCCGACGCATCATGTGAGCCACCAGGTATTCGAGCGGATCAAAGAAGGCAGCGCCGGGCGTCCCGAGGTGTACCTGTGGTACTGCTACGCACCGGTGTATGCAAACGGGGACTGCAAGGGTAACGAAGAAGTTTTGAAGGATGAGTCGCTGCTGCCGTTCACGGTATGTGTAAATCCGTTCTACGATGAGTCGGCGGCCTTGGCGGATATGATCCTCCCGGACACCACCTATCTGGAACGGTGGGACTGGGAAGATATGGTATCGCCGACCCAAATTCCGGAGTTTTACATCCGTCAACCGCTTGTAGCGCCGATGGGTGAATCCAGAAATTTTGCCGATGTGTGCTGTGACCTCGCCAAGAAGTTGGGATTGAAAATCGGCGCCAAGTCAATGGAAGACTTCGTGGAAAAATCCTGCAAGAAGACCAAGATCGTGAAAAAGAAGGCGCGCGGTTTCCGCGGGATGAGAAAAAAGGGTGTGTGGCACAATAAACGCGACAAACCGCAATACTTCACATACCGACAGGACGTCAAGGACAAGGAGCTGAACAAGGAGACGATCATCTTTGACGATACAACCGGGGTTTACTGGGACTGGAAGGCGGCCGGTGTCGGCAGTCGCGAGGTGGCCGAGGCGCAAGGTTACACACATACCAAAAAGGCCTACCGCGGTTACGTCGCACAACAATTCGGTGACCTGGTCTATGTGGGTTTTCCGCCGGACAAGGTCAACAAGTCCGGGTACTTCGAGATCTATTCATCCTTGATGGAAGAACGAGGGCTGCCGCCGATGCCTACCTACATGGCCATCCCCGAGCATGCCGACCTGGCGCCGGATCAGCTGGTGTTGACGACATACAAGGTCAACGTACAGACGCATTCGCGTACCATGAACTGCCGCTGGCTGGCCGAGCTGTATCACGACAACCCGGCATGGATTAACCCCGGCACCGCACAGGCCTTGGCTCTCCGTGAGGGAGACACGGTAAAAGTGAGTTCTGAAATTGGTGAGATCGAAACCGCAGTACAGGTAACACCGGGCGTGGTCCCGGGAGTCATCGCTATCTCCCACCACTGCGGGCACTGGCAGTACGGGCGTTTTGCCTCGGGCAAACGCGCGCCCGAGGGGGTAGATGATATCCCAGATCGCGATACGCGATGGTGGAACCGCAACGGAGTGCATCCCAATTGGGTGATCCCCAATTCGCCGGACCCGATCAATGGGCAACAACGTTGGATGGACACCGTGGTACGGGTCACCAAGATCAAGTCAACCTGAACCCGTGTGGATGACACGCATGATTGCGTTTCGTGCTTGCCGATTCGAAGGGCGTAGATGAAAATCCGTTTTGGTGTTTCGATTGTTTTCGCGTGGCTGGCGCTGGTACCCGCTATTTCTCTGCAGGCCGCTGAGGTACGCGATGAGCTGGCCCAAATTGTACGCCTGATGGGTTACGGTGGCGGGATCCACAACTTCAAGAATTACGTGCTGCGGGATAGGGAGGAGTACCGCACCGCAGCGCGTGCGGACTTCACTCGCATCTTAGACGTGATCGCCGGCCTTGAGCGCGGCGAACAATTGAGCGCCGCAGAGCAACAGGCGCTCAAGGCGGTTAAGGTGGTGGTGGAATCCTACGCCACGACCCTGGATTGGATTGCCGATCTGCGCAAGAAAAAATGGCGAGTTGAAGATATTGACCGCGTGGTGATCATCGACGACACCGCTGCCGTGCAGGGATTGGATACCCTGCGCGCAAGATGGTCGTGGACGGATTTAGAGGAGATCGAATTTCAATTTGGTTACGGCAAGGGGATTCACAACTTCAAGAACTATGTGCTGCGCGGGCGTGAAAAATATCACACCGAGGCCCTGCAGAACCTGCTGGCGGTGGAAGCGCTGGTGGCAAACCTACTCGGCCAACCGGAGGTGACAGATCCGCAGACCGCCGCGGAGAAGCTGGTTACTGCTAAGGGCACAGTGGATCCGAGTGATACAGCCGCCTACGACAAGGCCGTACAGGAGATTACACACCTGTTCAGGGAGGATCGCACCGCTCTGGAGAATATAGAACGGACGGCTCGGGCCTACCGCGACCATCTGGACTTGATCGAACGGTTGATCGGCACGCAGCGCTCGGTGCGCCAGATCGATCTGGCGGTCAAGATCAACGATGGGCCCGCCAAAGCGGGCTTTGCCCACCTCCGTGGACAACGCGCGTCGAGCACCGCTCAGCGGTCGAAACCGTAATACCTTTGCTAGTAGCCACCTGGTGGTGGTTTCTCTGAGAAGTACTGTTCATCTTGCCCTTATTACTTGGGATTTGCGGAATTCTGCCCACGGACGCACCAGTTACGAAGTGGTAACGGATTGGCAAAACCGCGACTCCCGACGTTACTGGCCGGTAACAAAAGGTTTGGTTAAATTCAGCGGTACCTCCTTATCTATTTGATTTTTAATAAGAAAATAAACTGGTTCAGATATTGCAAGGAGATCATGTGACCGTTGCTATTCGTCCAGTTCTCGCCGGTTGAGATGGGGCAAATCTAACGCAACTGGCGATGAAATTTCAAAAACAGGAGGATTTAGGTATGACGACAGTCTCTACGCCGACGATGACTCGTCGGCAGATGTTAAAACGCGTCGGGGCGGCGACGGCGGGCGCCACCGTGGTTGCCGCCGCGCCGATGGCCGCGCGTGCCGCCAAGCACGGCAAGCAGGAAGTGCGCTACGCCATGGTCATCGATACGCGGCGCTGTTCCGGATGCCAGGCGTGTAGCATCGCCTGCAAGTCGGAGTTCGAAGTCCCCCTGGGATCGGTACGCTCCTGGGTTGAACACGTCGAAGTAGGCAAATACCCGAATGTCGAACGCCGCATGCTACCGCGCCTGTGCAATCAGTGCTCGGAGCCGCCGTGTGTCGACGTGTGTCCCACCGAACCCAAGAAGGCCACCTATAAGCGCGAAGAAGACGGCATCGTCGTGGTCGACGACAGCCTGTGTATCGGTTGCGCCAAATGCCTGGAGGCTTGTCCCTACGACGCGCGCTTCATGAATCCGTTCAAGGGCGATCCGGTCAAGACCAAGGGCAACGGGGTTGCGGACAAATGCGATTTCTGCCTGCACCGTATTTCGCAAGGAGTGCAACCCTCGTGCGTCAACACCTGTCAAGGCAAGGCGCGAATCTTCGGTGATCTCAACGACCCGACCAGCGAAGTCGCCAAGCTCGTCGAAGAATACGAAACAACAGTACTGTTACGCGAGAAGAAGACCAAACCAAGCGTCTTCTACATCGATGCGGACTATCTCGAGGCGAAGAAGGACCCGAAGGCCGATCAGTACTTCCGTCTGGACACGCATCGCAGAGAGCTGTCCAGCAAACGTTGGGCTTAGGGGAGGTATGCCATGTTAAATCGTCGTAATTTTCTGAAACTCGGCGCTGCGGCTACGACTACTGTTGCCAGCGGGGCCTGTCTCAACGTTCAAGCTGCAAAGGATCTGCCGCAATGGGGGAACAAGGGTTTCTCGCCGACCACCGGTAAGTCGCGCAAGGCCATTCCGAGTGCGTGCTGGCAGTGCGTGACGCGTTGCGCCAGCATGGGCTACGTCGAGGACGGCCGGCTGGTGAAGATCGAATCCAACGTAAACTCGATCCGCACCGAAGGTGTGATGTGCGCCAAGGGTCAGGGCGGGGTCAACCACACCTATGACCCGGACCGCATCCTGTATCCGATGCAGCGCGTCGGAGAGCGCGGTTCCGGTGAGTGGAAGCGCATCTCGTGGGACGAGGCGCTGGACATGATCGCGGCGCGGATGAAGAAACACCGTGACGCCGGCACGCCGGAGAAGGTCGCGTTCCACTACGGACGCATGAAGGCGAGTCACTCGAAGACCATCGGCGGCTTCTTCAAGGCCTACGGCACCGGCAGCATCGGCAATCACACCGCGCTGTGCGAGGGTGGCAAGTGGACTTCGCAGGAGCTGACTTGGGGCGGTCACTACGACAACTGGGACTTCGACAACACCAAGTTCGTGCTGAACTTCGGCAGCAATGTCCTGGAGACCCACACCAACCACATCCCGACGGCGCATCGCCTGCTGTGGGCGATGGCCGAAAAGGGTGTGGAGATGGTCACCTTCGACGTACGGTTGTCGAACACTGCGGCAAAGTCGAAGGAGTGGGTGCCGGTCAAGCCGGGGACCGACGCCGCCGTCCTCGCGGCGATGATCAACGTCGTCATGAGCGAAGGGCTGTACAAGGGCGACGGCGAGGAATTCCTCAAATACACCCGGGTGACCGAGGACGTCAACGCCGA
The DNA here is from genome assembly GCA_947259975.1 of uncultured Gammaproteobacteria bacterium. Taxonomy (GTDB): domain Bacteria; phylum Pseudomonadota; class Gammaproteobacteria; order HyVt-429; family HyVt-429; genus CAMYOD01. Next base: position 6,662 of record CAMYOD010000059.1, read on the forward strand.
CGTGCCGGCCAAGATCGCAGCAATCAAGGCGGGCGTGAAGGACTACACACCGGCGTGGGCCGAGAAGCTCAGCGGCGTACCGGCCAGCAAAATCACCGCGCTGGCGCGCAAGTTCGCGACCACCAAGCCGGCCGTGCTGGTTTCCTATCGAGGCCTAGTCGCCCACTACAACGGCAACGAGGGTGAGCGGCTGGCGCAGCTGCTGTGCGCGGTCACCGGTCAGATGGACAAGCCGGGCACGCGCATGAAGGCGGTCGGCGCCGGTTGGAAGTGGCCAAAGATCCCGAAGGCGAAGAAGATCAAGAAGATCGACATCTTCGACGGCTTCCCGGGGCAGGTCGCGTACCCGACTCACCACGTCGCCGAGATGGTGTTGCCGATGATCAAGGACGGTCGGAACGGCCGGCCCGACATGTACATTGAGTACTGCTGGACGCCGGCCTACGCCAACGGCAACGTCGGCGAATGTATCGAGATCCTCAAGGACGAGAAGCTAATGCCGTTCGTGGTCGCGGTGGACCCGTTCTATGGCGACTCGACGATGTACGCCGATCTGATCCTGCCCGATACGCCGTTCACCGAGCGCTGGACCGCCGAGGACATGGTCGACCCGGCGCAGATCGGCGAATTCTACATCCGCCAGCCGTTCACCAAGCCGTTAGGCGAGGCG
>CAMYOD010000060.1 GCA_947259975.1 uncultured Gammaproteobacteria bacterium
ATCAGCTTCGACGCTGAATCGTGTGCTGAATGGTGAAAGTAACGTATCGCCGGAAATGGCGCTACGCCTATCCAAAGGCCTGGGCCGTTCGCCGGAAAGCTGGCTTGCGATGCAAGACCAATACGATCTTTGGCATGCCCGAAAAAATATTGATCTAAGGAAAGTCAAAAAGGTCAATGTATCCGCTGCATAACAACACGCTCGAGGCCGTTCGCTGCGCTCACTCGGGCCGTGCGAGTCGCGCGGCCGCCTCAGCTTAACCGTAAAATTCTGATAGACGTCCCACCTCTAAATTAAACTAATTGCGAACACTACGGCGGTATTGGCGTTCATAGCGATTTTTGTCTTCGATGTGCCGTTTCCTTATATTGTATTGATGGCGGGCATCATGCAGATACGCATAAATCCTACGGGCCCGCGCTCATCGATGATGGCACGCCGGTGCCCGCGGATGCGCGATTCAAGTGGAGCCGCTTGATTGTCATCGCGTTGATCGGGTTTTCTGTCTGAATGGCGGCCATGGTTTTGCTGGCGCAGGCCGATGCATGGGGGGGTACGCTTACGCAGATGGGTTGGTTCTTTAGCACAGCGGCGCTGGTCACCTTCGGCGGCGCCTGTGCGGTCTTACCTTAAGTCTATCAAGGCAATGTCGAACACTATGCCTGGTTAAGCGGCACCCAGATGATCGACGGCCTGGCGCTGGGTGAAACGATGCCCGGCCCGCTGATCATGGTGGTGGCGTTCGTGGGTTTTGTCGGCGGCTGGACCAAAGAGTTGTTTGGACCGGAAACGCTTCTGCTGGCCGGTGTGACGGGTGCGAGTATCGTGACCCTGTGCACGCTCTTGTCGTCGCTTCTGTTCGTCCTGCTCGGCGGCCCCGTGGTTGAGGCGACCCGCCATGACGTCAATTACACCGCACCGCTCACCGGCATCACTGCCGCGGTGGTGGGCGTCGTGCTCAATCTGGCGGTGTTCTTTGCCTGTCATGTACTTTGGCCGCAGGGATTCGCAGCCGAGTTCGAGTGATTTGCCGCCTTGATCGGTGCCGTTGCGTTTGTCGCCCTGTTCAAATACCGGGTGGGTATTGTTACAGTGATTGCCGCATGCGCGGTCGTTGGCTTGGGTTACTCCCTGTTGCAGTAAGTAATATGAGGGCCAACGAGGCAATTGCCCCTGTCGGCGGCTTGCGCCCGACTGCTTAGATGTTGGAGCACGAGAACTATGCGACCTTGTCGAGAATGCCAGCACGAAGTCTCTGCGCAGGCCACGGCCTGTCCTCACTGTGGGGCGCCGTTCCCGGCCAAAGAGAAATGGGACGGCTGGGGGTTTGAGTACAAATCCGAGGCCACGTTTCTCGGCTTACCGTGGCTGCATATTTCCTTCAAGTATCGACCCAACTATGTCCCGGTACCGGCGAAAGGTGTTATCGCCATCGGCCAGTTCGCCTACGGCATCTTCACCCTGTCCCAGTTCGGTGTAGGCGCGGTGAGCATCAGCCAGTTCACGATTGCCGGTTATGCATTGGCGCAGTTCGCCTTTGCCTACTCTTTAATTGCCCAGTTCGGCATTTACATTCACGAAGGCCATGGCCAGCTGGTTAAGAGCCTGAGTGAGCTATTGGGAATGCTCTAGGGAACATCAAGGGGCCAGACTTCTGGTTATTTGATTCCAGCTAGTTCGATGTGGGGGTAACCATTGCCCGACGGGCATGATAAACGAAAGCAAGCGGATAGCTTGCGTTGGGGTATCTTCTTTCTCGCGGCGTGGTTCGCTGTGATCGCCGTAGCACTTCGTGTGTTTGCGCACGGCGGATTAGTCCAGAATATCGCAAAATTCAAAGAGGGTGATTTCTTCCCTATTTTGCTGATCGCTGAGAGTATCGTGTTCTTGGCCTTGGCACTGCGATACCTGCTTTGCTACTTCCAGGGCCAAGTTCGCGATGAAGATCAGGATGCGTAATAATGCTCGCGAGGCCTTGCAATGTGCCCACACAAACCGCGCCGACGCGCGGCCACCTCAACCTAAACTCTATTCACGAAGCCATTGATCAATTATGGATACTGAGGTTCGAGACATAAACGGTGTCGAAGTTCGCGTGGGAACCCGAGTCCGCGTGCTCACGATTAGCGACGCGACCCTTGCGCAGTTGCCGAAAGCCGAAGCGGATGCGGCCCGGTCTATGCAAGGAGACGTGCTCGAGGTCTATGAAATCGACGAGTGGGGTGGCGCATGGGTGGAAAAATCCTGGCGCGCGAAAGACGGGTCGTCCGTCTCCCATTCATTGGGTCTGGGGCCTGAGCAGATGGAGGTCGTACCGGAGCCAGCCGACGGCTGACTGGCCGCTTCAGGCTCGACGTTCACCCGCGGCGCCCTTGTCTGGGCGCGTTGTCGAATTTTCCCGTGTCACATGCGCTGTCGATCAATTTAATCATCCGGGCCGGTCATTGCGCCTCACTGCCCGATACGCAACCAGCCAGTCTGAGGAACAATTTACCCGACGCTGGTATTATTCACTCATCAATCCGATACGGTGAATCAACATGAGATTAAAACAACCCTTCTACGCGTTGCTATTGACCTTGCTGGCGCCGATTTTTTTTGTTGGCTGCAACCCTGGCGGGCCGCGCGGCGAAATTATCGAACACGGTATCTATGAGGTCACCGCGCCCGGCACCGCGCATGAAAGTTCCGAGACCACCAGCGGGACCGAGCGGCGCGGCGCCACAACCCGGTTAGTGGAGCGCGCGACACGCGTGCCCCTCGAGCGCGATCGTATGTTCGGATTCAAATACCGTATCCAGAACTTGTCCGACCAGGCCAGCGCCGAGCTGAAGTGGGTTGTGATACACCCGGAGATGACCAAGCCCGACGGCACCAAGTCGACGGGTTATGAGCAGGTGCGCAAGGTTCGCATCGCGAAGGGCGAGGCCCAGGGGCAGGCGGGTTATGTGCTCAACCATGATTTCGAGTTGGTGGAAGGCGAGTGGACGTTTCAATGCTGGCAAGGCGACCGGAAACTCTTACAGCAGAAATTCGTCACCTATCGGCCGTAGTTCATCCACGCATCACGGGGCCGCGCCCGACCATGAGCCACGACACCAAAACCCGCTGTGCCTGGCTGGCTGAAGACGCCTTGATGTTGCGTTATCACGATGAAGAGTGGGGCGTGCCGGTACACGACGACCGCAAGTGGTTTGAATACATCTTGCTCGATGCGTTTCAGGCAGGCCTGTCATGGAAGACCGTCTTGCACAAACGTGAAGGGTTTCGCGAGGTGTTTCACGGTTTCGATCCCGACAAGGTGGTGCGCATGTCAGCGAACGAACTCGAACGCGCCCGCCAGAACCCAGCCATCATCCGCAACCGGCTCAAGATTCAGGCGACGATCAAGAACGCGCGTGCATTTCTGGCGATCCAGGAACGCCTGGGCTCCTTCGACAATTACATCTGGTCGTTCACCGACGGCAAGGTGATTCATAATCGTTTCAAGACCCTGGCCGAAATGCCGGCCACGACCCCTTTGTCCGATACCGTCAGCAAGGCCCTCAAAAAGGAGGGTTTTACCTTTGTCGGCAGCACCATTTGTTATGCCTTTTTGCAGGCGGCGGGTGTGGTCAACGACCATGTGGTGACCTGCTTCCGGCACAAGGAATTGCAGGCCGCCCCGGCCACGCCCTAGACTACGTATTCTAAAATCGTGCCCCGGCTGTCATGATGGAGGGGCCTTGCGTACAGCCCCGGTAGCTTTGGCGAGGAGGTGGCCATGACTATGCGACTGACTTCACCCGCGTTCGATCACGGCGCCATCATTCCACAGCAATTCACGTGTGACGGTGAAGATGTCTCGCCGCCGCTGCAGTGGTCGGGCGCGCCCGCGGGTACGATGAGTCTGGCACTCGTCGTCGACGATCCGGACGCGCCGGATCCCGCCGCGCCACAGATGGTCTGGGTGCATTGGCTGCTGTATAACATCCCCGCCGCGACGACAGTACTGGCGCAGGACGATGCGCCGGCCACCGCCCTGGATGGGCTGAACGACTGGCGACAAGCCGGTTATCGTGGGCCCTGCCCACCGGTGGGGCGTCATCGCTATTTCTTTAAACTTTACGCCCTCGACGTGCTGCTGCCGGACTTGCGCGAGCCCACCAAGGCCTTGCTGGAAAAAACCATGGCCGAACATGTCATCGGGGAAGCCGAGCTCATGGGCGTCTATCAGCGTGCCTGACCATTGATGCCGAGTTGGGACGAGCGCTATGCCGGGTCGGATTATGTCTATGGCACCGAAGCCAATGAGTTTCTCGCCGCCGCCGCGACGCATATTCGGCCGGGATCGGTGTTGTGTATCTGCGAGGGCGAGGGCCGTAACGCCACTTTTCTGGCCGAACAGGGGTACGCCGTCACCGCGGTGGATAACTCCAGCGTCGGGTTGGCGAAGGCGCGCCGCCTGGCCGCCCGTCGCGGTGTCGGTATTGCGATGCGGCAGCAGGATCTCGCCGACTTCGAAATCGCCCCGCGCCACTGGCAGGGGATCGTATCCATCTTTTGTCATCTGCCGCCCGCATTGCGCGCTCGGGTGCATCGGGACATCGTTGCCGGTCTCGCGCCCGGTGGTGTCTTCGTGCTCGAGGCCTACACGCCGCGGCAATTGGAACTCAAGACCGGTGGCCCACCGACCCCGGAACTCATGATGGAATTGAACACGGTGCGTAGTGAACTCGCCGGGCTGGACTTCGTCATCGCGCGGGAGCTCGAGCGCGATGTGCACGAGGGTCAGTTGCATCACGGTCGTGGCGCGGTGGTGCAGGTGCTGGCCCGCAAGCCCGCCGTCTAGCCACGCCGCCTGTAGCGGAATTTCGTCGTCATATGCGCAAGTTGTTCCATGTCACCGTTGGATTATTTCTTGCCGGCCTGGCCGGGTTTGCGGTGGCCCTTGTAGTCGCCGTGGTATTGGCGGTATTGGAGCTCTTCCTGGCAGGCCATGGCGTCGAGTTGCCGGGCTTCACCCTCGACTACCGTTTTATTCACCTGAGCCTCGGTGACCTGGTGCTGTTGTCGTTGAGTTTCGTCGTCGCGCTTACTACATTTTTTGCGTATCTCAAGTCCCGGCAAACCCGCCGCGTACCGGCACGCAAACGGCGCCGCCGATGAGTTGGCGGCTATAGCAAGGTGAACATGCGACGCAAATGGCTCGCCGGCGCCCTGGTGATTGGCATCGTATCGTTGCCGATGAACGAGGCGTTGTTCAAGCGGCTCGGCGGCGCCTACCGTGGTGATCCGGAAACCCTGCGCGACAGTCTCAGCGCACCGGCGCAACAATTGCTCGCACAGGTCTTCGCCGACGTCACGCACGCCGAGTTGCGCGACTACCATGTACATCTGGTGGGTCTGGGCGTCGGCGGCACGGGCGCGCAGGTAAATCCGAAAATGTTGAATTGGTTCCGTCCCGTGCACCGCATCAAGGCGCGGGTCTATCTGAGCGGCGCCGGGGTCACCGACGAGCGTGCTGCGGATCAACAGTATGTCGAGCGGCTCGTGCGCCTGGTGCGCGCTATGGACAAGCCTGGACTGTTCCATTTGCTCGCCTTCGATCACCATTACAATGCGGATGGCAGCGTGAATCGAGAGAAGAGCGAGTTTTACACCCCGAATGAATATGTCTTCGCGCTGGCGCGAAAATATCCGGAGCTGTTTCGCCCGGTCGCTTCAGTCCACCCTTACCGTGACGATGCGCTGAGTGAGCTTGAAAAATGGGCGCGCCAGGGCGCGCGCCTGGTGAAATGGTTACCGAACGCGCACGGTATCGATGCGTCGGATCCGCGGCTCGACCCCTATTATGATCTGCTCAAGCGTTACGATATGGCGCTGCTGACCCATGTCGGTGAGGAGCAGGCGGTGGAGGCGAAGGAAGATCAGGCCCTGGGCAATCCGTTACGTTTTCGCCGCGCCCTCGATCGTGGCGTGAAGGTGGTCATGGCCCATGCCGCGAGTCTCGGTCAGTCCCGTGACCTCGATGGCGACGGCTCCCTGACGGACAACTTCGATCTGTTTCTCCGCCTGATGGATGAGCCCCAGTATGAGGGTCTGTTGTTCGGGGAAATTTCGGCGATGACCCAGTTCAATCGCCTGCCGCGACCGCTCATCGAGTTGCTGCGCCGCGAGGACTTGCATCACCGGCTCGTCAACGGCAGTGACTACCCGTTACCGGCCTTGAACGTGGTGATCTGGACCCGCGCCCTGGTGCGGCACGGCTTGATCACCAAACAGCAGCGCAAGCTGTTGAACGAAATCTACGATCACAATCCGTTGCTGTTCGATTACGCGGTCAAGCGTACGCTCCGCGCACCCGGCGGTCAGCGCTTCGCCGCCCGCGTGTTTCAGGCGCACCCGGCGCTCGAAGCGCGCATGCCATCACAGGCGCGCGATGACCGCCGCCCCGAAACCTGAGCAACTGACTTCCTCGGCCGCCTCCATGATGCGCGCCAGGTCGTAGGTGACCTGGCCGCCGGCGATGGCGCCGCCGACACCGGCGAGCACCCGGTCGGCGGCCTCGCTCCAGCCGAGGTAACGCAACAACATTTCGCCGGATAGAATGATCGAACCCGGGTTGACCCGGTCCTGGCCGGCGTATTTCGGTGCCGTGCCGTGGGTCGCCTCGAATACGGCGAGGCCGTCGCCAATGTTGGCGCCGGGGGCCATGCCGATGCCGCCAACCTGGGCGGCCAGGGCGTCGGAAATGTAATCGCCGTTCAGATTCAAGGTCGCGATCACATCGTATTCCGCCGGGCGCAGCAGAATCTGTTGCAGGAAATTGTCGGCGATCATGTCCTTGATGACGATCTCGCGCCCGCTGTGCGGATTCACGAAGCGGCACCAGGGTCCGCCATCGATGGGTGTGGCACCGAACTCGCTCTGCGCGAGCTCGTAACCCCAATTGCGGAATGCCCCCTCGGTGTACTTCATGATGTTGCCTTTGTGCACCAGGGTGACCGAGGGGCGGTCATTGTCGATGGCGTATTGGATTGCCTTACGAATCAGGCGTTGCGATCCGGCCTGCGACACCGGTTTTACGCCCAGGCCGCAGTGCTCGGGAAAGCGGATGCCGGTGACGCCCATCTGTTGGGTGAGAAAGTCCATCACCTTTTGCACGTCATCGCTGTTCGCCGGCCATTCGACGCCGGCATAGATGTCCTCGGTGTTCTCGCGGAAGATCACCATGTCCGTGGCCTCGGGTTTTTTCAGTGGCGACGGTGTGCCGGTGAAATAGCGTACCGGGCGAATGCAGGCATACAGATCCATCTTCTGGCGGATGGTGACGTTCAGCGAGCGCATGCCTTCGCCCACCGGCGTAGTCAATGGACCTTTGATCGACACCACGTAATCGCGCATGGCATCGAGGGACTCCTGTGGCAGCCAGGTATCCGCATCGTAGACCCGGGTTGCCTTCTCGCCGGCGTAGACCTCCATCCAGGCGATGGCCCGATCGCCGCCGTAGGCCTTGGTCACCGCGGCATCGAGCACCTGGCGCATGACCGGTGTGACGTCCACCCCAATGCCGTCGCCTTCGACGTAGGGAACGATTGGGCGATCGGGCACGTTCAGGCTGCCGTCCGCCGCCAGGGTAATCGATTGACCCTCGCTGGGGACCTGGATCTTCTGGTAAGTCATAGGGGATGGCCTCAAAAGCTATACGCTGCCGCAGTGGCGGACGAATTCGCAAAGCGGCGTATTATACGCGCCCGGCGGCACCGGGACACGGGGCCGCCGGGCGATAATGGTGGGTCGGTTGCCCCTCGCGGCGGCTGCGGACTCGCCAAGCGTCGTTCGGCCTTGCGCAAGGCGACGACGATTCGAGCGATACAGGGATGTAGCGCGAGATTAAGCGGGTTGGGTGTGCAGGCGGCGCGAGCCCTGCGGCCAAGCTGAGCCACTACCCGCGTGACGCTAAAGGCGCGCGAAGACCCGCTCCGCCGCATCCAGGGTCGCGCCGATGTCGGCGTCGCTGTGCGCGGCGGAGACGAAGCCTGCCTCGTAGGCCGAGGGCGCCAGGTAGACGCCTTCTTCGAGCATGCCGTGGAAAAAGCGTTGAAAGCGATCGATATCGCAGGCGGTCACCTGGGCGAAACGAGTGACCGGATCCTGATCGGTGAAAAAGAACCCGAACATCGCACCGGTGGCATTGGTGCTCAACGGGATGCCGGCGCTCCCCGCCCGCTGCCGTAAGCCGTCTACCAGCGTCGTGGTGCGCTTGCTCAGCGGAGCGAAAAAGCCCTGCGCGGCAATCTCATTGAGCGTGGCGAGTCCCGCGCTCATGGCGATGGGGTTGCCGGATAAGGTGCCCGCCTGATAGACCGGGCCGTCCGGGGCGATGAAGTCCATGATGTCGGCGCGCCCGCCGAAGGCCCCCACCGGCATGCCGCCGCCGATGACCTTGCCAAGCGTCGTCAGGTCCGGTGCGATGCCGTAATGCCCCTGGGCACCGGATGGCGAAACCCGGAAGCCGGTCATCACTTCGTCGAAGATGAGTACCGCACCGTGTTCATGGCAGACGTCGCGCAGGGTCTGCAGAAACTCCTTGTCGCCCGGCACACAGTTCATGTTGCCGGCCACCGGCTCGACGATGACGCCGGCGATCTCGCCGCCGATGTCGGCGAAGACGTCTTTCACCTGTGCCGTATTGTTGAACTCCAGGGTGACCGTGTACTCCGCCAGTGCCGCCGGTACGCCGGGGGAGCTGGGCACGCCGAGGGTAAGCGCGCCGGAGCCGGCCTTGATCAACAGTGAATCGGAATGCCCGTGATAACAGCCTTCGAATTTGATGATCTTGTCGCGACCGGTACAACCCCGTGCCAGCCGGATCGCGCTCATGGTGGCCTCGGTGCCGGAGCTGACCATGCGTACCTTCTGGATCGACGGCACCAGTTGGCACACTCGTTCCGCCATTTCGGTTTCCAGCGCGGTGGGGGCGCCGAAGCTGAGGCCGCGCTCCGCCGCCGCTTTCACCGCATCGATCACCACCGGGTGGGCGTGCCCGAGAATCATGGGACCCCAGGAGCCGACGTAATCGATGTAGCGATTGCCATCCGCGTCCCACACGTAGGCGCCCTCACCTCGGTCGAAAAAAACGGGTGTGCCACCGACGCCCTTGAAGGCGCGCACTGGTGAATTCACCCCGCCCGGAATCACTCGCTGGGCGGCGTCGAAGAGTTGTTGTGATTTATCGGTCGTAGTCATCGCGAAGTCTGTAACTCTAGTTAACGTTAATCTGGTCGTTCATGTCAGCGTCGGCGAACAGAGCCGCGTACTTCCGCGCCGCCGCCTCGATGTCGCGTTGCGCAAACACGCCGGAGATCACTGCCAGGGCATCCGCGCCGGCGGTGATCAAGGCGGCGCCGTTCGCCGGCGTGATGCCGCCGATAGCCACGATGGGTACGTGCAGTTGCGCGCGCGCCGCCGTCAATAACTCGATGGGCGCATGCACGGCCTGCGGTTTCGTCACCGAAGCGAAGAAACTGCCGAAGGCGATGTAGTTCGCCCCCGCCTTCTCGGCCGCCAGCGCCGCGTCGAGCCGGTTGTAACACGACACGCCGATCAGCGCCGTGGCGCCGACAATACGCCGCGCCGCGGCAATATCCGTATCCTCGCGCCCCAAGTGGACGCCGTCCGCACCCACCGCCACCGCCAGTCGCGGATCGTCGTTGACGATAAACGGTACCGCCTGCGCTCGACACAATTCGGCGAGGGCCTGCGCCGCATGTCGGTGCTGTTTTGCCGCACCACCCTTGGCGCGCAGCTGGACGACGCGTGCACCACCGCGCAGGGCCGCCACCACCGCGTCTGCCAGACGATCTGCGGCAATAAGCGAGGTATCGGCAATGGCATACAGCCCGGCCACTCGGGTGATCCGGTTCATCTCAGGGGGTCGTTACGGTCAGTCGTTGTCGGTGTCGCGCGCCCAGAACATGCGGTCGGGAATATATTGACCCATGCCCAGCCGGTGCGCGTGTTTCAAGGTCTTCCAGGTGAAGTCCAGGGCGTTGGCCGCCGCGTTGGCGGGTTCCAGATCGTGTGCCAGGTTGCCGGCGATCGCCGAGGCCAGGGTGCATCCGGAGCCATGATAATGGCCGGGCAGGCGCTCGAAGGTGTAGGTCTCCAGCAGGCGGGTGCCGCCATAGAGCCGATGCACCACGTCCCGGGTATGGTCGTGGGTGCCGGTGATGAGTGCGTATTCGCAACCCGCCGACAGCATGGCCTGACCGCAAGCGTCGAGACTATCGCCCTCCGGGCTGAGCAGGCGCGCCTCGTCGCAATTCGGTGTCACCATCGTGGTGTGGCGCAATAACAAGGCGCGCATCGCATCCTCCAGCGCCGCCTCTCCCAGCGGTTGGCCGGCATTGGTCGCCAGGACCGGATCCAGGACCACGGGAATGCTCGGGTAGTCATCCAGGATGGATGCGACTGCGGCCACCACGGAGGTGGCGCCCAGCATGCCGATCTTGACCGCGGCCACGGGTATGTCCTCGAGTACTGCGCGTGCCTGGGCCACGACCAGGGAGGCATCCATGACCGCGAATTCCTTCAGCGAGAAGGTATCCTGCGCGGTGACCGCGGTGATCACCGGCGCGGCGTGACAGCCGAGGCTGGTCAGGGTCTCGATATCCGCCTCGATACCGGCGCCCCCGGTGGGATCACTGCCGGAAAAAACCAGCACGACGGGAATATTGATTGCTGCCATGGTTCTAGTTTGCCAGCCCGCTTGCGTCGGCACGCAGGGTCAATTCCTTTAATGCCGCGATCAGCAGCGGATTAGCGTTCAGCGCCGGGACCACGCGGTAATCCTTGATGCCGACTTCGTGGGCAATTTCGGCGTATTCGATACCCAACTCATACAGTGTTTCGGTGTGGTCCGACACAAAGGCAATGGGATACACCAGCATCTGCGCGACCCCGGCGGCACCCTGTTCGCGAATCACGTCCTCGGTATAGGGCTGTAACCATTTTAACGGGCCAACGCGACTCTGATAACACAGCGTTACCTTCGGCCAGTTGAGACGGCGGCACAGTGCATCGTAGGTGGCGCGTATCTGGTCCTCGTAGGGATCGCCGCCGTCGACCACCTTCTGCGGCAAGCCGTGGGCCGAAAACAGCAGGCTGATGTGCTCTGGTGTGGGATGCGAAAATTCGCGCGCGGCGGTTTCGACGTCAGCGACGATGGCGCGCTGATACGCATCATTGTCATACCAGTGTTCCACCAGGTGCAGCCGCGGCGAATAACCCTGGCGCTCACATTCACGCCGAAACTCGTTGTAGGAACTGCCGGTGGTGGTGATGGAGTATTGCGGGTAAAGCGGCAACAGCAACACCCGTTCGATAGCGGCGGCCTTGAGTTCACTGACCACCTGCGCCGTCATCGGGTGCCAGTAGCGCATGCAGATATGCACCGCATAGCCACCCTCCGACTGCAGCGCCTGTTGCAGTGCACGCGCCTGTTCGCGGGTGTTGTCCAGTAACGGCGATTTGCCGCCGATCGCGGCGTAACCTTTGGTGGCCTCGGGTGCGCGGCGTTTCGATATTAAGCGCGCGAAAAGATTTTGTGTCAGTGCCGCGAGCGGAAGCTTGAAGATATCCGGGTCGGAAAAAAGATTGTAGAGAAACGGTTCCACCGCGGCGAGTGAATCGGGACCCCCCAGATTGAATAAGACAACAGCGGTCGGTTTGGCCATTTTTTCGGTGCATGTTGTGCCGTGCGGCACTTTCCGTCGCGGCGGGTTAGGGTCGGCTATTCTATCATTCGCGCAAAGATGCGAAAATCCGCCGCCGCAGGAGGTTGCTAAATGAAGTCATACATGTGTGTTATTTGTGGATTCATCTACGATGAGGAAAAAGGTCGCCCGGAAGAGGGGATTCCGCCCGGGACCCGTTGGGAAGACGTGCCCGAAAACTGGGTGTGCCCGGATTGCGGCGCGGCGAAAGCCGATTTCGAAATGGTCGAGGTCTGAGTCTATCGGCGCTGCGCAACCGGCGTTGTGGCCGTGATTAGTCTTTATTTGAATCTCCGCCCGTGTCGGCGGTAATCCCATAGCGTTCAAGTTTGTAATGTAAGGTGTTGGGCCGTAGCCCGAGCAGACGCGCGGCCTGCGCCTTGTTGCCGTGGCAGTGGTTTAGGGCGTCGCGAATAATATTCGCCTCGAACCGGGCCACCCGTTCATCCAACGGCCGGCCGCCATCCGCGACACTCTGCGCTGCATCCGTTTCCGGCCAGGCCGGCGCCGCGGCGGTGCGCGGCATGCTGCGTAAGAGGCCGTACACGGCTTGCTCAAGTTCGGCGACGCTGGCGGTGTGCTGTAGCAGCACTTCCAGGTCGTTGCGGCGTGGGTAACGCGTGGCACCTGAGCGCAGATTGTACTGCAGGGTGAAATAGTAGATCAGTGCCTCCGCATCCTCGGACCGCTCGCTGAGCCGGGGTATCGCGACGATGCTGGCGCCGAGGCCCTTTACCACGTCCGCCGGCACTAACCCGCCGGCGATCGCCGCCCCCGGCGGTAACGCACACCCCAACACCAGATACGGCGCCGACCCGTTCTGGTGTGCCCATGTCACGAGCTGACGCTGCTGCGTCGGCGGCAGGCTCGCGAGGTCGGTGACGACCCAGGTGTCTTTCGTCGCCGCGCCGGGAGCCGCGTGCACAGGCTCAAAGATGCTCGCGTCATGCGCCTCGATGCGGCGCACCGTACCCGTGCGCGAACCGCGCCCGTGCAGGTAATTCGCCGCCGCCACGACCTGTCCGGCATCGGCGCAGTGCAGCCACACCGGAGTATCGAAGCCCGCCAGTTCTGACAAGTCTTGCAACGCCATACGGAAGGCGCGGGTGCGCCCGATGAGGGGCTCATGGTGCGTGGACACGGCGTGGGTCGCCAGGGTCAGGTTGGCCAGCGCCTGGATTCGGCGCGCCAGCGCATCCTGGCTGTAATCTTCCGGCATGACCTCCACCAGTTTGCCGCGCAGCTGATCCTCGTTTGCAGCGACAAACCGTAGCGCATCTTTACCGTACAACAGGATTGCGTGCCGGTTGTCGCGCCGGGCGACCAGTTGCCGCAGCGGCGCCGTGACATCCGCGGTCACCTCGCACGCCACCACATCCGGTTTGCCGAAGCGCTTGAAACCGGCCGACTGCGGGCCAACGTAGCTCTGCAGCTGCGGAAAGTAACGGCGCAGCGCATCGCGCAGCGGTTTGTCTCGCGACAACAGCGTAATGGTTCGACCGGGTAGCGAGTCATCCATACTGCGGTGTGGGTCCACGGCATCCGCGGGCTGGGTTCGCAACAATCGTTGATTTTCTTCTTCGAGCGCCGTGTTTCGATGCTCTAAGTCGTCAATCGTCGCTTGCAGGCTGTTCGATTGTTGCGTCAGGGCATGGAATCGCCGTGCCGCCGTCGCCAATTCCGACCGCATGCCCAAAAGTTCGTCGAGAAACAACTCACCCATCTTGTCGAAAAGCTGTTCCACCTCACGGAAATCCACCGGCGAATAAATCTGGTCGCTGAACGAGTTACCCAGCAGCAACCAACCGGAGGCATTTCGCGAAGAGGGATAGAACGGCACGATGGCGGCAATCCCGTGACGGCGCATGGTGGCGCAAGTCTCCGGCTCCGCATCGACAATTTCGTTGGCGACCATAATATGATTGCAGCGCTGGAGTACATCCTTGGGGATATCGACCATGGCCTGGGAGCCGCTCACCGGGGCCAGGACCGACTTACCGTTGCCGATCAAGGCCACCGGGCAGTGCAGGGTGTCGGCGATCGAATCGATGGCGGTATTGACCGAGTTGAGGCGCGCGATCTCGCCAATCAACGCCTGTATGCGACCGTAAAACGCCGTTTTGCGCCGGCGCAGGCGCGAGCCCGGGATAAAGAAGCTGATATCGAATAGGCGGAATTGATGAATCGCGTAGCCGGCGACAATGAGAAAGAAAGTAATACAGATGGGCAGGATAAACGTGGAGCTGATGGTCCACACTAAATAGTGCTGCACGGTGACAACGACGGTGACGACGAGACCCATGGGTAGCAGGCCCAATAGCAGCAAGCGGCAGCGCAAACGTTTTGTGGACGTGGTCTGGCGCAGGGCACCAAGAATCAACGCCCCGATGACGGCCCAGGCGAACGCCAGCACATAGAGTTCGAAGGCGAAGTACAACGGGCCCGGTACGGAGCGGAAGGTGTGCATGACCTGAGTGAAGCCGGTAATCAGCCAGGGCGTGAACCACAGGATGCCTTCCAGCACCAGCGCAGGTACGTACAGCCACATGAGCCGCCGCTGCGTCTGCGCACGCCAGTCGTGGGCGACCATCAGCGCAAGATGCAAGGCAATCGCCAGCGCGATGATACTGGCACCGAAGAACAGATAGCCCCCGGGCGGTTGTGCCAATGGCAGTCCGTCCTCGCGCAGGAAATAGGTGATCTCCGCCACGTTATGCAGCGACAGAGTAATGAGAAACAATAGAAACAGGCGTGTTTGCGGATTACGAATAGCGCTCGGCTGCACGTAAAAGTAGATGACTACCTTTATGCACAACGCGACGATGGCAGGAATTGCGTAAGCAGAAAGTTCCATCTCGTCAGATCTCTGTCCCCAGATCAACGGCCCTGAACCCTCGGGCGCGTCGTGACACAGCGCGCTGTGCCGGCCTTGCTATTGGTCGTTGAATCCGCTCGGAGAGACAGTGTATGCCCTGCCTGAAGGGATCGCAACGGGCCCGGCGACTCGCCTAAAAGCCAGGCTGCTAAAGGGTTTTCGGCGCGTCACCCAGGTCACCGACGCGCGCCAGATCCGCCGCCGACAGCACGAACACGCCGACGTCGCCATAGGAGGTGGCCAGCCAGGTGAACGGCAGTTGCGGATAGCTTGCCTCCACCAGCGCCCGGTTGTCGCCGACTTCGGCGATCAGGACACCACGCGCCGTCAGATGCGCACTTGCACCGGTGAGAATCCGTGCCACCACGTCGAGCCCCTGGGGTCCGGCGGCCAGCGCCAGGTGCGGCTCATGCAGATACTCCGCCGGAAACGCACCGATGCGTTCCTCTTCCACGTAGGGGGGGTTGGTGATGATGACGTCGTAGCGTTCATCGTCGAGACCATCGTAGACATCCGCGTGCAACAGGCGGATACGTGCGCCGAGATCGAAGTGATCCACATTGATGCGCGCGACCGCCAGTGCATCGGTTGATACGTCACTGGCATCGACGGCGGCTTGCGGGAAGGCAAGCGCGGCGGCAATCGCAATGCAGCCGCTGCCGGTGCCCAGATCGAGGATGCGACTCACCTTATCGGGATCGATCCAGGGCGCGAATCGATCCGCGATGATTTCCGCAACATGTGACCGCGGTACCAGGACCCGGTCGTCTACATAAAACGCGTGGCCGGCAAACCAGGCTTGGTGCGTGAGATAGGCTGCCGGTTGCCGCGTTGCAATGCGCTGTCGGTAGAGTTCGGCCACCGCGGTGATCTGGCTCCCGTCGAGGCGCGTTTGTGTGGCTGTAGCCAATGCATCCAGGTCGAGCGCCAGCGCATGCAGCGCCAACCAGGCCGCTTCGTCATAGGCGTTGTCGGTCCCGTGCCCGAAGTGCAGCTCGGCGGTGGCGAAGTGTTGGGCGCCCCAACGGATCAGTTCCTCGAGGCTGGCCACTGTCGCGGGTGGATCGGGCAGGTGCATGGTGTCGCCTTGGGCTGCGCGCAGGAGTCGCTCGAAGCGGAGGGGTGTAAGGGCCGTAGCGACGTCAGTCGCGCGGCCGGTAGTGGGACGGGTAGGGTGCGCGCGCCGCGCCGGAATCCACCGCCGCCGCGGCGACTGCGGCGGGCACGAAGTCCGCCAGGCGCGGGTCCAACGGCTTGGGGATGATGTATTGCGGGCCGAACGCCAGGCGGTCGAGCCCATAGGCCTCGAGCACGTCGGCCGGCACCGATTCGCGCGCGAGCGCGGCGAGCGCGTTGACGCAGGCGATTTTCATTTCCTGATTCACTTCGGTGGCGCGCACATCGAGTACGCCGCGGAAGATAAACGGAAAACCGAGCACATTATTCACCTGATTCGGGTAATCGGAACGCCCGGTGGCCATAATGAGATCGTCACGTGTCGCGTGTGCGAGTGCCGGTGCGATCTCCGGATCCGGATTGGACAGGGCGAAGACCACCGGGCGCGGCGCCATGGATTGCAGCATCTCCGCGCTGACCAGATTCGGACCCGACACGCCGATAAATACGTCGGCGTCGGCCATGGCGTCCGCCAGACTGCGCCGGTCCGTGTCCCGGGCGAACTCGCGCTTGTAAACGCTCAAATCATCGCGACGGCTGTGAATGACACCCTTGCGATCGACCATGAACAGATTTTCCCGCGTCGCACCGAGACTGGTCAGTAGCCGCATCGAGGCGATGCCGGCCGCACCCGCGCCGAGACAGACGATGCGCGCCTCGGCCAGAGGCTTTGCCTGCAGTTCCAGTGCGTTGATCAGCCCGGCGCAGACGATCACCGCGGTGCCGTGTTGGTCGTCATGGAATACGGGAATGTCCGTGCGCCGGTTCAATTCGCTCTCGATCTCGAAACAGGCGGGCGCGGCGATGTCCTCCAGATTGATGCCGCCGAAGGTGGGCGCGATGTTGGCGACGGTATCGATAAACTCTTGTGCCGAGTCCGCATTCACCTCGATATCAAATACATCGATGTTGGCGAAACGCTTGAACAGCACCGCCTTGCCCTCCATCACCGGTTTGCCGGCCAGGGCGCCGACGTTACCGAGACCCAGCACCGCGGAGCCGTCGGTGATCACGCCGACCAGATTGCCGCGGATGGTGTAACGGAAGGCGGCGAGGGGATCTGCGGCGATCTCGCGCACGGGTGCGGCGACCCCTGGCGTATAGGCAAGTGACAGATCCTGCTGGGTTGCCGCCGGCTTGGTCGGCTGCACGCTGATTTTTCCGGCGACCGGCTGCGCGTGGTAATCGAGCGCCTGGCGTCGCAGGGTCTCGTTTTGATCATCGCTGGTTGCCATGGTCCCCGCCTTCCACGATCCGCCGCACCATGCCCGGGTGATGCAGGCGCATACGCAGCTTGTCATTGTAATCACTGAGCCAGCCGCGCGCCTCAACTTTTGCGCCACGCCACGCGTCCGGTGCGCCGCGCCAGTAGCGCTCATAGTCCTCGCGCGGTACCTGTAAGGACACGTCCCTGGCGAGATCGAAATAGATGTACTTGCGGCTCTGGCCGACCCGGCCGACGGTGCCGCGGATGAAACGAAAACCGGTGTCGCCGCGATCGAGGCTTTGCGCCGGGCGCGGGGCGAAGTAGGCATCACCCCAGACGCCGCGCCCGGCCGCGCGCGCGACACGTTCGGCATCGAGGTAGCGGCTGAGCCGGTTGATGTTCGGCGGCACCGCGACTGCGACCGCCAGGCCCTCGCGCAGCAAGGCCTCCTGCAGATCGTTCCCGTCCGGCAAGAGCACGTGGGCCAAAGTGCGGCCGTGACGATCCCGGCGCTCGCGCCCGTAGACCAGACCGACGGTTTGGTTGGCGATACGTTTGGCGACGAAGTTACGCGCGGCGTGGGCGAAGGGTTCGGCCGGCGCCCGCTTGCGGCCCTTCTCCGGCGTGTTGATACCGATCAGGCGCACATGCCGTCCGTCCGCGAGGATGACGGTGTCACCGTCGACTACCTTGGCGACCCGCGCCTGCTCGTCCGCGCGGGTCGCCTCCGTCCCCCCGGTCGGCGTCTGCAGGCCGTTGGCGGCGAGCAGGTACAGGCCGATGGCCGCCAAAATGAAAAGGGCGCCCACACGGGGCGCCCTTTTCCAAGCAATCCGACCCATCCGTCTACTTCAGGCCATATTTCTGCTGGAATTTGCCGACCCGACCGCCGGTGTCAATGATCTTCTGCTTGCCAGTGTAAAAGGGATGGCATTGGGAGCAGATTTCCACGTGCAGCTCTTCGCCCAGCGTGGAGCGGGTGGTGAAGGTGTTGCCGCAGGCGCAGGTCACCTTGATCTCGTCATATTTGGGATGAATGCCAGTCTTCATGGCGCGGTCCTCAATCGGGTCGCTGGTCCGGTCATCCGGAGCCAAATCGGGCGGCGGATCATAAGCCAATCCGCGGTGCCTCGCAACAAAAATGGGGTCGGAGTGAATTTTCCATTCGTAGTATCCAAGAAATATCCAGGTTTTCTGGAAAACTTCACTCCGACCCCATTTTTGTCAGCGTTTCATGGATTCAAAGAATTCGGCGTTATTCTTGGTGGCCTTGAGCTTCTCCAGCAGCAGCTCCAGACCCTCGACGTCGTCCATCGGATGCAGCAGTTTGCGCAGTAGCCAGATTTTCTGCAGTTCGGCGGGTTCGGTGAGCAGCTCCTCGCGACGGGTGCCCGACTTGCTGATGATGATGGAGGGGTAAACGCGCTTTTCCGCGATACGGCGGTCCAGGTGAATCTCCAGATTGCCGGTGCCCTTGAACTCTTCGTAGATCACGTCGTCCATCTTCGAGCCGGTCTCGATCAGCGCCGTGGCCAGGATGGTCAGGCTGCCGCCCTCTTCGATATTGCGCGCGGCGCCGAAGAACCGTTTGGGCCGTTGCAGGGCGTTGGCGTCGACACCACCGGTCAGCACCTTGCCGGAGGACGGCGCCACCGTGTTGTAGGCCCGTGCCAGGCGGGTGATGGAATCGAGCAGAATAATGACGTCTTTCTTGTGCTCCACCAGGCGTTTGGCTTTTTCGATGACCATCTCCGCCACCTGTACGTGGCGCGTCGCAGGCTCATCGAAGGTGGAGGAGATCACCTCGCCGCGCACCGAGCGTTCCATCTCGGTAACTTCTTCCGGACGCTCGTCGATGAGCAGCACGATGAGTTCGCATTCCGGGCGATTGGCGGTAATGGAGTGGGCGATCTGCTGCAGAATAACGGTCTTGCCGCTTTTCGGCGACGAAACGATCAAGCCGCGCTGACCCTTGCCGATGGGCGCGACCAGGTCGACGACCCGTGCCGTAAGGTCCTCGGCGGAGCCGTTTTCCTGTTCGAGACGCAGCCGCTCGTCCGGATGCAGCGGCGTGAGGTTTTCGAACAGGATCTTGTTCTTGGCCTCTTCCGGCTTCTGGCCGTTGATCTTCTCGACCTTGAGCAGGGCGAAATAGCGTTCGGACTCTTTCGGCGGGCGAATATGGCCGGTCACCGTGTCGCCGGTGCGCAGGTTGAAGCGACGAATCTGGCTGGGGGACACGTATATGTCGTCGGGGCCGGCCAAGTATGAGGCATCCGCGGAGCGCAGAAAGCCGAAACCATCCTGCAGTATTTCCAGGACGCCTTCGCCGGTGATGTCCTCGCCTTTCTTTGCGTGGGCCTTGAGGATCGCAAAAATCTGATCCTGTTTGCGCATGCGCCCCACGCCCTCGAGGTCGAGGGACCGGGCGATATTGGCCAATTCGGTTGCAGGTTTCTTCTTAAGTTCCGACAGATTCATCGAAGGGAACGTCGTTCAAAAAGTTATAGGTTGAAGCGGCGCCTGGACGGTCGCCATCATGTGGCCACGTGTGGCCGGGGTCAGGAATTCTTTGGTGGAACTAAAACCGGGACTATAGAAATTCTCGTTCTGAAATCTAAAAATAGCATCTGCCGGCCAGTGCGTCCAGTCATCTGGAGATTGGCCAGGCTTCAGATATTGCCGTCAATGAAGGCGGTGAGCTGGGATTTGGAGACCGCGCCGACCTTGGTTGCCTCGACGTTGCCGTTTTTGAACAGCATCAGCGTGGGGATGCCACGAATGCCGTACTTGGGCGGCGTCGCCGGGTTCTCATCGATATTAAGCTTGGCGATCTTGAGCTTGCCCGAGTACTCCTTGGCGATCTCGTCCAGTACCGGGGTGATCATCTTGCACGGGCCACACCATTCCGCCCAATAGTCCACCAAAACGGGCTCCGCCGCCTTTAAGACCTCGTCTTCAAAGGAATCATCCGTCAGGTAGACAATATCGACCTCTGCCATGCAAGGCTCCTCGCTGCTAGTAGTCAGGTTTTTTAGGGGGTTTTTGGCGCAAAAGACTATTTGAGCGGAATCACCGGGCCAATGCAAGTCCACCTCGGGGCCAAATCCTGTTATTCTGCGCCACCTCATGACAGATACACACCTTACCGAACAGACATTCCGCGACCTAAACCTGCCCGAACCCCTCCTGAAGGGCACCGAAGCCGCCGGTTTTACCCACTGCACGCCGATCCAGGCCGAGGCCCTGCCCATCGCCCTGGCGGGTCAGGATGTGGCCGGGCAGGCACGCACCGGGACCGGCAAGAGCGCCGCGTTTCTGCTCGCGACCTTGAATCAATTGTTGGCCCATCCGGCCGCGGCAGGCCGCCGGCCGCAGCAGCCCCGTGCGCTCATTATGGCGCCGACCCGGGAGCTGGCGATCCAGATTCACAAAGACGCGGAGGTATTGGACCGCTTCACCGATTTCAAGTTGGGCCTGGTCTATGGCGGCACGGGTTATGACAGCCAGCGCCAAATGCTCGAGGCCGGCGTGGATATTTTAATCGGCACCCCGGGCCGGATAATCGATTACTTCAAGCAGGGAGTCTTCGACCTCAAGGCGATCCAGGTGTTCGTGCTCGATGAGGCCGACCGCATGTTCGATCTCGGTTTCATCGCCGACATTCGTTACGTGCTGCGACGCATGCCGCCGGCGGATCAGCGCTTGAGCCTGCTGTTCTCCGCCACCCTGTCCCATCGCGTGAATGAGCTGGCCTACGAGCATATGCACAATCCGCAGGTGGTGAAGATCGAGTCTGAGCGGGTTACGGTCGACACCGTCACCGAGACGCTGTACTTCCCGGCCTCGGAGGAAAAGATTCGCCTGTTGCTGGGGCTGTTGCAGCGCATGGACCCACGCCGCTCGCTGGTGTTCGTCAATACCAAGGGTGGCGCGGAGAACGTACGCGCCTGGCTGGAGGGCAACGGTTACGAGGCGGGCGTGTTGTCCGGTGATGTGCCGCAGACCAAACGGGAACGCCTGCTGGCCGCATTCAAGGACGGCAAGTTACCGATTCTGGTGGCCACGGACGTGGCGGCGCGCGGGCTGCATATCCCGGACGTAAGTCACGTGTTCAATTACGATTTGCCGCAGGACCCGGAAGATTACGTGCATCGTGTCGGACGCACGGCACGGGCCGGCGCGAGCGGCGACGCCATCAGCTTCGCCTGCGATCGCTATGCCATGACCCTGCCGGATATTCAGGACTACCTGGGCCACAAGCTGCCGTCCGAGGCCATTTCCGAAGACCTGTTGGTCAAACCGAAACCGCCGGTGAAAATCGAGCGCCGGCCCGAGCGCGGACGTGGCGGAGGAGAGCGCGGGCGTGGCGGGCAGCGAGGTCGTGGTGGTGACCGTGGGCGCGGCGCACAGCGTGCGCGTGGCGGCGGGCGGGAGCAAGGTCGTGGGCCGCAGCGCAGCGACCAGACGCCGCCGAGTGAGCGCCGGCCGCACCCGCGTCATCGTGCGGCGCCGGCGGATAGTGCCCAACCGGAGCAACCGGTCGCAACCAAGGTAGAGACAAAAAAGGATACGCCCGAGCCGGCGGCACCAGCGCGGCGCAGCGACAAAGAAACCCCGGTGATTGGCTGAGCGCGTGCCGGGTTAATTGGCGCCGGCGGCGCGGTGCTCACGCCAGAGTGCGGCGAGTTCGCGTTCGAGGGCGTCTGGATGGAGCAGATTCTGCTCAACCAGGCGACGCAGGTAGGTGATACTGTCCACGTCGATGGTCTCGCACTGGAGTCCGGCGGCACCCGCCTCCACGTGCGCAATATGACCCTGCATGGTGATCGCGGCGGCGTCGTCCAGCGGCAAGCGCAAAACGCACTGATCGCCGGCATCCATTCGCAGTTCATCGGGCAGCGCAATCAAGGCGCCGTTCAATGATATATCCATCAGATCGGTTTCGAACGCGTCGTCCCCTCTGGTTACTTGTGCGGCGGCGTCGAAATGTATACGTGTGAATTGGCGTCGGTCCTGCATGCCTGAATTAACCTGTTGAAAATGTTGCATTGATCGTCGTACTACAATCAAAGTATAGCAGCCGTTCGTGAGCCTGCCGGCGAGGCCGCGGCGAACGGCGCACAGGCGCCCGAAGCTGCATGTGGCGCGTTTATACGTGCCGGACCGGGTCTGGAGGATCTTGCCATGCAGGGAAAAACCCGGCCGCGAGCCGGACTAATATTGACCGGTGGCGGCGCGCGCAACGCCTATCAGGTGGGCGTACTCAAAGCCGTCGCCGAAATCCTCCCGGCCGGCGCACCGAACCCGTTTCCGATTATCAGTGGCACCTCCGCCGGGGCCATCAACGCCGCCGTGTTGGCGATTTATGCCGCCAATTTTCATGAAGGTGTGCGCCGCCTGGTCTCGGTGTGGGAAGACTTTCGCGTCGAACAGATCTTTCGCGCCGACCCCATAGGTGTCGCGCGCAGCGCCGCACATTGGTTTGCGGCGATGATGTTCGGTGGCCTCGGTCGCTTCAATCCACCGGCGCTGTTGGACAACTCCCCGTTGCGTGATCTGCTCGAGACGGTTGTCCCCTGCGAGCAGATTCAGGCCTCCATCGACGCCGGCGCCGTGGAGGCGGTCGCCGTCACCGCCTCCGGGTACGCTTCCGGCGAATCGGTGTCGTTTTTCCAGAGTGCACCGACGCTGTCCTCCTGGCGCCGTACCAATCGAGTCGGTAGCGCTGCGCGTCTGAGCGTGGACCACCTGATGGCGTCAGCCGCATTGCCGATCATATTTCCCGCGGTCAAGGTGAGCCGTGAATATTTCGGCGACGGCTCAATGCGCCAGTCGGCGCCTTTGAGTCCCGCCCTGCATCTGGGCGCGGAGCGCCTGTTTGTGATCGGCGTGCGGCGCGAACAAACTGCGCAGATTCGGCGCGCACGATTGCGGACTGATTATCCAAGCTTTGGCCAGATCGCGAGCTATGTGTTGGATACCTTGTTTCTTGATCGCCTGCCGGCGGATGTGGAGCGCTTGCGGCGCATCAACCAGACACTTTCCTTGATCCCGGAGCATCAGCTGGAAGAGGGCGGCGCGGCGTTGCGCCCGGTGGAGGTTCTTTCCATCTCACCTTCGCGCGATGTCAGCGAAATCGCCGAACGACATCAGCGCTCGTTCCCGCGCAGCGTTCGCTTCCTGCTGCGCGGCGTGGGGGCACTCAATCCGGGTGGGCGCGGCCTGATGAGTTATGTGTTGTTCGAAGCACCGTATTGCCGCGAGCTGATCGATCTCGGTTATGCCGACACCCTCGCGCGACGCGACGAGGTGGCGGCGTTCCTGGGCTGACAGCGGTTGCCGGCGCCTTCAGGGCGCGGCGCGAAAATCCGCACTCAAGCGGGGTGCCGACCGGCCGATAAATACCATATCGGCACACAAACCGGACCACACGCGGGAAACAGGCGACATGTCACGACCGGAACATAAAGTCATACGAGGCGATCTCGGGCTTGCTCTGCTTATGCGCGATACCGTGGCGGGGCTGGAGGAGTTCATGGAAATGTTCAATCACAGCCCCTGGCGCGGCGACATGAAAATTGTTTCCATCGACGCGCCGGGTGCGGATGAATTTGGCATCGAGCCGGCCAAGGCCCGCAAGCACTAGCCCCCGCTCTACACCGCTTCACACAAAGACATCGATGCCCGCGGCAACCCGGCGTGCTATCGGCGTTACCGGCGCGCTGTTGGCGCGATAAGCATCCAGCATCCGCTGTGCCGGACCCACATCGTGTGCACCCGTCCTGGCGGCGGCACGCCACACCTCACCGCCCTGGCTCGGCAAGACCTCACCTTCATAGACCTTCGCCACCGGCAGTTGGCGCTGTGCCGATGCCGTGGGTGCGCTCAGTTGCGCCAGGGGTGGTTGCGAAATCTTCAACATAATTCCGTCGGCAGTGAGCAATGACACCGAACTGCCGGGCGATCGTCGGGACGCCTAAGTATAGCGCCTGACAAGCGAGCTTGCCGCACACAGAACAGCCGCGAGGCTTACAGACGGCGCGCCATGCGCTGGCCGATCCGCCGTTTCAGCCGCGTGCGGCCTCGACCTGAATGCCGCGCAGTTTGGGTGCTGCGAGGCCGGCCGCATCGGCGAATTGCAACGCACGTTCCAGGCGCGCCGGCGCCGAGCGGCCCGTACATTTATGTTCCGGATCGGCCTCGATGGCCTCGACCATGCCATCGATCAGGCGCTCGCGCGGCAGCTCGGTGCCGGTCAGCCAGGCCTGGACATCCAGGATCTCCGCGGCCACGTCGAGGGCGAGCGCGGTGTGCTCGCTCCACAGTTCACCGACCGTGCCACCGGTGATCAAGCCGCAGATATTCGTGTCGAGAATGTAGAGATTCTTGCGAACCAGCTCGAACAACAAGCTGTCCTCATCCTCGAGTACCCGTACCGGGATATCGAGTTCGCTCAGCGAGTCGTGAATCAGAATACCGTGCGGACCGAACACCGGTGACGGTATGAGTACCTTGTAGTCCTGGCCGCGTTTTTTCTCGAACCACACGGAAATCACCGTCAGCGATTCCAGTTCGTACTTGTTCCAGTCCCGCGGTAACAGTTCGTTCTGCAACAGACACAAGCGATCCTGCCACGGCTCCGGGATTACCTCGAGGACGGGATGAAGATCATCTTCGGCGACGGCGACGAGCACCATGCGCGGATCCGGGTTTGCCGCGGCAGTCTTGCGTATATCCATGAGGCGGGTGACGGGTATGACCGGGTGCCCATGGCGCAGAAAACCGCGCGCGAAAACACCGCCCATTTCGCCGACGCCCAGAATGACGATCGGATCCTTCATTACCAAGCTCCTGTTACGGTTTGATAGCGACATAGTAGCCCTTCACAGGCGCCGGAAAAACCGTGATTCGGCCCGTGCAGACCCTGCAGTGCCCCGTGCAAATGCCTCGGGTTCTCTGGTAAGGTAGTTCGCGTATGCGCTTACTGATGCCATTACTCTATTTGTTTGCACTTCTGGCGCCGTTTAGTTTCGCCGCCGATGAGGCACCGCTGCAACGTGTCGCCATGCTGACCATCGACGGCGCGATCGGGCCCGCGACGAGCGATTACGTGCACCGGGGGTTGGAGCGGGCACGCGAAATGAACGCGGCGCTCGTGGTGCTGCAGATGGACACCCCCGGCGGTCTGGACACCGCCATGCGCGACATCATTCAGGACATCCTGGCGTCGCCGATTCCGGTGGCCAGCTTCGTGAGCCCGCGCGGTGCCCGCGCGGCCAGTGCGGGAATGTATATTCTGTACGCCAGCCATATCGCCGCGATGGCGCCGGCGACGAATCTCGGTGCCGCGACGCCGGTCACGATTGCCTCTCCCGGCACCCCCGAGCCACCATCCCTGCCGACGCCGAAGGATGACGAAGCAGAGGAGGGTGCGAAGCCCGCCGAGACGGCGACGGAAAAGAAGATCATCAATGACGCCGCAGCCTATGCGCGCTCATTGGCACAGATGCGGGGGCGCAACGAAGAGTTTGCCGAGCAAGCCGTGCGCGAGGCCGCCAGCCTGGCGGCGGAAGAGGCCTTCGCCCAAGGTGTGGTGGATCTGATCGCGACAAATGTCCGCGATCTCCTCGCCAAGATCGACGGCCGCAAGGTGACCGTACTGGGGCAGGAAATGACGCTGGCGACCAAATCCGTCGAGGTCGTCGAGTTCAAACCTGATTGGCGCAGCAGACTGCTATCGGTCATTACCGACCCGAATATATTGCCGATCCTGATGACGCTCGGGATGTTCGGCCTGATCTATGAGATGCTCAACCCCGGTTTTGTGTTGCCCGGCGTGCTCGGTGCCATCTGTTTGTTGTTGGCGCTGTATGCGGCGCAGGTGCTGCCCGTGAACTACGCCGGCCTGGCGCTGATCGCGCTGGGGATCGCCTTTATGGTCGGTGAGGCCTTCGTGCCTAGTTTTGGCGCCCTGGGAATCGGCGGTGTGATCGCTTTCGTGATCGGATCCATCATTTTGATCGATACCGAAATGGAAGGCTACGGGGTATCGCTGCCATTCATCATTACCATGGGCATCGTCAACGCAGTTCTCTTTGTCGGTGTCGCAACGTTGGCGTTGAAGGCTCGCAACCGACGTATCGTCAGCGGCAAGGAAGAACTCATCGGTGGGGTCGGCCAGGCATTGGCGGCGTTCAGCGGCGACGGCCGGGTGCGTATCCATAGCGAAGACTGGAATGCGCATAGTGACGTGCCGGTGAGCGAGGGCCAGGGCGTGCGAGTCGTCGGCATCGACGGTCTGATATTACAAGTCGAACCAATATCTGCAGCAGAGGAGCACTAACAATGTTTCAGGCGGGAACCTTTATTTTCTTCCTCATCGCGGCGATCCTGATCTCGGCGATCAAGATTCTGCGTGAGTACGAGCGTGGTGTGATTTTTATGCTGGGTCGGTTCTGGAAGGTCAAGGGACCGGGCCTGATCATCGTCATCCCGTTTATCCAACAGATCGTGCGTGTAGATCTGCGCACCGTGGTGATGGACGTACCGACCCAGGACGTCATTTCCCGGGACAACGTTTCCGTCAAGGTAAACGCGGTGGTCTACTTCCGTGTCATCGATCCACAAAAGGCCATTATTCAGGTGGAGAACTTTTACATGGCCACCAGCCAGCTGGCGCAGACCACCTTGCGCTCGGTGTTGGGTCAACACGAATTGGATGAAATGTTGGCCGAGCGCGACAAGCTGAATGTGGATATCCAGACGATTCTCGACAAACAGACGGATTCCTGGGGCATCAAGGTGTCCAACGTGGAGATCAAGCACGTCGATCTGGATGAAAGCATGATCCGCGCGATCGCCAAACAGGCCGAGGCGGAACGTGAGCGGCGCGCGAAGGTGATACACGCCGAGGGTGAAAGTCAGGCGGCGGAGAAACTGCGCGAGGCGGCGGCGACCCTGTCGGCCCAACCCCAGGCCATGCAATTGCGTTATCTGCAGACCCTGGTCGAGATCGCCGGCGAGAAGAGTTCGACCATCGTGTTCCCGTTGCCTATGGATCTGATCGAACCGCTCATGGGGATCCTCAAGCCGAAATCCGGCGCCTGAGCCGCGCGTCGCGCAACAGCGCGGCAGGCATCTGCGTGAGTCGGCGTGGATCCTCGCGACTACGAGGCCTGGTATGACACCCCGCGCGGCCGCTGGATCGGCGCGCGTGAGTTCGAGGTGTTACATGGACTGGTGGCGCCACCACCCGCTGCCAGCATCCTCGACGTCGGTTGTGGCAGCGGCTACTTCGCGCGGCGCTTTGCACGCAGCGGGCATCCGGTCATCGGGCTCGACCCGGCGCTGCCGATGCTGCGCTTTGTGCGCGAGCACCCAGCGTCCCTGCCCGGCGTCGCCGCCCGCGCCGAGGCCCTGCCTTTCGCCGACGCCGCCTTCGATTACTGTCTCGCCTTGACCAGCCTGTGTTTTGTCGGCGATCCGTTACCTGCCATGGCGGAAATGCTGCGGGTCGCGCGGCGTGGTGTGGTGCTCGGCCTGTTGAATCGGCACAGCCGCTTGTTCGCCGAAAAGTTCGGCCACAGTGGCTATCGGGGTGCGCGCTGGGATAGCGTCGGCGCGCCGGCGGACTGGTGTGCCGCGCTCGGTGAGTCCTGCGTGGTGACGTGGCGCACTGCAATCTTTCTGCCGCGCGGCGGGCCGCTGTCACGCGGGTTCGAACGCATCCTGCCTGGCGGATTACCGTTTGGCGGTTTCATTGCCGCCGTCGTGCGACGCGAAGTCTGACAAGACAGGGCGCGGCGCACGGTTCAGTCGTCGCCAGCCAGGGCGACCTGGGTAGCGCCCGCCAGACCCGCATCCGGGTCGAGAATAATCCGCACCGGAAATCGCGCCATGAGCTCGGACATGCGGCCCTTTGCGCCAAAGGCGTGCAGAAACTCCTCGCCGCGCAACGCGTCGGCGATCTTCGCGGCAATGCCGCCACCAATATAGACGCCGCCGTCGGGCAGTGCGATAAGGGCCAGATTGCCGGCGAAACGACCCAGCAGACGTACAAAGGTTCGTAGCGCGGTCACCGCTGCCGGATCGTTTTGGGCGCCCGCGCGCTCCGTAATGGCCGCCGCCGGATCCGGTGCCGCGAGCACCGCCGCCGCGCCGGCGCCGGCGAAGAAGCGATACAGGGCGACCAGACCCGGTCCGGACACGACGCGCTCCCAGGAGACGTGCTCGAATTGTTCCTGCAACGCGCGCAGCAATTCCCATTCCGTGGCCGTGCTCGGTGCGAAGTCGGCGTGGCCACCCTCCGAGGCTTGCACGCGTATACCGTCAGTGCCGTCATATGCCAGTGCCACCCCCAGGCCGGTGCCCGGACCGAGGATCAGCCGGGTGCCGCCGCCGGCGGGTGCGCCGGGCTGTAGCGTGAGCAGCGCGTCGGGCCGGAGTCCGTCCAGACCATAGGCAATGGCGGCGAAATCATTGATCAGACGCACCTGGTCTAGCGCGAATCGTTGCGCGAGTTCCGCGCTGTCGATCCGCCACGGCAGATTCGTCACCCGCGCGGTCTGTCGCTCGGTGCCGGTCTCGATGGGTCCGGCGACGGCGAAACAGGCGCGCGCGATGTCTTGTGGGTCGCTCGCCTGCGGCGTGCGCAGAAATGTCGTGAGCAAATCGTTGAACTCGGCGAAGTCTGCGCTGGCGTAGCGTTCCTCGGCCAGGGTTTGCGGTCCCGTACGGTCCGACGCGAGCAGCCGTAACACGGTCTTGGTGCCACCGATGTCGCCACAAAGAACTTTCATGCCAACATGCCGGAACGCTTGCCCCGTTCTCGCGTTTTGTGGGTCACGCGATCGGCAGAGATGCGATCAGATCATGCGCCTGTCGCAGGGCCGCGACCGGGTCGTCGCCCAGGTGTAAGCGCAGGGCGCGACGGCTGTGGCGTTGCAGTACTTGCAGGTCACCGAGCGCCTGCGCGCGCTGCAGTTGCGCGAAACTGTACGGTGCGCCGGGAATCTCCAGGTCCTGTTCCGGATCCGCGGTGATTTGAATGAAAATGCCGTTGTTGTCGCCACCTTTGTGGAGCTGTCCGGTGGAATGCAGGAAGCGCGGTCCGTAGCCCAGGGTGGTGGCCATATGGGTACGCGCGCGCAGCAGCTCGCGGAGGCGGCCCAGGGCGGCGTGGACTTCCGCGGTCCGATGGAGATACGTCATCAAGGCCACATAATCGCCAGGCGCGGCGCGCTCCAGCAAGGTATCGAGACAGGCGCGTACGTCGTCATGCGCCGGGTATTGCGACGGATCACCGAAGGCCAGCAGCCGGTCACTGTGTGCCAAAGGCGTCGGTTCCGTCAGCGTGCCGCTGTGGGCGAGGTCCTGCAGCAGGCGTTTCGTGGTGTCCTTGCTTTCGGTGACATTGGGCTCGTCGAAGGCATTCACGCCCAACACCATGCAGGCTACCGCGGTGGCGAATTTCCAGCGAAAGAACTCCGCACCGAGATGGTAGACGTCCGGCAGCTGCCAACGCAGTACCGGGTGACCGGCCTGGCGCAGCGCATCGGCCTGTGCCGCCGGCAGCGGGTCCGGCTCGCCGGCCATGCCGATGGCGACGAACAGCCGGTCGGATTCGTAGTTTGCCACGTCACCAAGGGGCTCGTCCTCCACCGGGACGATGCCGACCCCGAGCTTACCACTGCTTTCCGCCACCAACTGTTCGATCCATGTGCCGAGGGTGGCGAGCGACGGTGACAACAGCAGGGTCAGTTTATCGCGGCCACGCTGGCCCAGCGCGCCCAGGGCGCCGCCGAGAAACAGCCCCGGATTCTGCGTTGCCGATTCCTGTGCGCATGCGTCGATGAGTTTTTGCGCATGTTCGAGCAAGCGCGTGAGATCGACGCCGATGAGTGCGGCCGGGACGAGGCCGAAATAACTCAGCGCCGAGTAACGTCCGCCGATGTCGGCGGGGTTGACGAAGGTTTCGCGAAAGCCATGCTCATGCGCGAGCGCCGCCAGGGTCGTGCCCGGATCCGTGATCGCGATGAATTGCCGGCCGGCGGTGTCGCCGTGGCGTGCGGCGACCTTTTCGAAGAAGTAGTGGAAGAAACTCATCGTCTCGGTGGTGGTGCCGGACTTGCTGGAGACGATGAACAGCGTGTGATCCAGGTCGATGGCATTTTCCGCGGCCCGCACCGCATCCGGCGAAGTATTGTCCAGCACATGCAGCGCGAGGTGATCCGTGCCGGTGCCGAAGGTGGCCTGCAGGACTTCCGGTGCCAGGCTCGAACCGCCCATACCGACCAGCAAGGCGTGGCGGAACCCGTCCGCACGCGCGGTGGCAACGAACTCGTCGATACGACCGGCGATGCCATGCATGAGCGTGACCGAGGTGAGCCAGCCGAGGCGATTGTCGATGCTCTTTTGCACGATGGGATCATCCGACCAGAGCGTTGCATCACCGGCCCAGATCTTCTGCGCCGTCTGGTTGCGGGTCAGGGCGGCGAGGCGATTGTCGAGTTCCGGTCGCAGATCGTCCGGCAGATGAGTTTCGTAGCGATAGTCTGAGGCTGGTGTCTCGTTCACGGTCAGTTTACTTCTTGCGTAATGATTAAAAGTCGATATAGCGGGCTGGTAGTGTCAGTCCGCGCCCTCCGCTGGCGCAAGTGTTTCGTCAGCCCATTCACGCGGCCGGAGAAATTCCTCGTAGAGTCGTGCTTCCGGCGTCCCCGGCTCCGGTTGCCAGTCATAATGCCATGCCACCAGTGGTGGGAGCGACATCAGAATCGATTCGGTACGGCCGCCGGATTGCAGACCGAACAGGGTGCCGCGGTCGTACACGAGGTTGAATTCCACGTAACGACCGCGCCGGTAGAGCTGGAAATTACGCTCACGCTCGCCGTTTGCGGCACTCTTGCGCCGCGCGACGATGGGCAGATAGGCCGGCAGGTAATGGTTGCCGATGCTTTGCATGATTGCGAAGCAGCGATCAAAGCCACCGTCATTGAGGTCGTCGAAAAAGAGCCCCCCCACACCGCGGGGTTCGTTGCGATGTTTGATCCAGAAATACTCATCGCACCACTTCTTGAAACGGGGATAGAGATCATCACCGTAGGGTTCACAGGCACTCCGGGCGACCTGATGCCAATGAATCGCGTCCTCTTCGAAGCCGTAGTAGGGTGTGAGGTCGAAGCCGCCACCGAACCACCACACCGGTGCTGCATCCGGTTTTTCGGCGACGAAGAAACGCACGTTGGCGTGGGAGGTGGGCACATAGGGGTTGTGCGGATGAATCACCAGCGAGACGCCCATGGCCGCAAAGCCGCGTCCGGCCAGTTCCGGCCGATTGGCCGTAGCGGAGGGCGGCAGCTCGGCGCCACGCACGTGGGAGAAATTGATACCGGCCTTTTCAAACACCGCGCCGTCGGCCATGACCCGCGAGCGTCCGCCCCCGCCAGCGGCGTGCTCCCAGCTGTCTTCATGAAAGCGGCCGCCGCCGTCCGCCTGCTCGAGACCGGCGCAGATACGATCCTGCAGATCCGTCAGGTAGTCCTTGACCGCGGAAATATCCGGTTCACTCATGGGCGAATCACTTGATCGCTGAGGACGTCGCGGATCGGTGTCGGTGTCGTGCGCTTGCCGAGACGTCCGCGCAGAACATAGTCCACCGTGTCACCGAATTCGCGCCTGACCGCGAGTGCGTCACCGGCGGCAGGGCGGCCATGTCGATTGGCGCTGGTCGACACGATGGCGCCGCGCACATGCCGACACAAGGCCGCGGCGCCGGCGTGTGCCGTGACCCGCACCGCGATGTTGCGATGTTGACCACGCAGGCGCGGCGACACCCGTGCGGCGGCAGGTACCAACCAGGTGAGCGGACCGGGCCAGCTCGCGGCGAGTTTCTCACGGGTGCCGGCGTCCAACTTCGCCATAAATGGGAGTAAGCGCTCGTAACGATCCGCGATCAGGATCAGGCCCATCTGCCAGGGGCGACGTTTAAGCTGCAACAAGCGTTGCAGCGCCGCCGGTTGCCGCGGGTCGCAGCCGAGCCCGTAACAGGACTCGGTAGGATAGGCGACAACGCCGCCGCGGCGAATTACGTTCGCGGCGTTTTCCAGATCGCCGCGGGTCAAACCGTGACCTTGCCCTGCAGTTGATTCTGCAGCGCTTCATTCTTGGCGGCGATAGTACGGGCGTTTTCGTCGCGCTCATCGCGCAGCCGTTGCGCCAGGTCCGTATCCGCCAGCGCCAGGATCTGGGCCGCCAGGTAGGCGGCGTTCTTGGCCCCCGCCTTGCCGATGGCCACGCTGGCTACGGGAATGCCGCCGGGCATTTGCACGGTCGACAACAGGGCGTCTTGGCCGCGCAGCGGACCGGCGTCCATGGGCACACCGATGACCGGCTTCGTGGTGTGCGCGGCAACCGCGCCGGCCAGGTGGGCGGCCAATCCGGCAGCGGCGATAAACACCGCGCAGCCGCGCGCCTCGGCCTCATGAACGTAGGTGTTGGTGGCCGCGGGGGTGCGGTGCGCGGACGTGATACGTACCTCAAACGTTACGCCCAGGCGTTGCAAAACTTCGAGGGTTGCCTGCATGGTATCGAGATCCGAATCGGACCCCATCAGGACGGCGACAAAGGGATTAGACATTACGATCTCCAGATCAAGACAGCAGTGATTCGCAAGGAGCGGGATTCTACCATCAAGCCGCGCGACATGGAGGCGAAAACAGTGTCTCAGCGCGGCCGGAATTCGGGTGTATCAGGCGGGGTTCGCGGCCGCTTCCCGGGCCACGGCGCGATAGCCGATGTCGGTACGGTAAAATACGCCGCGCCAGCCTATCTTCGCCGCCGCGGCGTAGGCGCGGACCTGGGCGGCGCGTACGTCGGTGCCGAGGGCCGTCACGCAGAGAACCCGGCCACCGTCGGTGACCACTGCGCCGTCGCGCTCGGCGGTGCCGGCGTGAAACACTTTGACCGCGTCGTCGTCGATCGCCTCCAGACCCGTGATCGGATCGCCTTTCGCGTAGTGTTCCGGGTAGCCGCCTGCGGCCAACACAACGCCGAGGGCGGCACGCGGGTCCCACTCGGCGGTGACGCTATCCAGGCGGCCGTCCAGTGCCGCACAACACAGGGTCACCAGGTCGGAACGCAGGCGCAACAGGATCGGTTGGGTCTCCGGGTCGCCGAAGCGGCAATTGTATTCGAGCACCCTGGGCGCGCCGTCGGCGCCGATCATCAACCCGGCATAGAGGAAGCCGGTATAGGGATTTCCATCAAGGCGCATGCCCGCGACCGTCGGTTCGATCACCTCGCGCATGATGCGCTCGTGCAAGACCGGGGTGACGACGGGGGCGGGCGAATAGGCGCCCATGCCGCCCGTGTTCGGCCCTAGATCGCCATTGTCGCGTGCCTTATGGTCTTGCGATGTCGCCAGCGGCAGGATGTGTTCGCCGTCGACCATGACGATGAAGCTCGCCTCTTCGCCGGTGAGGAATTCCTCGATGACTACCCGGCGGCCGGCGGCGCCAAAGCTGTCAGCGGAAAGCATGTCGGTGACCGCGGCGATGGCCTCGTCTTCCGTGCGCGCGATGATGACACCCTTGCCCGCGGCCAGGCCGTCGGCCTTGACGACAATGGGTGCGCCGACGGCGCGAATATGATCGACGGCGGCGGACAAATCGGCAAAACTGCCATAGGCCGCCGTGGGGATCTTATGGCGGGCGAGAAAATCCTTGCTGAAGGTCTTCGAGCCCTCCAGTTGTGCCGCCTGTCCTGTGGGCCCGAAACAACGCAGGTCGGCGGCGCGAAACGCATCGACAATCCCCGTGACCAGGGGTGCCTCGGGTCCGACGATGGTCAGTCCGACGGCGCGCTCCCGCGCGAAGGCCAGCAGTGAGGCGACATCATCCGCGGCGATGGGGATGTTTTCGATATTCGCTTCCCGCGCCGTGCCGGCGTTGCCTGGTGCGACGTAAACCGTCGCGACCTGTGGTGATTGGGCCGCCTTCCACGCCAGCGCATGTTCGCGCCCACCACCACCAACCACCAGTACCTTCATTGGATCTCTCGCCGCGTGTCTCGGGTAGGCGCCGTGATGTCGCTCAGTGGCGAAAGTGACGAATGCCGGTAAAGACCATCGCCAGGTCGTGTTCGTCCGCCGCGGCAATGACTTCGGTGTCGCGCATCGAGCCGCCGGGCTGGATCACCGCCGTGATCCCGGCCGCAGCCGCGGCATCGATGCCGTCGCGAAATGGAAAGAAGGCATCCGAGGCCATCACCGCTCCGGGCACGCTCAGGCCTTCGTCCACCGCCTTGATGCCGGCGATACGCGCGCTGTAGACGCGACTCATCTGGCCGGCGCCCACGCCGATGGTCTGCTCTTCGCTGGCATAGACGATGGCATTAGACTTGACGAACTTTGCCACCTTCCAGGCGAACAGCAGGTCGGCCATTTCCCGCGCCGACGGTGCACGCTTGGTCACGGTTTTCACGTCGTGCTCGGTGACTACGGCAACGTCCCGGTCCTGCACCAGAAGGCCGCCGGTGACGCGGCGATAGTCCAGTTCTGCACGCGGTTCCGCGCCCCAGTTGCCGGTTGCGAGGACGCGAACATTCTTTTTTTCCGCGAGAATAGGCAACGCCTCGTCATCGACCGCGGGGGCGATGATGACTTCCACGAACTGTCGATCCAGGATGGTCTTCGCCGTATGTGCATCCAGGCTTCGGTTGAACGCAATAATGCCGCCGAAGGCCGACGTGGGATCGGTGGCGTAGGCGCGATCATAGGCCACGGTAATGTCGTCGCCCACGGCCACGCCACAGGGATTCGCGTGCTTGACGATGACGCAGGCAGGCCGTGCGCTGAACTGTTTCACGCACTCCAGGGCCGCATCCGTGTCCGCGATATTATTGAATGACAGTTCCTTGCCCTGAATCTGTTGTGCTGTGGCGATGCTCGCTGCGTCGTAGCTCGACTCCACATAGAACGCAGCACGTTGATGTGGATTTTCGCCGTAACGCATGTCTTGGGACTTGCGCACCTGCAGTGAATGGGTGCTGCCGAATAGACTTTGACTACCATCGTCCTGAATTCCGCCGAGGTAGTTGGCGATCGCGGCGTCGTATTTTGCAGTGTGCGCGAATGTCTTGACCGCAAAACGAAAGCGCGACGCGTCACTGAGTTCGCGATCGTTTTCGCGCAACTCATCGAGTAGTGCAGCGTAGTCTCCGGTGTCGACGACGACGGCTACCGCGGCATGATTTTTTGCCGCCGCACGCAACATGGTCGGCCCACCGATGTCGATATTCTCGATGGCCTTGGCCAAATCACAGTCCGGTTCCGCCACGGTCGCGGCAAACGGGTACAGATTCACGACGACAAGATCGATGGGCGGAATATCGTGCTCCGCCATCTTTGCGTCATCGACGCCGCGCCGCCCCAGCAAGCCGCCATGAATTTTCGGATGCAGGGTCTTCAGGCGGCCGTCCATCATTTCGGGAAAGCCGGTGTAGTCCGACACCTCGGTGACGGGGATGCCCTGCTCCATGAGCAGTCTTGCGGTGCCGCCGGTGGAGAGAATTTCGATACCCAGCGCGTTGATTCCGCGCGCGAGTTCGGTGATACCGTCCTTATTGGAAACGCTGATAAGCGCGCGGGCGATTTTCATAGACATTCGATCGATCCGGACTGTGGTTTACGACGGCCGGTAACAGCGGCGTGCCGGTGCGCATCGCGTCGAGGCGGCAGGGCGGTGCGTGCCGCCACAATCAATCCAGGCCGTGGGCCTTGAGTTTCTTCCTCAGGGTATTGCGATTGATACCGAGGGCCGCGGCCGCCTGGCTTTGATTGCCGCGGGTATAACTCAACACAGAGGCGAGCAAGGGCCGTTCCACCTCGGTCATCACCATCTGATAGAGATTTTCCGGGGCATGACCCTCCAGATCCTTAAGATAGCGATCGACGGCAAGTTCGACGCACTCGCGCAGAGTCCGCGGCTCACGCTCGTCGCGCTCGGCGGTGAACGGCGTGTTGGCGGCACTGGTGGTGCTGGGCAAGGGTTGTGCGCTCATGCCGCGAGCTCGCAGGGCGCAGCGGCGGCCGTCAGATCCGACCAGTCGCAGGTGCTCACGGTGCCGTCTGCGACGGCATGAAAAAATGCGCACACAGCGGCCAATTGTTGTTCGCTCGAATCAACCCGATTGACGGCCTGACGAAATACCGCGCCGCCGGGTTGACCCTTGCTGTACCAGGAGATGTGTTTGCGGGCGACGCGCACACCGGTGAACTCACCATAGAATTCATACAGATTCTGCAAATGCTCCAGGAGCGTTGCGCGAATCTCGCTGATCGCCGGTTGCGGCAGTCTGCGGCCGGTGGTGAGGAAATGATGTACCTCGCGAAAAATCCACGGCCGCCCTTGTGCGGCACGACCGATCATCAGGCCGTCGGCCTGGGTTTCTTCCAGCACTTGCTGGGCCTTTTCCGGGCTGGTGATATCGCCGTTGGCGAGCACCGGAATGGAGACAGACTGTTTGATCGCGCGGATGGTGGCGTACTCGGCGTCGCCCTTGTAGCCGCAGGCGCGGGTGCGGCCATGTACCGCCAGGGCCTGGATTCCGGCCTGCTCCGCGATATGTGCGATGCGCACACCGTTGCGGTGATCGCGATCCCAGCCGGTGCGGATTTTGAGGG
Source organism: uncultured Gammaproteobacteria bacterium (assembly GCA_947259975.1). GTDB lineage: Bacteria > Pseudomonadota > Gammaproteobacteria > HyVt-429 > HyVt-429 > CAMYOD01. The sequence continues at coordinate 36,702 of CAMYOD010000060.1, forward strand.
TCACCGGCACGCTGACGGCGCCAACGACTGCGTCGAGGATGCGTCGCACCAGGGCTTCGTCCTGCAATAGTGCGGAGCCAGCCATCACGTTGCACACCTTTTTCGCCGGGCAGCCCATATTGATATCGATAATCTGGGCACCGTTGTCTACGTTGAAGCGCGCCGCGTCCGCCATCAATTGCGGATCGGCACCGGCGATCTGTACCGACTTGGGTTCGGTTTCGCCTTCGTGATTTGCGCGGCGCAAGGTTTTCGCACTGCCCCACAACAGGGAATTGGACGAGACCATCTCTGACACCGCCATACCGGCGCCGAGTCGTCTGCACAACTGGCGAAACGGCCGATCCGTGACTCCGGCCATTGGTGCGAGTACTAAATTGTTCGGAAGCTTAAAATTGCCGATCTTCATTGCTTCACTAGTTCTGTTTATGTGACGGCGGGCCGGGGATGATAACTCCACCGGGTGGGTTTAGGAAAGAGGGGAATTAAAATTTTCTTTTTGTTGCGCGACAACCGCGCGGAACGCGTCGCGGGTTCCCAGGCACTTCCGGATTACGGGCGACGCAGGATCAATGGCCTGACCGAACCTTATGCAGTGTAATATAAGAAAGGTTTGCTATGTTGCTTTCTGTCCGTCGGTTTTTGCTCCGTTCGGTTTCGTCGTATCCGGTACTGCATCGCTCTTATCCGCGCCTTGGCGCAGGCGCTCGTTGAGGCGCGCGACGGTGCGCCGCGACCAGGCTCGCAACCGTTGCCAGCCGCTCAACATCGGTTCCTCGAATTCGGCTTCCTGTAACCACGCCAGACCGCCGGGCTTGCGTTCGGATGCCTGGCGAAAGTCGATTTCAAACCCGGCCACGCTGTCACCGGGGCTGGCAATGTCAAAGCTGATCTCCACGGCCACATTCACCGGCATGACCTGCGGTGCGTCACCGTCGCTGCCGAGATAATCGTCGGGCCGATACGCGCGTCGGGCGATCGTCTGACCGTGTCGGTTCGATAGGCTCAGTTCCAGCAAGGGGTAGGGCTGTGCGAAGCTCGCGCGATTCACCAGCACCGTCTCGATCCTGAGTGCCTGCGGATCGCTGGGGTGCGGTGCTATTTCCGTTTCCAGCTGGTCGACCCCCGAGAGATCGCGTAGCGGCGCGAGCGTGCAGCCGGACCACTCGCACCATTTCTCCAGATAGGGCCGCGCCGCAGGACTCTGCGCCAGGTTATCGAAGTTAAAGTAAACGTATTGGGCCAGCGCCAGGCAGGCGAGGACGATGCCACCGAGGGCCCAGATCCAACCGCGACCCCGGCGCCGGCGCGTTTTCGAGAACACCTGTTTGCGTTTTTGCATGCGCGGCACACGGGTTTTACGCTTTTTCTTCTTTTTGCCGGCCGCACGGTCTTTACGGGAGGTTGCCGGTGCGTCTTTGGTGGTCTCTGCCGGGGGGGATTCGTCGAGATGGGAATGCCGCATCAGCGGCGAGGTTTCCAGCACAATTTCCTCGTCCGGGATGTAATCGGCAAAGCCGAACTCTGGTTCAGTATCCTCGAATTCGGCGTCCTCGGGCGCGGTCGACGTTACGGAATCCGGCGCCGCCGTTTCATATTCTTCCTTTTCCGGTTCCGCTCTAACCGACTCGTCCGCTAGCGGTTCCTCCGCGGCCGCTGTCGGCGTTTCCACAACCGCGGGCTCCGCGGCGGTGGGGATATCCGACGGCTCCGGCACGGCCGCGTCGGGCGCCTTCGCTACGGCAGGCGGGGGCGTTTCGGCAAGCGGCTGCCATTGAATCGGCGCCGCCGCCGGCTCCGGCGCGTCGGCGACCTGCGGCTCAGGCTCGCTGTCCAGTACGGTCCACTCGGAGGTGTCGGACGAAAACTTCGGTGCCGAGAGTAGTTCCGAGTCGTCCGCCGCCGGCGCAGCAGTTTTTTTTGCGGCTTTCTGTATCGGCTCGTCGCGGACGATCAGGCGCGCGGGGATCTGTAGCGGCGGCTCTTCCTCTTCCTCGGCTTCGAGCAGGCTGTCGTCGGGCGCCTGCGCCGCGTGATCGTCGTGAAATACGGGTTGCGACCCTGCCACCAACTCCGGTGCCACGGTCGGATCGTCAAGCGCTTGCGAGGTCGGTGTCTCGTCGGCGATTTCGTCGCCGGCAACAATATCCGCCGCGGCTGTCGCTGTCGGCGGCGGACTGCCGGGAGCAGCGGTGGGTGCGGCCGTCTCATCGGTCGCCACATCAGTCAAATGCCACGATGCATTAAAGATTGCACGGCAGGTACCGCAGCGCGCCAAACCGTCCTTGGCGGCCAACTGAGCGTCAGTCAGAGCAAATACGGTGTAACACTTTGGGCATCGGGTATACATTGCGTGACTGGCGTACAGACCTGCGTGGGGTGGTGCCATCGAGACTTTTGATCGCGTTGCCTGTGCCTGTGCCTTGGCCGCTGTCCCCACGCGTGAATCGGTCAATCGCCGGTAGTTCCCCTTGAAATATTGAGCACAAGGCTATTCTAGCGATCCACGTCTCGATTGGAAAACCGCCGTTATCGTGAGTAGGCGCCTGCCCGTCAGCGATCACTGACCCCGCAGCCCGACAGCATGGCCCACTCCCCCATTGTCGTGACGGCAAGATCGAAACTTGGATAGTGTGCGCGTACCGACTCGGCCTGATTCACAAGCATGCCCGAGAGCACGAGCGCGCCACCGGGCGCGACCCGGCCGCCGATGACGTCGGCCAAATCGATCAGCGTGCCAGCAAGGATATTGGCGACCACGATATCGGCTTGATAATCCCCTGTCAGTTCCTCGGGCAGGACCGCGGTATAGGTTCGCGCGACATCATTGCGCGCCGCGTTTTCAAGGCTTGCAACGATGGATCGGGAGTCAATATCCACACCTAGTGCGTGCCGCGCGCCGAGTCGCAGTGCCGCGATCGCGAGTATGCCCGAGCCGCAACCGTAATCGAGCACGGCCTTGCCGGCGAGTGGTTGTCTTACGAGCCAGTTCAGACACAGTCGCGTCGTCGCATGCGTACCGCTGCCAAAGGCCAGGCCCGGGTCCATGATGATATTGGTCGCCCCCGGATCGGGCGGCGCGCACCAGCTCGGAATGATCCACAGATTTCCGTCACACTGAATGGGCTGGAAGCGCTCCATCCAGGCGCGTTCCCAGTCCTGGTCGGCGACATATTCAAACGATTGCTGCGTGAAACCCTGATCACCTAGGTCTGCATACAGGGCCGCGCGAATTGCATCGGCGTCGGTATCGCCGGCGAACAACCCGATGAGTCGTGTGCGTTGCCATACGGGGGACGTATCCTGTGCGGTCGCAAACACCGCTTCCGTGTCCGCCGCCTCCGTGGTAACCGCCACGGCGCCAGCGGCTTCGAGGGCCGCCTCCACCGCTTCGGAATTCTCGGCCTTGGTCTCGAGGATGATTTTGAGCCAAGACATAAGAAACAAGTTTCAAGTTGCAAGGTACAAGTTCCAAGTAACGAAAGACGCGAATTCGCTCTTCGTCGATCTTCTCGCTTTTCACTTGTATCTTGTATCTTGTAACTTGTAACTCACAAACCCAACTTCTTTTCCAGGTGGTGAATATCCACGCCGCCGCGCTGAAATGCCGCGTCGTCCATGATATCCCGATGCAGCGGGATGTTGGTCTTGATGCCCTCGATCACGACCTCGGTCAAGGCGTTGCGCATCCGTGCCATGGCATCGCCACGGGTCTTGGCGTGGGCGATCAGTTTGCCGATCAGTGAGTCGTAATAGGGCGGCACCACGTAGCCGTTATAGGCGTGAGAGTCCATGCGTATGCCGGGGCCGCCGGGTTGGTGATACTGGGTAATCGGCCCGGGGGACGGCGCAAAAGTTTGTGGATCCTCCGCGTTGATACGGCACTCGATTGCGTGGCCATTGATGCGGATGTCCGACTGGGCGCAGGACAAGGTCTCGCCGCCGGCAACGCGAATCTGCTCGGCGACCAGATCGACGCCGGTGATCATCTCGGTAACCGGATGCTCAACCTGGATGCGGGTGTTCATTTCGATAAAGAAGAACTCTCCATCCTGGTACAGAAATTCAAACGTGCCCGCGCCGCGGTAGCCGATTTCCCGGCACGCCTGCGCGCAACGCTCACCGATTTCGGCGCGCTGTACTTCGGTAATCCCCGGCGCCGGGGCTTCCTCGATGACCTTTTGGTGGCGCCGCTGGATCGAGCAATCGCGTTCACCGAGATGGATGGCATTGCCGTGTTCGTCGGCGAGGACCTGGAACTCCACATGCCGCGGCCGCTCGAGAAATTTCTCCATATACACGACACTGTTGTTGAAGGCCGCGGCCGCCTCGGCGCGGGTCAGCGAGATTGAATTCAGCAACGTGGCTTCGTTGCGTACCATCCGCATGCCTTTGCCACCGCCACCCCCGGAGGCCTTGATGATAATCGGGTAGCCAATATCCTGTGCCACGCGCAGATTCTCGGCATCATCATCGCCCAGCGGTCCGTCCGAACCCGGCACGCAGGGGATACCTGCCGCTTTCATGACGCGAATGGCAGAGACCTTGTCACCCATGAGCCGAATGGTGTCAGGTTTAGGTCCGATGAAAACGAAACCACTTTGTTCGACGCGCTCCGCGAAGTCCGCGTTCTCCGCGAGAAAGCCGTAGCCTGGGTGGATCGCCTCGGCGTCGGTGACCTCCGCGGCGCTGATCACGGCGGGGACATGCAGATAACTTAACGCCGCCTGCGCGGGGCCGATGCAAACGGACTCGTCCGCGAGCCGGACACATTTTGTGTCACGATCGGCTTCAGAATGCAGCGCCACGGTGCGAATGCCGAGCATGCGGCAGGCGCGCTGGATTCGCAGCGCAATCTCGCCGCGATTAGCAATCACAATCTTCTTGATCATTCGATACTGCGTGCGGTTCTTAATCGATAATGAAGAGTGGCTCGCCGAATTCCACCGGCTCACCATTTTGCTTGAGGACAGCGCGTATAGTGCCTGCCTTGTCGGCCTCGATCTCGTTGAACAACTTCATGGCCTCGACGATGCAGAGTGTGTCGCCCACCGCTACGGCGGTGCCGATTTCGACAAACGGTTTAGTCGTCGGCGAGGACGCGGAATAGTAGGTTCCTACCATCGGTGATTTCACGGCATGTCCCGCCGGGACCTCGGCCTCCGCGGCGGCAGGTGGTGCGACCGTCTCCGGTGCGGCGGCGACAGCGACCGGGCGCGGCGCCGACATCGCGCCCGCTGCAGCCGAAACGGAACTCGCGCGGCTGATACGTATAGACTCCTCGCCTTCCTTGATTTCGATCTCGGCGAGATCGGAATCTTCCAGCAGTTCAATCAATTTTTTTACTTTGCGAATGTCCATCAGTCCGGAGCCTCGTGTGCAAGTTGGTCAAGCGCCGCGCGCAATGCGAGTTCGTAACCGTAGGCGCCAAGGCCGCTGATTACGCCGACGGCTATATCGGAAAAGTGAGAGTGTTTTCGAAACGGCTCGCGCGCAAAAACGTTCGACAGATGTACTTCGATAAAGGGAATCTTCACCGCTGCCAGCGCGTCGCGCACAGCGACACTGGTATGCGTAAACGCCGCGGGGTTGATGATGATGAATTCGACGCCATCACGACCCGCCGCCTGAATGGCATCAACCAGATCATGTTCGGCATTGCTTTGCAGAGACTGCAGATCATGTCCGGCCGCGCTGGCCAGGCTGGCCAGATGCCGGTCAATCTCCGTCAGCGTCGTTTGGCCGTAATGCTCCGGCTCCCGGGTACCCAGGAGATTGAGGTTGGGGCCATGTAAGACCAGTAGCTGAGCCATTTATATAGTGGTTATTCGCCGCCAGAGGCTCGGCGGGCGCCAGGTTTCTCCCAGGCTAGGGTTCATCGCCGCCGCGTCGGCCAGGCACGGAGTAGTGTGCCGGAGCGGGTCCGAGTTGTCCAGTTCGCGGGAATTAGCGGCATGTTTACCGAAATTATCGGTAAATCAGGTGAGATCGCCGGGCGAAACCGCTCCCTAATCCGCCACCGCGTTGGCGGGGGCGCCCGGTGTCAGTAGCGGTTGCAGCAGAGCGTCGAGTTCGGCGTGCGTGTAGGCGCCGGTCTTGGTCGAATGCACGCGGCCGTTGCGGTCGATGATCACACTGTAGGGCAGTACGCCGGTGAGGTTGCCGTAATCGCTCATCAGCGCCGCGACGTCCTGTGCGCCCACCAGGAGCGGATAATCGATCAACAGGCCGTCACGGTAGTCCTGCACCGCCTCGCGCTCATCCAGGGCGATACCCACGATCTGCAATCCGGCAGTGGCGTACTTCGCCTGCAGCTGCATGAAGAGGGGAATCTCCTCACGGCAGGGCGGGCACCAGGTGGCCCAGAAATTCAGCAGCACGACCTTGCCGCGCCATTCTTCGAACTGGCGCGCCTGTCCCTTGAGATCCGGCAGGGTGAAGGTTAACGATGGCTGGCCGACGATGGGGTTGGCGCGGCGCGTGTCGATGGTTTCGTGGGTGGGCTGTTGGCGCTGTCCGAAAAGGTAACCGGCCACCGCCGCAAACAGGGCGATCGCCACGAGGGCGATGAAACGCTTGCCCGGCATCGGTCAGGCTTCCGCCCGGACGTTGTTCAGGGTTGTGCGAAATTCCTCGGCAGACTGGTAGCCGTAGAAATTATGCTGTTCCAGCAGGCGCCCGTCCGGGCTGACGAACAGGTAGGCGGGGGGCGCAAAAACTCCGTAACGTTTCTTTAAGGCATTCGCATCCGCGTCGTTCGGATCGGTCACGTCGATCTTCAGGGCGACGAAATCATTCTGCAAAATCGTTTGCACCTGGGCATCGACAAAGGTGCTGCTCTCCATTTTGACGCAATAGCTGCACCAGTCCGCATAATAGTCGATGACTACCGGCTTACCCGATGATTGGGCCTGGGTGAGCGCGGCGTCCAGCTGGGTAACCGTCTTCACGGACTGAAACAGGACGTTGACCGGCACGGTAGCGCCGCCGCTGGATCCGGACACCGCGGAGATGCGATTAAGCGGCAGCGGTCGCAGGATATCCCGTTCGCCGGCCATGCCGCCGAGCAGGGCGAGCACGCCCCAGATCAACATGAATACGCCCACACCCTTCCAGAGATAGCGCCAGCCGCTGACACCTTCCGGTAACCCCTGCAACGCACCCAGGTATACGGATGTGATGATGAGCAGTGCGGCCCACAGGAACAATCCCGCCTCGGGCAATACCAGGGACAACAAATAGATCGCGACCCCGAGCAGCAGCACGCCGAAGACATATTTTACCTTGTCCATCCACATGCCGGCCCGTGGTAGCAGGAAGTTGGCGCCGAAACCCACCGCGATCAACACCACCCCCATGCCCATGGCCATGGCAAACATGAGCCAGCCGCCGAGTACCGGATCTTTCGAGGCGATCGCCAGGCCGAGCACCGATAGCAGCAACGGGGAGGCACAGGCGCCGACGATAAGCGCCGAGACGATACCCATGATGAAAACGCCGATAAACTTACCGCCCTGCAACGATTGGCTGCGCGACTGCAGACGCGACTGAACCGCCGACGGCATCTGGATCTCATAGAAGCCGAACATGGAAAGTGCGAGCAATACCAGAATTGCGCTGAAGATGCCGATGGCCCAGACGTTCTGAAAATACGCCTGCAGCTGATTACCACTGAAGCCCGCAAGCACGCCCGCCGCGGTGTAGGTGACCGCAGTGCCGAGCACATAAACGGTCGACAACATCCCGCCACGCATGTGCGTCGGCGAGGCACCACCCTGGCCGACGATAATGCTCGAGAGGATTGGAATCATCGGCAATACGCAGGGCGTGAAGGTCAGCAAAAAGCCGACCCCGAGCGCACCCAGGATGGCGAGCAGATATTCGCGCGCAGAGACCCGTTTCGCCGTGTCGATATCCTGGCTGGCGCCGGCGATGCCGGCGGGCAGCGAGACCTCAAGGGTCTTATTGACGGGCGGATAGCAGATGCCTTTTTCGGCGCAGCCCTGGTAGCTGGCGATCACTTGCATCGGTGCCGCTGCGCCGCTCGCCCGGTCCACCGGCAGATCGAAGCTGACCGTGCCGTAATAAACTTCAGTCTTGCCGAAAAACTCGTCTATCTTTTCCTTGCCCTTGGGCAAGGTATAGGGCGCCACGACCGCGTGGTCCGATCCGGAGCGGAAGCTGGTCTTGTCACGATACAGGTAGTAGTCGTCGGCGATCTGGAAATGCGCACGCAGGGTGTTCCCGTCGACGGCTTCCAATAGCAACTTGAATGCGTCGTCCGGCGCGAGGAACTCGTCGCCGGCGGCGTTTTGATCGAGCAGACCCGACAGTGATTTCAGTGAGTCGATCGTGGCTGGCGCGGTCGCGGCCGGCGCCGTGGTAACGGCCGCGAGCGTGAGTTGCGCTTCCTGGGTGAGCGGCGGATAACAAACGCCAATCGGTTCGTTACATCCCTGGGACGATGCGCGCAGCGTAACCGACTGTGTGTCACCCGCAGTGCGTTTGAGCGGCACACGCGCGGTGACGGACTTCGTATAAATCTCGACCTCGCCGAAAAACTCGTCCTGTTTGCGTTTGCCCGGCGGCAGTTCGAACTTGCCTGTTTCGACGCCTTTGCCGAGTACCTCAAAACCAAACTTGCTGCCATAGAGATAATAGCCGTCGGCGATCTTCCAGGTTGCCTCGATAGTCTGCGCATCGACGACGGCCGCCGAGAAGGCGAATGCCTTTTCGGGTTCGAGCAACTCATCGTCCTGGGCGACGCTGGGAAGGGCGACCCAGAGCAACATGCTGATGAGAAGGATTCGGGTGATCATGGGTGTTTACTCCGGACGGTCAAGCCAACGAAGGTATTCGGCTAAACCATCCACAATTGGGACCGCGATTATTTCGGGAAGTTCGTAGGGATGCAGTTCGCGGGTGCGCCTTTCGATCTCTTTATAATGCCGGCGTGCGCCCTTGATGATCACCAGACACTCCGTCTCGCTGGCGATCTTGCCCTTCCATTTGTAGATCGATTGCATCGCCGGCAGAACATTCGCGCAAGCGGCAAGACCCTCGTCGACCAATTGCTGGGCAATCGTCATCCCGGTCTCCATATCGGCGCAGCTCGTCAACACCAGTTGGTACGCCGTTTCAGCCATGTGTGGATCGTGAAACTGATAGTGGGTTCAGGGTGGACTTTAAATCTTGCGCGCCGACCGTACATATTAATATTGTGCATTTCAGGTGTCCCGCGCGCGGCGGATTCCGGCCGGGTCTCCCTAACGGTAGACGAATTCTACACGCAAACGATCCTCCGTGCGGTCGCCCCGGTGCGGCCATGGCCCGGAATGCCCGGCCACAGCTCCGTTCCAGTGGCCCGGCGTGACCAAACGTGTGAGTATCGGCTACCGGTGCGCTGCCGACGTAAACGCCCATGACGCCATTTCATATCCTCTTCGCCGTTTTTCTGCTGGTACCCCTGCTGGAGATCTATCTGCTGATCAAGGTCGGCGGGATCATCGGCGGCGGTTGGACGGTGGCGCTGGTAGTGGGAACCGCGGCGGTGGGGGCGTGGCTGGTGCGCGCCCAGGGTCTGAGCACCGTGCAGCGAGTCCAGAGTACGCTCCAGCAGGGCGGCTTTCCTGCCGTCGAGATGCTCGAGGGGCTCGCCATCTTCCTTGCCGGCGCCCTGTTGCTGACACCGGGATTTTTCACCGACGCCATCGGCTTCGCCTGTCTGCTGCCGCCGCTGCGCCGTAGCCTGGTAGTGCGGGCGCTGCGCAGCGGCCTCGGCAGCCCGCCTGGTGGTGCGGCGACGCCGCCGCAATCGGCCGCGGCCGCGGGGCGCAAGCCCCTCGACGGGGAATACCGTCGTCTCGACGACTGAGGTCGCCGCCGCGCCCGCTCAATACGCCTGCCATTGTTGCGCCGATGGCTTGACATCGTGGCCGCGATTCATATGATTAGCACTCATCTCGCTCGAGTGCTAACAATCGCTCGAAAGTAATTCATAACATTTTGTTTATAAAGGAGATCTAGAATGAATATTCGTCCCCTTCACGATCGCGTGATTGTCCGCCGTCTGGACGAGGAGCGCACCAGCCCCGGCGGCATCGTGATTCCGGATACCGCGGCCGAAAAGCCCATGCAGGGCGAAGTGGTCGCCGCCGGCAACGGCAAGCTCATGGACAATGGCGAGCTGCGTCCCCTCGACGTCAAGGCCGGGGACAAGATTCTGTTCGGCAAGTACTCCGGCACCGAGGTCAAGGTCAGCGGGGAAGACCTGTTGGTGATGCGCGAAGACGACATCATGGGTGTTATCGAGGGCTGATCGGCCCCGGGAGACAATTTTCAGCGTGCCGGCGGTGACTTTCGCCGGCGCCTCAGAGAGAACATACGAGAGGAAATAGTAATGGCTGCGAAAGAAGTTTTGTTTGGTGAATCCGCGCGCGGGCGCAAGATGCGCGGCGTGAACGTGCTTGCCGATGCGGTGAAGGTAACCCTGGGACCCAAGGGTCGCAATGTGGTGCTCGACAAGGCATTTGGTGCGCCGACCGTAACCAAAGACGGTGTCTCGGTGGCGAAGGAAATCGAACTCAAAGACAAGTTCGAGAACATGGGTGCGCAGATGGTGAAGGAAGTCGCGTCCAAGACCTCCGATGTCGCCGGTGACGGCACCACCACGGCGACGGTGCTGGCTCAGGCCATGCTGCGTGAAGGTCTCAAGTCGGTGGCCGCGGGCATGAATCCCATGGATCTCAAGCGCGGCATCGACAAAGCCGTCGAAGCCGTAGTCAAGGGACTCAAAGATATTTCCCGCCCCTGTTCGGATCATAAGGAGATCGCCCAGGTCGGCACGGTGTCCGCCAATGCGGATGAGTCCATCGGTAACATCATCGCCGAGGCGATGGAAAAGGTTGGCAAGGAAGGAGTCATTACCGTGGAAGAGGGCAGCGGCCTGGATAATGAGTTGGATATCGTCGAAGGCATGCAGTTCGACCGCGGCTATCTGTCCCCCTACTTCATCAACAAGCAGGAAAACATGAGCGTGGAGTTGGAGAATCCGATGATTCTGATCCACGACAAGAAGATTTCGAACATCCGCGATCTGCTGCCGATTCTGGAAGGCGTAGCCAAATCAAGTCGTCCATTGTTGATCATCGCCGAAGATGTCGATGGCGAAGCGCTGGCCACCCTCGTGGTCAACAACATCCGCGGTATCGTCAAGGTCTGCGCGGTGAAGGCGCCGGGCTTCGGCGATCGGCGTAAGGCTATGCTGCAGGACATCGCGATCCTGACCGGCGGTCAGGTAATCTCCGAAGAAGTCGGTATGCAGTTGGAGAACACCAGTCTCGAGAGCCTGGGTTCCGCGAAGCGCATCCAGATCACCAAGGAAAATACCACCGTTATCGACGGTGCCGGCAAAAAGGACGAGATCGAGGGCCGCGTCAAACAGATTCGCGCGCAGATCGAGGAATCGACCTCCGATTACGACAAGGAGAAGATGCAAGAGCGTGTGGCCAAGCTGGCGGGCGGTGTAGCCGTCATCAAGGTAGGTGCCGCCACTGAAGTCGAGATGAAAGAGAAAAAGGCCCGTGTCGAAGACGCGCTGCACGCGACCCGTGCCGCCGTCGAAGAAGGGGTCGTGCCAGGCGGCGGTGTCGCCTTCATTCGTGCGTTGCCTGCCATCGGCGACCTCAAGGGCGACAATCACGATCAGGATGTGGGTATCACCCTGGCGCGTCGCGCGCTGGAAGAGCCGCTGCGCCAGATCGTGAACAACGCCGGCGAGGAAGGCTCCGTGGTACTGGCCAAGGTCCTCGAGGGCACTGATGCCTACGGTTACAATGCCGCCACCGGGGACTACGGCGACATGCTGGCGATGGGGATCCTGGATCCGACCAAGGTCAGCCGCACCGCGTTGCAGAACGCCGCCAGCATCGCCGGCCTCATGATTACCACCGAGGCCATGGTGGCCGAACTGCCGGAAGAGAAGCCGGAGATGCCGGGTGGCGGTGACATGGGTGGCATGGGTGGCATGGGTGGCATGGGCGGTATGATGTAATCCCGACCTCGCTGCTTGTCATCGAGAAACGAGGCCCCGCAGACGCGGGGCCTTTTTTTGCTTCGCGGGCGCGGTTACCGTTAACGAATGTAAATCATTGTTAAAAATAATGAATTTAACCATGATTTCATGTTGAAAGTGATCCGCTTCACAGACGCGGCCGGACCGGCTGCATAGACTCGTTTCCGACAGCAACCATTCTTCCGGGGAACGTAAAATGACTTACGCACATCGCAAATTGGATGCCAACGAGTTGCTCGATATGCAGCATGAGGAGAAACGTGTGAAGGCCTTGCGCCTGATCTATGACCTCAAGTTCACTTTCGGCATGGATGACCTGGCGCGCGACTTTCTGCGTCATTACATCAGTGAGAATGCGGACCGGCCCTTGTTTGCCGAAAGCAGCAGAGTCATCACCCAGCGGGTGATGCATCAGCCGACGGCTGTGCCCGAGAAATCAGCACTCCCGGGTTGACGCTACCTTGTCCTCCCGCGTCCGGCCGCGAACCTGCCCTCGCGCATGGTGGCATTTCGTACCGGACCGTTGACCGGCCCCGCATCGCGGGGCCGTTTTTATTTCCGCGCCTGTTACTGCCGGTTACTGCCTGTTCCAGCACCATGAATTGAGATCCACCGCTCATCGGATTGCAGCTTCCGTCCAACCGGTTTCGCTTTACAGCACCGGCCAGCCAAATAGACTTCAGCTTAAGCAATAACGCCCGTGACGAAACGGGCACAATCTGTGGGGCAAGTGAGTTTATGGATGCCAAGAGCTTAATCGATGACGAAACCGGTGGTATTACTTTCCATGACCGCGAGGAACTCATGGAGGCGCTGCAAGTCTTCTATGAGCTGAAATTTACCTTCCGGATGGAGGGCCTCGCGCGCCAATTCATCCGCACCTACGTTCACCGCCACCGCGAAGACACGTCACCTGCGCAACTGATCTGACAGGCCGCAGGTCTGCGAGACGCCGCCTAGAGTCACTTCTTGCGCGCCAGCATAATGCCGTCACGTACGGGGAGCAGCACATTGTCCACGCGCGAATCCTGCTGGATCATTTCATTCATGCGAACCACCGCATGATCGGTTTCCGTCGCGGGTTTCAGCACGCGGCCCGACCACAGCGCATTATCGACGACCAACAATCCACCTGGCCTGAGCAGCGGCAAAACGCCTTGATAGTAGTCGCAATAGGATTCCTTGTCGGCGTCGATAAACACCATATCGAACGGCCCGATTAGGTCATTGAGGGAGGCGAGCGCCGGACCGAGGCGAATTTCGATCTTGCGACCATGTGCACTGCGGTCGAGAAAGCTGCGCGCAATCGCGGCGCGGTCCGCGTCGACTTCCAGCGAGATCAACTCGCCGTCGTCCGGCAACTCCTCCGCCATGGTCAGGGCCGAATAACCGGTAAACAGCCCGATTTCGAGGATCCGTTTTGCGCCGATAAGTTGCGCCAGCATTCTTAGAACGGCGCCTTCCAGGGCGCCGGTCAACATCTGTGGGTGGGCGCAGTGCTCCTTTGTGTAGTCTTCGAGTTCACGCAGCAGTGCGGAGGTCGGATGCGAATGTTCTGCCGCATATTGTTCCAGCGCCTCCGGTATAATCGGCTTCATGTCGGCCCCTCATGTTCTTAGTCTGGAATCAGTTTAGTGCCTTGTCCCGAGCCAGAATACCCTGCCAATCTCCAGGCCTGGTCCTGCCCCGGTTAAGCCTTTCATGTCCATGCCCGTCGCCGATATTGAGCAACTCCTTCGCAGCAGCGTTCCCGAGGCGTTACGGTCACGCATAGCCGCACTGCTGGATGAGCTGCCGACGATGTTGGCGGAGCGAATCCGTGCCGGCAGCGAAGCGGATGCCTGGTGGCGCGCTTGGCCCACGGTCTGTGCCTGCAGCGAATTTCTCGCCCAGAATTGCCGGCAACGGCCGGACATCATCGTCGACTTGATCGATAGCGGTGAATTGGCGCGGCCGCATAGTGCCGGTGAGATAGCCGCCCGCGGGCAGGTGGCCCTGACCGGGCTTGCTGACCACGCCGAGGACGAATTGAGTCGACGTCTGCGGGACTGGCGACGACGCGAGATGATCCGCATCGCCTGGCGCGATCTCGCGGGTTGGGCCGATCTCGAAGAAGTGATCACCGGCCTGTCGGAGCTGGCGGACAGCGCGCTGGAGATTGCATTGACGTATCTGTATCGCTGGGACTGCGCGCGTCGCGGCACCCCGCGCGGTACGGATAGTGGCCAGCCGGCGCAAATGGTGGTGCTCGGTTTCGGTAAGCTCGGCGGACAGGAGCTCAATTTTTCTTCCGACGTCGACTTGATGTTCGCCTATACAGAGGACGGCGAGACCGATGCGCCGCAGCCCCTGTCGAATCATGAATTCTTCACTCGCCTTGGGCGGCGTTTGATCAAGATTATCGGCGACGCCACCGAGCACGGGTTCGTGTTTCGCGTCGATATGCGGCTGCGGCCGAACGGTGACAGCGGTCCGTTGGTTTTATCGTTCGATGCGATGGAACATTATTACCAGACCCACGGGCGCGAATGGGAGCGTTATGCGCTGATCAAGGCCCGTGCCGTGGCCGGCGACCCGGCCGCCGGTGCCGACTTGTTGGCACGCCTGCGACCCTTTATATATCGAAAATACCTCGACTACGGTGCGATAAACGCACTGCGTGAGATGAAGGCGTTAATCAATCGCGAGGTCCATCGCAAGGGGATACCGGACAATATCAAGCTGGGCGCCGGCGGCATCCGCGAGGTGGAGTTCATCGCCCAGACCTTCCAGTTGATCCGTGGTGGTCGTGAACCCGCGCTGCGTAGCCGGCGTCTGCGAGAAGTACTACCGGCGCTTGCGGACATGGAACTCATGACGGCAGACGCGGTTACGACGCTGCTCGATGCCTACGAAATATTGCGTAGGGTCGAACACCGGGTGCAGATGGTGGCCGATGAACAAACCCAGTCACTGCCGAACGATGAGCTCGGGCAGTCACGCCTTGCGTTCGCCATGGGTTTCGCCGGCTGGCGCGAGTTCATCGCATCGCTGCGCGACAGCATGCAGCGTGTCCACGAGCAATTCGAATTGGTGTTCGTGGCGCCGCAGCGTGAAACCCCGGCCACCGGCAGTGATCCGCTGCGTGATGCCTGGATGGGCGTGCTCGACACGGACACGGTGCGCGCGGTTATCCGTGATGCCGGCTATGACGCGCCCGATGAGGTGCTGGCACGACTGGAAAACCTGCGCGGCGGCAGTGCCTATCGCAGCTTTTCGACCCAGGGGCGCGAGCGCATGGATCGGTTGATGCCCTTGCTGCTGGCGGCGGCGGGGCTGGCGCAACCGTCGGTCGCAACGCTGCAGCGTGTTTTGAATGTGGTGGAGGCCATTGGTCGCCGGTCGGTCTATCTGGCGTTGTTGGTGGAAAACCCCATGGCGTTGTCCCAGTTGGTCAAACTGTGTGCGGCGAGTTCGTGGATCTCGACGTGGATCAGTCGGCACCCGGTGTTGCTCGATGATCTTCTGAATCCCTCACATCTGTATGCGCCGCCCACAGCCGAGGATCTCGAGGACGAGTTACGCCAATGGTTGGCGCGTCTGCCGGCAGATGACCTCGAGGCGCAAATGGATGCACTGCGCGAGTTTCGCCACAGCCATGTGTTACGTGTCGCCGCCGCGGACATCACTGGCGCCATGCAGGCCGAGGACACCGCCGGCCATTTGGTGGCCATCGCCGAGACCGTGTTGCGGCACGCACATTTGATTGCGCATGCGGGCCTGGTCGCGAAATACGGTGAACCGCAGGCGGCGGCCGAGGGGCAGCCGGGCTTTCTCATCGTCGGTTTCGGCAAGCTGGGCAGCAATGAGCTGGGTTATACTTCTGACCTGGATGTGATTTTTCTCTTCGACGATGCCGCGCAAGGTGGCAGTACCGCAGGCGAGCGGCCGATCGCAAACGAAGTCTTCTTCGCCCGCCTGGTCCAGCGCCTGTTACATATTCTCGGCGCCCACACGCCCGCCGGGCGCCTTTACGAGGTCGACATGCGCCTGCGCCCGAGCGGGGATTCCGGCCCCCTGGTCAGTTCCCTGTCGGGCTTTGCCGGCTATCAGGACGAGCACGCCTGGACCTGGGAGCATCAGGCCCTGGTGCGCGCCCGCCCGGTGTGCGGTGATCCGGCCCTGGCGGCGGCGTTCGCCGAGGTGCGGGAGCGGATTCTCTGTCGCGCGCGGGACCCGGAGGAATTGCGCCGCGAGGTGGCGGAAATGCGGGCCAAGATGATCGCTTCCCAGGCGGCGCACGGCCCCGACGAATTCGATTTCAAGCATGATCGCGGCGGAATGGTTGACATCGAATTTATTGTCCAGTATTTCGTATTGCGCTGGGCAGCGGAGCATCCGCGGCTGATTCAGAATACGGATAATGTAGGGATCCTGAACGCACTGGCCGACATCGGTGCGCTGGAATATGATTGGGCGGCCAAGCTGGTGGAAGCCTACCGCCACTACCTTTCCGCCGAGCATCATCTCAAGCTTGTCGAGCGTCCGCCGTTGGTCGCAACGACGGAACTCGTCGACGAGCGCGAGCAAGTCACCGCCATTTGGCAGTCGATTTTTGCGTAACGGGCAGTCAGAAGCCTGGTAAGCGTGCCCTCGATGGGTGCGGCGCGGAATCGAAGCAGGCGTAGCTAGGAGATAGACACATGTCGATGGCCGACCGAGACGGGGTCATCTGGTTTGATGGCGAGCTCGTGCCCTGGCGCGAGGCCACGGTGCACGTGCTCACTCACACGCTCCATTACGGTATGGGCGCGTTTGAGGGTGTGCGCGCCTATCGAACGGACCGCGGTACCAGTATTTTCAGACTCCAGGACCATACCGGGCGCTTGTTCCGATCCGCGCACATCCTGAATATGCAGATCCCTTTCGACCAGGATGTCATCAACGAGGCACAGCGCCTGGTGGTGCGCGAGAACAAGCTCGAGTCCGGTTACATTCGACCCATGTGTTTCTACGGCTCGGAGGGCATGGGTCTGCGGGCGGATAATCTCAGGGTGCACATGGTCGTTGCCGCCTGGGACTGGGGTGCGTATCTGGGCGATGACGGCTTGCAGAACGGCATACGTGTGAAAACATCCTCATTCTCGCGGCATCACGTTAATGTTGCCATGTGCAAGGCGAAAGCGAACGGGCACTATATTAATTCCATGTTGGCGCTGAACGAGGCGTTGACCGACGGTTATGATGAGGCCCTTTTGCTGGATACCGAGGGTTATGTTGCCGAGGGCAGTGGTGAGAATATCTTTATCGTTCGCAACGGCAAGGTGTACACACCCGAGCTGACATCCGCGCTTGAAGGAATCACGCGCGATACGATTGCCTGTTTCCTGCGCGAGCTTGACATGGAGCTTGTCGAGCGGCGCATTACACGTGACGAAGTGTACGCGTCTGATGAGGCGTTCTTTACCGGTACGGCCGCGGAGGTCACGCCGATACGCGAACTCGATGGCCGCATGATAGGTGACGGTAAGCGTGGTCCGCTGACAGAACGCTTACAGACTTTGTACTTCGACCAGGTGCATGGGCGCCGCGAAGAACATCCCGAGTGGCTCACCCTGGTGAGCGATATCGAAGCCGCGGCGTGAGCTGCGCGGGCGATAGATACTGAATCCGGAGATCGTCATGGCCGAAGAGAGCGCTGCCACACGGCAGGGACAAGTTCAACCGAATGCGGAAAACCGTTACGAAGTCACGCGCGACGATTTGCCTCTGCACTGCCCCCTGGACGGCATGAGTCTGTGGAACTCACACCCGCGGGTCTATTTACCAATTGAGGACACCGGCCGCGCCAAGTGTCCCTATTGCGGTGCGGAATTCACATTACGGCGCGATTAGCATCGCGCATGCTTGTTGTATTAAGGTTGCAGCAGACGGAACTGTATCGGGTTTACTGAATACTAATGCTTTGAGGCCCGAATTCTGACGCCGCACACAAAAATACTTGTCGTCGGACCGAACTGGATCGGCGACACCGTCATGGCACAGAGCCTCGCCATGGTCCTGCGGCAGCAGATGCCGCATTGTGAAATCCACGCCCTCGCGCCGGCACATTTGCATCCCTTATGGCGACGCATGCCTGAGGTAGACGATGTGCACGTCAACCCGCTGCGCGCCGGTCGCCTGCAGCTCGCAGAACGCTATCGCCTGGCGCGGCGTCTGGTGGCACACACTTTCACACACGCAATACTGTTGCCGAACACCTTCAAGTCCGCATTGATTCCCTATTGGGCCCGCATACCGGTGCGCACGGGATTCGCCCGGGAATTGCGGGGCGGCCTGCTCAGTGATCCACGGCGTCTGGATCGTCACCGCTACCCGACGACTGTGAGTCGGTTCGTCGCGCTTGGCCTGCCGGCGGACGCGGCCACGCCGACACATCTGCCGGTACCCGCTTTGCGTGTCGACGCGGGCGGGCGGCGCGGTGTGCTTACGCGGCTGGGACTCGAGGCTGGCGTGCGGCCCATCATGGCATTATGTCCCGGTGCCGAGTATGGACCGGCGAAGCAGTGGCCGGCGGAACATTTCGCGCAGGTGGCGCGCGCAAAACTCGCGGCCGGCTGGGAGGTCTGGTTGTTCGGTTCCCGGCGCGAACAGGTGCTGTGCGAACGGATCAATGCGCTCGCCGGGGGCAGCTGCAGCAATCTGGCCGGGCGTACCCGCCTCGACGAGCTCGTCGATCTGTTCACGCGGGTGTCGGTGGCGGTCACCAACGACAGCGGGCTGATGCACGTGGCGTCGGCGGTAGGCGTCGAGGTGGTGGCAGTCTTTGGCTCCTCCGACCCCGGATTCACGCCACCCTTGAGTGCGCGTGCGCGGGTCGTCTCGCTCGGCCTTGGATGCAGTCCCTGCTTCAAGCGTGAGTGCCCGCGCGGGCACTTTAACTGTCTGCGGGAGTTGACGCCGGCGGCGGTGCTCGCGGCGCTCGACGAGTGCAGCGCGGTGAGCGCGGCATGAGAGCGTTGGTCGTCAAAACGTCTTCCTTCGGCGATGTCTTGCACACGCTGCCGGCGATCAATGACGCACACAGGTTGCTGGATGATGTGCGATTCGACTGGGTGGTGGAGGAGAGCCTGACCCCTATCGCGACCTGGCATCCCGCTGTCGATCGCGTCATTCCGGTGGCGACACGCCGCTGGCGCGGCGCACCCTGGCGCGCGTTTCGCAGCGGCGAAGTACGCGGCTTCATGCACGATTTGAAAGCGCGTGACTACGATCTGATTATCGATGCGCAAGGATTAATAAAGAGTGCGATCATCGCCCGTCTGGCGCGCGGCACGCGCTGGGGTTTCGGCCGCGCCTCGGCGCGGGAATCACTGGCCGCTCTGGCCTATACGCGTCATTTCGACGCGGATCGTCGCATACACGCAGTGGCGCGGCTGCGGGCGCTGTTCGCCGCGTCTTTCGGTTATCTGCCGCCGACCGGTACGCCGGACTTCGGTGTTGTCCTGAGCGCGGCGGTCACCGCACGTGCGCCGGCGGGCCGTTACCTGTTATTCGCCCACGCTACGACCTGGGCCACCAAATTGTGGCCGGAGGCCCATTGGGTCCAGCTTACCGAGTTGGCCTGCGCGTCCGGCTACGAGGTATATCTGCCCTGGGGTAACATCGTCGAGCGGCGGCGTGCCGAGCGTATCGCCGCCTGCAGCGACAAGGCTCACTTGTTACCGCGCCGCGACCTCGATGCCCTGGCGGCCACGGTGGCGACGGCGCAATTGGTGGTCGGTGTGGATACCGGTGTCGCGCATCTGGCTGCGGCACTGGGTACGCCGACGGTGACCCTGTACGGCGCCACCGACCCTGAGCGCACGGGTACCTGCGGCGCGCTGGCCACCCGCCTGCAAGCCGACTTCAGCTGCGCGCCGTGTTTGCGACGCGACTGCGGCTATCGGGGACCGCAGGCGTTGCAGCCGGCATGCATGGCAACGCTGGCGCCCGAGGCGGTCTGGGCAACGACGCGGTCGCATCTCCCACAAGTCTCACGCGCGGTCAACGAATAATGACAAACACAGTTTTGGTCACCGGCGGCGCCGGTTACATCGGTTCGCACACTGTTCGGCAACTGGTCGACGCCGGCTACCCGGTGGTGGTGCTCGACAACTTCTATTCCGGTCATCGTTGGGCGGTGCCGGACGCGGCCACACTGGTCGAAGGCGATGTGAGTGATCGTGCGCTGGTGGAGCAGGTGCTGCGGGAACATGACGTGCAGTCGGTGGTGCATTTTGCCGCGCATATCGTGGTGCCCGAATCCGTTGCCGATCCACTCAAGTACTACCGTAATAATACGGTCGCCTCCTGTCAGTTGCTTTCGGCCTGTGCCAGCGTCGGCGTGCAACAGTTTATTTTCTCCTCCACCGCGGCGGTCTACGGTACACCGGAACAGATTCCGGTCGACGAGTCGGCACCGACACTGCCCATGAGCCCCTACGGCAGCTCAAAGTTGGCCACCGAATGGATGTTGCGGGATCTCCTGTCGAGCCAGCAGGCGGTCGACGCGCCGACAGGGTCGGGTTTCCGCTACGTCGCGTTGCGCTACTTCAACGTGGCCGGTGCCAGTCTGGACGGGCGACTCGGTCAAGCGACGCCGGAGGCCACGCATCTTATCAAGGTCAGTTGCGAGGCCGCCTGCGGTAAGCGCGATCGGGTGATGGTGTTCGGTACCGACTATCCGACACCCGACGGCACCGGCATCCGGGACTACATTCATGTCGAGGATCTGGCCAGTGCCCATGTTGCCGCGTTGCGTCATCTCGAGCAGGGGCGGCCGTCACAGATTCTGAATTGCGGTTACGGTCGTGGTTTCAGTGTGCGTGAGGTCATCGCCATGGTGAAGAAAGTGAGTGGCATCGATTTCGCGGTGGCCGACGCACCGCGCCGCGCCGGTGACGTGTCTGCACTGGTCGCCGATGTCACACGTATCGGTCAGGTGCTTGATTGGGCGCCGCAGTACGACGATCTCGAGCTGATCTGTCGCACCGCCTATGAGTGGGAAAAAAAGGATCAGCCTTGAAGCCGATCGTCATCATCGGTACCGGGTTGGCGGGTTATAACCTGGCGCGCGAGCTACGCAAGGCCGACCCCACTACCCCGCTGCGAATCATCACCGCGGATGACGGGGCGTTTTATTCCAAGCCCATGCTGTCCAATGCCTTCGCCAGGTCAAAAGACGCGACATCGTTGGTGATGTCGCCGGCGGTAAAGATGGCCGCGGAGTTGGACGCGGAGATCACGACCCGAACCCGGGTGACTGCCGTCGATCCAGCGCAACATACGCTGACTACGACGGCCGCTACCATCGAATATTCGCGCCTGGTGCTCGCAGTCGGCGCCGAGCCGATCCTCCTGCCCCTGGGCGGGGATGCGGCGGATCAGGTCATGTCGGTGAATAATCTGGAAGATTACGCCGCGTTCCGTGAGGCCGTGGACGGGCTGCGGCGCATCGCCATCATCGGTCCCGGCCTGATTGGCTGTGAATTTGCGAACGATCTGGTGAATGCCGGCTTTGAAGTCGCCGTGATCGGTCCGGACGCGACCCCGATGGAACGTCTCTTGCCGCAGGCGGCCGGCGCGGCCCTGCAGGCCGCGTTGGCCGCGTCAGGTGTGGAATGGCATCTGGGCACCGTGGTGCACGACGTCACACGCGCCGGCGACGGCGTTGAGCTAACGCTTGCGAACGGCAGCATGGTCGCGGCGGATGCCGTGTTGTCGGCGGTGGGAATACGTCCGCATGTTGCGCTGGCCAAGGCCGCCGGACTCCAGGTCAATCGCGGCATCGTGGTGGATCGGATGTTTCAGAGCAGTGCCGCGGACGTCTATGCCATCGGTGATTGTGTCGAAGTCGAGGAGCTGGTGCTGCCGTTCGTGATGCCCATCATGCACGCGGCACGGGCGCTGGCCAGGACGCTCGCCGGGCAGCCGACCGAAGTGGTCTATCCGGCGATGCCGGTGGTGGTGAAGACGCCCGCTCATCCGGTGGTGGTGGCGCCGCCGCATCCCGACGCCGCCGGCGACTGGCGGGTCGAGGTCAGTGAGACCGGCGTGCGCGCCTGTTATTTCGGTGCCGGTGACCGGTTACTGGGATTCGCGCTCACCGGCAGTGCCGTGGTGGAAAAACAGGCCCTGACGAAAGATCTACCAGGAACCCTTGACTGACCCGGGAGGGGCGCTGTGTATGGCCACTGAGCCGCGGCTATCGGTCATCATCCCCGCGTATAACCACGCGACCTATCTGGTGCGCGCCATGGATTCTGTCGTTGCCCAGCTGCATGCTACGGATGAACTCCACGTCGTCGATGATGGCTCGACCGACACCACGGCCGACGTGGTCGTCGCCTACGCGCGCGGTGCTGCAGGCCAGGTTTTTTACACGCCGCAGGCGCACGCTGGTCCGGGGGCGGCGCGCAACCATGGTGTGCAGCAAGCGCATGGCGACGCGGTGATCTTTCTCGATGCGGATGACGCACTGTTGCCAGATGCTCTGCGCCGGTTTCGGCGTGAGTTGATGCGGCGGCCCGGGGTGAATGCTGTCATCGGTGGCTATATCTCCGTTGACAAAAGCGGTCGGCAGAAGATTCGCCACATGCCTTCATTGCGCGCGTCGGCGCGGCGAAATTTGCGTGCCTTGGTGGATGGACGACTCAAGATCGCCCACGGCAGCACCTGTATCCGGCGCCAGGTATTCGATCATTTGCGGTATCCAGAGACGATCTGGAACAACGAAGACCTGGTGTTTAATGGCCACTTGCTGGCCTTATATGACTGCAGATCATTTGCCGCGCCGACGGTGCAGGTCTTCGCACATATGAATCGCCTGCGCGACAACATCGAAACCATCGACGCTGCCGGCGACCGGGTCGTGGAGCTGTTATTCGATGCGGACAGGCTGCCGCCGGACATGATGCGCTTGCGTGATCGCTTCCGCGCGCAGCATCTACTGTCCCGCATGCGCGCGAACTATCGGGCCGGCCGTTGGCGTGAGGCGCGGGCCCTGTACCGCGCCGCGCTGGCCCTGCGACCCGCGAGCATCCTGCAAGGCACCTATCTGCGGAAGTACCTGCGCTGTGTGCTCGCCGGCGTACGCGCCGCCATGCGGAACTCCGCGCCGGTAGAGGGCGGGCCGCGATGAGCGCGCCACGTCTGGCCTTCGTGGTCGCGGTGTATGCTGATTACGGCGGCATGCAGCGAAACCTGGCGCGAATCGCGGCGCACTGTCGTCGGCAGGGTGCGGTGGTGACCCTGATCACCGGCGCGGTTCGCGGTGGGACGCCCGACGGCATGCCGGTCATCGTGTTGCCGGTACGCGCCCTGACCAACCATGGTCGTAACGCCGCCTTCGCTGCGGCAATGACGCGCCACCTGGCGGCGCATCGCTACGACTGTGTGGTGGGCTTCACGAAGTTACCGGGCCTGGACGTGTATTACGCTGCCGACCCCTGTCTTGCGGCACGCACGCGGCAGGGTTATCGACGGCTGCTGCAGTGGACCCCACGTATGCGCGGCTTGCTGACCCAGGAGCACGCGGTGTTTGCGCCTGGCCAGGCAACTCGCATTCTGCTGCCGGCGCCGGGGCAGCGCGACGCGTACGTCGCCCACTACGGTACCGAGACACATCGTTTCACGCTGCTGCCGCCAGGGCTCGATACGGCCCGTCTGGCGCCGACTGCATCCGCTGTGCAGCTGCGCCGCCGTCTGCTGCGACCCCATGAGCATTACCTGCTGCTGACCGTGGCGACTGCGTTTCACACCAAGGGCGTAGACCGCAGTATTCGTGCCCTGGCCGCCCTGCCCGCCGTCTTGCGCGCACAGACGCGGTTGATCGTGCTGGGGCCGGGGCGGGTGGGTCGTTATCGACGCCTGGCCGGCAGGCTCGGTGTCGCGCAGGCGGTTGACTTTGTCGGCCGCGAGGAGGACGTCGCCGCCTACTATCATGCGGCGGATTTGTTGAGCCATCCGGCGCGGGTCGAGAACACCGGGACACCGCTGCTCGAGGCTATGTACTGTGGTCTGCCGGTGCTGGCGAGCGCGGAGTGTGGTTACGCGCCCCATGTCATGGCGGCCCAGGCCGGTGGTATTACCGCGGTACCATTTCACCAGGCCACGTTCAATCGTCTGTGCGCGCAGTCCCTGGCGGCGGACCGGCGGCTGACGTGGGGCGGCAACGGCCGGCGCTACTGTAACGAAAACGAGCTGCAGGGTCTGGTCGCATGTGCGGCCGACGCGATCCTGGCGCAGGCCAGCGAATGCCGGCACGCGGCATGATCTATCGGCGCATGGATCGGGCGGCGCCATTTCGCGCGGAAACCAGCGTGGCCGATTTTCTCGCCCTTGATGGCACGCTCGTCAAACAGGCGGCTAACCGTCGCGTCGTGTGCTTCCGCCGCGCCGGTCAGGACTACTTTCTTAAATCGCATCGTCCGCTGGGTTGGCGGGAAATCATCAAGAGTCTGGTCAATCTGCGCCGTCCGACAGTCTCGGCACACAACGAATGGGTCGCAACCCAGGCCTGTGAACAGATCGGTATCGACACCATGCAAGTGGTGGCCTGCGGCGAACAGGGCCGAAATCCGGCGCGCCGAAATTCTTTTCTCCTGAGTCGCGCGCTCGAACATACAGAAACCCTGGAAGCGTGGTGGCGGCGCGAACGGTCCGGAATTCGCGCACAGCGCGCCATTATCCGGCGTGTCGCCCATATCGCGCGCACGCTCCATGATCATGGTTGGAATCACCGGGATTTTTATCTGTGTCATTTCCGTATCCCGACACCGCCCGCGGATGCCGTGGACAGCCAGCCGCGACTCTATCTGATGGACCTGCACCGCGCCCAGCACCGCCGCCGCCTGCCGCGCCGCTGGCGGGTCAAGGACCTCGCGGCCTTGTTGTTTTCCGCGCTGGCGGCGGCCGACGGGCGTGCACCCACTCGACGTGACTGTCTGTGTTTCATGCGCGCGTATGGCGGCACTGATCGGCGCACGGTATGGTATGAACAGGCAGACCTCTGGCGCGCCGTGATGCGGCGCACACGACGGCTGTTGACCCGCTACCATCCCGATCGGTTGCCCGTCTTCGACCGGTTGCTGGCGGATGCACGCCCCGACAGGTCGCAACACTCGCCGTTTCCCCGCCACGATTGGCGTCGGCAGGTGCTCGGTGAGTCTGCCGTCGTGGCGGCGGCGGAACACTGTCTGCGCGCCCTGGCGCAACAACGCGCGAGCGCCGACCAGACGATGCTCAAATGCGATCGTCGCGCGGTGGTCGCCAGTTTTATGCATGACGGTACGCGCTACGTCGCAAAATACTTTCCGATCGCGGGCCTGTGGGAGCGCGCCCGCCAGTTGCCACGCCGCACCCGGGCGGAAAGATCCTGGCATAACGCGCACTATCTGTTGCGGCACGACGTCGCCACACCGGCACCGATCGCCGCCGTTGTCTATGGTGGGGCGCCGTTGCGTCATGGATCCTTATATGTGAGTCGTTTCGCCGAGGGCCCGCGCTGCCGGGAATTCCTTAACGCAACCGACGTCCGCAGCGAAGACGCGGCGGCATGTATCGACAGTCTGGTCGAGTTGTTTGCCCGCATGCGACACGCGCGCGTCAGCCATGGCGACATGAAAGATACCAACCTGATACTGACCGACGACCGACCCACGTTACTCGATGTGGAGGGAGTGTGTGTACATCGTTCGGACCTGCGTCTTGCACGCGCCGTGGACCGGGATCGACAACGCCTGTTGCGTAACTGGGTCGACAAACCCCACTTACGGCGCCGCTTTGTCGCGCGCAGCCGGGAGAGTGCGCCGACTTGAGCGGCCGTTGCTCAGGCGTGCCGCACCCCGCTGATGATGGATTTCACGTGTTCGAGCCGGTGCCATTGCGGTGCGCTAAAGATCCGCTGCGCCGCTTCGGCCACGCCGGGCAGGCCGTAGCGCGGATGAGCATCATGGATTGCAAGTCGCGCCGTCGCCTTCAGGACGCCGGCCCAGTCCGAATAGTCCCGGTAAGTCTGGTCATGGTTACCGTCGATCCATAGGAAATCGACGGGCCGCGACCATTTAGCGACGACGTCCTCCGAAAAACCTTCGATCAGGGTCACATGCGCGGCGAGCCCGGCCTGGCGGATGCGCTCTTCAACCTGCGCCCGCGTGGGCTTGGAATCGAGATCCACACAGCCGTCGCCGCGCTGACGCTGCAGCGCGAGATCGGATTGAAACGGGTCGATCGCAATGACGTGAGCACCGCTTTGCCGCGCGCCCAGCGCCAGATAACAGGTCGATAACCCGCCATAACAACCGATCTCGACGATGGTGCCATTTTTCGGCAGCATGCTGGCCCAGCGATACAGCATTGCGCCCTCCGAGTGACGCAACATGCCGCCGAAGGCCTGCTTGTCGAATCGATGGCCATGGAGCAGACCCACAAGATTGTGATAAAAGGGTCGCGAAAATCCGTACCAGAACTTGGGACCCCGTGGTGCAAACGCGCGCGCGAAAAATTTGCTGTTGTTATTCATGAATTCATGACTGGAAGTGGTACGTTACAGAATACTATAAAGTTGATAATGCAAAACGAATCCCACTCTGGATACCTTTGTCGATGAACCGAATTCAGATTGAAGAAAACCCGTGCGACGGCTGTATTCACTAGCACTCTATCTCCTGGTTCCGTGGATCGTCCTGCGCCTGCTGCTGCGCGCATGGCGTAATCCGGCTTATCTACGCCGTTGGCCGGAACGTTTCGGCTTTATTGATCGTCTCGTCGCTGCGCCGCGCATCTGGCTGCATGCGGTATCGGTCGGTGAGACGCGTGCTGCGGTACCACTGGTCAGCGCCCTGCAGCAGGCCTACCCGGACCACCGGGTGCTCATTACAACCATGACGCCCACCGGCTCGGATCAGGTGCGGCAACAATTCGGTGAGCGTGTGGAGCACTGTTATGTGCCTTACGATCTGCCGGACGCGGTGTGGCGCTTTTTCGACCGCGCACATCCCCGGCTCGCCATTATCATGGAAACCGAATTCTGGCCGAACCTGTTTCACGCCTGTGCGCAACGAAACGTACCCGTGGTGGTCGCAAACATGCGCATGTCGGAAAAGTCCATGCGTGGTTACCTGCGATTACCGCGGTTTATGCGACAGACCCTGGCGAATGTGACCGCATTCGGCGCACAGTCACAAGCAGACGCGGAACGCCTGGCCCGTTTAGGTGCGCCGGATGACGCCGTTGCGGTCACCGGCAACGTCAAGTTCGATATGCAGCTGCCGGCGAGCGTGAGCGAGGCGGCGCAGACGCTGCGACGCGACTGGGGCCGCGAACGACCGGTGTTCATCGCCGCCAGCACCCGCGACGGCGAAGAAGAGAAGATTCTCGCGGCGTTGCCAGGACTCAAGCAGCGTCTGCCAGGGCTGTTGCTCGTCATCGTGCCGCGGCACCCGGAACGCTTCGCTGCGGTGGCCAAGCTGTGTCGTGCCGAGGGCTATACGCTGGCGCTACGCAGCGAAGGCGCCAACCGACCGCTGGATCCCGCGGTCGATGTCTATCTGGGTGACAGCATGGGCGAGCTGTTGCTGATGTACGCGGCCGCTGACGTCGCCTTTGTCGGCGGCAGTCTGCTGCCGCTGGGTGGACAGAACCCACTCGAGGCCTGTGCCCTCGGTGTGCCGGTGGTGTTTGGTCCGCACATGTTCAACTTCGCCGAGGTGAGCCGCCTGATCCGCGAGCGCGGCGCGGGTCGCGAGGTGGCGAATCCGGCGGAACTCGAGGCGGCGGTCACGGCCTACCTTGCGGATCCGAACCTGCGCTTCGAGGACGGCGAACGTGGTCGCCGTCTGATCGCGGAGAACCGCGGCGCCGTCGATAAGACCCTGGCGCTGGTGGCGCGCATCTACCCGCGGCGCGCCTGAAACCCGGTCAGGACTGGGGCGCGGGCGGCGCGAGTAACCCCGACCTGTTCGTGAGTGCGCGCCAGATCTGCTCGGCGGCGAGGCGATTTCCCCTAGCGTTCCAGTGCGTGTCAAACGTCTCGTACAGCGCCGTACCCTCGTGGGCACGAAACGCCGGCAGCAGATCGAGTACCTCGATGCCCACGGCGCGCAGCCGCGGTGTGATGATGTTTTGCGGGCGGTCAAAGTCGAAGTGCCGGGCGTCAAGTTGGTACCGGGCAATGACCGCGTCGCGCAGCGGCCCGTCGACCTGAATCTGGTCCGGCGCGAGAATCACCATGAATTCCATGTTACTTGCCGCAGCCGCGGCGCGCATTGATTTGAGATGGTCAATTGCATGCGCATAGGCGCTGGCAAGCCGCGCATTATCGTCACGCGCATAGACCGACATACGTTGACGCGCAATGGCGAGAAACGTGCGTTGCGAAAAAGCCGTGTCCTCGCTGCTGATGCGGTCGACCAGACGACGATACAGTGCGCGGCCGGCCAGATAGACATAAAAAGAATCAAGACGGGGTCGTAACAAATGCGGTTGCGCGAGCATTTCGTGGGGCAACCCCAGCCACAGCCGCGTATGTGTGTCGGGGTGCGACTGGGTGATGTCGTTGCCGACAAAAAGCACAACACAAGCCACATCCATGTTCAGGCGCGCCGCATCGCCGCGGATCAGGCCCAGATAGTTCACCGGGCCCGCGCCCGGAATCCCCAGATTCACGAACGCCAAGGGCCTGCCGGCCTGCGCCGCCATACCGTCGAGCACGGTGACAAAGTTGTCTGCGCGCGGCACCACGCCAAATACGAACGAGTCGCCGACGATACCGACACGCGTCACGCCGGACGGCTTTACGTCAGCGCGATCTTTGTCGTTGAAGCCGAGACGGTTGGTGGTATAGCCACTGCGCTCCAGGTTCGGGCGCATGCGGTAGCCGGTCTCCGGATCCGGCATAAAATTTTGCGAGCCGAACTCGAATGTCGACACAACGCGTAGTGACACTTCCGCGAGCAATAATGATATGACCAGGACGAAAAAGAAGTGTTTCAACCACCGCATGACCGGCGCCCGTTACGCATCACAGACCAGCATAGGCTTGTTCTCAGCCGCCGTCCGGTCTTCGTGGTGTCGCCTGCGTGATGTAATCAATGGACGATAGGTGCCGACGCGGCGCCGACATCCGGTGTCGGCGAGGCATGATGCAGCAGCATACGCCAGCCCGCTTCCGTGCGGCGATAGACGTTGGTTGCCACGACCGGTGGATGCGTCGTATCGCTGTCGCCGATACGGATATTCTCATGCACGATATAGACTGCCAGGGTCTCGCATTGAGTGCGTTGCCGGTCGGTGACCTTGAATTTCATCGTGCGGGAGTTGCGAAACAGGGCCCGCCAGCTGTCCCGCACGGCTTCGCGGCCTTCGAGCCGCGGCCCGACCGGGTGCACACAGATAATATCTTCCTGCCGGTCCCAGACCGCCATCATCGCCTCGATGTCGGCCTGTTCAAACGCGCTGTAGAATGCGTCCTGCGCTTCTTCCGGAGTTGCAAAAACCGGTTCACTCACTCTAGCCATTCGTTTACCCGTCGTAGAGATTCCTCGTTAAGGTTGCCGGCAGCCTTGTGCAGCCGCAACAGATTGAGCCAGTAATCGTTGCGGGCGGCGGTGACGTCACGCTTGGCGCGAAACAAATCCCGTTGCGCATCGAGCACCTCGATGTTGCTGTTGATACCAGCCTGAAATCCCTCCGTCTTGCCTTCCAGCGCGCTCTGGCTGGCGGTGACCGCTTGTTCCAGGGCCACCAACTCGCTGGCCTTGCCGCTGACCCCCAGCAAGGCCGCCCGCGTCTCGCGATCCGTCGCCCGCCGCAGTTGTTCGCGCTCTTTGCGCGCCGCGTTAAGGCGGTGGCGGGCCTGCGCCACCTGGGCGCGCACCAGGCCGCCTTCGATCAAGGGTACGGACAATTCCAGGCCGACATCGGTGTTGTCACGGATGAGGCCGGGACCCGAGATGCTGCCCTCGGCATCGTTGCGGCGTCGGCTCGCGACCAGATCCAGGGACGGCAGATGGCCGGCGCGTTGCGCTTTCACCTCATCCTGCGCGATGGCGACAGTGCGGTTTTGCGCCAGCAGGTCGAGATTCTGCGTCATGGCCCGTTCAATCCAGGTCTGTACGGTATCAGTGGCCGGATCCGGTTGTGGCGCATCGGGCCTGAGACGGGCAAGTTCGAGATCGGCCTGACCGGTCAGTTCGCGCAGGGCCTCACGGGCATCGCGCAGCGCATTGTCGGCCTGTATGGCACGCGCCTCGGCGAGGCTGTAGCGCGCTTGCGCATCATAAAGATCGGTGATGGTGCCGAGACCCACTTCAAGACGTGTACGCGCCAGTTCCAGTTGCTGATCTACTGCCGCCTTCTCGGCCCGGGAGACCGCCAGGGAATCCGCCGCGGTCAAAACGTTCAGGTAGGTTTCCGCCGTGCGCAGTATCAAGTCCTGTTTGGCCGCGGCAAACTCGAGCTCGGACCGCTGCACGGTAAGTTTTGCCTGCCGGTAACGCACCCATTCGCCATAGTCGAATACGGTCTGGGTCAGATTGATCGCGTACTCGTCGCTGTCGAAATCCGCCTCGCCCTGGCTGGTGAACGCCACATCCGGTGCGATGGTCCTGTCCTGATTTTGAGTGGTGCCGGCACTGGCACTAATGGTCGGCAACAGCGCGGCACGGGCCTTGGCCCGCTCCTGTTGGTCGGCGAGAAAGTTCGCCGCCGCCGCCTGGAATACCGGATCCTGTGCGGCGGCGAGCCGGTAGATGTCCATGAGATCGGCGCTGTGACCCGCGCACGGAAACAGTCCCCAGGTAAACCCGATGAGACAGACGAGCGACAGGCGCGGCCGCGCATGTAGCAACCTCGTCATCGGCTCGCGGTCAGTATTGCGCCATCCCGGGATCCACATCCTTGGCCCACGCCTCGATGCCCCCGAGCACGTTGTGGAGTTTGTTGAAGCCCGCGTGCTCAAGAAAATAGGCCACTTGTTGGCTGCGAATTCCATGATGACAAAGGACGACAATATCACTGTCCGGGTCGAGTTCGGCCGCACGCGCCGGGACTTCACGCATCGGGATCAGTAACGAATCATCGAGTTTACAGATGTCGTACTCCCATGGCTCGCGCACATCCAGGATCAATGGCTTGTCATGGGTCGAGTCCAGCCAGGCCTTGAGCTGGATAGCGCTGATATGCTGCATGATGGAGCGCCTGGCGTTGCCGGGCTCAGAATACGAACGCGGGCGGGCGTGTCGCGTTGAGCAGCGGCGGCAGATCGGTTTCGAACACGGTACGCTCGGCCCAGCCGGATTCACCGGTGCGGCGCACGATCGTCGCCTCCATTGCCGGTGATTCACCGATGATTGCGGCTAACCGACCATTGATACTCAGGCTTTCCTTGAAACCGAGCGGCAGGGACGGCAGCGAGCCGGTAATCACAATGACATCATAGGGCGCGTGCGCATCCCAGCCTTGCGCCGCATCACCCACCTCCAGATGAACATTGGTGATACCGTGCTCGGCAAGTTTGCCGCGCGCGGCGTCAATGAAATCGGGCACGATGTCCACGCTGTAGACTTCCTTGCCGAGACGCGCAAGCAGGGCGGTCAAATAACCGCTGCCGGTGCCGACCTCGAGAACCTTGTCATCGGCGCCGAGATCCAGTTCCTGCAGCAGGCGCGCCTCGACCTTGGGCATCATCATGAACTGGTCATGACCGAGCGGAATACGCATATCCGCGAACGCGAGATTACGAAAGTCCTGCGGCACAAAGTCCTCGCGCGGTACCCGCGCGAGTAGATCGAGGACACGCTGGTCCAGGACCTCCCAGGTCCGAATCTGTTGCTCAATCATGTTGTGGCGTGCGTGCTCGAAGTCCATGGGGTCCTCGGGGTGGTCCGGTCAGGTTTCGCGGGACGGCCAAATTTAAGGCCTTTGAGAGGGGGGTGCAAGGCCTCTCTGGCCACACATGGCTGTCGAATTTAGGGGGCAGCGGTACCAAGTCTGCCTCTCGCGTCGGCTGGGGGTCCGCCAAGCGTCGTCCGGCCTTGCGCGACGCAGGGAGAGCGAAGCGCAAGGCCGCGAGATTAAGCGCGGCGGGCCCCCAGGCGGCGCGAGATGAATGCGTAAGCTGAGCCACTACCGAAATCAAAGGGGGGTTCTTGCAATGCCCGGGGCAATCGATTAGTTTGCTTGTTGATCCTATCGTGATCCGCTAGGGGTGCCGGGTCGCTCGTTGGAGCCCGGCTGAGAGACACCCTTTGAACCTGATCCGGTTAATTCCGGCGTAGGGAAGCTGCGTTTCGCCACTCCGGCTTTAGTTCACCTCCCCTGCGTCTGATCGATTTTGCCCTCCGGCAAGGTGGAAGATATGAGTGCGAACCCGAAAGACCTCTTGAGTGAGACGGCACGTGTCGATCCGGCGTCGGTACAACCTCTGCCGAACTCGCGGAAAATTTATGTGCCAGGCAGTCGGCCTGATATCCGGGTGCCCATGCGCGAAATCAGCCAGGCA
The DNA here is from genome assembly GCA_947259975.1 of uncultured Gammaproteobacteria bacterium. Classification (GTDB taxonomy): domain Bacteria; phylum Pseudomonadota; class Gammaproteobacteria; order HyVt-429; family HyVt-429; genus CAMYOD01. Next base: position 69,296 of record CAMYOD010000060.1, read on the forward strand.
GACACCCGCGGGGATATCGGTAACGAAGCGAATCCGCCGATCACTGTCTACGATACCTCGGGACCGTACACGGATCCGCAGGCGCGGATCGACATTCGTAACGGCCTCGCAGCGTTGCGCACCGCCTGGATCGAGGAACGCGGCGATACCGAAGTGTTGACGGATTTCACATCCGACTACGGACGCCAGCGGGCCGCCGATGACAAACTCGACGGTGTGCGTTTCGATCTTGTGCGTAAGCCGCGGCGTGCGCGTGTCGGTAGCACGGTGACGCAAATGCACTATGCCAAACGCGGTATCGTGACACCGGAGATGGAATTCGTGGCCATTCGCGAGAACCTGCGGCTGGAGCAATACCAGGAGCAGCTTGCGGGCCAGCATTCCGGTCAATCCTGGGGCGCCGCGTTGCCGGCGCGGATCACACCGGAGTTCGTGCGCGACGAGGTGGCCCGTGGCCGCGCCATCATCCCCGCCAATATCAATCATCCGGAAATAGAGCCGATGATCATCGGACGTAATTTCCTGGTGAAGATCAACGCGAATATCGGAAACTCCGCGGTCAGTTCCTCGATCGAGGAGGAAGTCGAAAAGATGACCTGGGCGATTCGCTGGGGCGGCGATACGGTCATGGACCTGTCCACCGGCAAGAATATTCACGAGACTCGCGAGTGGATCGTGCGTAACAGTCCGGTGCCCATCGGCACGGTGCCCATTTATCAGGCCCTGGAGAAGGTGGACGGCAAGGCCGAGGAACTCACCTGGGAGATCTTCCGCGACACTCTGATCGAACAGGCAGAACAGGGTGTGGACTATTTCACGATCCATGCCGGGGTGCGGCTGCCTTATGTACCCCTCACCGCGAATCGGGTCACCGGGATCGTGTCACGGGGTGGTTCGATCATGGCCAAGTGGTGTCTGGCGCACCATGAGGAGAGTTTTCTCTACACCCGCTTTGCGGAAATCTGCGAGATCATGCGTGCCTATGACGTGTCATTCTCGCTCGGTGACGGATTGCGTCCCGGTTCCATCGCCGATGCCAATGACGCGGCCCAGTTTGCCGAGTTGGAGACGTTGGGCGAACTGACCAAGGTGGCCTGGGAGCAGGATTGCCAGGTGATGATCGAAGGGCCGGGTCATGTGCCCATGCAGATGATCAAGGAAAACATGGACAAACAGTTGGTCGAGTGTGGCGAGGCGCCGTTTTACACCCTCGGGCCCCTGACCACCGACGTAGCGCCCGGCTATGACCACATCACCTCCGCCATCGGTGCGGCGATGATCGGTTGGTACGGCACCGCCATGCTGTGTTACGTGACGCCGAAGGAACATCTCGGCCTGCCCGACAAGAAGGACGTCAAGGACGGCATCATCACCTACAAGATCGCGGCCCACGCGGCGGATCTCGCCAAGGGGCATCCGGGTGCGCAGATTCGCGACAACGCCTTGTCCAAGGCGCGCTTCGAGTTTCGCTGGGAGGATCAGTTCAATCTATCGCTCGATCCGGACACTGCGCGCGACTTCCACGACCAGACCTTGCCCAAAGAGGGGCATAAGGTCGCCCACTTCTGCTCCATGTGCGGACCCCACTTCTGTTCGATGAAAATTACCCAGGACGTGCGCGAATACGCGAAGCGTAAAGGCATCAAGAATACCGAGGTTGCCCTCGAGACGGGCATGCAGGAAAAAGCCGCGGAGTTCACTCGTAGCGGCAGCCAGCTGTACCGTAAGTCCTGACGCACGGCCAGTGGCGGGTCCCGCGGGCGGCCGACGAACGGTCATCCTGCGGCCTCCCGTCGGCCTGTCGGCGCCTAAACCTTTCTCGGCGCGCGCCGACAAGAATTATGTTGGGTATGCGCATCTCGCGCCCCCGCATGCTTCTTGTGAGGAGTCTATCGTGATCGCGAGTGTCCCCGGTTCTGTTGTGCCCCCCAATGCCACCGATCCCCTGGTGGCGGAAATCATCGAAGACATCCGTGGTAACCGGCTGAAACTGCCGATTCTGCCGCGGGTGGCCATGAAGGTCAGGCAAGTCGTGGACGACCAGTCCGCCGATGCGGTTGCGCTGGCGCAGATCATCGTCACCGATCCGGCGCTGAGCGCGCGCCTGTTGCAAGTCGTGAACTGCCCGCTGTACCGCGGTAACGCCCCCATCGACGATATCCAAATGGCGGTCACCCGGCTCGGCAATAACAAAATACGCACCCTGGTGACCAGTCTCGTGGTGCAGCAACTTTTTGAGGTGAAGGATGCGGCGTCGCGCCGGTTGCTCACACGTTTGTGGTTGCACAGCATCGAAGTTGCGGCGATCTCCCATGTGCTTGCACGGCGTTACACCAAACTAAACACCGACGAGGCGTTGCTCGCCGGGTTGATACACGACATTGGTTATCTGCCGATAATCGGAAAGCTCATCGATTACCCGGAACTGGCAAGCGATACGGCGCGCTTCAACGCCCTGGCGGCGCGCCTGCATCACGCCGTGGGCAAGTTGGTGCTGCAGGCCTGGCAGCTGCCGTCGCCACTGATCGACGTCGCCGCGCAACACGAGAATTTCACTGAACGCAGTGGTGCGGTCGATTATGTCGATGTGGTCACGGTGGCCAATCTCCACAGCCGTGTCGGCAGCACGCATCCGCTTGCCACGGTGAGTTGGGAGACAGTGCCGGCGTTTGCCAAGCTCGGTCTCGATCCCGAGCACAGCCTGCAGGCCCTGGAGGAGGCCCAGGAGGAAGTCGCGGAGGTCAAGCGCGTTTTCGCCTAGCGGCGGGCAAGCGTGCTGCTAGCTGCGTCAGTGCGGACTTAAAAATTCGCCCGGTGACATTGGCAGCGGGTCAAAACAGATCTTGTAGGAATAACTATAAAGCACGCTACTCGGATCGCCCTCGAGCCGATAGAAGTCGTCCTCTTCCAGGTCGATATCGGCGGTCCGGCCTTGATAGTTGCCACGACAGCGTTCGTAGATGCGTATGCCATTGGCATCAAATGCCCGGTGGCTATGCAGTCCGTTGTTGTAGTGATGCAGGAACACCAGCGTCTGGATGGGGGCGTTCCTGAACTCGGGTAGATAGGCCGCCGAATAATCACGAATCACGCGTCCCGCCGCATCATAAAAATACACCGCGATGCTGTGGATACGGTCACGCGCGGCGGCGTGCGGGGTGTCGTCGAACCAGGACTTGATCGTGTCCGTGAAGCTCTTCTCCGGCCCGCGTTCCCATTGAATCATGCTCAGTAAGCGACCGCTTGCGGCATCCAGATAGCGAATTTCCTCATAAAATCCCGGCAGGCGGTGGTAACCGCCAATGCGTTTTTCCTCGCGAATGTCGTACTGCGCCTGCAAGTCGAGATGCGTCGCGTAGAGTTCATCGACAAACCGGTTCCAGCGCGCTACCTGGGTCTCATTAACGTCCACCTCCTCGATGCGCAGCTGGGCAACAGCCGCCACAGAAGTGAGCATTAACAGAAGTATCAACGGCCCGATGGTTTTCCGCATGCGGTCTCCCTGTGTATCATTTGATGCCGGTTTGTCGTTTTCACGCGCCGATCAATAATAAGACTCCCGACGCCATGGACATATTCCCAGCCATCGTTGCCGATGGCAAACTTCGCCGGGAGGCGCTGGCCTGGTCGCGGTCAATATTGAAATAATATGTATGCACTGAGCGTCTTTCTTAAGCGACCGTAACCACGAGACGCGCCGGCTCGTTTCGCACACGGACCCAGGTCAAGGCTATGATCCGATCGAAGAAGACACATGTATTTATCTGCGGCATATTGTCGTTGGCCTGGTTTGGCGGGGCCACGGCGGAGGATGGGACCGCGCAGCGCGCCGCCGAGTGGCGCATGTTCGAGACCACCGAAGCCGTTGAGTCGGTGATCGGGCAGCGCACGCAGCAATTGCGTGTCAGGCCTACAGAGGCCCGCCTGTATTTCGAGCGCGGCAACGCCTATTTCTTCGCGCGTGAAATGGCCAAGGCCGAGGCGGACTTCACCCAAGCACTCATGCTCGACGACAGCCTGGACGCGGCCTATTTCGGCCGCGGCATGGCCCGTGGCCGCGCAAGCGACTTCGACGGTGCCGTCGCCGACTTGACGGTCTATATTTCCCGCCACCCCAAGAGCTCCCTGGCCTACACCAAGCGCGGCGTGCGCCGTATCTGGCAGGGTGATCTGGAAAACGCCGAGCAGGACCTCAAGCAGGCGATATTGCTCGATCAGTACAACTCCGAGGCGCATGACGATCTGGGCGTCATCTATGCGCAGCGGGGCGATTACCCGGAGGCCATAGAAGCGTTTCTGGCAGCGATCAGGTTCGACCCGTCCTATCAGAAGGCGCACCACAATCTGGCCATGGCCTACTATATCGCGTCGGATAACGCGCGCGCCCTGACGGCCGTCGAGCATGCGCTGGCGCTGAGTGCGGAAAACCGCAACTCACTGTTGCTCAAGGGTGCAATTCTCGAGGCCCTGGGTCGCCTCGATGAGGCGCAGCAGGTGCGCGAGGAGGCGGAGTTTTTGCCCGACGGGAATTGGTCGGAACGGATGTCGGTACAGTGAATATCCGCTCGGCCTCGCGTTGAGACTTCAGCCAGAACTGCCCCATAGCTCCTCGAGGCGTTTATCCCGCCCGCAGCCGTAACGGTAGAATTTGTAACGTACCGGATTCTTCCGGTAGTAATCCTGGTGATAGTCCTCGGCGGGATAGAACGTATCCGCCGCCACGATCTCCGTCACGATCGGTTGCTTGAAACGTTGTGAGGCGGCCAGTTTCTGGCGCGACGCCTCCGCAAGCCGTTTCTGTTCTTCATCGTGATAGAAGATCGCCGCACGATACTGATTGCCCGCATCGCAGAACTGGCGGTTCGCGGTGAGCGGATCGATGTTACGCCAGAAGACGTCGAGCAACTCGGCATAGTCTATGCGTCGTGGATCGTAGGTAATCTGCACCGCCTCGGCGTGGCCGCTGGCGCCGGCCACAACCTCCTGGTACGTCGGATTTCGGGTGTGGCCGCCGATGTATCCCGACGTGGTCGAGAGCACGCCATCCAGCCGGTCGAAGGGCGGCTCCATGCACCAGAAACAACCGCCGGCAAAAGTGGCCACCACCGCGCCCGCGGGCGCCGTCGTCTCCGCGCCGGTCGCGGCCAAAGGTGACGAAGCCGTAAAGACACCCAACAGCAAAAGCGCAGCACGCAAAGATTTCATCTGCAGACCTCGATAAGGTATGTGCCAGGTAGGACCGCGCGGGGGAGCATTGGTTTCCTGTAATCGCGGCCAAAGCCGAAGGACCGATGTATTCCGGTCGCCGGGATGCCCGGTACAGAGCACTTAGGTCGTGATGTGCAGCTTTCCGGTCCGCGCGAGAGGTCGCTTATATATGGAGCAGTTCGACCATGATGGTCTTGGCGATGAAGCCGAACAGCCCCAGCCCTAAGGCGCCGAACAGCACGACGTAGCCGTATCTGCCCGCCCCGGACTCGACGCCGAGCCGATAAATGATAAACAGCATGTACGCGATCAAGCCACCAATGCCCAGAGTGAGGGAGAGGGACTCGAAGGTTTCGATGGTCATGGCCGCGCCCGGGCCGGGTGGGCCCATGGATAGAATATTAGGGAATACTAATATACTACAGACAAGGGCCCGTGGGCCAGGCTCTGACGGCCCCGCTGGCTACAGGTGGCTGGGCTCAAGCCTCGGCCTTGAGCAGGGCGTAGAGCTTGTCTTTCAGCATGACACGCTTTTTCTTGAGGTCTTCCGTATAGGTGTCCGAGGGGGTGTCGATCTGTTCCTCGATGCGCCAGACTTCCTCATCGGCCGCCTGATATTGCTGATAGAGATGTGCGAACTCCGGATCGTTCTGCACCAGTTGCGCGATCCTTTCCTTGTATTCCGGAAATTCGTTTTCCAGGTCGTGATGTTCGCCAAACATTAAACTGCCCTCTAACGCCTTGAATCGCACAATTTTAGCACGGGCGTCAACCGGCGGTTGAGTCCACCAGCTCATCCAGCTCCCCATCCATATGCAGTTCGGTGAGTTCCGAAAAACCGCCGACCCATTTGCCGTCGATGGCGATCTGCGGCACGGTGCGCGCGTTGTCACTGATGGCAAGCATTTCACGCAGGGCTGCACGGTCCTCGTCGACGCGCACGTCATCGTAGGGGATGCCCCATTTCGTGAGACATTGCTTCGTTTTGTCGCAGATCGGACACACGCCCGTGCTGTAGACCTTGACTCGCGCCATGGTGCCGCCTTGTGCCTGGATCAATGGTGGCCAAATTATGCCGGATCATGGAGAAATGATCCGTACGCCGCAATCATAGGGTGCGCCGTACAGAGATGCCAGGCTTCCGCGGTCTGATCGGGTACCGCGCGGGGATAGCGTCTAGGAGTTTTCGGCCTTGAATTTTTCGATGATCGCGTGCACCCGCTGCATCGAGTAGGGCTTTACTACGAAGCCCTTGGCGCCTTTTCTTAGCGCGGTGGTAACATTTTCCATCTTGCTATGGCCACTGACCATGACCGTAAAGACATCCACATTTTCGGCGCGAAGCTGGTCCAGCACGTCCAGGCCGGTCTTGCCGGGCATTTCGATATCGAGGAACGCGATATCCGGTTTGAACAGGGCGATCTTCTCCAACGCCTCCTCGCCATCGCGGGCCATGAGGGTGCGGGTGCAGCCGCATTGCTCCAGGGCCATGGCAAGCACATCGCGCATCTTGCGCACGTCATCGGCAACCAGGGCGGTGAAATTTGACATGATCAGGTCCTCACATGGATGCCGCGTCGGCAAGTTCAACAGGTTCGAGATTGGCCACCGCGTCGCGACAGACGTGCACTAACTTCTCGGCCAACTCGGGCACCGTTGCGTATTCTTCGGCCGCCACTTGCGCATCCAACGCCGCCGCCGCGTCGGTGATCTGCGGATAGCCGAAACCCCCGCCCATGCCCTTGAGCTTGTGTGCCAGCCCCTTCAGCTCGATCCAATCCCGTTGTCCCAGGGCGCCGCGCACGGCGTCGATCATCTCCGGCAGTCCGGCGACAAAATCCCGCACCAGGGCCTGGAACTTCGGATCCGCGGCGAGCGGATCGTCGGCCTCGTTTGCCGTGTCGCCGGCGTCGGCCAGATGCCTGGTCAGTTCCGGATAGAACTTTTCCGGTTCAATCGGTTTGGCGAGCACGGCATTCATGCCGAGGCCCAGATACTCCTCGATGTCCTCGCGCATGACATTGGCAGTGAGCGCGACGATAGGGCTGGCGTAGCCGGCGTTACGCAGCAAGCTGGCGGCGGCCTTGCCGTCCAGCACCGGCATCTGGATGTCCATCAGAATCAAATCGAAGTCCGTCACCAGTGCGTGCTCCACCGCCTCCTGACCGTTGGTGGCCAGGGTCACGGTGGCGCCTGCGCGCTCGAGGTGCATGGTGATGAGCCGCTGGTTATCGGGGCTGTCCTCGGCGAGCAAGACCTGGCCGCGCAGCCGCGGCACCGTCGTCGCGGCATTCACCGCGTCGGCGGACTTGATCCGGGCCTGCGCCGCATCGATCAGCCGCATGTCCACGTCGGATTCGGCGGGCAGTTCCAGCGCAAATTCGCTGCCGTGACCCTTTTCGCTCACACAGGAGATCTCGCCACCCATGTTTTCCGCGAGCTCCTTGACGATGGTCAAGCCGAGGCCGGTGCGGCCGAACTTCCGCGTCGTGGAGGCGTCGGCCTGGGAGAAGGGATTAAAAATGCGCGCAATTTCCTTTTCGGTCAGGCCGATGCCGGTGTCGCGCACGCGAAACACGATGCGCTGCGTCTTTCGGTCGTAGGCGGCCGTGATAGTCACTTCGCCCTGCTTGGTAAATTTGATCGCATTGCCGCACAGGTTGAGAAGAATCTGCTTGAGTCGCGTCGGATCAGCCTGAAAGCTCTCGGGCACCGGGGTCTCGTAGCGCACCCTGAAACGCAGATCCTTCTCCGCCGCCTTCACCGCCATGAGAGATTCGACCCCGGCGAGCACTTCCGGCGGCGAGACCGGGATCTGTTCCAGCTTCATCTCGCCGGCCTCGATCTTGGATAAGTCGAGGATGTCGTTGATGACTCTGAGCAGGTGCTTGCCGCTGCGCTCGATGGGCTGGACGAGATTGGTCTGGGATTTCTTCAGTTCTCCCGATTCCAGCAGCACGTCCGCGTAGCCGATGATGGCGGTGAGCGGCGTGCGAATCTCGTGGCTCATATTGGCGAGGAACTGGGATTTGAGTTGATTCGCCGCCTGTGCCGATTCGCGGGCCTCCACCAGTGCCCGGGTCGAGCGGCCCGTGGATCGAATGACCGATACGGCAATGGCGGCACCGAGGGAGACCGCAATGATGCCAAGTGTGATAACAATCGCGTAACTCAGGTTGTTTCGGTGGGTCGCCGCGGCAATTTCCGCCCGGGTCGAATCGCGCTTCACATCGAGCATCCTGGTGAGCTCCGTCATGACGGTATTTTGCGTCGGAATCACGGACTCGAGCAGTAGCCGGCTGGCCGCCTCGGTCTCCCAGTCGAGCAGGAGCTGCGCCGCCTCCGCCTGAACCGTTGAACCATTGGCGATGAACGGGCGCACGTTGTCCCAAAGCGTGCGCTCGGCGTTCGTGAGGTCCATTTCCAAAAGTTCATCGCGGGCGGCGATGAAACCGGAGGCCTTGCGACTCATTTCCATGTAGGCGTCATCGCGCTCGAAGATGTCTTCGGTGATCGCCATGCGATGCAGCACCAGCGCGCGCTGCATGGCCGCATCACGCATGGCGAAAACCAGTTCGCTTTTGCGCAGATCGTTGGCCATGTCCTGCAACCGTGCGCTGTTGTCACGGACGTTAAACAACCAGACCCCCATCAGGATCAGGAGAATCACCAGCATGGCGGAAAAGCCGGCGGTGATGGCGAATTTTGTACTGACTCTTTTCATGGTTTTCATGGGCCTGCGGGTTAGCCGAGCGCACTAGCGCACCGCGCAGTGAGGGGATCGGCCATTCGGGCGGAAACCTTAGGCCCGGTGGGGTCCGGCGGCGGGGTGACCGGAAATTGTCTTCGCCACGACATAAAAGCGTCATGAACCCCGGTTAGGCTTGCCGGAATTGGGCCGCAATCGGGAACTTCCTGCCCGCGATGCAGGCCTAATAGATAGCAGGGAGCAGGAATTTAAGGGTCCAGCAGGCGGATTCGGGTTCCGGCACGTAATTTGCTGCATGCAGAGTGAAGCCATACCGAGTCCATCATCCCCGGTTTCGGGCCATGCCGGCCGCCAGACCGGGCGAGGAGGTAGACCGATGCTAAGTCAGATCATGCGACAGGTGCAGGCGTTCGAGCGGCGCCACGGAATCCGTCCGAACGTCGTCTATATCAATTCCCGCTATTACGATGTGCTGCGGAAACACTATCCGGAGTTGTTTCGCGACGATCCGATCGTCGAGTTAGGATTTCGCCTTCTGGTAGTGTCCGAGGACATCAGTCTGCACCCGGAGGTGGCGTGGTTGCCCGAAAAGGGTGCGCGGCACCATTCTGTCCAGGGTCGCGCCAACGCCGCCTGAGTGCAATGTCCTAAGCAGGCCGCACTTTTAGCGGCGTCGCCGGCGCAGTGAGTAGCCGGTGATGTCATTGGCAAGCGACTGACAGGGAATCCTGCCGATCTCGCCGTAGTGGTCGATGGCCGCCGCGATCAGCGAGTCGATATCGGCGACCTCGGTCGCTGCAGTATCGGTCTCTAACAGCCGCTGTAATCCGAATAAGCCCCCGAACTGAATCTTGATCATCGCACTGTGTGGCGTGGCCGCCGGGTCATCCGGCATCGCAAACGCCGCCAGGCCCACCGTCTTCATCGCCGCGTGCAGTTCGGCGCAGCGCCGATGGGAGGCCTCCACGGTGCAGGCAATATCCGGCCCGCTCCGGCGGGTGACCTCGATCGCATGGCGACAGCCGAATTCGCCCCGAATCAGAGTCGCGCTAAAGGCACATTTGTAATCATCCATGCTGGCAATCCACCGGCGTGATTCAGTACATTTTCAGCAGGCCGTGCAGGACCAGGTCGGTGAGACTGACGATGCCCCGCAGCTCGTCATTATGGACCACCGGTGCACGGGACAGTTCGAAGCGGGTAAACAAACGCGCGCAGTAACGTATGTCCATGTCCGGGTCCACGGTGATCACCGGTTTAGCCATGATTTCGTAAACATTGACTCGCTCCGGGGTGCTGTCCTTGGCAAGGATATGGCGCGCAATATCGGAGATCAGCAACAGCCCGTATTCATCGTCTTCGTGGCGCTTTTGTACGATCAAACATTTGGTCTCCTGGTGCTTCATCTGATGCAAGGCCTGTTCGATGGTGGCCATGCCGTCGACCACATCGAATTGGGTCTTCATGACATCGCGCACGCGAATCAGTTTTCGTGTGTTCATATTTCTTCCTCCACAACTTCGGCAAGCTGACGGATCTGATGGGCAACGCCGACAGCATCATCCACGTCAATTTGAAACGCGATTCCGGTGCCCGGCCGTTTGTCGAATTCACCGATATTGGCGATAGTTTCCAGAATTGTACGACTTAAATGTTCCTCGACCAGAAACAGCAACATGTCCCGCTGGGTCTCCAGCTCCAGGCCGAAGAAGGTCTTGGCCGGCTCGAGACCTTCGCCGCGTGCCTGACTGATCACGGTGGCGCCGGTGGCCCCGGACTCCCGGGCCGCGTCGAGCACGGCATTCGTCTTGTGGTCCTCCACAAGGGCAATCAGTAATTTGAAGTGCATGGTGAGTCTCCCTTACGCGAGAAGTCGAGTCATTTGGGTTCAGTCAGTATCGTGGTCGGTTCGGCGCCGTGACACGGGTTCCGGCCCGTTCGCGATATACGTCCGCCGGCGCTGACGCCATTCGCCGATCTGGGCATAGGCCATCACCGCGATGATTGGAAACAGGCTGGCGAAGGCAATCAGGCCGAAGCCGTCGAGAATCGGGCTGCGACCCGGCACCGTGCTGGCCAGACCCAGCCCGAGGGCCGCCACCAGCGGCACCGTGACGGTGGATGTGGTGACGCCGCCGGAGTCGTAGGCCAGGGCGATAATCAGGCGCGGCGCAAATACCGTCTGAATGATGACGACCACATAGCCGGCGATGATGTAATACTCGAGCGGCGTCCCGGTAATGATACGGAATGTGCCCACGGCAATGCCGATGGCGACACCGATGGCCACCGCGATGCGTAACCCCCAGACGCCGATGGCGCCACCCGAAACCTGGTGCGCCTTGATCGCGACCGCAATCAGCGCTGGTTCCGCGATGGTAGTGGCGAAGCCGATGGCGGCGGCGAAGATATACACCCAGAGATAATCGGACCACAGCAGAGTGCCGATGGTGTCCGCGGTTCCGGAAATGAATACCGGGTCGGTCAGTTGCTCGGCCATCAGCCGGCCGAGGGGGAACAGCGCCTGTTCGAGACCCTCGAGGAACAGGGTCATGCCGACGATTACGTATACAAAGCCGATGAGGATGCGTTTGATATTGGGGATTGAGCGACGCAGCACCAGCAACTGGAAGCCGAAGATGATCGCGGCGATAGGCAGCACGTCCCGCAAGGTGGCGCCTAATGCCTGGACTGAGGTTACGACAAACTCCATCAGATCAGCATTCCGTAGCCGAGCACGAAGATCATGGGTGTCAGAGAGGCGAAGGCGATCAGACCGAAGCCGTCGATCATGGGGTTGCGGCCGCGGATGCTCGAAGCCAGGCCGACGCCCAGCGCGGTGACCAGTGGCACGGTGATGGTGGAGGTGGTGACGCCGCCGGCGTCATAGGCGATACCGATAATTTCCCGGGGCGCGAAAAATGTCATCACCACGACACCCAGATAGCCGCCGATGATCAGGTAGTGCACAGGCCAGCCGCGAATGATGCGAATGACACCGAGCAGGATGGCCAGTCCCACGGCCAGTCCCACCGACATGCGCAGGCCGAAGGCGTAGCTCGCCTTTGCGGCCTCGTCGGTGGCGATCATGCCACCCTCCGCGGCCACCGCCGCCGCCTCTGCCGCAACCGCGATCAAGGCCGGTTCGGCAACGGTGGTGCCGAAACCAAGCGCAAACGCGAAAATCAGCAACCACCAGAGACTGCCTTTGCGGGCAAAGCCATTGGCCATGGTTTCGCCGATGGGGAACAGACCCATCTCCAGGCCGCGCACGAAAAAGGTGAGCCCCAGCACCACCAGCAGCGTACCGCCAAGCACCGCGCCCAGATTCGGTAGCGGCTGCTGTAAGACTACAATCTGAAAGAACGCGATGACGACAATGATGGCGGCGAGATCGCGCACACTGTCGAGCAACGATTTCAGAAAGGCGACGACTGGAGCACGCATCAGTTACGATCCCCGGGGTGTACTTCGTCGGCTGGCATGACAGAAATGATCATTGATTGTCGCGGGGCTGCGGCTACGCCGTTGTTTGGTAGTCATCAGCGCAGAATACCGAAAATTTAGACCACCCCTCATCGGTAGTTTCTTTTATAACGTGAGTGCGGGGCCGCTGTATACTCGTCGCAAGGCCAACAATTTTTGCGCGCCGCCGATCGTATTGACGGCCACCGGATTCTGGTACACTCCGCAACCACGTTTCCATAAGTCGTGCCCATGACCAAGCAAATCCCCATTGACGTCAAGATCACGCCCGAGAACAAGTGCGATTTTTGTACCGGTTCCTGGTGTTGTACTTATATTACGCATCAAATCGATACGCCCCGCGCCATGTCGGACTTCGACACCCTCTTGTGGCAGGTCTCGCATGAGAATGTCGAACTCTACAAGGATGACGACGGCTGGTTCCTGATGGTGATAACGCCCTGCACACATCTGGAAAAGGATGGTCGTTGCGGGATCTATGAGCAGCGCCCGCAGATCTGTCGCGACCATACCAACGACGGTTGTGAATTCGATGGCTTGTGTGGCGAGGACGACTTCGATCTCTATTTCAAGACTCACGAGTCGCTGGACAAATACTGCCGCAAGCGTTTCAAGAAGTGGGACATCCGCTTCAAGAAATGGGCCAAGGAAAAGGCTGACTAGATCACGGCATAATCTCGCGGAAACCATGAATTCCCGCGAATTCCTCCACGTCCCTGGGCGGGCTCTTAGAGTCCGGCCGATACACGGCGCGCAGGTAAGCAATGCCGTAGCCCTGGGCCGAGCGTAACACCGGCAGGCTGTCATCGATCAACAGGGTGCGCCGTGGATCGAAGGGTTCCACCGCCTGACTCTTGCCCCAGAACTCCGGGTGTTCCTTGGGTACACCGATGTCATGCGAGCACACGACGGTGTCGAAGTGGCCACCGAGTTGGGTGCGATTCATCTTCAAGTCCAGGCTCTTGCCGTGTGCGTTGGTCACCAGGGCGATACGCTTGTTTTGGTTGCGAATGGCATCGAGGAATTCCACCACGTCCGGGTGCACGGCAATGAGGTGGTCGACCTCTTGTTTGAGCAGTGCGATGTCCAGACCCAACTGGTCGCTCCAGTAATCCACACAGTACCAGTCGAGCGTCCCTTCGGCGGCGCGAAAGCGGGGAAAGAGTTCGTGCTTCGCTGCCTCCAGCGACAGGTGATGTTTTTCCGCATAGCGCCGCGGCACATGTTCGCGCCAGAAATGGTTGTCGAAATGCAGATCCAGCAGCGTGCCGTCCATATCGAGGAAGACGCTGTCGACATGGTTCCAGCTGAGGGTGGTCGCGGTCATGGGAGTGCCGGAATATTCGATAATGGGATCAGCCCGCCGGTCAGCGGAAATTAGTGCGTGCTGCCGCGGGGCGGAATTACGGGTCAGGGCGCCAACCAGTTGCGGGCGCTCTCGAGGTCGGGAAAGGTCTGCACGTCGGTGTCGGTGAACACGCCCGAGAGCCAGCTGAGCCATGAGACCCATTGCTGCCTCGTGACCACCGCGATGCGGCGAAAGTCGCGGCGATGTTGGCGCGCGAACTGAATGTCCTCCCAGGCCACGTCGACGGTGAAACCGGTCATGTTGCTCAGGTCAAACAGAACATCGAACTGTGGATAGTCCTTCAGTTCGTCACTGACCGCGCTCTCGAATTCCTCGAAGTCGGCCAGCGTGAGCTCGCCGTAGACGGTCATCTTCAAAAGGTCATTTACTTCTTCGACTACGATCATTGTGTGATCCCATGGAATTAAGACTAATAATGCCACAAGCGCCGCGCCCCGGTCAGTAGGGGCGCGGCCAGGATATCGGCCCAAGACATCGCTCGTGTCGGCCAGACACCCGTCAAGCGTCGTCCGGCCTTGCAAAAATGGGGTCGGAGTGAAGTTTTCCAGAAAACCTGTGCATTTGTTGTGTACTTCAGCTGGAAAATTCACTCCGACCCCATTTTTGTAGCGCAAGGCCGCGAGATCAAGCAGGGCGGGTGTCTGGCCGACACGAGACTCAAACGCAGACCAAGCCGGTGCTGGGGGCATCACGCGGACGCCGCGCGCCGCTGTGTCATAATCGGCCGCGTCGGCGAAAGCGCGTCCTGGAAAAATGCCACATAAACCCATCATTCACACTGTAAACACGGTCGGTGCATCGCGACTGTTTCGCATCGAGCAGGTCGAGCTGGAATTCGCTAATGGCGCCCGGACCACCTACGAGCGCATTTGCGGCAGCGGGTGCGGTGCCGTCCTGATCGTGCCGCTGCTGGATGACGAGACGGTGCTGCTGATCCGGGAGTATGCGGTGGGGACCGACCGTTACGAGCTGGCGTTGCCCAAGGGACGTATCGAGACCGCGGAGACGCCTGAATCCGCGGCCTTGCGCGAGATCCGCGAAGAGGTCGGCTATGGCGCACGGCGCATCACCTACCTGAAAGGCGTGACACTGGCGCCGGGCTACTTCGGCGACATTACGCATATGCTTCTGGCACAGGACCTCTATGTCAGCCCCTTGCCCGGTGACGAGCCGGAGCCCATCGAGGTGGTGCCCTGGCCGTTGGCTAAACTCGACGCGCTGTTCGCGCATGAGGAGTTCACCGAGGCACGCAGTCTGCTGGCGCTTTACCTGTTGCGCGCGCACCTCGACGTCGCCGCGGGTGTGGCTTCATGAAGCAGGACGCGACTGCATCGCGATGCGGGCATCTGCGGGCAGTACGGGAACTTGCCGTGCGTGCCGGCGAGCGGATTCTTGAGATTTACGAGCAGGATTTCGATGTCGTCGCCAAGGCCGATGGTTCGCCACTGACCCAGGCCGATCAGGCCGCCCACCGGGTCATCGTGGAAGATCTCAGCAGGCTGACGCCGGACATTCCAATTCTCTCGGAGGAATCGGTGACGGTGGCCTACGCCGAGCGTGCCGCATGGACACGTTTCTGGCTCGTTGATCCGCTCGACGGCACCAAGGAATTCGTCAACCGCAACGGCGAATTCACCGTCAACATCGCCCTGATCGACGCCGGCCGACCGGTGCTGGGCGTGGTGCATGTGCCCGTGAGCGGCGTGACGTATTCTGCCTGTGACGGCGCCGGCGCGTTTCGTCAGTCTGCGGGTGAATCGCCGCAAACGATACGGGTCGCCGATTATGCCGGCGGCCGCGCACGGGTCGTCGCCAGCCGGTCCCACGCCGGCGCGGAGCTCGAGCATTTCCTGGCGCAACTCGCGGCCCGGGAAGGGGACTATGCTACGGTCGCCATGGGCAGCTCCCTGAAGCTGTGCCTGGTCGCGGACGGCAGCGCGGACGTCTATCCGCGGCTGGGTCCGACCTCGGAGTGGGATACCGCCGCCGCCCAGTGCGTCGTCGAGGTCGCCGGCGGCCGCGTCGTCGACATGAAAAACCGGCCCCTGGTCTATAACAAGGAATCCATCCTCAACCCCTGGTTCATGGCTTGTGGCGGCGGCGACTACAACTGGACCACGCTGGTTCCGTTCATGCCCGTCGCGCCCTGACGCTATGGCGCTAGCGGCGCGTGCGCTTGTGCCAGTTACCCGAGTAGATGCGCTTTGAACGTAACGGTGGCCGTTGCATTAGGTACATCCAGGCGGGACCGAAGGGCGTGCCGATGAGCGCGCGCGTATACAGTCGCGGAAAGTCTTCGAGCCGATCGAGGCGGGCAAGAATGCGCGGACTGACGGCGTAGATCTCGCCGACGATCGCGGTTATGCCGTCGGTGACCACGCCGGGATAGCCGCCAAGATCCAGCATGGTGTAAACGGGGGCCGTGCGGTGCCGGCCCAGGCAGCGTGCACCCTTGAGCAGGCTGTGATGCACCTGGCCGCGACGCAGGCTGCCATAGACGAAAACGAACTCAGGGCATGCCATACGACATGCCCTGAGTGGGTACCGCAAGGCACGGCCCAAGGGCTGTGCCGTGATGTGACGGGCTACTGGAGGGCGAGCCCGCCGTCAAGCGCGCGTTGCTGCTGTTCGATGTAGGTGAGCCACAGACGAATGGCATCCTCGTAGGGCACCGTGCCCTGACCGCGAATGACCTCTTTGCCTTCCTCGCTGTAGGCAAAGTCCACGAACTCCTGCACGGCCGCATCCTGACCCTCCAGGTGGGTGACAAGATAAAGCGGCCGGTACAGCAGATAGTCACCATTCTTAATGTTCTCGAAGCTCGGATCTTTGCCCTCGAGTTTAAGGAGTTTGACGTCCCGCTTACGAGCGCTGCTGATGCCGCTGACGCCGATGCCGTTGATGTTTTTGACGATACCCTTCTCGAGCGGGCCGGAGGATTTCACGACATTTTTGGCGACGAAATCCTGATCGTAGTTCGCGAATACCAGTTCCCGCAGCGTGCGCCCGACACCGGAAATCTTGCCGCGGCGTGCATACAACTCCACCGGCGCGTCGCTGCCGCCCAGCTGTTTCCAGTTCGTGATATTACCCAAATATAATTGACGCACCTGCTCCATGGTGATGTTGTCTACCGGATTGTCTTTGTGCACGAGGACCACGAGCGCGTCCCAGGCCACCGGGTTCATCACCACGCGCCGTTCTTCGCTCACCGGCGAGATGGTGCCGGGATTTTCGATGGTGTGCCGGCAGGCGCCGCCGATGTCCATGGACTTCGCGGCGACATTGCGAATGCCCTTGGTGGCGCCGCCGCCCTGCAATTTGATCTGGACGCCGGTCTTCTTTTCGTAGGCCGCCGCCAGTTCCGACATGAACGCCTTCTTGGAAATACCGCAGCCCGACCACGTCAGGGTCTTCTGCGGTGCGGCGATGGCCAGGTTTGTGGCGGCAAACGCCAATGTGATCGCGGACACGACGAAGAAACGGTTGAATACAGTCATTTTTCTCACCTCAATCGCCGCGCGAACGCGGCTCATCCCCCAAACAAGGCCCCATTGGCCCTAGTAAGTATATGAAAATATTGAAAAAGTGTTGGCAGCGGCGATACCGCGGCATTCCCCCATACAGCTCACAGTATAGTCCCAAATCCCGTGCCTGCCAGGCAATTGACGGCCAATCGGCGCCCCGGAGCGGCGGCGCGGATCGGGTATCATCCCGCGGACCGCGGGCGGTACCGCAACCACTGGAGTGAGCGGATGCAACGGATCCCGGAACCGGAACTCATGAATGACCGCGAGCAGGCCGAGGCCTATGCGGCGGCGGACTTCACCGAACCCAACCAGCTCTTTCTCGAACTGTTCGCGCGCTGTTTCCCGGCCTTCGCCGGTCGCCAGGCGGTCGATCTGGGTTGCGGGCCGGGCGCGATCCCGGTGGCCTTCGCCCGGGCTTATCCAGGCTGTCGGGTCCTGGCCATCGACGGCGCCGAGACCATGCTCGAACTGGCGCGCAGCGTGATCGCGCAGGCGGGCCTGACTGCCCGTGTGCAGCTACAACGAATGCGCATCGGGGCGCCGCCGACCGGGGCCGGCGCGGCGGCAGCAATGGCGGATGCGGTAATCAGTAACAGCTTGTTGCATCACCTGGACGATCCCGACGCCTTGTGGGCCACGGTTCGCGAATTCGCCCGGCCCGGCGCGGCGATCCTGGTCATGGACCTGGTGCGCCCGGCCTCGCGGGACGCGGCGCGCGCGTTGGTCGCCGAGTACGCCAGCGATGAGGCGCCGATCCTGCAGCGGGATTTTTTCAATTCCCTGCTCGCCGCCTATCGGCTGGACGAGGTCCGGGATCAACTCAAGCATGCCGGCCTCGACCACCTTTCAGTCGAGACCGTCAGCGATCGCCATCTGGCCGTGCATGGGACGTTGGGTTCAGCGGCGGCCTAAGGGAGGATCGTTCTCAGCAGTATTCTCGACGTTCGCTGAAGGTTGCAGGAGGCTTTCGCGAAGACCGTCGGCCGCAGGGACGTGGCCGTCGAGCCTACAGGGATGTATTCACGGCGTGTCTTCGCGAAAGCCTCCTGGAACCTTTGTACTCCTGGACCGTGTGTCGTCGACGTTCACGATTAGGGTGTAACGGCGACTGGAAAATCGACTGCTTCTCATGCATGGTTGTCGCGCCCATGAAAATCGATTTCACAAAAATGCAGGCGCTCGGCAACGACTTCGTCGTGATCGACGCGGTGCGCCAGCGCGTAAATCTGACGCCGGAGCTGGTGCGCAAGATCGCCGACCGCCATTTCGGCGTCGGCTGCGATCAGCTATTGCTGGTCGAGGCGCCCACATCGTCCGATGTCGATTTCCGTTATCGTATCTTTAACGCGGATGGTGGCGAGGTTGAACAATGTGGCAACGGAGCGCGCTGTTTCGTGCACTTCGTGCGCCGGGTGGGCCTGACCGACAAGAGTGAGATTATCGTGGAAACGCACGGAGGAATCATTCGTCCGCATATCGGTGCAGATGGCAACGTCGTTGTCGATATGGGGACACCGCGTTTCGCGCCGGCAGACCTGCCGTTTGTGGCTGATTCGGTGCAAGACAGGTATGATCTCGATCTGGGTACCGAGACAATTACAATATCGGTGGTATCGATGGGGAATCCGCATGCCGTGCAAATCGTCGACGATGTGGAAGCAGCGCCGGTGCCCGAGCAGGGCCCGCTTATCGAGTCCCATACGCGCTTTCCGCAGCGAGTCAACGCGGTTTATATGAGCATCCGCGACCCGCAACATATCGACGTTCGCGTTTACGAGCGTGGCGCGGGTGAAACCCTCGCCTGTGGCAGCGGCGCGTGCGCCGCTGTAGCGGTCGGGCACAAACTGGGTTTACTTGCCGCTGAAGTGACGGCGCGCATGCACGGCGGCGAATTGCAGATCACATGGGCGGGTGACGCCGAGCCGTTATTTATGTCGGGACCCGCACACACCGTTTTTGATGGCACGATCGATCCGGAAGAACTATGACCGAAGAGCAATCACAGACGCATAACGAAGTCTCCTGGGAAGAGGCCGTCGCCAAGTATCTGGAGGAGGATCCGGAATTCTTCGCGCGGCACCCGACGCTTCTGGCGGAGCTGAACATTCCCCATGTGGATCGTGGTGAGGCGGAGTCACTGATCGAGCGGCAGGTTTCGATCCTGCGCGACAAGAATCGCAAGACCCAACAGCAGCTCCAGGATCTGGTTAAAGTCGCGCGCGAGAACGATGCCCTCGGTGAGCGTCTGCACCGGGTGACGGTCGCACTTTGTGATGCCGCGAGTCTGGATGATGTCATGGGCTCCGTGCAGGATATGTTGCGCCAGGACTTTTCGCTGGACGCCACGTGTTTGCGAATCAAGACCTCGGCGGAGGTGATGCAGAATCGGCCCGAAGCGGTCCCTGCCGGTGATAACGCATTCGGCGCGCTGATCAAGGAGATCGGTAGCGGCAGTATTGCGTGTAAGGATGATTTGCCGGCCGAGCTAGCCGGCTATTTATTCGGTGATGATGCCGATGTGATTCGCTCGACTGCCTTACTGGCGCTCGGTGGTACCGCACCATGGGGTCTGCTGGCGCTGGGTTCGCGGGATGTCAAACGTTTTCATCCTGAGCTGGGTACTGTGTACCTGATTCGTTTGGGCGAAATTGTCACCAGCACGCTGCAACGATTTTTGAGGTAGCGCACTGCCGGCAGCTATAGGTACATACTGTTGATCAAAGCCGCACGACACCAGATTGAACAGTTCCTGGCCCATCTGAAGACCGAGCGGCGCCTTTCGCCGCATACCATTTCAAACTACCGTCGCGACCTGGGAAAGCTCAGTGCGTATTGCGAGCGGGAAGGAATTACCGCCTGGGAGCAGTTGAAATCGCACCATGCGCGCGCCTATGTTGCGCAACTTCATCATCGCGGGCTCTCCGGTCGCAGCATTCAACGTGCCTTGTCGGCCGCACGTTCACTTTATCGATTTCTCTTACGCGAAGGTGTGGCGAAACAGAATCCCGTCGCCGGGATCGCCGCGCCGCGCGTACCCAAGGTGTTACCCAAGGCCCTCGAGATAGAACAGGTCAACCGGCTTGTCGAGATCGCCGGTAATGACCCACTCGCCATCCGCGATCGCGCAATCATGGAGCTGTTATATTCATCCGGCCTACGTTTGAGCGAGCTGGTGATGCTCGACACGGACGCCATTGATCTGCGGGACAACACCGTGCGTGTGACCGGCAAGGGCTCAAAGACGCGCGTCGTGCCGGTGGGACGTCACGCCCGCGAGGCAGTTGGGGCATGGCTTAAGATACGTCTCGAGATTGCGCGCGCGGGCGAGACTGCCTTGTTCGTGAATCGTCGCGGTGAGCGTCTCAGCGGCCGCGGCGTACAACAACGCATACGAAAATGGGGGCTACGGCAGGGCGTCGACGTTCCGATTCATCCGCATATGTTACGACACTCGTTTGCCAGCCATTTGCTGCAATCCAGCGGTGACCTGCGCGCGGTGCAGGAGCTCCTCGGTCACGCCGATATCGCCACCACCCAGGTCTATACCCATCTCGACTTTCAGCACCTGGCCAAGGTCTATGATCAGGCGCATCCTCGCGCCCGGCGCCGAAACGAGGACTAGCGCGTACCGCCGTCCGTTTCTGGAACCAGCTTCCAGGCGCACTCCGCCGACTGATTGCCGTATTCGAATTGCACGCGGAACTTCGCCGGCGCCTGGCAGCTCCACGCGCCCGCGGGGTCGATGAATCCGGCGGTGCCGGTATCGGTCGCGGTCTCGACCACTTCGGAATTCAGTAGCTCGTCATCGCAATAAATCGACCGGGCCATGCCGGTCGGCGTCGGCGGCGCCGGCGACAGTGTCGCCGAGGCATTGAGCAGGTCCCACTCGGCCACCTTGGTGCCGACCGGTGGAATCCCGGCGCAGGTCAGGGTGACGGTTTCATGATGCGTGGCCCACAGCGGGCTCGTCGCCAGGAGCAAACCAAGGCTGAGTGTGCGGGTCAGGTTGCGACCGCGGCAGTAGGAGTTCGAATGCGCTGTCATGGCACGGGAGATACGTCGGATCGTCGCTCGTCGGTATTTGCCATGGTAAGCAAACGACGCGGCTCACGCCAGCTCCGCGCCGCTGCCGGCCGCTGCGGCGCGAAAAGACACGGCGGCACCGATATAGAGCAGCAGCGCCGCCAGCAAAACCATACTAAACCCCAGGTGAATCGCGAGCAGGGTGGCGAGGACCGCGCTGAGCACCGAGGCACAGCCGTTCACGCCCCAGACCCAGGGAATCAGACCCGGTGCTGTTTCCCCCAGCCGCGCGAGCCCGAGCGGGAACGGCATGCCCATCACGCAGGCCAGGGGCGCGATAACGAAAATGGCCGTGCTGAGCTTGAAAGCCAGCGGCCAGGCAGCGGCGATGTCAAACAGGGGTCTGAGCAGGAGCAGGTCGGCGAGCCCAAACAGTACAATCGCCACCACGGCCGCGCGCAGCACCCGTGTGTAGCCATGGGCGGCGGCAAGGCGCCTCGATAGCGCGCTACCGATACCGGCAAACACCAGGAACGTGCTGATTGTCGTGGTCGCGGCGAATACCGGATGGTGCAGGAACAGGCTGAGTCGTTGTATGAATGCGATCTCGACAAACAGAAACGCGATACCCAGAGCGGCGAAATAGAATAGCCAGGGCCAGCGTGTCGCCCGACTGCCCAGTCGGCCGCGGTCGCCACGCAGGATCGCGATCGGCAGCAGTATCAATACCAGGCTCGCAACCAGGGCCTGTAGCAGCGTCGCAATCACGATCAGATAGCCGGACTCCAGTAACGGCATGCCGCCTTGACCGCGCAGGCGCAGGATTTCCGGCAGAGTCCGCCATTCATAGAAACGAAAGAAGTGCGGCCGCTCATCGGTTGCCGGCGCGATATGGAACTTGTAGTCGCGAATGAAGCGCTCGGGATGCGCGCCCAGCAAGGCGGTGGCCGCGGTATAAAATGCGGGCTGCGCGAGGACGTTATAGCGGTTTGCCTGTGCTGCCGGCATGCCGGGGTACCAGGCCACGTCAAACGCGCGTTGCGCACAGAATTTCCGTAGCGCCGAAATCTCGGCGTTGCTGAATGCCCCGTTCTTCACCAGCAGCGTGCTGGTTTGCAGGCTACGCAGCAGCGCGAGTCGCGACGCGGGATCTTCGATCCCGTGCCGCCGCAGTGCCTCCACCGCAGTGGCGAATAATTTCACGCTGGCACGGGGTGGCAGTTGCAGCCATGTGCTCACCGACAGCATACCGCCTGGTGCGAGGTGGGCGAGGTACTCACCAAACGCTTCCGCGGTGTAGAGATAGCCCTCCGCGAGCGCGGACAGACCGGTACCCGCGGACTGCGAGAGTGTGAGTTGAATCAGGTCGTAGCGATGCACTTGTTTGGCAAGATGGCCGCGCGCCTCGGCGATATGAACCTGTACATCGGAACCCGTGTAGACGTTACCGGCAAAGTCCGCGAACTCATTTGCCACCAGGTCCACGACCTGGGGGTTGAGCTCCACCGCATCGATCTCCCGCGCGCCATGCAGACGTGCCTGCCAGACCGGGCTGCCCCCGCCGGCACCCAGTAGCAAGACCGACGGCCGCGGTGCGAGATGGTAGGCCGCGGCCGAGGTGAGCTGATCCAGATACGCCAGACTGTCTTTGCCGGCCCGCGGCGAGACCACCGCGGTCATGCCACCGGCATCGCTGAAGATGCCGAGTTGTGCCGCAGGCTCACGTGCCGCGCGCAGACTCAGGCCCGGGGCATGGCGTAGCGGTATCAGCGTGCTCTCGAGCACATCGAGCCGCGCGAGCGGGCTCGAGCGCGTCGCGACAATGTGGGTGCCGTCGACCCGCAGATGCTGGCGTAGCGATTTGTAGGGCGAGACGAGCAGGTCCGGTGTCAGCCGGGGCGACGCGAGCAGGATCAGGGCAACCGCGACGATCAGTACCGGCCAACGTCGCTGCAGCCCCAGTTCCCAGCACGCGACCGCCGCCGCGGTCAGGCCCGCTGCCACCACGATCATGAGGCTGCGCGCCGGGGTCGCCAGGTACAACAGCACCATGAGCAGGAGACCGCCGAGACCGGCGCCGACCAGGTCGGCGGCATAGACGCGCGCGATTTGCTTGCGCAGGTGGGTCAGCACGAGGCCAATGCCATTGGCGGCGAAAAAGAACGGCAGCGCCAGCAGCAGGTAGACCCCCAACAGACGTGCGAATTGGGGCGGGTCCCAGAGCAGTTCTTCCGGGTTAAAGGAAAGCCGTTGCGCGATCAGAAAACAGGTGACGGTTGCAATCGCAAACAGCAGCAGGTTTGCCAGATAGGCGATCTTGAAATGGCGACTCAGGCACGGGTAGGCGAGGGTCAGAAACGTGCCGCTCACGCCGTAGCCGAGCAACGCGAGGCTGATCACCATGTAGGCGAAGTGGTGCCACTGGATGATGGAAAACAGTCGCATGAGCAACAGCTCAAAGGCGAGCGCGGCGCCGGACAGCAGGGCGACCGAGATGATCGGCGCACGGCGCACGGCGGCGTAAGGTGGTGACGACACGGCGTAGTACTGCCCGCGTCAGTGGCCGCCGGTCAGCGGGACAAAGCGGACCGGGAGTATCTGGCGCGTGGTCGTGTCGCCACTGGCGTCCTTTTCGATCAGCACCAGCTGTTGCACCATGAAGCGACTGCCGACGGGGATCACCATGCGCCCCCCCGGTTTGAGTTGCGCTATCAGGGGCGGCGGAATATGGCTGGCCGCGGCGGTCACGACGATGCCGTCGAAGGGCGCGTGCTCCGGCCAACCGTAGTAGCCGTCGCCGTGACGTACCGTGACGTTATTGTAGGCGAGTCTCTGCAATCGCTCGCGCGCGGTATCCGCCAACGGCCGAATGATCTCCATGCTATAGACCTCCCGCGCGAGGCCGCCGAGCACGGCGGCCTGGTAACCGGAGCCGGTGCCGATCTCCAGGACGCGGGCGTCTGTGCCGATGCCCAACAAGTCGGTCATTAGGGCGACGATATAGGGCTGCGAGATGGTTTGTCCGTGCCCGATGGGCAGGGGCCGATTGTCGTACGCCGCCTTGCGCAGGTCGGCGGGCACGAAGCGGTGGCGCGGCACGGTCGCCATGGCGGACATGACATCCGCGGCGAGGGCCGCCTTGTCGATGGCAAGCCGGGTCGCCCGTACATCATCCTCGATCAAACGCACCATGCGGGCACGCTCCGGAGCGGCGCTGTCATCCGCGACCAGCGGCGGCAGCAAAATCAAAAGCCCGGTGGCTACGGCAGTAATACGTTGCAGGCAGCGGATGAGGGTCATGGTCTCAGGCAGCTCATATTCATAGGCGGTCCCCGACATGGTAGCGGGCCGGGTCCATTGGCGACAATGTGTCGGCGTGGAGTCACACTCCGGGGCGGCAGAAATTGACCCACATCAAGGTGCGCGAGCCGCGGGTTGGCTAGGCTGAGGGCGGATAGAGGGTCGTCGCGCGACCGTGGGGCGGCGATCGTTCACCGGATCGAAAACGACTCACGACGGGAAGGAGGCGTCATCATGGCAATTGCTCTGACCTTGCTTGAATATCTCGAGTATAAGGGTGTGGACTATGAAGTCGTCCCGCATCCACACTCCGCGTCCAGCTCCGAAAGCGCTGAGGCGGCCCACGTCCCCGGCGATCAACTCGCGAAAGGTGTCATCCTCGCGGAAGATGGCAAATACCTCATGGCGGTGGTGCCGGCGACCTATACCGTTGAACTCGACAGCCTGGGTAAGCAGCTCAACCGATCTGTCGGCTTGGCGACGGAAGAAGAGATTGCACCGTTGTTCAAGGACTGCGAAGTCGGCGCCGTACCGCCGGTGGGCCAGGCTTATGGAGTCGACGTCATTTTGGATGAACGTTTGACGCAATGTGCCGATGTCTATTTCGAGGCCGGCAACCATACCGATCTGGTGCGTGTCAGTGGTGACGACTTCAATGTTCTGATGGCCGGCGTCGAGCACGGCCACTTCAGCCAACACCGATAGACGGTCTGCCAATGAGCGAAACGGAAGTGACGTCGGAGTCGCACGAGCATCACACCGTGCGGGAGCAGATCATCGCTCTGCTGACCTATCCGCAGACACTGCTGCAGGCGAAATTACATCTGGAGGAGTGCACCCATGGCGGACTCTATGCCCGCGGTGACCGTTTATGCCACGAATGTGAGGACAAACCGGAGTGCGAGTGGCTGTTCCACTTCGGGGAATATGCGTCGCTGGCGGACAAATCGGAAACGGAACTACTGCAAGCCATCGAATTCGCCCTCGATTATGTCAATGCGGATGTGGTCAGGCGTGAGCACGACAGCACGCATTGTGACTGTGAAAGCTGTAACTGGCTACGGCGCGGTCAACAGCTGTTCGATGCCGCCGCCGCGGATTCTTCGATCGGGTGTTGAATTGAACCCGCGCGCCGCTCTGTTGTTCGCGTCGGCCGGCGACCCCGAGACGCCGCCCGAGTTGCCGCCGGACACACCCCCCGAGAGCCCGCCGGCGCCCGGCGAGGTACCAACCCCACCGAACGAGATCCCCGCCGCACCGCCGTCGGAGTTTCCGGATCCACCCCCTATCGAGATTCCACAGGAATAAGACGAGGGGCTGTTCAGAGTTCGTGCCCGCCGCGAGGGGTAAGTTTCAAGATACAAGATACAAGATACAAGAAAAAGCGAGCCCGCTGTTTTACTTGTATCTTGAAACTTGTATCTGTCTTTTAAACGTCGTCTTCGTGTAACTCGTCGATGTATTCGACATCGAAGGCGATGGTGTGTGTGCGGTCGTCGTTTTCCACCACCGCGGTAGGACCCATGCCGTGTTTCTGCGGCTCCAGGTCCAGATGCATCAACGTCCCCTCGTGTTCGGTCTCGTCGTTGCGTGTGATGACCTTTACTTCCTTGCCTACCATGTAGTCGATCCACTTCTTCATACCATTCGCCCCCGCCGTTCAAAGAAAGGGGCCCGAGCCCCTTATTGGTTCAGATACAAGTTACAAGATACAAGTTACAAGTGAAAGGCCAGCCCTCAATTTCTTGTATCTTGTATCTAGCACCTTGTTACTCGAGCCGAATCGAGGTTCGGCTCCAATGACTATTCGGGCCTCGGCGTTGGTTGGTCGCGGTTCCGAGGTTGATCTAGAAGGCGGGTTTCACCGGTGCCGTCTTGAACAGCTCGACGCTGGCCAGGATCTCGGCCTTGGCGGCGTCGGCATCACGCCAACCCTCTACCCGCACCCATTTACCTTCGTCAAGATCCTTGTAGTGTTCGAAGAAGTGGGCGATCTGATCGGTCAGCCCCGGGGGCATGTCAGCGGGACCGTTTGCGTCGCGGAACAGGCGGCATAGTTTATCGATGGGCACGGCGAGGATCTTTGCATCATCGCCGGACTCGTCGGTCATCGCCAGCAGGCCGATGGGGCGGCACTGAATCACCGAGCCGGAGATGAGAGGTACCGGGGTAATCACCAGCACGTCGGCCGGATCGCCGTCCGCCGACAGGGTGTGGGGGATATAGCCGTAGTTGCAGGGGTAGTGCATGGCCGTGCCCATGAACCGATCCACAAACATGGCCCCCGATTCCTTATCAACCTCGTATTTTACCGGGTCACTGTGCGCCGGGATCTCGATGATGACGTTGATTTCGTTCGGGACATCGCGACCCGATTTCACACGGTCCAGATTCATAAGTTCAGTTTCAAGTTGCAAGTTCCAAGATACAAGAATCCTTCATTACTTGTATCTTGCATCTTGATCCTTGCATCTATCAGTTAAATTAACGGCACGATTAAAAGCGCGACAATATTTATGATCTTAATAAGCGGATTGATCGCCGGCCCGGCGGTATCCTTATAGGGATCACCCACGGTATCGCCGGTCACCGCCGCCTTGTGGGCGTCGCTACCCTTGCCGCCGAACGCGCCGTCCTCGATGTATTTCTTGGCATTGTCCCAGGCACCGCCCCCCGTCGTCATGGAGATGGCCACGAACAGGCCGGTGACAATGGTGCCGATCAGCAGACCGCCCAGGGCCTCTTTGCCGAGCACCAGACCCACTACCACCGGCACCAGCACCGGCAGCAGGGACGGAATCACCATCTCCTTGATGGCGGCCTTGGTGAGCATGTCCACCGCCGTCGAATAGTCCGGCTTCTGGCTATGGTCCATGATGCCGGGCATCTCCTTGAACTGGCGGCGCACCTCGTTGACGATGCCGCCGGCGGCGCGGCCGACCGCCTCCATCGCCATGGCGCCGAACAGGTACGGCACCAGGCCGCCGATAAACAGACCAATCAGAACCATGTGGTTATCCAGCGAGAAGTTCAGCGCCGTACCGCCGTGGTCGCCGAGGGAATGGGTGTAGTCGGCGAACAGCACCAATGCCGCGAGCCCCGCGGAGCCGATGGCATAGCCCTTGGTTACCGCCTTGGTGGTGTTGCCCACCGCATCCAAGGGGTCGGTGATGCTGCGGATCTTCTCGTCCAGCTCCGCCATCTCGGCGATGCCGCCGGCGTTGTCGGTGATTGGTCCGTAGGCGTCGAGCGCGACGATGATGCCGGTCATGGACAGCATGGCGGTGGCGGCGATGGCGATGCCGTAGAGGCCGGCCAGCTCATAGGCGCCCCAGATGCTGGCGCATACCGCCAGCACCGGCAGGGCGGTGGCCTTCATGGACACGCCGAGCCCGGCGATCACGTTGGTGCCGTCACCGGTGGTGGAGGCCTCGGCGATATGGCGCACCGGCTTGAACTCGGTGCCGGTGTAATACTCGGTGATCCACACCATGGCCGCGGTCAGCGCCAGGCCGATCAGGGAGCAAAAGTAGAGCGCCTCGGTGGAATGTACGCCGTTGTCCGCCATCATCCAGTCGGTGACGAACCAGAAGGCCGCCGCGGCCAGCACGCCGGCGACGATCAAGCCGCGGTAGAGGGCGTTCATGATTTTGCCGCCTTCCCGGGTCTTGACGAAAAACGAGCCAATGATGGAGGCGACGATGGATGCGCCGCCCAGCACCAGGGGATAGATCGCCGCGGCGCTGCCGGCATCCTTTAACAGCAGCCCGCCGAGCAGCATGGTGGCGATGACGGTGACCGCATAGGTCTCGAACAGGTCCGCGGCCATGCCGGCGCAATCGCCCACGTTATCGCCCACGTTATCGGCGATCACCGCCGGGTTGCGCGGATCGTCCTCGGGAATGCCAGCCTCGACCTTGCCGACGATGTCGGCGCCCACGTCCGCGCCCTTGGTGAAGATGCCGCCGCCGAGTCGCGCGAAAATGGAAATCAGCGAGCCGCCGAAGGCCAGACCCACCAGCGCCTGCACCGGGTTTTCATTACCCATGGCGACCAGCAGCGCGTAATAGCCGGCTACCCCGAGCAGACCCAGGCCGACCACCAGCAGGCCAGTGATGGCGCCGCCGCGGAAGGCGATCTGCATGGCCGCGTTCAAACCCTGATGCGCCGCCTCGGCGGTGCGCACGTTGGCGCGTACCGAGATGGTCATACCGATATATCCCGCCAGGCCTGAGAACACGGCGCCGATGGCGAAGCCGATGGCGGTGGCGGTATCCAGGGCGAACAAGAGTACGAAAAATATCGCCACGCCGACGATGGCGACGGTGGTGTACTGCCGGTTGAGATAGGCGGAAGCGCCTTCCTGGATCGCGGCGGCAATCTCGCGCATGCGCTCGTTGCCGGTCGGTTGCTTGAGAATCCACGACACCGACACGCCGCCGTAAACCAGCGCGAGAATCGCGCACACCAGTGCAATCATCAAACCTGCAGACATATTCTCCTCCCCTTGATGCGTAATCTATTGTGCGAAACCGATGTTACACTTGCGTGGATCGCAACAATCGGGTTTCCCCTATTGATCTTTGGGTACTCTGAAAATCGTTACCCGGAAAACTTGTCCTTCACAGTCAGCCCGCCGCCGAAAGTCGTGCCGGGCTCGAAACCGAAAATCTCATCCAGCGTCAAATCGCGAATGAGTTGATCCACCACCATCTGACCATGCGCACGTCTTATCCAGTGTCATGACGTGAGCCTCAATCGATACTTGAGCGGCGGTGGCCGTCGGGCCGCCTAGAGCTTGAAGGCTTTCTTGGTCTTCTTCTTTACGGCGACGTTCTTCAGGCGCACGTACTGGGGCATGCCGTTCTTGTACGGCGGGTAGTCCTCGCCTCTGATCAACGGCTCCAGATAGGTGCGGCACTTTTGCGTGATGCCGAAGCCGTCCTTGGTGATGAAGTTTTTCGGCATCATCTTTTCCACGTTCGCCACCTTGGACAGGTCCGCCATGCCGACCTTCCACTTGAACGGCTTGTCGGAGATCCGGTCCACGGTGGGCATGATGGCGTTATGGCCCTTGAGGGCGAATTCCACCGCCGCCTTACCCATGGCGTAGGCCATGTTCACGTCGGTCTTCGAGGCGATATGGCGCGCGGCCCGTTGCAGGTAATCCGCCACCGCCCAGTGATATTTCAGACCCAGTTCCTGCTGCACCATGTTGGCCACCACCGGTGCGGCGCCGCCCAGCTGGGCATGACCGAAGGCGTCCGTCAGGCCGCTCTCGGCGAGGAACTTGCCGTTAGGCCAGTGCACGCCTTCGGAGACCACCACGGTGCAGTAGCCGTGCTTCTTCACCATGCCGTCGACCTTCTTGATAAAGGCCTTCTGATCGAACTCCACCTCCGGGAACAGGATCACAATCGGGATCGGTGTGTCCTCGCTGGAGGCCAGCCCGCCGGCGGCGGCAATCCAGCCGGCGTGCCGGCCCATGACCTCGATGATGAACACCTTGGTCGAGGTCTTCGCCATGCTCGCTACGTCGAAGCTCGCCTCACGGGTGGACACGGCGATGTACTTGGCCACCGAGCCGAAGCCCGGGCAGTTGTCGGTGATCGGCAGGTCGTTGTCCACGGTCTTGGGCACGTGAATCGCTTGCAACGGATAGCCCATCGTCTCGGACAGCTGCGAGATCTTGTGACAGGTGTCGGCGGAGTCGCCGCCGCCGTTGTAGAAGAAGTAACCGATGTTATGGGCCTCGAACACCTCGATGAGACGTTCGTACTCGCGGCGGTTCTTTTCCAGGCTCTTCAATTTGTAGCGGCAGGAACCGAACGCACCCGACGGCGTATGACGCAGTGCCTTGATCGCGGCGACCGACTCCTTGCTGGTGTCGATCAGATCCTCGGTGAGTGCACCGATGATGCCGTTGCGTCCCGCGTAGACCTTGCCGATCTTGTTCTTGTGCTTGCGCGCGGTCTCGATCACGCCACAGGCGCTGGCGTTGATGACCGCGGTGACACCGCCGGATTGAGCATAAAAGGCGTTACGCACCGGGGTCTTGGCGGCAGTGCGACGACGCGCGGTCGTCTTTGCTTTGGTCTTCGTCTTGGTCTTTCGGGTAGCCATCTGTACGGAGTTCCTCTTTTGAATACCTTAAATATGTAGAATTGATTGAAAGCGAAAATATCTTACCTGCGGTCGATGTCGTCCGCGGTGTCGCCGGCGTGAACGCCAGCGCGTTCTTTTTCGTCGTGCGCCTGCACCTGTAGCGGGGTGGCGACACACTCGGCCGGCTCGTCGTATTCATCCCGGCCGGTGCCGAATTGTTCGGTCGGATCATAGAAGATTCGGGTGCGGTAGCGATCTTCGCCGACGTTGATGACAACGAAACCGGCGCCACGCTCGGTCCAGGACAGCGCCGGGCACTCGCTTAACACTTCGCTGCCGGGTGTGAGTTTCGGCCCCACATCCGCCCTATGGGCCTCTATATCGCCGCCATAGCGCTGCTTGAGTGCGCTGCGCACGACCCACATCTCGGTGTCGTTGAGGTCTGGAATGGCTGGGTTCGTCATGCTCTACCGGTTCTACGCTGGATCTTGGCGCCGCCGTGGCGCGGTGCCGGCCCGGCGGGGCCGTATTGTGACACGATTGCCGGTCAATCGGGAGGGGTGGAGCCCGCCATTGACGCGGGCGCGGGCCGCATGTAGTTTAGCCGGGCATTTTTGCCCCCAGGGGGCGTTTGACCGCAACCAGAAACTGAAGCGAGAACAAATTATGAGAGTCGTACTGTTGGGCGCCCCCGGGTCGGGCAAGGGAACTCAGGCAAAGCTGCTGGTCGAGAGATACGGCATTCCGCAGGTCTCCACCGGCGATCTGCTGCGCGCCGCGGTCAAGGCGGGCACGGCACTGGGCAAGAAGGCCAAGGCCGCGATGGACGCCGGCGAACTGGTCTCCGACGAGATCGTCCTGCAGATGATCGAGGAACGTCTCGCGCAACCCGACGCCAAGGGTGGGTTCATCCTCGACGGTTTCCCGCGCAACATTCCCCAGGCACAGGAGCTGGATTCGAAGCTGGCCTGGTTGCGCCAGCCGTTGCAGGTCGCATTACTGGTGTCGGTGGATTTCGACGTCCTTATGAAGCGGCTTACGGGTCGCCGTACCTGTGGCGATTGCGGCCAGATGTACAACATTCACTTCGCCGCGCCGAAGAAGTCTGGTAAATGCGACAAGTGCGGCGGTTCGCTCCAACATCGTTCGGATGACAACGAGTCGACCATCCGCAACCGCCTCGAGACCTACGAGAAGGAAACCCAGCCACTGGTGACCTACTACAAGGCCCAGGGCAAGCTGCGCACCGTGCAGGGTGTCGGGAAAATCGACGAGATCTTCGGCAACATATCCGACATTGTCGACGCCGAGATCCGGCCGTTGGATGTGTCGGGCGGAACAGCGGCGGGCGCCGGCGGGGTCGCGGTAGCGGCCAAGTCGGGAGCGAAGAAAAAGCCTGCGGCAGCGAAGAAGACGACGAAGAAAACACCCAAGAAGGCGCCGAAAAAGGCCGCCAAGAAAGTGGCCAAGAAGGCCGCCAAAAAAGTAGCGAAGAAAGCGGTCAAGAAAAAGGCCGCCAAGAAGGTCGCGAAGAAGAAAACGGCGAAGAAGACCGTGAAGAAAAAGGCCACCAAAAAGAAGGTTGCCAAGAAGGCCACGAAGAAAAAAGCGGCCAAGAAGACCACCCGCAAAAAGGCCGTCAAGAAGGCGAGCAAGAAAAAAGCCACTAAGAAAAAGGCCGCCAAGAAGACGACACGTAAGAAGGCCGTGAAGAAAAAGGCCGCTAAGAAGACTACCCGCAAAAAGGCCACCAAAAAGAAGGCCACCAAGAAAAAGGCCACCAAGAAAAAGGCCACTAAGAAGAAGGCCACGCGTAAGAAGGCCACTAAGAAAAAGGCCACTAAGAAAAAAGCGACCAAGAAAAAGGCCACGCGTAAGAAGGCCGCTACGAAAAAGGCGACCAAGAAAAAGACCACCAGGAAAAAGGCGACAAAGAAGAAGACCAAGAAGCGTCGTTGAGACGAATGAGAAAAGGGCCCTTACGGGCCCTTTTCTTTCGCCGGCGCGGGGGTTTGGTGTACGCTGTGCCGCTCCCTGTGAGTACGGAGTGATCCTGCATGTCGAGCTCTGATACCAGTCGCGGAAAATTTCCCGCTGTGCGCATGCGCCGCATGCGGCGGGACGATTTCAGCCGCCGGCTCATGCGCGAGCACAATCTCGGCGTCGATGACCTGATCCAGCCCGCCTTCGTCATCGAGGGCGACGACCGCGTCGAAGCCGTGCCTTCCATGCCGGGTATCGAGCGCATGAGCATCGACCGCCTGCTACGCTACGCCGGCGAGCTTCGTGATGCCGGCATTCCCGCCATCGCCCTGTTCCCGGTGGTGCCGACGGAAAAGAAATCCGACGGCGCTGAGGAGGCCTATAACCCGGAAGGTCTGGCGCAGCGCGCGGTGCGCGCCCTCAAGGCCGCGTTTCCCGATTTAGGTGTCATCACCGATGTGGCCCTGGATCCCTTCACCAGCCACGGTCAGGACGGCCTGGTGGATCCCGCCAGCGGCTATGTCATGAACGACGAGACTGTCGAGGTCCTGGTCAAGCAGGCCGCGTCCCATGCCGAGGCCGGGGCCGACGTGGTGGCACCCTCGGACATGATGGACGGACGCATCGGCGCGATCCGTGATGCCCTCGAGGCCGGCGGCCACAAGAACACCCGCATCCTTGCCTACGCCGCCAAATACGCCTCGAGTTTCTACGGCCCGTTCCGCGACGCGGTCGGCTCAGCGGCGAATCTCGGGGCCGGCGACAAGTACAGTTACCAGATGGATCCCGCCAACAGCGACGAGGCGCTGTGGGAAGTGGCGCTGGACCTGGAAGAGGGCGCCGACATGGTGATGATCAAGCCCGGCATGCCCTATCTGGACATCGTGCGTCGGGTGAAGGATCAGTTCGGTGCACCCACCTATGTCTACCAGGTCAGCGGCGAGTACGCCATGCTCATGGCGGCGGCCGCCAACGGTTGGCTGACGGAAAAGGACGTGATGCTGGAAGCGCTGCTGTCGATGAAGCGCGCCGGCGCCGACGGGATACTCACCTATGCCGCGCTGCGCGCGGCACGGTGGTTACAGGAAGGCTGACGGCCCGGGCGACGTCAGTGGGTGCCGCTGGTCTTGCTGCGCGCCTCCAGTTCCATCTGTTCCAGGCTCACATGGCGTACATCCTTGCCGCGCACCAGGTAGATCACATACTCGCAGATGTTGCATGAGCGGTCGCCGATGCGCTCGAGTGCGCGTGCCGACCACATGATATCCAGCGCGTAGGGAATCGAGCGCGGGTCTTCCATCATGAAAGTGATCAGCTGACGCATGAGACCCTCGTATTCCTGGTCCACCTTGCGGTCCTCGTGGGCGACGTTCACCGCCAGATCCACGTCGAGGCGGGCGAAGGAGTCCAGCGCGTTGTGCAGCATGCGTCGTACGTGTTCGCCCAAATGTTCGATATCTGCCAGCGGTGACTTGTGCTTGCGGCTGGTGGGCCGTTCGGCGAGATGTACCGCCATGCGGCCGATGCGTTCCGCCTCGTCGCCGATGCGCTCCAGGTCGGTGATGGTCTTGATCGCCGCGATCACCAGCCGCAGGTCGCTCGCCGCCGGCTGGCGGCGTGCGAGGATCTGTACGCATTCCTCGTCGATACCCACTTCCATGGCGTTGACCTTGTAGTCGCTGCTGACCACGAGCTCGGCCAGCTCGCTGTCATTTTCGGCCAGGGAGTGAATGGCGTTGCTGAGCTGCTGTTCGACGAAACCGCCCATCTCCAGAACCCGGCTGCGAATGTCATTCAGCTCCGCGTCGAACTGTTGCGAGATATGACTGTGTAATTCGTTTTGGTCCATCTGCTTTATCCTGGTCTCGGCAATCTGTCGGTCAGCGTGATAGTCGCCTAACCGTAACGCCCGGTGATGTAGTCTTCCGTCTGTTTATTGCTGGGGTTCGTGAACAAGGTATTCGTGTTTTTGTATTCGATGAGCTCACCCAGATACATAAATGCAGTGTAGTCGGAAACCCGCGCCGCCTGCTGCATATTATGGGTCACGATCACGATCGTAAAGTTTTCCTTGAGCTCGTAGATCAGCTCTTCGATCTTCAGCGTCGAAATCGGGTCCAGCGCGGAGGCGGGTTCGTCCAGCAGCAGGACCTCGGGTTCGATGGCCACTGCACGGGCGATGACCAGACGCTGCTGCTGCCCGCCGGACATGCCGAGCGCGTTCTCGTTCAACCGGTCCTTGACCTCGTCCCACAGCGCCGACCGCTTGAGGGCCATTTCTACCGCCTCATCGAGCACCCGGCGATCGTTGATACCCTGCAGCCGGAGGCCGTAGGCGACATTCTCGTAAATCGATTTCGGGAACGGATTCGGTTTCTGGAACACCATGCCGATGCGCCGCCGCAGCTCCGCCACGTCCACCCGGCGCCGGAAGATATCCTCGCCGTGTAGCGCGATCGAACCCTCGGTGCGCACGATATCGATCAGATCGTTCATGCGATTGAAGCAGCGCAGCAGGGTGGACTTGCCGCAGCCGCTGGGGCCGATGAAGGCGGTGACCCGTTTCTCCGGGATCACCATGTTGATGTTGGCCAGCGCCTGCTTCTCGCCGTAATACAGATTCAGGTCCTTGACCTCGAGACAGATGCGCTCGTTATCCAGAGCACGTTCTTCGGTGCGGCCGAGGGCGGAGCTCATGTCGAAGCCGTGGGTTGGGGGTTGTGATTGATCCATTGGCGCGGCCTTCGTCTGATTCAACGTGTGTACACGCGGTGGCAGGGATGTGTTTTCCATCGTGGTTTCCAGTCTCGATTCAAAATCATATGCTCTCAGCCGCCCTCAAGCGCCCGGTACTTTTCCCGCAGGTGGTTGCGGATTCCGATCGCGGCCAGGTTGAGGACCACGATCACCAGCACCAGGAGCAGGGAGGTAGCATATACCAAGGGTCGCGCGGCTTCGACGTTGGGGCTCTGGAAGCCCACGTCGTAGATATGGAAGCCCAGGTGCATGAATTTGCGCTCCAAGTGAATAAAGGGCGCATTGCCGTCCAGCGGCAGCGACGGTGCCAGTTTCACCACACCCACCAGCATCAGCGGCGCGACCTCGCCGGCGGCGCGGGCGATCGCCAGGATGAGGCCGGTCATCATCGCCGGGCTGGCCATGGGCAGCACGGTGCGCCACAGGGTCTCCACCTTGGTGGCGCCTAGCGCCAGGCTGCCCTCGCGAATGGAGCTGGGAATGCGCGCCAGACCCTCCTCGGTGGCCACGATCACCACCGGCATGGTGAGCAGGGCCAGGGTCAACGCGGCCCAGAAGATGCCGGGCGTACCGAAGGTCGGCGCCGGCAGCGCTTCCGGAAAGAACAGCTGGTCGAGATTGCCGCCGAGGAAGTAGACAAAAAATCCCAGTCCGAACACGCCGTAGACGATGGAGGGCACGCCGGCGAGGTTGTTCACCGCGATGCGCACCAGGCGGGTGATGGGACCCTGCTTGGCGTATTCACGCAGGTAGACGGCGGCTATCACCCCGGCGGGAGTGACGAAGATCGACATCACGATCACCATCATCACGGTGCCGAAGATCGCCGGGAAGATGCCGCCCTCGGTGTTTGCCTCGCGCGGCTCGTCGGCCACGAACTCCCAGGTCTTTTCCAGAAAGAAGCCGACCCGTTGCGGCCAGGACAAAGCGTTGGGCCAATAGACGCGCACCGCCTTGGCCAGCGGCACTTCCAATTCGCGGCCGTCCATGATCTCGGCGGTGAGCGAATCCCGGTTGATCTGTTCGTACAATTCGCTCAGGCGCACGCGCAGTTTCTCGTAGCGCTTATCCTGTGCCGCACGATCCCGGGCGATGACGTCCTTCCGTGCCGGCGTCAACGCGTCTTTCAATTCTAGCTTGCGCTCCTGCAGTCGCAGGCGCTCGAGGGCGTAATTGACGCTGCCGATGTCGTCCTTCTCGATTTCGCGAATCTGCGCGAACAACTCCAGCGCCCGCTTCAGACGCTTCTCGAGTTCCGGCACCGCCGCCTCGCCGGTGGCCACGATGCGATCCTGTTGCTTGACGTTTTTCAGATAACCGATGAGGTCGCCCCATTCGCGGCGTTCCAGGGCCATCAGATTTTCGGGATAGCGGCGGTCCCGGATGTTGGAATCCAGGAACCAGCCAAAATCGAAACCCTGGGCATCGCGGTTACCGATCTTGAGCAGATGCCGGGTGACACGCTCCTCTTCACTGTCAACGAACAGTCCGGATTCCTCGATGCGCGAGCGGGGCACTTCCTCGGATTCCCTGACCATGCCGAAAACCCGGATCACTTCGCCGGGGGCCTTGAGATAGTCCACTTCCATGATCGGCTTGGGCCAGAAGTGGTTGAGGCCGTTGACGGATATGAGCAGCAACAGCCCCGCGACCATGATCACGCTGGTGCTGACCGCCGCAGCGGTCAGCCACACCCAGGGCGAGCCGCTTTCGAACCACTTCTTGATTCCGGTTGTCATCTTGTTGCCTTCTTATAGCGAGCTGTATTTCTTGCGCAGCCGTTGGCGCACGATCTCGGCCGCGGTATTGAATACGAAGGTGGCGAGAAACAGCACCATCGCCGCCAGGAACAGCACCCGGTAATGGCTGCTGTTGACTTCGGACTCCGGCATTTCCACCGCGATGTTCGCCGACAGGGTGCGCATGCCCTGGAAGATGCTCCAGTCCATTACTGGCGTGTTACCGGTGGCCATGAGCACGATCATGGTCTCGCCCACAGCGCGGCCGAGGCCGATCATGATGGCGGAAAAGATGCCCGGGCTGGCGGTCAGGATGACCACCCGCGTCAGGGTCTGCCAGGGGGTCGCGCCGAGCGCCAGCGAACCCTGGGTCAGATGCCGCGGGACCCCGAAAATGGCGTCCTCGGCGATGGAGAAAATGGTCGGGATCACCGCGAAGCCCATGGCCAGGCCGACGACAATGGAATTACGCTGATCGAAACCGATGCCCAGCTGGGTGGACATCCAGATGCGCACGTCGCCGCCAAAAAAGCTTTCCTCGATGGGTTGGCTGACGGCGATGGCCGCCCAGCCGATGAGACACACCACCGGGATCAGCAAGGCCGCCTCCCAACCCTCCGGCACCCACAGACGGATGTTGCGCGGCAGCCGATGCCACAAATACGCGAACAGAACCACGCCGATAGGCAGAATCAGAAGCAGGCTGAATACACCGGGCAGATGCTTTTCGATGAACGGCGCCAGCCACAGGCCGGCGAGGAAGCCGAGAATCACCGTGGGCAGGGCTTCCATGATTTCGATCACCGGTTTGACCGCCTGGCGCATGGCCGGCGCCATGAAATAGGCGGTGAATACCGCGCCCATAATGGCCAGCGGCACCGCGAACAGCATGGCGTAGAAAGCCGCCTTGAGGGTACCGAAGGTGATGGGCACCAGGCTGTACTTGGGTTCGAAGTCGTCGGTGGCGGCGGAGGACTGCCAGATGTAATCCGGCTCCGGATAACTCTCGTACCAGACCTTGCCCCACAGCCCCGACCAGGACACGTCCGGGTGCTCGTTGTGCACGCGCCAGAAGATCACCTCGCCGGCAGCGTCCTGGGCGAGCAGGGCGTTGGCCCGCGGTGACACCGCCAGTTGCGTGACCGGCGTTTCGGCCAGCGAGGTAGTCAACACCGTGCGATGGGCGGTGGTGTGATAGATGCCTAGCCCACCCTTTTGGTCCGCGGCGAGGAAGCCCTTGCGCGCAAACTCCGGCGCGATCCTGCTGACCGCGGCGCCGAGCGCGTCGAATTCGCGGACCTTGTGCAGCGAGTAGTTGTTCTGTTCGTCGCGCACCGGAAACCATTGCGCGAGCGAGCCGGAGGAGCCGCCGACCAGCAGCGAAATGCCGCCGGTGAGAAATTCCAGCGATGTGAGCGTTTCGTCGGGCGCCAGCACCGAGACTGTTTCGATCAGCCGCGGTGTAGATTTATTGGCCAGGTCGTAATACGCCAGGCTGCCGGCGCGGTCGGCAAGATAGAGTTCCTGCTGATCGAAGTCGACAATCACTCGCTGCACGGCGTTTTCCGGCGGTGTCAGGTCGGCACGCGTCTGCTCCCATTCGCCGCCACCGAGCAAAGATTCCTCCTTGGTCAGGGTCAGCATGATGGCGCGGCCGTCGTCGGTAACACCGGCCAGCGTTGCCTCCTCTTCGGCGACTTGTGCGGCAAGATGGACCAGCGGTCGACCCTGGGTGTCGAGGCTCACCGGATCGGGGCCTAACGGGTATTCGATCTCGGGATCGATGCGGCGTATGTCATTGGGAAACGTGACCCGGTAGTTGTGCTTGACCACCAAGGCACGGCCGTCGTCGAGACCCAGCGCGAACACCGCGCTGCGGGAGTCACCCGCGGCGAAGGCGGTCACCTTGGCGCCGGCGGGAACCGCCAGTTCTTCGTCCAGCATGACCTTGCCGGTATCGGTGGCGAAAAACACCGCGCGGCCGCTCTGCGTGACCCGCAGCCCCACCTCGGTTTGTTCTTCGAGAGCCAGATGCAAGGTGGGATCGTTGCTGCCGCCGGGCAGTGCGTAACTTGCCACCGGCTCGGTATCCGCGGGCTTGAACAGGGGTATCACGACCCACAACAAATAGAAAAAGATAAGTATGATCGCGAGAATGGCGCCGACGCCGCCCACGCTGATGCCGTGGCGCGCGATCCGGTCCTTGATGCCGCGCCAGTGGCGCAAGCGCCGGTTGGCCAGGGCCCTGCTCAGGGCGCGGGTGCTAAGGCTGTTGTTGGTCTCGGTGTCGCTCATGTCGTGATCATGTTAGGGGTGATCGGTAACCAAGCCGTGGCCGTCCGGACCGATCGCGCCGGAGCGGCGTTTGTATCCCATTCCCGGCCCCCGGGCAATGGCGGCTCGTAAGCGCCCGAAAATCCATGCCGTACAGATAGAAACGCCCCCATCTGGGGGCGTTTCGTGCTCTGTGCGCGGTCCCTCGCGGGCACTGCCTCGCTACATTTTCGCGAGCTCTTCCTCGACCAATTTCGCTGTCAGCGGAATGTAGCCGTCCTTGATCACCACTTCCTGGCCGGCCTTGGACAGCACCATCTTCACGAACTCCTTCTCAAGCGGCGCCAGCGGCTTGTTCGGGTTCTTGTTCACATAGACGTACAGGAAGCGGGCCAGCGGATACTCGCCGCTGATGGCGGTTTCCGGAGTGGCGTCGATGAACGGCTTGCCGTCCTTCTTGGTCAGCGGCACCGCCTTCACGCCGGAAGTCTTGTAACCGATGCCGGAGTAGCCGATGCCGTTGATAGAAGTGGCGACACCCTGCACCACCGAGGCGGAACCCGGCTGTTCGTTCACGGTTGCCTTGTAGTCACCTTTACACAGTGCCTTCTTCTTGAAGTAGCCGTAGGTGCCGGAGACCGAGTTGCGGCCGAACAGCTGCACGCTGCGGTTGGTCCACTCGCCGCTCATGCCCAGGTCACCCCAGGTGGCGATGTCTTTGCCGAGACCGCACTTGCGGGTGGAGGAGAACACCGCGTCCACCTGCGGAATGGTCATACCCTTGATAGGGTTGTCCTTGTGGACGTACACGGCCAGGGCATCGATGGCGACCCGGATCGGGGTCGGCTTGTAGCCATGCTTCTTCTCGAAGGATTCGATCTCTTTGTCCTTCATCTTGCGGCTCATGGGGCCCAGGTTCGAGGTGGCCTCGGTCAGCGCCGGCGGCGCGGTGGAGGAACCGGCGGCCTGGATCTGGATGTTCACATTCGGGTACAGGCGCTTGAACTCCTCGGCCCACAGGGTCATGAGGTTGGCCAGGGTGTCGGAACCGACGCTGGACAGGTTGCCCGAGACGCCGCTGGTCTTGGCGTAGGTCGGTACGCCTGCATCGACGGACGGGCCGGCCAGCACCGGGCCGCTGACCAGAGCGGTGGCGGCGACCGCAACACCGGCAACAAAACTACGATTATTCATACGCTTAGGTCTCCTGTAAGGTGTAAAAGCGTGACATATGTATGACATAGGTGGCGCAAGTATGGTCCGGCC
Source organism: uncultured Gammaproteobacteria bacterium (assembly GCA_947259975.1). Taxonomy (GTDB): domain Bacteria; phylum Pseudomonadota; class Gammaproteobacteria; order HyVt-429; family HyVt-429; genus CAMYOD01. The sequence continues at coordinate 110,045 of CAMYOD010000060.1, forward strand.
CCGTGACCGTTATATGAAAAAAATATGACGCTTTTGTGACAGCATCGGGCCCGGCTGAACGCCAGGCCGGGGGCGGGTTTCAGGCGGCACTCGCCTCGCGTTGGAAGACGATATGGCGGGGAAACACGCAACTGAAGGTGCTGCCCTTGTCCAATTCGCTCTCTATCTCGAGGGTGGCGTCGTGGCGATTCAGAACATGTTTGACGATGGCCAGGCCGAGACCGGTGCCGCCGGTCTCGCGGGAGCGGCCCACGTCGACCCGGTAGAAGCGCTCGGTCAGGCGCGGGATGTGCTGGGGCGCAATGCCGATGCCGTTGTCGACCACCTCGAGCCGGGCACCGCCCGCGTCGCCCAGCCAATGCACTTCGATGCGCCCGCCGGCGGGCGTGTAGCGAATGGCATTGAAGACCAGGTTGGAAAGGGCGCTGCGCAGCTGTTGTTCGTTGCCATGCAGCCACAGGGAGTCGTCCACCTGGGTCGTCAGGGTCTGGTCTTTTTCCGCGAGCAGGGGTCGCGCGTCCTCGGCGACGCCGGCAATCAGTGACGGCACGGAGACCGGGTCGCGGGGTGGCGATGAGGTGCTTGCTTCCAGTTTGGCCAACAGCAGCAGATCTTCGACGATGGACTGCATGCGGCGGGATTGCTCCTGCATCAGCCCCAGCGACTCACCCCATTGCTTCATCAGGGCGTCGTCCACCTGGGCCTCGTCGCCCAGGGTCTCGAGAAATCCGCTTATGACAGTCAGCGGTGTGCGCAGTTCATGGGAGACGTTGGCCACGAAGTCCCGGCGCATCTGTTCCAGCTTGTGCAGCCGGGTCACGTCGCGCGCCACCAGCAACAGCCGACCTTTACCGTAGGGCACGATATGTACCTGTAGATACAGCGCCTCGTTGGCAGGGGAGGGAAACTCCGCCGGCTCGGTGAAATCCGCCCTCGCCAGGTAGGTCACGAATGTCGAGTGACGGATCAGATTGGTGATTTTCTGGCCCACATCCTCATCGGGCTTGAGGCCCAGCAGACGCTCGGCGGAATTGTTCAGCCACTCGATCTCGCCGCCGGTGCGCATGACGACCGTTGCGTCCGGCATGGCGCTGGCGGCTTCCTGAAACCGGTCCAGCATGGTGGCGAGTTTGCGCCGGCCCTCGCGCTGCTTCTTCAGCAGCAGGTAGAAGTGATGGTAGATCTCGCCCCAGATGCCGGTGGCCTGGGGCGGTTCCGCGTCGCTGCGGGTGCGCAGCCAGTTTTCGAACCGGTACAGGTTGAGCAGATGCCAGCCGAGATAAATGAGGGCACCGCCGAGCAGGAAGGCGGCGATCTGCCCGGCGGCAGCGCCCAGCAGCAGGCTCAGCAGGGCGACGCCCAGCGCCCGCCAGATCTCGTCGACCCAGGGGTTACCCAAGTCTAGTCACCTGCGGAAAATCGATACCCGGCACCGCGCACCGTCTGGATGAAGCGATCATAGCCATGAGGTGCGAGACATTTTCGCAGGCGGCGGATGTGCACGTCCACCGTGCGTTCCTCGACGTAGACATTGCGGCCCCAGACCCGGTCCAGCAGGCGTGCGCGACTGTGGACCCGCTCCGGATGGCCCATGAAATATTGCAGCAGGCGGAATTCGGTGGGGCCCATGTGCAGGGCCTCGCCGTTGGAGGTGACCCGGTGGCTTTCCGGGTCCAGGCGCAGACCGTTGGCCTCCAGGGGTTCACCCTCGGGAATCGGGGAGACCCGGCGCAACACGGCGTTGATGCGGGCCACCAGTTCCCGGGGCGAGAACGGCTTGGTGACGTAGTCGTCGGCGCCGCTGTCGAGCCCGCGGATCTTGTCAGTTTCCTGGCCGCGGGCCGTGAGCATGATGATGGGGAGGTCACGGGTGGCATCGTCCTTTTTCAGACGGCGCGCCAGCTCCACCCCGCTCAGGTCAGGCAGCATCCAGTCGAGCAGCACCAGGTTGGGGTTGTCGTCGGCGATCGCCGTCTGTGCTGTCTGGGCATCCGCCGCCTCCACGGTATCGAAGTCCGCGCGTTCGAGGGCGAAGCGCAGCATGTCCCTAATCGGGCGTTCGTCGTCAACAATCAGTATCTTGGGACCCATTGCATCGGCTCATGTCACGAAAACGCCATTTCACACCATACAGATTACAGTTCAATGACGGTAGGGGCCGCGATGGGAAAATCGGTATACTTGCGCCCTTTCGGACCGTTGGGGCCAATCCCCCCCAATGCAACAGGTGGAATAATGCCAGAGCGTAAACCCAAACCGACGGATATCAAACTGCACCAGAAATCCCGGGTCCTGGAGATCAAGTTCGACGATGGGTCGGAATTCAGTCTGCCCTGCGAGTACCTGCGGGTGTATTCACCCTCGGCGGAAGTGCAGGGCCACGGCCCGGGCCAGGAAGTGCTGCAGGTGGGCAAGGAAAACGTCAATATCGAGCAGATCGAGCCGGTCGGGACCTACGCAGTGTGTTTGCATTTCGACGACGGCCATAACACCGGCATCTACTCCTGGGATACCTTATATAGATTAGGCAAGAATCAGGCGAGCGAATGGCAGCGTTACCTGGATCGGCTCAAGGAAGCCGGCCGCGAGCGCAAAACCCAGGCGTGAGGTTCTGATTAAGAACGCATGATGGACAAAGATAACCCCAAAACCACCCACTTCGGTTACGAAGAGGTGCCCGAAGCGGAGAAGGCCGGGCGCGTCGGCGACGTGTTTCGTTCCGTGGCGAACAAATACGACGTCATGAACGACGCCATGTCCTTCGGTGTGCACCGCGTGTGGAAGCGCTTCGCCATCGAGCAGGCCGGCGTGCGCCGCGGGCAACGTATTCTGGATGTGGCCGGCGGCACCGGTGATCTGGCCGCGAAGCTGGCCACCCGGGTCGGTGACACCGGCAAGGTGGTGTTGGCGGACATCAACGAGGCCATGCTCGCCCGCGGCCGCGAGCGGCTGGTGGAAAAGGGTCTCGTCGGCAACGTGGAATACGTGCAGGCGGATGCGGAAAACCTGCCGTTCCCGGACGATCACTTCGATTGCATCACCATCGCCTTCGGCCTGCGCAACGTCACCCGCATTCCCGCGGCACTGGCCTCCATGTTCCGGGTGCTGGCGCCGGGAGGCAAACTGTTGGTGCTGGAATTCTCCAAGCCGGTCGTGCCCGGCCTGGGTTCCCTGTACGACGCTTATTCATTCAGCGTGCTGCCGGTCATGGGTAAGGTGATTGCCAAGGACGAGGCGAGTTATCGTTATCTCGCCGAATCCATCCGCAAACACCCGGACCAGGAAACCCTCAAGGGTATGATGCAGGACGTGGGCTTCGAGCGGGTGGGTTACTTTAACCTGTCCGGCGGCATCGTCGCATTGCACAAGGGTTATAAGTTTTAAAAAGATCTTTGCGCCTTTGCGGCTAACAAACCTCCGATGAAACTCCCGCACCTAATTGCTACGCTGTCCGATGAAATCGCCAACCGCATTCTGCGGTTGGACCCGGACACCCTCGAACGTCTGGGGACACTGGAAGACAAGATCATCGCGCTGCGTCTGGGCGAGATCGACCTGATTATTTATCTACAGCCGTCGTCCACCGGGTTTCGCGTGCTGAGCGAAAGCGAACGCGAACCCGACGTCACGCTCACCGGCACTCCGTTCGCGTTCGCGCGCCTGGCCAGTCAGCGCGAATCCGATCCCAGCCAGTTCACCTCCGGCGAACTCAAGATCGACGGCGACACGGAGTTGGGACAACGCTTCAAGCGCATCCTCGGCCAACTCGATATCGATTGGGAAGAGGTCGCCTCCCGTTACGTCGGTGACGTGGTGGCACATCAACTCGGCAACATGGCCCGCGGTCTGCGGCAGTGGGGCCGCGAATCCAGTGAGGTGCTCGGCCAGGATGTGGCGGACTATCTGCAGGAAGAAAAGCAGACCCTGGCCAGGAACGAGACGGTGGCGCAGTTCATCCACGACGTGGACGTACTGCGCGGCGACGCCGACCGGCTCGAGGCGCGCATCCGCCGGCTGCAGGAACAGGACACATGATTCGCCTCGGCCAGATCCGCCGTCTGGCGCGCATCACCCAGGTCTTCGTCAAACACGGCCTGGACGATTTCGTCGTCGCCATCCATTTGTTCCGCCCCTATCGTTTCGTCCTGCACCTGATGCCCTGGCGCTGGCGCAAGTGGGTGCGCCAGCCCCGCGCGGTGCGCCTGCGCGAGGCGCTGGAAGAGTTGGGCCCGATCTTCGTCAAGTTCGGCCAGATGCTCTCGACCCGCCCGGACCTGTTGCCCGAGGACATCGCCTTCGAGCTCGCCAAGCTGCAGGATCAGGTGCCGCCGTTTCCCGGCAAGCAGGCCGTTGCCGTGATCGAGGCGGCCTACGAGGAGCCCCTGGAAAATCATTTCAAGGAGTTCGACAGCGAACCCATCGCCTCGGCGTCCGTCGCCCAGGTGCATTTCGCCCGGCTGCACGACGACACCGAGGTCGCGGTCAAGGTGTTACGCCCCGGCATCAGCAAAATCATCGAGCGGGATCTGGCGCTGTTGTACACGCTGGCCGGGCTCGCCATGCGCTACGCGCCGGATGCGCGGCGTCTGCGGCCGCGGGAAATCGTCGACGAGTTCCGCAAGACCCTGGGCGACGAACTCGATCTCATGCGCGAGTCCGCCAACGCCAGCCAACTACGCAACAATTTCACCGGTTCCGAGCTGCTGTACGTTCCCAAGGTGTTCTGGGACCACACCCGCTCCGAGGTGATGGTGATGGAACGCATCAGCGGCATCCCCATCGCCAACGTCGATGAGTTGATCGCCAGCGGCATCGATATGCGGCGCCTGGCACACAACGGCGTGGAGATCTTTTTCACCCAGGCGTTCCGCGACGGCTTCTTTCATGCCGACATGCACCCGGGCAATATTTTCGTCAGCGCCGACGGCCAGTACCGGGCGGTGGACTTCGGCATCATGGGCACCCTGGGCGAGGCGGACAAACGCTACCTGGCGGAAAACTTCATCGCCTTCTTCAATCGCGACTACCGCGCGGTGGCGGACGCCCATCTGCGCGCCGGCTGGGTGCCGGCGGACACGCGGCCGGAGGAATTCGAGGCCGCGATCCGTACCGTGTGCGAACCCATCTTCGCCAAACCCATCAAGGACATCTCCTTCGGCCGCCTGTTGATTCGCCTGTTCCAGACCGCACGCCGTTTCAACATGGAGATCCAGCCGCAGCTGGTGATGCTGCAAAAGACCTTGCTCAACATCGAAGGCCTGGGGCGGCGGTTGTATCCGGATCTCGATCTGTGGGTGACCGCCAAACCCTACCTGGAACGCTGGGCCAGTGAACAACTCGGCCCGCGCGCCTTCGTGCGCACGTTGCGCAAGCAGCTGCCGCACTGGTGGCAAATGCACCCGGAGATGCCGGGCCTGGTGCACGGCTTCCTCACCAAGGTAAGAGACGACGAACTCAATGTAAGCTGGCAGTCGGAACAAATCGAGGACCTGCGCCGGCAGGTGACCGCCAATCAGAAGCGTTTGTTCTTCGGCATCACCGGCGCGGCGCTGATCATCTCCGGCGCGATCACCGCCACCCTCGGTGAACTCACACCGCAGTTTTTAGGCGTGCCCGTCATCAGTTGGGCCCTCGCCGCCGCCGGCGCCATCGTGCTGCTCAGTGCCTGGCCGCGTTCACAGTAGATCCTCTACTCCTGTCGACCACGCGCGCCAGATGAGGCGAGGGCTTTCCATGCCGGGTCATCGTTCCGTTACCTTGAATCCGTGGGCGTTTTAAAGTAAACAAGGTATCAACGTCACCCGAATCCGCCTTTGCGCGGTGGCAGGATCGCCAACCACAGGAGGCCGGCATGCATAAGCCGTTGTCTTTAGGGAAGAAG
>CAMYOD010000061.1 GCA_947259975.1 uncultured Gammaproteobacteria bacterium
GACCGTCACCCGGCCCTCGTCGGTGTAGGAAAATGCATTGCGTATTAGATTGCCGATCAGCACCGACAGCACCTTCTCGGACGTGACGACGACTAGCGTGACGTCCGCCGTCGACTGCACATCGATCGGCTTGCCGGCGAGCAGCGGGGAGGCCCGCTCGATTTCTTCCGCCACCAGTTCATTGACGCACACCGGTTCCCGGGACAGACCCTGCTCGGATTCCCGTGCCAGCAACAGGAATGCACCTACCAGATCTTCCATGTCCGTCGCAGAACGCTTGATCCGCTGCACCGAGTTTCTCGCCGGGGTACTCAGTTCCTGCTCACTGAGCAGCATGTTCGCGGCGATCTTGATGACCGTCAGGGGGCTGCGTAACTCGTGGCTGGCATCACGGGTGAACGCACGCTCCCGGTCAACGAATTCGTTAATCCGTTGGGCAAAGCGGTGCAGGGCGGCAGCGAGGGATGACACCTCCTCGTTGGGGTCGTCTTTGAACCCGCTGGCATCGAACACGGCTGCGTTCGGGTGCTCCAGATTCAGATCGTGTACGGCGTGGGCCAACTTGATGATCGGCGATACCGCCCGCCGTGACTGCCGGTACGCGATCCAGGCCCCGACGTATAGCATCACCAGTACAATGGTGAGCGGCACCAGGCCGAAGTACAAAGCGAGTTCGTTGACGCTTTCACCGTCGAACACCAACACCAGCCGCTGCCCCGCGTGCTCCGTCACGTAGACGACGGAGTAGTCCAGTGCGGAAGATCCGTGGAACCCGGGGCCCAATTCACGGAGTTCGGGTGGAAGTCCATCACCTCCTTCCAGCGCGCCCAGGTAGCCGGTGAGATTCAGTGTGTCCGGCTTCGGGAATTGCCTTTGTTCGTCATAATGACGCCAGAAATAATCCGCTTCGGCGCGCAGGGCTTGTTTCACCAGCACTTCCTCGAGTACGAACGCCGCCGCATAGACGCTCAACGCCGCGACCACGCTGATTAGGACGGCCTGGAGAAGAAACGCCTTGTCCAGCTTGCGGCGTAGCCCGACCTCACTCATCCATTTCTGCGATGCGGTATCCCGCGCCCTGTATGGTGTGCAGCAGCGGCTTGTTGAAAGGGCGGTCGATCTGCTTGCGCAGGTTGTACAGATGACTGCGCAACGTGTCGCTGTCCGGGAGGATTTCGCCCCATACCTCGCGCTCCACCTCGCGGCGGCTCACCACGCGCGGCGCGGAGCGCATCAGCACCGTCAAAATCTTGAGGCCAATCGGCGATAGGCGGATTTCTTGCCCCTCTCTTTGAACCCGTAAGGTGCCGGTATCGAGTACCAGGTCACCGACGGACAGGGTTTCAGGACTCACCTGGCCGCGCTTACGGCGTATTAGGGCTTTGATCCTGGCCTCCAACTCCTCCATGTCGAACGGTTTCACGAGGTAGTCGTCGGCGCCCACCTCCAGTCCTGCGACTTTGTCTTCCAGGGTGTCGCGGGCGGTCAACATCAGCAACGGCGTGGCGCGTCGACCCTCCTTGCGGAGTTTTTCACACAACTTCAGGCCGTCCATGCCGGGTAGCATGAGGTCGAGAATAATTACATCGTACTCATTGGTGACCGCCAGATGCAGTCCGGTGACGCCGTCGGCCGCGTAGTCCATGACGTAGTCGCGGTGCTCGAAATAGGCGTAGACCATTTCCGCAATGTCTTGGTGGTCTTCGATCAGCAGCAGTGTGCCGGCGTGGTCTGGTTTCATGGACCTGTTCTAAATGTACAATATTGAAGCATAAATCGGATATTGTGACGGCGGCGTGAAAAATGCCTTGTTAACGATGGCCTACCCGCCGCACGGGCCTCCGGATACGATCATGGTTTACGTCGTATCGCGGTGTAAACAGGCCGTCCTAGACCGGTAGCGGTGATCATCCGTGTTCGCAGCGCGCCAATCAACCCCCGGGACGGGCGGTGCATGTCCGCGATAGGCTGATTGGAGCCAGACCCCGCACAAAATATACTCAATTGAAGATCGCGGGCACTCAACACTGTACGAACATCGCGAGGAATACGACGTGTTGTTGGTCGTGTCGACTCCTCGCTGTTATTTCATAGTGAGAATCTCACCGTGTCGGAAAATGGTATATGTTTTTAACACGGTAAGATCCATCGGCGTTCCGCCTCAGGATGACAGAAAAGAAAAGCGCCTCAGGATGACATTGGCGGTTACTCCATTACGCAGAGCTCATGTTTCGTTATATGGTATTTTCTCGATCCTGGCCCCCGTCGAATCGGCGAGATTACTAAACTTTGTCGTGCGTACCTAGCTCAGCAGCCTCGTCAATAATCCGGTAAAGCGCGTTTGGATCTGGAATAGTGACGTCGCGACCATCGAATATCGCCAATCCTTCGCGCTCGAGCTCAGTGATGGCTCGCGCCACGGATTCCGGTCGTGCCGACAGCAGCGAGGCGATTTGACGACGCATAATCGGCAGCTTGACGCACACGTTGCCGTTCCCATTGGTAACCCCGTATCGCTTTTCCATCATGCGTAGAAAATGAATGAAACGAAATCTAATTGGCAGGTGCTGTTCGCGAATAAACAATACATTTCGCGACCCCCGGTCACGCGCCAGCTTGCGAAACAGCAATCGGGAGAACAACGGGTAGGTGTCAGTGAGTCTTACAATGGTTGTCTTGGGGAAGAAGCAAACATGGCATCCTGTCAAAGCCTCGGCCGTTGTTACGTGCGGTTCTTCGGCGAACAGGCTTCTAGATCCCACCAGGTCTCCGGATCCCACCATCCTCACTGCCTTGTCGGCGCGGAACGCATCCTTGTAACTCAGCAGCGCTACACCGCTGCGTACACAGTAAAGTCCGGCAGCGGCATCTCCCTCGGAGAAGATTTTTTCGCCCCGCTCGAAATTACGCACCAGCGTCGATCGCTCCAAAATCGTAGTATCGGCAGTACGAAACGGCACGTCGCGGATGCAGGACTGCAAGCCACAACCGATGTGCGCGCACGTAATGGTCGGCCCTACCCGCCAGGGTCGCTCCAATTCGTCGCCATTGGCCGAAGCCTGATCACTCATAATTTTCTGTGCCATACGTTTCACGCGGTTTTGAGCGGAATATTTCCATGCGTGTACACTACGGGTGGGGCGTGAGAACCACGTGAAACCTAAGACGAAATGATGTGAAGACAGGCCAAATTAAGGCTTTGTAATGCAACGCAGGTACGGTTTGGCAGCGGAGATCATTTGCCTGCTCGACAAACCGCTCAACGCGCGCCAGGGAGACCGCTTCTGATCTTATTCTTTAGCGACCCGGCGGTTCTATCGTGGTTCTTCCTATTTATAGGCTATGCCCAGAAACCGACGACCCGTTCGATGGTCCAGTAGGCGGCGATGCCGCCGATGGCATACACGGGCAGAGCCTGTGCCCAGTGCATAGGGCGCACCTTGAAGCGTACCCACATCCGGTGCAGCACGATCATTGCGGCGACGAATAGGAGTTGGCCGACCTCGACACCGATATTGAAGAACAATAACGCCAACGGGATGGCTTGCTCAGGTAGCCCGACCTCGACCAATGCGCCCGCAAACCCGAATCCATGCAGCAGCCCGAACACGAACGCCACCAGCCATGGCCGGCGCTCGGCCAATCCGGGACGTCCCTGGCGGGTGTGTATGATCTCGGTGGCCAGGAATAAGATGCTGAGCGCGATCACCGCTTCCACCGGTTGTTGCGGCGCGTGGACGTAGCCTAACGTGGCCGCGGCCAGGGTTATGCTGTGGGCGACGGTAAATGCGGTAATCGTCGCGACCAGCGTGCGCCACGCCTTAACAATGATCAGCAACGCGAGCACGAACAGCAGGTGGTCGATTCCCAGCAGTATGTGTTCCACGCCCAGCCCCAGGTAGGTCGACGCAATCTGCCACACACTCGCGGCGCCCGTTACTTTAAAAGACGGTTTGCCGGGCGTGAGGCGTTCCGTGTGCACGCTTCCGTCGCGCCATTCGATGCGCACCAGCACGTCGGTGAGGGTGTGCGCCAGGCCGCCAATGGTGATGACGCCGCCGCTCAGATTACCGCGAACTCGGCGGGGTCTTCTGCTGGCAGGTGTCGGGGAGCTGCGGATCGAGCTTGAGCCGTGCGCCGCCGCGCATCGGCACCTTCCATAACACCGAAAAAGTGGCAGGAGCGATCTCGCGGAGTTCCAAGTAACCGGGCCTCACCTCATGGGCGTGTACTTGGGCCGCTATCCATATCACCAAGACCGCGAAGAGCGCTCGCAAGAAGTACCGCGGTCTCATCGCGAAGGCGCGGTCAGGTTGGCTAGGCTTTCATTACCGGGCTTGTCGACGACAATCTCATAGCGGCTCTTGAGCTCCTTGTACATTACCTCGTTGGCTTCACGCCGCTTCACGGACAGCAGCTCCGTGCGCACCCGGTCGCGGATTTCCGCCAACGCCGGCAAGCGCGGCGCGACGCGTTCGTGGATAAAGACCAGGTGTACGCCGTATGCGGATTCGATCGGCCCGTGCCATTGTTTGACGGGCAATGCCGATAGCGCGTCGGCGAATTCCCGCCCGAGCATACGGGCGATTTCGCGTTCGCTGCGGTCGACGACTCGATGGTTGAGCATCAACGGGTCGCTGACCGCTGCAGGATCGGCTTCCGCGCCTTGAATGCGCAGGTCATCCAGCAGCAGCCGCGCGTCCTCGGCTGCCTGCCCCCCGCGCCGGTCGCTGCTGAGGTAGACGTGCATGAAGCTAAAGCGCGCGGACTCTTGAAAGCGCGCGACGTTTTGCTGCAAGAACGTCTCCAGCGCCGCCTCGGTGGGCTCCGCCGGCTGCGCAATGTCTTGGAACAGAAATTCCATCTTCTGCGCCATGCGTCGCCGCACGATTGTGTCGTCTTGTTCCAGGCCCAGAGCGCGGGCCTCGCGATACAGGACCTCTTCGCGGATACGACTCGCGATCAAGCCGTCCAGCTCCGCCGAGGTGGGCGGACGTTGCCAACGGCGCGCCCACAGGGCAGCCATACGGTCGATGTCGTCGGCGGTCACGACGATGCGATCAGCGCGCTCCGCCGCCTCGTCGCTGACCTGATAAAACAGCACGAACAGCCCCGCCCCGATCAGCAGGAAATGCAGCAGCGGTTCTTTCAGCCAGCGCAAGCCACCACCTCCTTCGTCATTGCATCATCATTGGTTCAGCGAACATTGCCGGTCCAGCGCCCAAGGTTCGCGAACTGCCATCCCATGGCGACAGCAGCCAGCACTCCCCAGATGACCAACGGTGTGTACGCACCGGCTGCGATGGTGGTGCGATCAAGGACGTCCATGGACTGAAAAATGAGATGCCCGCCGTCCATGGCCAATCCGGCGCCGCCCAGCGCCGACGCCACGACGATGAACGTATCGAACACGGCGAGCGTGATCCCGGCGCCGATGAGCGCGGCAATCAGCATGATGACGACGCCGAAAAAACCGGTCAGACCCAGGGCACTGGCAATCAAACCGCCCAGCAGCGAACCCAAACCAATGCCAATCAGGATGCGCCGGAAAGTTTCAAAGAAATAAGCGCCGCCCGCAAATACGATCACACCACCCAAGGCGAACAGCAGCTTGATCAGGCTCATTTGTTCGGGCGGGGTGCTGGTCAATAACGACCCCAACCAGAAGCCGACGCCGGCGCCGAAAAAGGCATAGAACAACGGCAGCAGGGCGTAGAACAGCATCAGGCCGAATCCCATCACCCCGAGGCCCACCACAATCAAAAACAGACCGTTAACGATATTCATAGTGTTACGTTTTCGGCGTGTACCAGATCGGCGAGGTGTAAGCGCGATCCTGAATCGTCGCCGGTACATTATCGGGACGCTTGATGCCGTAGAACGCTGCGTCATAAGTGGTCCATCGCGGCGTCGGGATTTCTAGTACGCGCACGTAGTAGAAGGCGTGCTGCTTCGGATCGAATTCAGGATCTTGCCAATGAGCACTCATCACGGCTTCACCGATGGTGTTGGTGTAGGTGGCTTTATCCACATCGACGGTGCTGCCCACCGGGTCTTTGGCGCGGCCATCGGCGCCGATCTTCCGGCCGTCGGACACTGCGACGTCGTAGATACGCTCGTGGCTCTCGCCCTTGTCATCCAGCCAACCCTTAATGACCTGCACCCGGTCGAGGTTGGCCCCATCGGGATCGCGCAGCGCGCGGATCATGAAGCGTGGCGCACCGCCTTGCGGCGCACCGGCAAGGTCGCCGCCCATGGGCACACCGCGACGATAGCCTTGGGCGATGAAATCAGGGCGCGAGACCTCATCGGCCGTGAAGTCCCAGCCGGCGAATACGCGCACCCGTATGCGGGTGCCGGTGGTGGCGTAAACCTCCTTGCGTTTCATGGCATCAAAGATATCCCCGCGGGTGTTCTCGCGCGCCCACACCGCCATTAGGCCCGAGGCGACCTCCTGCGAGGTGAGGATGCGCAGCTTGGGATTGTCGGCGGGGATGACTTCGTGTCCGTGCCGCTTCGGCGACGGCTCCGTATGCTGGTATTTGCCGAAATAGTTCTCCTCGCGCGTGGTGGCGAGCGCGGTATGCGTGTCCGACGCGCCGAACAGGCCAAACTTGAACGGGTTGACCCCGAGCTCCTTGCCGAGCTCGAGCCCCAGCTTGAGCGCAGAGCGCCCGTATTCGTATTGAAGCATCTCCGGCTTCTTCGGCGCGGATCCCGAAAGGTTGCTTACGTCCCAGTTCTCGTATTCGGCGAATTCGTCCTCCGGTGACAGCAGCGGGTGCGTCTCACCGTCGCCCTTGATCTGGGTCACCTCGTAAAGTGGCTCCCAGCGCAAGCGCGCCTCTGCGTAGGCCCGCGTCAGCGGCGCGCCCTTGAAGGTCTTGTCCAGGAACATCAAACCGTTGCTGATGTTGCCGTTGTGGGCCGGGGCGATCGCCCGGCCGCCGGTCTTGGCCTCGTAAGCGGCGAGGAATTTCCACAGATCCTCCGGATCCTCACTGTCGAACATCGTAAACGGCAGGATCTGGCTGGTCTTGTTCGCGCCATCGGCAAACATGACCACACGGTGCAAGTTGTCACCCTTGGGTGTCGAGGTCCATTCGAAGCCGGTCATTGCGCTGAACCGGCCGGGCTCGTTGTACGTGTCCGCCACCTTGATAAAGCGCTGCCAGATGCTGCGCGCTACGGCATCGCTGCTGAACGGATTGGTCCCCTCGATCGTCGACAGCTTGATGATGTTCTGAAACAACTCCATGCGACCGTCCTGGCCCGCGTTGAATCGCTCGTGTGCCCACTTACCCCACGGATCGGCAAGCAGCAGCGGATCGGACGCATGGAGCATCGGCGCCAGGCCGATCAATTCGGCGTGATCAGTGATTACGAGAAAATCGAGCGGGCGGATGAGCTGCACCGGTTGCCCGGTGTTCGAGATAACCTTTTCACCGCGCGCGAATCGGTACCCGGCGTGCATGTCTAGGGTGGTGCCGACCAGGCCGGCGTCAAAAGACAGATCAGTGTGGAAGTGGGTATCGCCGAACAGCACCTGGTCCGGATAGGCGCGGCCAACGTAGGGCGAGTAGACCCGCTCCTCGGCAAGGTCTTCTTTTTCCACCGTTGGGTACGGGGAGGCGGAGACTGGACTGACCATTATCGAGAAACCGAACAAGGTAAGGGCCCAGGCCGAGGCTTGGAACAGACGATCGAGATTCATGGGTGATCTCCCTTTATCAATCTTGTCGTGGTAAGGGCTGCGGGTCACCAAGGGTGCTCTTCCACGCTACGCGCATGCTAAAACCACAGACCGTGATAGTGGGGTTACCGCCCAACCTCACGCGCTACTATGAGCTCTGTGGTGGGTAACGACCCCTGTGGGCGGCGCTAGTTTAGCATAAGCCTATTTTATTGGAGCCATGTGAAGAAAATGTGAAGCGGCCGCAATCAGGGCATCGCGAACTGGAAACGGACGTACCGCACAATCTTGTGGTGCCGCAAACGCAAACAGCGGCGCGTGGCAGAAATAGGCGTGCCTCGCGACGTTCGACAGACGGGTGACTGTGCTGCGGTGACAATACAACTTTAAGTTCTATCTGCCGGCGCCATCCAGCCATTGAATCACGCGGGACTCGAGAAAGTCGTAGAATGGATTGTACCGAAGGCGCAGCAACCAGTCGGCAGGAAACTTCAGCAGGCCGCGTTCCCCCTGCACGTCGATCTGCCCGAGTTGCAGCGTGGGATCCGCGTAGGGAGATGTGCGCTGTCCGTATAGGGGATCGTCCGGCGGAATCGGCAGCGCGACGTGGGAAAGCGAAATCACACCCCGCGGCCAGGCGACATTCAATGCCTCTGTTGCGGTCTTGGTGGAGAGTGGTGGTTTGCGGCGGCTGACCACGGCCGTGCTTTCGCTGTTTTCGTTGGCGATCAAGGTAAGGGCAAATGGTAGGGAATCGTTCTCCATCAGCCGGGTGGTCAACGGCCCCGGATCGGAGACCAGAACCGTCGAGTTGACCTTGTTACGGTTGATGTCGAACAGGATCAGCTCGTGGCGGCCGGGCGCCAAGTGTTCGAGCAGGTTATCGACCACGGCATCCGTCGACACAGTGGCGTCCACGGTCGACAGGAATACCAGGGTCGGCGGGAAATTCTCGATGGGACCCGCTGCAGACAGGGCTTCGACACGCTGCGCCACGTCACGCGTCAACAGATGCACCTGGGTGCCGGCATTGCTCGTGAACGAGTTGTACTTGAACGGATCGAATTCCGGCAGGACCTGGGTCCAGGCGAGTTTTTCCAGGCCGGGCAGGGCGGACAGCCGAATGTTCCACTTGGCTAGCACGGCTGCCGGCGTGATGGCGATCGCCGGAGACACCAGCACCAGGCTGGTCGGCGCCGGTATGTTGGCACCTTCCAGCAGGTTGAGTGAATAGTCCAGCGCCAACGGCGCGCCGGTGGAGTAACCCATGATGTGGATCGGTGACTGCCTCACTTTGGATGCCAGGTGCTCCATGCTCAGGCGCACCGCGGCGGCCATGTCCTTCCATGTGACGTGCTTGAGCCCGGAGGGGATAGTACCGTGACCGGGCAGTCGCAGGCCGATCACCCAGTATCCGCGCTGATGAAGGGCCTCGGCCAGGGCGCGGAAGCTGTAAGGCGAATCGGACATGCCGTGTAACAACAACACACCGCCGGCTGGGGTGTTGGCGGGGAGTTCAAAGCTGCGGTTCCAGTTGGGCTTACGGTGGTGCGGGTCGGCAACGCTGCCCGTGCTGTAGCGGGCAAGGCTGAATTCGGCCCCAGTTTCGGTGCGTGCGTAGATCTGATCTTCCAGTTGTGCGAACAACTTGTCTTCCAGGCGCAGGTAGTCTTCGAAGGTGGCGATCGAATTCGTTCTCTCCACTGTGAATTCTTCGGTCAGGGTTTCGGTATGCCACAGCTGTAGGGGTGGACCGCTGCGTACCCAGAAGATATATAGCGCGAGCGCGCCAACGACGAAGCCGAGCGTGCCGATGGTCAGATACCGCACGAGGCGGACGATTATGCGAGCGATGAATCGCATGCTTGGTCGCTAACGGCCGCGGGTCAGGACCCAGTACACCCGATTGTCCGGCAGACGAAGCGGGTACTGTAGCCGGCTTCGCGGTGTGTCGGCGTTAATTAAACGCAGATACAAATCGTCAAAAAACTCAGGCGTCTCCAGGCTGAAGTTGTGAAAATTACGGGTGCGGTTGATGGGCGTGACGTCCACCAAATTGATAAGCTCTTTATCGGGTTCGATCAACTGCAGCAGCGAGTTGGCCTCTTCGGCTTGGTCTGGATTCGACGGGTCCACCGTGCTTTCTCCCAGACGTCGCCCCAAATTGAGCACGCGACTCATCAGCAGTGCGCGATCGTTGGAGGAAACATAAACCGTCAACTTCATCGCTAGTGCGGTGATTTCATTCTTGAACTGGTCGTTGAAATCGTTGCGATCGACATCCGGTGCGGTGAGCACGACATGTTCGATCTCTGTTTCGACGTCCGCCAGATCCGATTCCTGGTATAAGTTGCTGAAGGCATCAACGATCACCTGCCCACCCATGCTGTTGGCAACCAACCACAAACGCTCGGGTCGCACCTGCCGGATGATCAACTGCAAGGCGCGAGCCAGGTCTTTACCTGAATCTGTGGCGATCCGTTGCGCACGTCGATAACCACGTAGCGAGGAACCCTGATCCCCGGGCCAGTCGAACACCAGCATTGGCGTGTCGATGTCCAGCACGTGTCCGAGGAATGCGGTCTTACGCAACGCTGATGGGAAGCGCTCCCTGAAGCCGTTTACATTGATCAACAGCGATCGATACGGCGAAGCCTGGACCTGCTTGGTGAGTTGCTCTGCAAAGTTACCCTGCTCGAGAGTGCGAACATTTGACAACTTGATTTCTTCATCCTGAAACCACTCGCTCGGATTGATGATCATTCCTACACCGAGTGTCGGCTCGATGCGCGTGTCGAACAAACCGAACTTGAGTCCGTCCCCGCGTTCGTTGCGGAAGCGCTCTTCGAGAGGCCCCTCGTCAGCTTCAACAATGCGATTGGTGATAAAAAAGAATCGGTAGGCTTCGTTTTCGATCTGTGTTACCAGCATGCGCCGGAATTCAAACGCCTCGGCACGTAGCAGCGCATTGCGGGTCGGTACGTAGAGCAGGACTCCGAGCACGATTCCGATCAGCACGACGAGTACCGAGCCGAACAGCATGCGTCGTTTAAAGCGCGTCATCCTATGCCTTTGTATCCACGTTATCTGGTATCGATTATTACCGTGATTTTCTTACCCAGCGGAGCAGCACCAGAAACACAATGGAACCGGCGAACGCAGCGACGATGTCCTCGAGGCTTACCGAGATGTTGCCCAATCCAAGGTCGATTCCCAGTAGCCAGAACAAGAAGCCGCCGACGACGGCCCCCACCAGGCCGATGCCCAAATTGGTAAAGCGCCCAAAACCTTGTTTGCTGCGTTTTACGATCATGCCCGCCAGTGAGCCGGCAATCGCGCCGATAACGAGCCACACGATAATTTGTTGTAATGAGATACTCATCGGTCATCCAACGTTTTTGAAGCTAATATTTTTGATGCACGCGGCTTGTGAAACCATGCGGCGCGCAAATAAAAAATCTCTGCGTAACGGACTCTGACTTGCCATTCTGAGTGCAGCGAAGAATCTCGCAATCTTGGATGCCGGGGTGAAATGGACGTGTAAGATCCTTCGGCGTTCCGCCTCAGGATGACGGAAGAGAAGAGCGCCTCAGGATGACGGAAGAGAAGAGCGCCTCAGGATGACGGGAGTGAAGAGCGCTTCAGGATGACGGGAGTGAAGAGCGCTTCAGGATGACGGAAGAGAAGAGCGCCTCAGGATGACGTAAAAGAAGAAGCGGTTTGTACCGACTCGACCGAGAAGATGAACCCGGGAAACGAAACGCCAGGGAAGTAGCCAAGGTTTTGATAACTAGCAAGTCATTAATCGAAGAGAGACCTGACACAAAAATTTCGGTAGATAATTTGGTTACATTGATGGTAGCGTATTACATCACAAGAATTTTCGGTTACGACGGCCACGGGCAGGCCCGGATGGCCTGACACTGCGCAATGACGTGGAGCACATCGATGAGAATTTCAGTTGTTATAGTCGCGGTTGCGCTTTTATTGAGTGCCTGCGAAACGACCTATCAGGACCGGGGAGCGCTGCTCGGCGCGGCGGCCGGTGGCATTCTTGGAAATCAGATCGGCCGGGGCAGCGGGCGGGCGATTGCGACGTTTGCCGGCGCTGTGGGCGGCGCGCTCGTCGGCGCCTCTATCGGTGCCAAGATGGATGACGTTGACCGTATGAAGATGAGTCAGGCCTACCAGAACTCTCTCGAGTACGGTCGGGTCGGCGAGGAAACGAGCTGGATGAATCCCGACTCGGGTAACTCGGGCAGCGTCGCACCGGTGCGCACCTATCAGAACGCCGCGGGCCAGTATTGCCGGGAGTTTCAGCAGACCATCACCGTCGGTGGAAAAACGGAGCAGGCGTATGGCACCGCGTGCCGGCAACCGGACGGCAGTTGGAAAATTATGGGAGGGTAATCATGAAGATGAGTGTGCTGATAAAAGGGATACGGGCTGTTTTAGCGTTGACCCTATTAGGACTCGTTGCTCTGTCCGGTGCCGCAATGGCCGACCCGGGGTTCGCGCGCGCGGATGCCAACGGTGATGGAAAAATCGATTTTGAAGAGTTTCGCAGCCATATGGTGAACACGTTTTACCGCGCCGATCGCAATCGTGATGGTGCGCTCAAAGGCGATGAGCTCAAGGTCTTGAATGCGAACCGGATACCGGATGCAGATCGAAACGGCGACGGCCGGTTGGATCTGAAGGAGTTTCTCAATACGACCAGCGCCGATTTTCGTGCCGCCGACAAGAACCGCAATCATGTACTCGGGTCCGAGGAGCTGAGGTCCACCGGCCGCTGACCGGCCTGTGTGGGAGTATCGTACAGGCATGATTCTCGCTTTCGCGGTTGCTTGTGCTGCACGTATTTCGCGGTGAAAACCGCTCCCACAGCGAGATGTCATAATGAGCGAGCACCCGTGTCCGCTGTGTTTGTCTGTCATTCTGAACGCCGTGAAGAATCTTGAGGTCTTTGACTGTGTTAGCGATCGCAACGGATGAAGATCCTTCCGCCGCCTGCGCGGCGTCAGGATGACATCCTTAGGTAGCAGCAATACGCTTTGTGGGAGCAGTTTCCCAGTCGCGAACAAACAATCGCGCCTGCAAGGCGCTCGCACCCAAGTTGCCGCGACGGTTCGCCCGCGTATGACAATCGACTGTGGGAGCGGCTTATAGCCGCGAGTCTCAGAACAACGACTCGCCACGAACAAAAAACGTAATTGCGTCTGAAAGCAGCGCCACGCCGACCAGGCCCAGCAGCACCGGCAATAGGAAATTACTGGCGCGATCCAGTACGTCATTGATGCGCGCCAACACCGGGCGGCTGCGCTCGCCCAGGGCCAACACCAGTGCGGGGACAATGAGAAACGGCAGGGCGTAGGCGATGTTGTATGTCGCTAGAACGCCCAGCGTATGGGTAACGGAGAGGTTGGCCTTGAGCATTTGATCTAGCGCGGCAAAGTAGGGCACGGCGAACGGAATCCCGATGAAGTTGATCACCGCGCCGTAACCGAATGCCTTCATCCAGGTCAACTCAACGCTCGGTTCCTTCGGGCTGTTGTCGCGCGGCTTACGGCTGGCGACGGCAAGCCAAATGAGCACCACACCCAGCACGAGTTCGATCACGAAATCGAACGGTTTGGGATTAGCAAGACGCGCCGAGATCTTCTCCAAACCCAGCGCCAGGATGATTCCCGCGCCCATATACGCGGCGGTGTGACCGAGCAGCGCAGCGCTGCTGTTGGCGACTGGACGTCGGGTACCCGCGGCATAGACGAGATAGGCGAACAACACGGGATTGACCACGTCGCTCAGTAAGATCGGTCCGAGCGTCAGCCACAGATCCGTCATCGTCTGACTTTCGCTCTATCGGTCATAGTCCACACTACGCCCGGTCGCGTAGTCGGCAACCCAATTCTGTATGAGTGCTTCATAGAACTTCCTGGTGCGGGTTAAGCGCGTTTTTCTTCTTCTTTGTCAATTGCTCCGCCGGCGGCTGCCTGGGCCTCGGCCTCCGTCACTGGGCCGCCGGATGCGCTTTCCACAATCACCCGCCGTGGCGCGAACTGAATGCCCTGCTCTTCAAACGCCTTCTGGATGCGCGTGTAGGCCTCGCGGCGTATGAAGAACTGCTGACCCGGGATGGCGGTGAACTTGCAGCGAACGATCAAACATGAATCGTCCATGCGATTGACGCCCTGGGACTTTAACGGTGCCAGGATCAACGGTGCCAGTTGTTCATCCTCCATCATCTTTTGGCCGGTCTTTTTGATGATCTTGCGCACCTTTTCCACGTCGGTCTCAAAGGGAACCCGCAGCTCGAACTTCATGATCGCCCAATCGCGACTGTAGTTGGTGATGTGGTTGATGGTGCCGAACGGGATCGTGTGCACCGGGCCGTTGTGATGCCGCAGTTGTAGTGAGCGCGTGGAGATCTTTTGCACCGTTCCGCGGATATTGTCGACCTCCACATACTCACCCATGCGAAACGCATCGTCGAGCAGAAAGAACAGGCCGGACACGACATCGCGCACCAGCGACTGGGCGCCAAATCCAATGGCGATACCGACGACACCGGCGCCGGCGATCAACGGCCCGATCTCAACGCCCAATTCCGACAGGG
>CAMYOD010000062.1 GCA_947259975.1 uncultured Gammaproteobacteria bacterium
ATCGACTGTTATCGCGAGCCCCACCCCCACCCGCGCGCCTTGGGCGCACCGCGGCGGGATGTGAACCTGCAGGGTGTCGCCGTGGTGCGGGCGGTGTCCCGGCTCGGCGGCGAGGAGGCCGCCATGGTGGCGCGCCTGATGACCGCGGCCCGCGGCAAGCCGGAGACCCAGAAGCATGTGTTCGCGAATCTGTTCCGCTACATGCAGATCCGGGTCATGCATGACCATGCGGAACCGCCTAAAGTGACAGCCGCGGAGCGGGTATCTTAGGGGGTGCCGGGGTTATAGCCTGGGACGGCCTTTGTTATCGGTCATCGAGATTAATTCTTCTAATCCAAGCATCACTTTTTTCGCATTCGGTGCCGCGGCCGATGAACGTGATCGTCGTTATGTTGGGCGCGCAGGAGCGGCCCCTGGCCGCGAAGGTCGATGCCGTGCTCGTTCGCGCCGCGGCGGCGCTCCTGCGGATAACAGATACAAGATTCAAGATACAAGGCGCAAGACAAAGGCACCAATACGGCAGCGCCCGGCTCGAAGCTTGTCCCTTGTCCCTTGTCCCTGTTCTTGTTAAGCAAGGGGGACAAAATCAAATCTGTCGCCATTTGACGACAACCCTCGACCCCCTATATTCGCATGCGACCTAAGCGCTGCCGTTGTGACAAGATTTTGGCGCGCCGCGAAGGTGTTTCGATGCGCAAACCGCTTGACCATTGTGGAAATCGCATGTTACAAATCACCCCGCAATACCGGTAACGTAATCACGGTTGTGGGAGCCTTCACCCTGCTCCCAAGGCACTAACCGCGGACGCCGGGGACAACTCGGAATGAGTTGAATAAGGGCATGTTTCCCGGAGTCGATCGCGCGGTGTTTGCCGGCGTTGTTCCATCGTTCCCGCGGTAACCTGTCCCCTCGGTGTCCCATCAGTACATCGTTGCAGTCGGCAATCCCTGTCCCGAGTCCGGGACCGTTAATCGAAATGGATTCTTTGTCGGGCCATGAGGATTCGCCAGAGTTCAGGCATTTTGCTTTGTGTTATCGGTCCGGGTCCGTTCGTCGCGATGAGTGCAGAACCGGCGAGCTGTAATTTTTCTGCAACCGGCAGCCAGTAGGCTCCGGCTCGCGAAGCCGAACCATCGGCGAATTTGATTTTCTGGCACGGTAGTTGAATAGCTTGATAGTAGCTTGTACCGAAACACGGTAGACCTGGATCAAGTACTTTCCGCAGGACGCATCGTTTTTCGACAGTCATAAATTCACGGATTCCGCCAAAGTAGCGGTCGTCCGGGAGGTAACGAAGTGAACAAGAAGAATCCCGATCACGGGATACCGTCCTTTACTGGGCGTGCCGCCGCAGTCAACGCGGGGCTTGCGACGCACCGTGCGGGTGCGCCGCGCGTCTTGATTGCCCCATTTTCGAACGGTCTTTTACGCCGCGGCGCCGTCGCGCGCGGCGGGGATTCGCGCACGTTCCAAAAAACGAATACCCAAACTCGATTACAGCGGGGTTAGAGAGATGAATGTTGTCGTTGCGGGTACCGGTTATGTCGGTCTGGTCACAGGCACCTGTTTTGCCGAAATTGGTAACACGGTGACCTGTGTCGATATCGACGAACTCAAGATTGAAAACTTGAACAAGGGCATCATCCCGATCTACGAGCCGGGTCTCGACGAACTGGTGGAGCGCAACGTGGCTGCCGGGCGGTTGCGTTTTACCACCTCCCTGGCCGAGGCCATGGAGCACGCCACGGTGTGTTTTGTCGCCGTCGGCACGCCTTCCGCCGACGACGGTTCGGCTAATCTGGAATATGTCTTCGACGTGGCGCGCGCCATCGGGCGTTATCTCAAGCACTACACCGTCGTCGTGGATAAATCCACGGTGCCGGTGGGCACCGCCGACAAAGTGCGCGACGCGATCAAGGGCGAATTGGCCCGCCGCGACTCCAACATTCCCTTCGATGTGGTCAGCAATCCGGAATTTCTCAAGGAAGGCGACGCGATCGATGACTTCATGCAACCGGATCGCGTTATTGTCGGTACCGACAGCGCGCGCGCCGAGGACATCATGAAGACCCTGTATGCGCCGCTGGACGAAACCGGTGAGCGGGTGCTGTGCATGAGTGTGCGCGACGCGGAAATGTCGAAGTACGCCGCCAACGCCATGCTGGCGACCAAGATTTCCTTCATAAACGAGATCGCCAATCTCTGCGACCGCATGGGCGTGGATGTGGACAATGTGCGCCGCGGCATCGGTTCCGATAGCCGCATCGGTCATGCCTTCATCCACCCGGGTTGCGGCTACGGCGGTTCCTGTTTTCCCAAGGACGTGAAGGCGCTGGTGCATATGGCGAACGAGAACGCCTTCGACGCCACCGTGCTCAATGCCGTGGAGGCGCGCAACCACGACCAGAAGCAGGTGCTGTTCAGCAAGGTTCAGGAACGCTTCGGTCATGACCTCGCCGGCATGACCTTCGCCGTGTGGGGGCTGGCCTTCAAGCCCGGCACCGACGACATGCGTGAGGCCAGTTCGCTGGTACTCATCGAGCAACTGGTCGCCGCCGGCGCGCGGGTCCGCGTCTATGACCCCGTGGCCATGGAGGCGGCCGGTAATTGGTTGCCCGTGGAATGGTTACAGAATGGGGTCGTCAAACTGGCCCACAACGAATACGCCGCGCTCGACGACGCGGACGCCTTGTTGCTGGTCACCGAGTGGAACGAATTTCGGCAGCCGGATTTCGCGCGCATCAAGGCGGCTCTGCGGCAACCGGTGATCTTCGACGGCCGTAATGTCTACGACCCGCAGCAATTGCTGAACCAGGGATTCGAGTACAGCGCCATCGGCCGCGAGGTCTATGGTCGCGCGATGGCGGAATCGCGCGAGCAAGCGGTCGCGGTCTGACCATAATATCCATGAATTTGTCGACGCACTGGATTCTGCAACTGGAGGACGCGCAATGGCCGCGGAACTGAAACGCATTCTGATCACTGGCGGTGCCGGCTTTCTCGGTTCGCACTTGGGCGAGCGGCTGCTGGCACAGGGGCACGAGGTCATCTGCCTGGATAATTTCTACACCGGCAGCAAGCGCAACATCCTGCACTTGCTGGATAACCCCTTATTCAGTCTGCTGGAGCACGACGTCACCAATCCGCTGTTCGTGCAGGTGGACGAGATCTACAACCTGGCCTGCCCGGCTTCGCCGATTCACTATCAGCACGATCCGGTGCACACCACCAAGACCAGCGTCATGGGTGCGATCAACATGCTGGGGCTGGCGAAACGGGTGAATGCGCGCATCATGCATGCCTCTACCAGCGAGGTGTACGGCGATCCGGAGGTGCATCCACAGCCGGAGGAGTACTGGGGCCACGTGAATCCCATCGGTCTGCGTGCCTGTTACGACGAAGGCAAGCGCTGCGCGGAAACCCTGTTCTTCGATTACCACCGGCGCCACGGCCTGGAAATCAAGATCGCTAGAATCTTCAACACCTACGGCCCGCGCATGCACCCGGACGACGGCCGCGTCGTGTCCAACTTCATCGTCCAGGCGCTCAAGGGTGAACCCATCACCGTATATGGCGACGGTTCGCAAACCCGTTCCTTCTGTTACGTGGATGATCTGGTAGAAGCCTTTATCCGGTTGATGAACACGCCGAAGGAAATCACCGGCCCGATCAACCTCGGTAACCCGGGCGAGTTCACCATCCTCGAGCTGGCGGAGAAGGTTCTGGAGCTGACCGGCTCGAAGTCGCAGATCATCCGTAAACCGCTGCCGTCTGACGATCCGCAACAGCGACAACCGGACATCAGCCGGGCGCGGGATATCTTGAAATGGGAGCCGACCCTGCCGTTGGCAGACGGCCTGCTGCGCACAATCGCGTACTTCGATGAGTTGCTCAGCGAGTCATCGCAACCGAACCTCAAAGTCTATACGGGTGCTAAGGCCGCTACTGCCGAGCCGATTGAAAGGAGAGAGAGTCATGGCGCGTAATATTCTGGTTACCGGCGGTGCCGGTTATATCGGTAGCCACGCCTGTAAGGCGTTGGCCCAATCGGGTTATGTCCCGGTCACGCTCGACAATCTGGTCTATGGGCATCGCGAGGCGGTCAAGTGGGGTCCGTTTGTCGAAGGCGACCTCGCTGACAGCGAGCTGGTGCGCAGGACGCTCGAGGAATATGACATCGAGGCGGTCATGCACTTCGCCGCCTATGCGTATGTGGGCGAATCCATGCGCGAACCGGGCAAGTATTTCGAGAACAATGTGAGTAACGCGCTCAAGTTACTCGATGCCATGGCTGCCACCGGCGTTCGGCATTTCGTGTTTTCCTCCACCTGTGCGACCTACGGCATGCCCCAGGAACTGCCTATCAGTGAGGCCAATCCGCAAGTTCCCGTGAACCCGTATGGAGAGTCCAAGTTGTTCGTGGAACGCGCGCTGAAGTGGTACGAGTTGGCCCACGGCATCTGGTCGGTGGCGCTGCGTTATTTCAATGCCGCGGGCGCCGACCCGGAGGGCGAGATCGGCGAAGACCACGAGCCGGAAACCCATTTGATTCCGTTGACCATCCAGGCGGCCCTGGGCCAGGCTCCCGAGTTGCAGATCTTCGGTACCGACTATGACACCGTCGACGGCAGCGCGGTGCGCGACTACATCCATGTCACCGATCTGGCCGCCGCTCATGTGTGTGCCCTCGAGCATTTGATCGCCGGTAATGAAAGTACCGCCGTCAATCTGGGCACCGGCGAGGGCTATTCCGTGCGCCAGGTGATCGATACCGTGGAACGGGTCACCGGCCGCGCCGTGCCCATGCGCGAGGCGCCACGCCGGGCCGGCGATCCGCCGGCCCTGGTGGCGGACCCGTCGCAGGCCAATGCGCTGCTTGGCTGGCGTCCGCAACATTCGGACCTCGACACCATTGTCGCGACCGCCTATCAGTGGCATGCACGCCACGAACTGGGCACCGACATGGACGCCGTTGCCTGAACCGCAGGGTGCGACCCGCGGCCACAGCACCACTCCAGGTAAAGTTAATTTCCGATGACACAGGAAGGCACTCAACGCACCGACGCGCTCGATTCAGCCGCGGCTGTCGCCGAGGTCATCCCGTTCGCGGGTAGCGAGTATCCATATACGGAGCGGCCGCGGGCGCGCGGCAAGTTTCTGTTTGTCGGTGACCGCAAATACTGGGTCAAGGGTGTCACCTACGGCACCTTCCGGCCCCAGGCAGACGGCAGTCAGTTTCCGGAGCCGGACGCGGTCGAAACCGATTTCGCGGCGATGGCGACGCACGGCTTCAACACCGTGCGTACCTATACGCCGCCGCCGCGCTGGTTGCTCGATACGGCACAGCGTCACGGCCTGCGGGTCATGGTGGGGCTCGCCTGGGAGCAGCACGTCACCTTTCTCGACGACCGCGAACTCATCGAGACCATCGAAGGGCGCGTACGCGACGGTGTGACATCCTGTGCCGGCCATCCCGCGGTGTTGTGTTTTTCTATCGGCAATGAGATTCCACCGTCGATTGCCCGCTGGCATGGGCGTCAACGTATCGAGCGATTCATCAAACGCCTCTATACCGTCGCCAAGACCGCGGACCCGGGCGCGCTGGTCACCTACGTCAATTATCCCACCACCGAGTACCTGCAGCTGCCGTTTCTGGATCTGATCTGCTTCAACGTCTATCTGGAAGACGAACCGACCCTGCGCGCCTACCTGGCGCGGTTGCAGAACCTGGCCGGGGAGCGGCCGTTGCTGATGGCCGAGATCGGGCTCGACAGCCGCCGCAACGGCGAAGAGGAGCAGGCGCAAAGCCTCGACTGGCAGGTGCGCGCCACCTTTGCCGCCGGTTGCGCGGGGGCGTTTGCCTTTGCCTGGACCGACGAGTGGTACCGGGGCGGCAGCGACATCGAGGACTGGGATTTCGGTCTCACGCGGCGCGACCGCAGCGCCAAACCTGCCCTCGCGACGGTGGCACAGGCGTTTGCCGAGGTGCCGTTCCCGGCGGACAGCGAATGGCCGCGGGTGACCGTGGTGGTGTGCAGCTACAACGGTGCACGCACCATTCGCGACACCCTGGAAGGGCTCAAGCATCTCGAGTATCCGAACTACGAGGTCATCGTGGTCAACGACGGCTCCAAAGATGCGACTCCGGATATCGCGAGCGAGTATGACGTCAAACTCATCAGCACCGAGAACCGGGGTCTGAGCAACGCCCGTAACACGGGTTGGCAGGAAGCGAGCGGCGAGATCGTCGCCTACATCGACGACGATGCCTACCCGGACCCGCACTGGTTGCACTACCTCGCCCATACCTTCATGACCACCGACTACGTCGGTGTCGGTGGACCCAACATCGCGCCGCCCGGCGACGGCCCCATCGCCGATTGTGTTGCCAACGCGCCCGGCGGGCCGGTGCACGTGTTGTTGTCCGACACCGAAGCCGAACACATCCCGGGCTGCAACATGGCGTTTCGCCGCGACGCCCTGGCCGCCATCGACGGCTTCGATCCCCGTTACCGGGCCGCGGGTGACGATGTAGACCTGTGCTGGCGGCTGCAGGAGCAGGTCGGCAAGATCGGTTTTCATCCTGCCGCGGTGGACTGGCATCACCGCCGTAACGAGGTCGGCACCTACTGGAAACAACAGCAAGGCTACGGCAAGGCGGAAGCTTTGCTCGAAGAGAAGTGGCCGGAGAAATACAACGCCCTGGGGCATTTTTCCTGGTCCGGTCGGCTATATGGCAAGGGGCTCACCGCCGCACTGCAGGTTGCCGGTGCGCGGGTCTACGGCGGCCCCTGGGGCAGCGCCTTGTTTCAATCCATCTACGAACCGGCCGCCGGCACCCTGAGCGCGTTGCCGCTGATGCCCGAATGGTATCTGGTCACCGCCATGCTTGGCGTGCTCTCGCTGCTGGGCCTCAGTTGGGAACCATTACTATGGTTCACGCCGCTATTCGTGTTGGGCTTACTGGCGCCGGTCGCGCAGGCGATCATCAGTGCGAGCAAGGCGGAATTTCCCACCCCGCGCCCGGATGCGAAACAGCGCCTGGCGTT
>CAMYOD010000063.1 GCA_947259975.1 uncultured Gammaproteobacteria bacterium
GCATCAGAGAATCACACCCTTTCGCCACACGTTTCGTCCTGCCTGCATAACACATATTCACACCCTTGACCAACGCGCCGCAAAAACGCGTTGAAAGATGGGCGTTTTTCCTAACTACAACCACACCGTTTCGGTTGGCACGCAATTTGAAACAAAGGGAATGACTGAAGGTAAAAAACTCACTGCGACAGTCAGCAATTATCGAACAGGAGACTTTGAAAATGACTAGCTCAAGATACAAACAAATCACGGCCCGCGTCACCGTGGCGGCGTTACTTACACTCATTGGATTCAATGCGCTCGCTCAAACCGGCACCTACGTCTTCCAGTACGAGGTCGGATTTGGCGGAAAACACAGTCACAGCAACCTCTATCTCGGCTTGGAATCGGGCTTTATCCCGGATGCGATCAACTTCACACAAGACGGTCTGATCCGAATACCTGTGTATTCGACGGATCGCAAGCTGTGGACGTTGTATCGCACGCTGCAACCTCGAACGTTATCGCTCGCTCTGGAAGGCGAGCCAGATCCGCCGTCGGATGGAGCGCCCGCGGCGGAAGATGAACCAACGCAGGATTCGCACTTGGGCACGGTAGGACGTATTTTGGTAGCCGGCGGGGCCCTAGGGGTATTGGTCTACCTCGCCGCCAAGGAGGAGCGGCGCGACTGTACGGATGCTGAGAAGGGGCTGTGCATTGTCGGCGCTCTTGCGGGTGGGGGTGGCTGCGGCTGCAAATTTTAGCGGGTGCTATAAACGCATCGGAGAATCATCTTGAGTGTTGCGTACGCATCGGGTTGGCAACCAGTGGCGTGAATACTTTTGCCTGTCTCTACCAAAAACGGTATCCAGACAGGCGACCGGTGTTACAAGACGTATATCCGAAGCGGGACTCAGTCAGTCCAGTATTTCTTTCAGAAGGATAGAGCGTATGACTCTGAAAGATTTCTACCAAAACCAGTCTTCATTGTTAGCGTTTCTGCTCGTCGGTACCCTGCTATGGGGGTGGGCGTTCGCCGAAAACTCGTCTATAAAACTTTCTAGACTGGACGAGCTCAAATGAAAGTCCCTCGCATGGCTGCATAGCGATATTGAGATTCCAGAAATAAATGGTGTTAATTCAAATTTTTATGTGTCGATTTTTGCCAGGAATTGCGTCATAGAATTCATTTTCCCATGTTGTGCTTGCTCCGCGAGAGGAAAATGACGATGATAATCAGAAGCTGCCCGAATCAGCCAGTTAATGACGGCGCAGCGGGATGGGGCTTCTCAATCCTTCAAATATGATCTTCGAGCGCAAAGCATAATGAGAAGAGGTCCCAATTGACACGTGACGAAATTCTTACTGAGATTCATAAACTCGATACATGGCGGCATCGAATCATGTTAGGTCACGGAGTCGTGACACCAGGCCGGGAAGATTGCACCAGAGAACTGGGACGTCTCGGGCTACCAAAGGATTTAACTGGTGTCCGTGTTTTGGATATTGGTTGTTCGGACGGTTTTTTCTGTTTCGAATGTGAGCAACGGGGAGCCGACGTAACAGGAATCGATGACTTTTCCACTACGCCGCTAAATCGTGGCAACAATGGGTTCGCGATAGCAAAAAAAATTCTTAAGTCGGACGTTCAGTTTTTCCAACAAAGTATTTACGATCTTAATCCAGAATCTATCGATCTGTTTGATGTCGTGTTATTTCTTAACGTTCTCTATCATCTTCGTCACCCACTGCTCGCTCTGGAAATAATACATCGCCTATTAAGGCCTAATGGGACCATGTATTTGAAGACTTATTTTCATCAAGATTTTGGGGTCTCACGATGGGGCATAGATGTTTCTAGACGACCTATGATGAGATTTTTCGAAAGCGATGAATTAAACCAAGACCCAAGCAACTGGTGGGCTCCCAATCGTTATTGCTTGGAGGCGATGTTCAGATCAATTGGGTTCAGTAATATCAAGCACCTCTGTACCTACGGCAATCGGATCTACTATAGATGCCTACGCTAATAATCTGCGTTGTAACCACGCAACAGCGAATCAGCGAGGACGGCTTTAGGGGCGACGCATGTTTCTGATTGGACACGAACGAGAAAACACCGGGTACGGACAAAGCTGGTGCGGGCGGGCTACCGCCGGCGCTATCCTGTGACCTTCTGTGGCGTGCTGGCTACCCTAATACGACGTTCCAAAACACCGAACACGTCATACTGGCGAAGGTAAATCGCATTTCAACTGTTCCTATCACATTGACGAAGATGGGAACTGCTGGCGTCAACCCCGTCACCGGATCTACGGCCACTGACTGTGATGTTTGCGGCGCGTTATTGAGGAAGGTCTCGACCGTGGCTGTGAAACCCGCTGGCGGCGGCGGGGTCACCGTAAGCTGAGCGGCCAGGTTCACGCCCGCCCCGACAGGCACAGCCGGGCCTGGGGCCGTGTTGCTACCCATTTGCTGCCCAACGGATTGGCAGGATAGGGTAGCCAAGGACACCTGCGCATGGGCCGGCAACAATACCGACTCCACCACCGGTTTGGTCCACTGCCGCGGTAAGGTGGCTGCTATGCCTCCCCCTGCCGCTACCCCTTTTAGTAACTTACGCCGCGACGCTTCAAGGCGCGGCTTGGATTCCGGTTGGTCGTGCTTTTGGTCAGTCATGATTTCTTACGATCTCGATTCTGTTGCCGGCGTCAAGGCCTAAGATTAAACACCCAAACCAGCAGTTTGGCAAAACCCGCCTTGGTCATCGCTTCCTTGGGACAATAAAGTGTCGGCGGTGTCAGTTTATCACCGTCACAACCCTCGGTATGACCTCTTTCGAACAGCTCGATAATTTGGTCCGCCGCAAAACTCCCCGGCGGTACGTCCGTAAACGGACTCATCAGCACCCCCACGGGCACAGGAACGCCGGTGGCCTGTTCATGTGCGGTTAATGTCAGCAACGCCGCCGAGGCCTTGGTCACTACTTGTTTGGGACAGAATAAGTTTCCGGGTGAGCCAACGATGCCATTACAACCGACACTCACCATGTTAGTCCGAAGGTCTTCGATCTCGTCGGCACCGAAACCAGTGGTGGGGTCTACGTCAATAAATTCCCCAACGGCGCCCGCCGGCCCGCCAGAACCCAAAGCTTCATAATACGCCATGGATAGCGGGATCGCCGCCGCATCACGGACAATGATCTCATCCGGACAGAAATTCGTGCCGTCGCCGCAACCAGAGAAAAACCCCTTAGCTGTCAGGATCTCGATTTCAAGAAACTGCGGATGGGTCCCATCGACGTCGGCATAGGTGGGGGTGGGTTTTGAATCAAAGTCGTCTGGATCAAAACCGAGGCCCACTTCGGCCCGGTTACTGAAGCCGTCCATATCCTTGTCTTCATCCCCGTCAGGGATGTCGTTGCCGTCAGTATCCGGATTGAAAGGATTCAGGCCGAGCAAGTTCTCTACTGCGTCCGTTAGGCCATCGCCATCGCTGTCCAGCAATGAAACGACACCGCCGACGAAGACGTCATCGCTCGCCCCATCGACGACCTCCACACCCGAGACCGATAGACGACTGGTGAGGTTGGTGCGGTTGCCGAGAACGGCAAAGGGGGATACTTCCAGGGTCACTTGAAAAGTACAAGAACCGCCTGGCGGCAGACTGCCGCCGGTAAAGGTCAAGAACGTATTCCCCGCGGAACCGGCGAGGGTGCTGCCGGCGCCGCACGGAGCCGCGAGCGGCAGCCCGATTGCCACCAGATCCGGCATCACCGTCGCCAGATCGTCGGTAAACGCCATATCTTTTGCCGGGTTCATGGGGTCCGGGTTGGTAATGGTGAACGCCAGGGTCACCGCACCGCCCGGCGCCACCGGGTCATCCGTAAACGCCTTGGTGAACGTCGGATCGGCGGACTCAACCTGCAGCACGTCCGAGGCAATGTTACCGGTAACGGTGAGACCCGAGATTGTACCGGTGAGATCGTCCGTGGTGGTGTTGGTGTAATCGCCGGGGAACGCACCCGCCGGCACCGTAAGCGTGAGGACGATGCTGCACGATGCGCCTCCGGCGAGGGTGCCGCCCTCGTATTCGAACAGACCGGCCGGGAACACCGAGGCGGCCATACCGCCGCAAGTGTTGGTCGTCGCGCCGGTTGCGATCAGACCCGTGAGCGCGGCATCCAGATCATCGCTAAAGGAAATGTCCGATGCCGCGTTTACTGGATCCAGATTGGTCAAGGTGAACGCCAAGGTTGCCGTGCCGCCCGCCACAACCGGGTCGTCGGTGAATTGCTTGGCGATCTGCAGCTTTTCGGAATCCACAATCAGGTCGTCACTGGCATTATCGAACTGTACCGGGCGGCTCGGGGGACCGCTCATGGTGGCCTGGAATCCGGTGGTGGTGTTCACATAGGTGTCAGATGCCGTCCCCGCGGGAACGTTCAGGGTCAAGGAGAAAGTGCATGTCGCCGCGGTGGCTAGTTCACCACCCCTGAACTCAAGAGTAGTTCCGGATAGACTGAGGCTCGAGGAAACACCACATGGGGGATCCGGTATCGGCGGTTTTTCGATCGTGAACTCCAGGGTTACGGTACTGCCCGCGACAACCGGGTCGTCGGTGAATTCCTTGGTGAGCACCAGACCGTCGATCTTGAGGTCGTCCGTTGCCGAGTTGCCGGTGGCGGTTTTCCCGGACACCGTGGCGGTCACGACACTGGTGGTATTGGTGTGACTGCCGGCCAAGGCATCGCTGGGCACGCCCACGAGCAGCGTGACGGTACAGCTCTGGCCCGGCGTGAGCGTGCCGCCGGCGTACTCGAACAGGCCGGTCGGGAATGTCGAGGCGGCCATGCCGCCGCAGGTATTGACCGTCGCACTGGTGGCCATTAACCCGGTGATCACGGCGTCGAGATTGTCGCTGAAGGCAATGTCCGTGGCGTTGCCGGGAGCCTGCGCATCGTGGGTGAGGGTGAACTGCAGGGTGGCCGTACCGTCTGGCGCCACCGGGTCATCGGTGAATTCCTTTGTCATCGACGGGGCACCGATGACAGCCAGGGTGTCGATGGCCGGCAGCCCTTCAACGCTGTCGGTACCTATCGAGGCGGTGATGGCGCCGGTGGTGTTCAGGTAATTACCCGTTGGGAAACCCGCCGGGACGTCTATCACAACGCTGAATGTACACGACTCCGTGGGATTCAGAGTACCGCCGTTCAGGGACAGGCCCTCACGATCGGTGCCGAGAGAGACCAACGACAGGGTGCCGCCTCCGCACACGGTCGCCGGAAGCGTGGGTGAATCGATGGAGACCGGGAACGGCAGGAACCCGCCGGTTGGTGACCCGAGCGTGGTCGTGCCGTCGGTGAGTTCGTCGATGAACGCGATGCTCGTTAATCCGGAGGACGCGCTGGTGTTGGTGATGGCGAACTCCAGGGTCGCCGTGTCCCCGGCGGCCACCGGGTCGTCGGTGAATTCCTTGGTCAGGATCGGTGCCGTGGTTACGATCAGGTTGTCCGTGGCCTCCGACGATTCCGGGGTTGAGGTAACCCCGTTTAGGTTGAAAGTAACGTCACTGGTAGTGTTCATGTAGGTGCCCGTCGCCGTGCCGGCGGGAACCTGTAGCGTCACAAAGAACGTACACGAGCCTCCGGGGAACAAGCTGCCGCCGCTAAAGGTGAGAATACCGTGGGATTCTGTAAGGCTGCTGCCCAAGCCGCATATGTCGCTCTTAGGCAGGTCCGTGGCCGACAGGCCCGAAAGGGCTGGCGACAATGCGGTCAGGTCGTCGGTGAAACTGATAGCATTCGCGTCGAACTCGCGATCGAGATTGGTGAGCGTGAAGTCCAGGGTCACGGTACCGCCGGGCGCCACCGGGTCATCGGTAAAACTCTTGACCAGGAACTTGACCGGGACGTTCAGCTGCGCGGTGGCAAAACCTGCCTCTACCGGCTTCCCTGATGGATCAATGATTAACTGTCCGGAGGTGTTGGTGAACAGGCCGGTGCTTAGGGTGGTTACATCGACACTGATGGTGCAGCTCGACCCGCCCGTAACCGATCCGAGGGCCAAGGAAATCACGCCGGTTCCAGGAATTGCAGTAACCGATCCGCCGCAAGCGTTGGATACGTTGGCCGGGGTGGCAATAATCATGCCGGCCGGCAACTGATCGATGAAATCAAACGCAATGACGTCGCTGCCGTTGGCGGTGTTGTCGATGTTAAACGTCAACGTGCTGGTGCCGCCCAAGGGGATGGAGGCAGGCGCGAAGCTCTTGCTGAAGCCGGGCAGGCCTGCGCTGACCACGAGATCAGCCGTGGCGGACCCATTGTTGCCCACAATAGAGGTCAGATCACCCGATACATTCGTATGAGTCCCAATCGTGGAGCTGGTGACATTGACGCTGACGGAGCAGGTACCGAGCGCGCCGACACCGCCGTCGCTTAAGCCGATGGTGGTGCCGCCGTCGGGAGCACTGAGGATTGCCGGGCCGCAATCGGTGGTGGCGCGTGCCGGTGTGGCGATGACAACACCCGCCGGCAACACGTCGGTAAACGCCAAATCGGACACGGGCGCTTCAGTCGTGTTGGTGATACTAAACGTCAGTGTGCTGGTGCTGCTGCGGCCGATGGTGTCCGGTAGGAACTTCTTCGAGAATTTTAACGACGACCCGATGATCAGGTCGGCGGTGGCCGGGCCGGTTGTCGGCAGGCCGCCTTGGGAGAGCTCGCTGGTGGTGTTGGTGACGGTTCCTGGTAGAACCGGGAGATCCGGGAACGGAATCGGGATCTCGAGGGTAACGTTGAAGCTGCACGATCCTCCCGGTAACAGGTTGCCGCCGGTGAAGGTTAGAAAGGACGTGCCCTGCAGCACGGAACCCGTGCCGCAGATGTCGCTTTTCGGCAGGTCGGTCGCCACCAGACCCGACACCACGGCGTCGAGATCATCGGTAAAGCCGACGTCGGTCACACCCGCGGTCTTATCGGTATTCTGTATGGTGAAAGTCAGGTTCACGGTATCGCCGGGCTTGGTGGCCGGACCGTTCTTGATGGTCAGACCGTTGAAGGCCCTCAAGGACCCGAAGGTCTTGCTGAACTTGACAAAGCCGACTCGCAGTTCGTCAGTTGCCGGATCTCCGACCACACTGAGCTCACCCAGAGTCAACCCAGTGACTCCACTGGTGGTGTTGGACCCAATGGTGCCGATGGGGACCACCGGTACCGAGACCGCTATGTCAAAGAAACAAGTCTCACTCGGCTTGAGGCCGCCATCGGCGAAGTCGATGGTCATGCCGCTGTCGGAGGACGTCACTGTGCCGCTGCAGCCGGCGACCGGGAGACCCGTGGCGACGAGGCCCGACAGCGCGGCATCCAGATTGTCAGTGAATGCAATACCGGTGATGGTGTCGGTGGCACTCAAGTTGGTGAGGGTGAAGCGCAGATTCGCGGTACCCCCGGGAACTACCGGGTCGTCGGTAAATTCCTTGATGAGCTGCAAGAGGTTGGCGTCGACGGTCAGAGTATCGACCGCGGCGTCGATAATGCCCAGACTCGACGACGTACCGCTCGTCGTGTTGATATAGTTGCCGTCCGCCGCGCCCGCGGGCACGGTGACCTTGTATTCGATGATGCACGTCTGGTCGTTCAGCAAGCTACCGCCGGAATAGCTCAGAAAGGTCGAGGTCCCGCCAGGCGTACCGCCACACGTATCTACCGCGGGTGGGAGCGTCGCGGTGATGTCCGGGGTACCAGGAAGGATGGCGCTTAGGTCGTCGGTGAAGGTTATACCGGTTGCGTCAACCAGACTTGCGTTATCGAGGGTGAACCTGAGGGTCACAGTGCCGCCGGGAATGACCGGATCGCCGATGAATTCCTTGGTTAAGGTCAGTGTCGAGATCTGCAGGTCGTCCGAACCGCCGTTCTCGGTCGCCGTTACGCCCAGCACCGTAGCGGTGACGTCGCTGGTGGTATTGGTGTGGCCGCCCAGGCCGGCGCCGGCGGGCACGCTCAGGGTGACACTGAAGGTGCACACCTCTCCCGGTGTTAGGGTGATCCCGGACACCGTCAGCAAAGTATCCCCGGCAGAGCCGGTGAGTGTGCCGTTGCCGGTGCCGCATAGATCGGAAAGCGGCAGGCCAATGGCCGTGAGCCCCGCTATGGCCGGTGATAACGCAGCCAGATCGTCAGTAAAGGTAACGCCGGTGGCGTCGTCGGGAGCGAATTCATCGTGGGTTAGGGTGAACTGCAGAGTCACCGAATCACCGGGATCCACCGGGTCGTCGGTGAAAGCCTTGCTCAGGCTCGGCGCGGCGACCACCAGCAGGTCGTCGCTGGCCGGGGCGCCGGTTACCGGGATTATTGAACACTCCTCGCAATTGGTTTCTTCAAGGGTGCCCGTGATCTCCTGGGTGGTGTTCACGTAGGTGCCCGTGGCGAATCCCACCGGTATGGTCAGGGTAACTTCAAATGTACAGGACGAACCGGCGCCGGGCGCAGGAGTCAGACTGCCGCCGGTCAATTCCAGACCCTGCCGATCGGTGTCAAGGGAGATCAGTGCCAGCGAAGACCCGGCCCCGCACGGCGGGTCGGGCACCGGCGGTAGGGTCACGGTGACCGGAAACGGCAGGAATCCGCCGGTACCGCCGACCACGCCGCTTTCGGTCAGCTCGTCGATGAACGCGATATCCGTCAGGTCGAATTCGGTGCTGACGTTTTCGATGGTGAAGCGGATGATCACGTCCTCTCCGGCGCCCACCGGGTCGCCGACAAACAGCTTAGTTAATATGGGCGCGGGATTGACGAACAGATCGTCCGATGCCACGTTGCCCACGACCGGCGAACCGTCCACGGTTCCGCTAACCGCGCTGGTGGTGTTGGTGTAGACGCCGGTGGCCGCCCCGCTGGGCACGGAAAGGCTGACACGGATGGTGCAGGAGCCTTCAGCACTCAGGGTGCCACCGCTGAATGTGATCATGCTGGTGCCGACACCGGATACCGAGCCGCCGCAGTCATTCGAGGTCAGGCTGTCAAAGGTGATGTCGGGAGCGCCCGGAAGGATGGCAGACAGATCGTCGGTGAAACCCACGCCGGTGGCCGGGAAGCCGCGGTCGAAATTATCGATGGTGAACTCGAGTTCCACTGTACCGCCGGGCGCTACTGGGTCGTCGGTGAAGGACTTGGCAATCGCCAGATCGGTGACGGTGACGTCGAGGGTCGCGCTCGCCTTGCCGCTGGTTACAAACTCCGAGAGCAATTCGCCGGAAATGTTATCGAGCATGCCAGCGCCGGTGCCGATCACGTCTACGGTGACCGTACAGGTAGCTCCAGCGCCTACCGCCGGAAAACCCGCGGTGCCGTTGGCGTCCAGGGTGATGGTGCTGGTTCCAGGAACGGCAATTAGCACCGCCGGAATGGTCGCGGTGCCGCAGGTTGTCGAGGCGTTAGCGGGATCCGCTATCTCCACCCCGACTGGCAGGTTGTCGATGAAGTCCAAGTTCGTTACGGCGGCAACATTGGCGCTGTTATCAATGGTGAAGGTCAGGGTGCTGCGGTCGCCCAGGGGGATCGAGCCCGGAGCGAAACTCTTGCTGAATCCCGGAAGGCTTGTGTCGACGGTCAAGTCGTCGGTGGTGGTGCCGCTGGAAGGCGCGGTCGACGTCAGGACGCTTGAAACGTTTGTATGCGCGCCCGCCGTGCTGGCGATGACATCGACGCTCACGGTGCAGGATTCACCGACACCGAGCTTGCCGTCACTAAAGGTGATCGTGCCGCCGCCGGCCGGCGCGGTCACGACCCCGTCGTCGCAGTCGGTCGAGGCGTTCGCGGGGTCGGCGATCACTACGGGACCCGGCACCGACGGCAGGGTATCGGCGAACGCCATATCTGTTATCCCGACCGGGTCATTATTGGTGATGGTGAACGTCAGCGTCGAGACGCTTCCGGGTCCGATGATGTCGGGGGAAAAGGCCTTGGTAAAAGTGGGCGCGGCTTCGAGCGCTGAAGCTGCGCTGGTGGTCGCGACAAGTAGAGCGGACGCCGCCAGGATGGTGCGGATGTAAGAATTAAAAGTGTTGTTCTTAAACTTACAAGTCATCGCGACGGTCTCCGGTTGATTCAGATGCCTCTGAACAGAGTAAGAAAGTCTAAATGTCGTCGTAGGTTCACAAGCTCTAGAACTATAGGCGTTGTATTCTTCTTAAAAATCCTATTTGCAGGTGTTGCATCTTGTTTCCAAAGGTCACAGCGGTCCGTTACCTTGCGTAGACTCAGCCTATCTAGATACCCGTTCATTTTCTGAGTACGGGGGTAGGAATTATAAAACCACCGGCGATCCGATAGATAGGCCCGATTGACACACTCTGCTCGGTCGTGAATACCCACATTTTCGGTGCGGGTAACAGCATCCAGTTTGCAGGCAAGATACGGAAGCTATTTTGGTTCTTTCGTACCCAAGAAGAACACATGTACACCAACGTCGCTCAGGTCATTGCGTTTGGGTTGACACGGCGGTCTCGATAACCGGCAGTGAGGTGATGAATCGTCTAACCAATCAGCACACCGGTTTGGACCGCATTGGAGTGTCCCGGGAGAAGGGCTCAGCAACGGTCCACGCGTTTTCAATCGCGATTGAGAACTGTTCTTCATCATGTTTTTGCTGCCCCAATCGTCAGGTGTTGGCAAGCGCATAAAGGGAGGGCGGGTGCATCGCGATCAAATTCCTACACGCGGTGCGTGGCAAATGACCGCCACCGTTGCATCATTACCGCTAAGATGCCGTGGATTTTTAACGGCGTCGTCGTGCTAACATGGTGTACTTTAAAAAATTAGTGAAATACCGCACCACGACTAAAATGACTGACTCCGCACACCCCACTCATCGTTCTCGTCCAGGTCACCGGTTCGCTTGGGCAGTTCAACGCTATGCGATGGGTGCGCTGCTTGTCGCTGCGCTCGGCGCCCAGGCCGCACCGCCGCCGGATATCGCCTCGCAGGCAGCGATTGCAGCCGTCGTCCACGACACCCGCCCGGGCGCGCGCCAGCACGTCGCGC
>CAMYOD010000064.1 GCA_947259975.1 uncultured Gammaproteobacteria bacterium
ATAGGCGTCGAAGGCGTCGTCGTATTTCTTCAGCTTGTCCAGCACGGTGCCGCGCTCGAAGTAATAAGCACTGGCCGCGGGCGGCGACAAGTCGAGGGCATCGATGTTGTCCAGGGCCTTGAGGGCCTGTTCATTCTTCTGTTCGCGGCGCAGCAATAATGCTTCCGCCATCGGGATCATGGAGTAATGGGAGTCGACCTTGTTCGCCTTGTCCAACAGGTCGCGGGCGCGATCGATGTCGTTGCGCGACTCCTCCATTTTCACCCAGCTCAGAAGTGCGCCCATGTTCTTGGGTTCCAGCGACAGGGCGATGCGGAAGAAGCGCTCCGACTCCTCCTTGCGGCCCAGGGTGCTGAGCACGACGCCCAGCGCGGAGGAAATGGCGACATTCTGTGGCTGCAGATAGTAGGCTTCGCGAAAATGGTACTCGGCCATGCCCACATTGCCACGCAACTGGTTGATGCGGCCGAGTGCCAGATGCGCCGCCAGGTTACGCGGATTGAGCCGCACCGCCTGGGCATAGTGCTGCTCCGCCGGCCGCACTTGTCGTTGTGCCTCGAGAAATGCGCCGGCCTCGGTATGCACGGCGTCATGCTTGGGGTAATTCGCGAGCAGCAGATCGAGCAGCTCTTTCGCGCGCTTGGGCTCATTGCGTTGCTTGGTTATACCAAGCAACAACATGAGAGCGCCGAAGTGCTTCGGTACCCGCTCGATGATCTGCCGCCCCAGGGTCCGCGCTTCGTCGAAGCGGCCTGCCTGGGCCGCGCGCTGGGCATTCTGCAACATGCCGTCGATGACTTGCGGGTCGACGTTGTCCTGGGCGCGGGCGCGCGCCGCCACGGCGCCACAGCATTCGCTGAATTTGCGTCCACTGCCGCAGGGACAGCTCTCGACCGCTACCGCATTATCTGTCACCTGGATCTCCGTGCGTGTCAGAAAAATAATCGGTCGATCAGGTTAACCCGATTTCCCCCGCGAGGGAAACACGGCGCCGGTGTGCGCACGACATGTTGCGCGACTGTCAAAATCAGCAGAATCATCGCTAAACGGTGGGGCAGACAACCGGCATGGCGCACATTAATATAGTAGGTATGCGCGCCCGAACCGGCATTTTGATGATCTTGTTTGCAGCACTGACAGTGAGCCCGGGCTGCTCTCCAGAGTCGGCAAAGATTCCGGCGCTGAATCCTGGAGACGTCATCCTCGCATTCGGAAACAGTCTGACCTATGGCACCGGCACCGTCGCGGACAAGAGCTATCCTGCGGTGCTAAGCATGCGCACGGGCATCACCGTCATCAATGCGGGTGTGCCCGGCGAGTTGAGCGGCGCCGGGCGTGCGCGGTTACCCGCACTGCTGGAGGAATATGCACCGGCGCTATTGATTCTAACCCATGGCGGTAACGACCTGTTGCGCAAACACGGCGAACGGGAAATCGCCGACAATCTTCGCGCCATGATCAGGATGGCAGAAGCGCGTGGCAGTGCGGTGATATTGGTCGGGGTGCCGCAGCTCGGCTTCGGCCTGAAAGCGCCGGACTTCTACGCCGCGATCGCAGAACAACATGCCCTGCCTTATGCCGGACGCATCCTCGCGGAAGTCCTCAGTGACCGCCGGCTCAAGTCCGACCCCATTCATCCAAACGCGGCGGGATATGCGCGCATCGCCGAACGCCTGCATGGCCTGCTCGGCGACGCCGGCGCCCTGTGATTACTAGTTGGCGCAGACCCTATTCGGCCTTATTGGTACGAATACCGAGCAGCGTGTAGGCCGGGCACCAGCTGAGCAGCACCGTAGCGATCGGCCCCAGCCCGATGAGCCCCCACCAGCGGGCATTACCCTCCAGCAGGAACACCAGGCTCAACAGCACCAGCCCGAGGACAACCCGGATCAATTTGTCGATAGTGCCCATATTCGGCGTCATTTCGCGTCCTCCGATGATTGTGCGGGCCCCAGTTTACTGCATTCCCGGCACGGGTGCGGCGCCAGAATCCCCGCGCGAGTCCGGGATATTGGCGCATTCCTTGCATCGTCTATGCTTAGTCGTGGAATCCGCCAAAAACCAGACGCCATCTATGCGCACACAATTGTCCGCCGCGAGCGCCAGCCCATGCTGACCGCATTGGGTCGACAGATGCAAAACCTGCCCGGGGGCAAAAGCCTGCGCGGCCGCTACCTGTATGCCGCCGGCGCCTTCGCGCTGGCCCTGCTGGCATCCGCCATGGCCGGCAAGATCATCGTCACGCGCACGACCACCGCGCAGATCGACCATGCCGCCGACCGCGCTGCAGTGGCCGATATCGTCCGCGATCTGATGCTGCATGTTGGCGACATCGAAACCGCCGTGCAGCGCTTCATCATCCGGCCCGAAGACCGGCACCAACAGGCAATGTGGGAAAACCTGGTGCTGCTCGAGAACGACCTGAGCCGGGCCGCGGCTACCCGTTGGATCGACCATGACCCTAACCTGCAGACGCTGCTGTACCGGCTGCAAGCGGCAGCCACGCGCCTGCGCGGCGAAATCGACGTTCTGATTGACATACGCAGCCATTCCGAAAAGTGGTTTCCGGTCATGCAGGTCATGCTCGACCGCCTGCTGCCGGACAACACCCGCTTCGCCACCGCCGCACAGTTGGGCCTGAGTGAGGCGCGCGATGAATTGGACAGCGGCGGCAGCCTGGAGGTGTACCATCACTTCGTCGCCGCCCGCTACGCCTGGGCGCAAATGACCTCCGAGTTTCGCCTGTTTGTCGCCAACCGCTTCGGCCTGTTTGCCGACGACCCGGAGTCCGGCATGGCGGCGCGACGCGGGAATATTCAGCTCTTTGCCGAGACCGTGGAAAGCAGCCTCAATCGGTTGCTCGCACTCGATCAGCAGGGGCAGGTCGGCTTCGAAGGCTCGGAAGCGGTTGCTGAGATGGCGCAGCTGCGCGGCCGCTGGCTCGCCGCGTACGAAGACGTGGTCGAGCTCACCACCACCGGCGAGTGGCGCAGCGACCTGCCGATCCTGCGCGATCGCATCGATCCCCTGTTCAGCGAGATTCGTGGCACCCTGCGCCAGTTCGAACTTGCACTGGAGGATGCCTCTGAGAGCGACGCGACCCAGCTCGGCGATACGGCGACCCAACTGTCCAACACCCTGTGGATCCTCGGCATTCTCGGCACCGCCCTGACCCTGGGTGGCTTCCTGCTGTTTCAGCGCATGGTGCTCTCGCCCATCGAGGTGATCACCCGCGCCTTGCATGCGGAGGCCAAGGGCCAAACGCACGAGGCCATTCCCGAGGCGACCCTGATTGAAACCCAGGGTCTCACCGAGGCGTTCAGCCACATGCGCGAACAGGTGCATATGCGCCAGCAGCGCCTCGCGAACATCCTCGACAACGCGGCGGAAGGTATCATCACCATCGATGAACAAGGCCTCATCGAGTCGTTCAACAACGCGGCCGAGCATCTGTTCGGTTATACGTCGGTGGAGATAATCGGCACGAACATCTCCCGGCTAATCGCGGCGAGTGATGCGGCGGGACACGACGGTTTTCTCGCCAAGTACCTGCAAACCGGTGAACGGCACATGCTTGGCGAGGAACGGGAGGTCGATGCCCGCCACAAGGACGGCACCGTTATCCCGATTTCCATTCGCGTCAGTGAGACCATAATCCAGGGTCGCCGCCTGTTTACCGGCCTGGTCGCCGATATCAGTGAGCGCAAGGCCATGGTCGAGAGCCTGCGTAAAATGGCGGAACACGACGCCCTCACCGGGCTTTATAACCGCGCGTATTTTCAGACCGAACTGGAGCGGGTGGTCAACCGCATGAGTCACCAGCACAGCGGTGATTGCGCGCTGATGTACATCGACCTGGATAATTTCAAGTACATCAACGACACCATGGGCCATGCGGCAGGCGACAAGCTGCTGGTGGAAGTCTCCGGCATCCTGCGCCGCCGTGCGCGCCGCAGCGACCTCATCGCCCGCTTCGGCGGTGACGAATTCGTCGTGCTGCTCTATGAAACCAACGAAGACGAGGCCACCAATGTCGCCGAGTCATTTCGCAAGCAGTTGGTGGATTACACTTTCGCCGAGGGTAAGGAGCGAGTCGATGTCGGCTGCTCGATCGGCGTGACCATGATCGCCGACGGCACCGCGAGTGCCGACGATGTGCTCGCGCAGGCCGACCTCGCCTGTCATGTCGCCAAACGCAAAGGCCGTAACCAGGTATATTGCTTCAATTCCGAGGACACCGCGCGCCTGGACAGCATGTCACTGGACATGGGCTGGTCGCGCCGCATCAAGGATGCCATCGAGCAGAATCGTTTTACCATGGTCTGCCAACCCATCGTCGCCACCGGCAGCGGCGACATCGAGGCCTTCGAGGTCCTCATCCGCATGTTGGACGACAACGACGAACACATCATGCCTTCCGGTTTCCTGCCCTCGGCGGAACGTTTCGGCCTGGCCGTCGACATCGACAAGTGGGTGATCGTCAACGCCATCGAGGGTCTGGCGGAGCAGCAGGAGGCCATGCCCGAGCTGTGTTACTCGCTGAATCTCTCGGCCCAGACTTTGACTGACCTGTCTACCGTCGATCTCATTGCGAAGAATCTGCGCCGCAACAACGTGGATCCCGCATCGCTTATCTTCGAGATTACCGAGACCGTGGCGATCGCGGATATGGATGTGGCCAAGGGCTTCCTCAAGGCACTGAAGGCGCTAGGCTGCCGCACCGCCCTGGATGACTTCGGCGCGGGCTTCACGTCCTTCGCCTACCTCAAGGAGCTGGCGGTGGATATCCTCAAGATTGACGGTCATTACATCAAACACCTCAAACAGAACGAAACCGATCAGGCCATGGTCAAGGCCATGACCGACGTGGCGCACGTGATGGGTCTGCGTACCGTGGCGGAATGGGTGGAAGATCAGGAGACCATGGAGCTGTTGCGTGAATACGGCGTCGATATGGGTCAGGGCTACTACCTGGGCCGGCCGTCGGCGCTCATGCCCTGCAAACTGATCGCACAAAAAGGTGGCTTGCCGGCGACCTGTGAGATACCCGCGGAAGGGACCGGCTAAGGATCGCGCCGCCAATCGCCGGAACGACCACCGCTTTTCGCCAGCAAGCTAACGCCGTCGATGGTCATGCCTCGATCCACCGCCTTGCACATGTCATAGACCGTTAGCAGTGCGATCTGCACGGCGGTGAGCGCCTCCATTTCCACCCCGGTACGATCCTGGGTGCGCACGGTGGCGCGGCAACGAATACCTGCGTTCGCAGGCTCCGGTGTCAGTTCGACTTCTACTCCACCCAGAGCCAGGGGGTGACACAGCGGAATGAGTTCCGCAGTCTTTTTCGCCGCCATGATGCCGGCGATCCGCGCCACGGCCAGCACATCGCCCTTTTTGTGCGAGCCGTCCGCGACCATGGCGAGGGTCGCGGGCTGCATGTGAATGCTGCCTTCGGCCACCGCCTCGCGACGGGTAATCGCCTTTTCGCCCACGTCCACCATGTGCGCCTCGCCGGCGGCGTTGATATGCGTCAGCTTACTCATGACGAATCCTCGGTAACAGTTCCGTCAGGTTGCATGGCTTATGCCGCGCGTCCAGCTGCTGCAGAATGATCTTGTCCATGCCCAACCGGCAGGCGCCGGTGGAGCCCGGCAACAGGAACACCAGGGTGCCGTCGGCGACCCCGGCCTCGGCGCGAGACTGGATCGTCGAGGTGCCGATGTCGTCATAAGACAGCATGCGAAACAACTCACCAAAACCCGGGATCGGTTTGGTGATGAGTTCCGCCACCGCCTCCGGCGTCACGTCGCGCTGGGTCACACCGGTACCGCCGGTGGCAACGATCGCGTCTACCGCCGGGTCGTTGACCCATGCCTTGAAGACCTCGCGCAATCCAGCCACGTCATCGGGAAAGATTCTGCGTGCCGCCACCCGGTGGCCCGCGGTCTCGAGCCGTTCCTGAATTACATCGCCGGAGGTATCGGTTTCGGCGGTGCGGGTATCAGAAACCGTCAGCACGGCGATATTCAACGGCATGAAGGGTCTGTCTGCTTTTGCCACCGGATGCTCCTTAATCGAAAAAGAAATTTTACCACCGACGGCTGGCCCGGCCGACACGGCCGGAAATGTCGGCAATGACTCAGCTTGCCCACAAGTCTC
>CAMYOD010000065.1 GCA_947259975.1 uncultured Gammaproteobacteria bacterium
TCCAGTGATCGACACGGGCACGGTGGTGACCCGGGACGCCTACCATCTGGCTGTCTCCCTGATACCTCCGCAGAATGCCTTTGCCGAAGGCACTATCGATCTGGATGGCAAGGTCGAGGCGGACCGCTACGTGACCGTGACCGCCGGTGCGCGGGACGATAGCCGTGCGAGCGGCACAGGCCTTTTTTCCGGTACCTCCTGGACAACTAAAAAGGACGATCCCGCGCTGGCCTTGTTTGTGCAGGCCGATAATGCGTCACCGTCATTTGTATATGGTGACGTATTCCCCGGCAGCGCCAAAGAAGATGCAGATACACATCTTAGGACATTCAATAGCGATGCAAATGTTCTCTGGGACTCGAACGTGGTCATCCTCGGCGGCCGCGGCGGCGATCCGGAGTTGGTGGTGGACGAAAACGGCCTCGTTGTCAGCGCCCGCGGTGTCACCA
This sequence comes from uncultured Gammaproteobacteria bacterium, assembly GCA_947259975.1. Lineage (GTDB taxonomy): Bacteria > Pseudomonadota > Gammaproteobacteria > HyVt-429 > HyVt-429 > CAMYOD01. The sequence continues at coordinate 450 of CAMYOD010000065.1, forward strand.
TCAACGGCGGTACCACGATCCCCGCAGTCGGCACCGCTGTGGATCCGGACGGCGACGGCAAGTACTCGGTCGATGCCATCGAAAACGTGGGTTACGCGGATGTCTGGTTCACCGCCGCCAACGGTATCCACAATGAATCGGCGTCGGCGACCGCCGGCTGGCCGTTGTTCGACTTCGAGGACAACTTGCGCGGCGTCAGCATCATCGATCATTCGAACAAGGAGCTGCGCCTCGGCGAAATCGACGTCATCAACACGGGCACCGGCGACCCGCCGCTGGTTCAGCTGTCCTCGCCTAATTCAACCATTGAGTTCGATCTGCAGCACAGTGTCGGCCAGAGCATCATCGACATCCAGAAGCTGGCGACCGTCGGCGACAAGGATGTGGTGCTGACCGGCGACATCAACAACCCGGCCGGTTACACACGCATCCTGAACGCGCTCGGCGATATCTATGCGGACGACGGTGATGCCTGGATCCTGACCAACATCCTCGACGTGCAGGCCACGGCGGGTTCGGTCGGACTCGCCGGCAGCCGGCTCAACGTCGGTCTGATCCAGAGCCTGGAGCGCAACCGGGTTTTGGATGCCGGCGATGATGAGCTGCGTACCACGCGGCTCAATGCCGGCGCCGGAACGGACGTCTACCTGAATCTGAAAGGCCACGACCGGGTGCCGGACAACACGGACCCGTTCACCGTGTTCATCGATACCGTCACCGCCGGTAACGACATCGATCTGTTGCTGCAGGACAGCGTGCGCGAAACCGGCTCCGCGGCGGAATCCGGACCGGTGGAGGTCTACCTCACGTTCAATACGCCGGCCCAGAACCCGAATCCCAAGGATTATTTCAGTCACTTCCGTCCCGACGGGAGCAATCCGGGCCTCGACCCAGCCGCCTTTATCGATGCGACGCAGACCACGACGATCGACAGTACTTATAGTTTCGAGTTGCGCCAGGATGCGGGGGTGGCAGCCCGGGTCAGCAGTGCGTTCAAGGACACCGGGCTGGATCATTTCCAGTTGCTCGGCAGTGACACGATGCCCATCGGGCCGGGCGCCGGCCTGCTCGCCATGCCGGGACTCACGGCGGGTGGCAACATCGTGATTGCCGACGTGGAGGGCGCGGGGGATACGTCCGGTACGACCGCCGGGTTGACCGCGACGCCGCGTATTCACATCGCCGGCTTCACCGACCTGGCCGCCACCGGCCCCGGCCACCTCGACGTCAACGTCGACGGTTCCGTCGAGCTGCGCGAATACACCGACGATCTGCGGCTCGGTCTGGTACGTTCCCGCGCCGCCGACGTCACCCTCACGGCACTTGGCTCCATTTTGGATGGGGACGCGCTGTCCGGCAGCACGGTGCAAAACGACGTCGCTGGCATCAATATCACACTGACTTCAATTAACGGCGGTATCGGGCTGGTGGGCGATCGACTCGAGATCGACTCATCCAGTCCCAGCGCCGGCGTGCTGACGGCCGACGCGCGACAGGGGATCTACGTGGAGGAAACCGCGGGAGTTCTTAATGTAAACCGCGTGTTTTCCACGCTGGGCGACGCGGTGCTGGTTACCCGCAGCGGGTCGATTCTGGACACCAATGCCGATCAGAACGCCAATGTAGAGGCAAAAAATATCACCTTCGACGCCGACGGCGGCGGCATCGGCACGGTCGGCAATGATCTGGAGATCAACACATCGCGTGCAAGCGCAGGCGTACTGACCGCCACGGCGGAAGCGGGCATCTACCTCACCGAAGTCTCCGGCGCACTGCGGGTGCAAACGGCGACCACCCCCAGCGGGGATATTCGTATCAGCCTGCCGGACACCGCTGCTGCCGGTGAAGATCTGGAAGTGCTCGCCGGTGGCGGCATCATCCGCACCGACGGCGGTTCCACCACTCTGCGGGTGGGCGACGACGTCACCCTGCAGCCCGGCGGCGAGATCAGCGCCAGCGATACCATTACCATCTACGGCGACTGGGGCAACGCCGATGCGGGGGTGGGCACCACCATCGACATCGCCGGTATTCTCGATCCCATCGTCACGGACATATTTGGCCACACCGACGACGACTTCTTCCATATCCATCCGCAGCAGGTGGTCGGGCATACCCGCATCTGGGGTGACGACGGCGAGGACACCTTCCTGGTCGACAAGTTGCCGACCATGGACGTGGCCGCGGGCCATACTCTGGATCTGGACGGGGAGGGCGGCACCGACGACTACACGGTCAATATCACCGGTGGTGCCACCAACTATAATATACGGGTCCACGACAGCGGCGCGCCGGACGACGGTGCCGACGTCCTCACCATCAACGGTACCGCGGCCCAGGATGTCTTCCTGCTGCGCAAGAATTTGCTCGCCAAGCTGGACGGCAGCTACGACACGTTGGGCGGCGGCTACACGGCGAACAGCGACGCGGTGGAGCGCATCGATTACGACGCGACCATCAACGCCCGTCTGCGCGTCAACGGCCTCGCCGGTGACGATTATTTCGCCACCGACGACAACAGCACCCTGACCACCCTGGACGGGGGCGAAGGCGCAGACACCTTCCAGATCGGCCAGGTGTTTGCCACCGAGCGCAACGAAGGCACTTCCGGCATCGCCATCGGCGACGGCATCGACACCACCGAGATCTTCCTCGGCTTCCTCAGCGACGGCACGCCGGCGCCGGCCTACCTCAGCAACGGCATCAGCGTGCCCATGTTGGTTATGGGTGGTGACGGCAACGACCGTTTCTCCGTCTACAGCAACAAGGCGTTGCTCAAGCTGTTCGGCGAGGACGGTGACGACGAATTCGTGGTGCGCGCCTTTGCCCTGTTCGACATCGATATCAGTACCGGCGACGGCAACGACAATGTCGTTTATAGCATCAACGCGCCGGTGAGCATCGACGGCGGCGCCGGCCTCGATTCACTGGTTGTGCTGGGCACGCCGCTGGCGGACAACTTCGTCATCACCGAGGAGGGCATCTTCGGCGCCGGCCTCAGTATCAACTACGAGAACATCGAGATCGCGGAGGTCGACGGCCTCGAGGGCGACGACCATTTCTTCGTCCTCAGCACCAACGAGGACGTGGTCACCACGGTAATCGGCGGGCTCGGCAGCGATACCATCGATGTAGGCGGCGATGTCACCGGTCAGATCGTGGCCGCCAGCGTGGAGGGCCGCAGCGGCTTCATCAATCATGCCGTGGTCAGCGACGATCCGGCTTATGACAGCATCTTCGTCGAGGGCATCTCCCTGCATGTGGCCAACGGCGACACCGCCAAAGTGGTGATCACCGAGAGTGGCGGCGCAAGCGCCGTCACCGAGGACGTCGCCGCGAGCGATCCCGCCTACATGGACAGCTACACGGTGGCCATGACCGAGCCCGCCGCCGCGGTGACGCCCGCGACCCTGGCCTATGTCACCGTATCCGCCGCCCGCGCCGGCACCAGCGACCGCAGCCTGGCGCGCCGCGCCTTGTCGGCACAGGAAATCAGCGACGGCGAGCTGGATCGTGAGGCCGATTCGTTGCTGGTCTCCAGCAACGGCGTCGACTGGTTCAGCTCGTTGGTATTGACCTTCGATCAGGCCGGTGGCTGGAACACGCCGCAGACGGTATTCGTAAAGGCGGCGTCGGACAACGCCATCGAGGGTGAACGTACGGTGGTGGTGAGCCACAGCATTCTCAGCGACAACCCCGAGTACGACAACCTGGATATTTCGAATGTCGAGGTCCAGGTCAGCGACGACGATATCGCGACACTCATAATTAAGGAGAGCGACAACGGCACCCGGGCGGTGGAAGCCGGTGCGACGGATACTTATGAAATTTCCCTGACCCGCGCGCCGGCGGCCGGGGAAACCGTGACCGTGACCCTGACCCCGGACGTGGACAACCTGCCGGTCGACGCGCAGGTGACGGTATCGGGCGCCGGCGTGACCGGCAACACGATCAGCTTCAACAGCAGCAACTGGAATACGCCCGTAATCGTCACCGTTACGGCAGTGGACGACGGTGATGTGGAGAATCCCTACCGGGCCGAGATCCTTCATGAGGTGACCAGCAGCCTCGGCGGCGCCTCGGCGTTCGCTGCGGCCGCCGACGCCACGGTCAAGGTGGAAGTAATCGACAACGATGCCAAGGGCGTGATCGTGACCGAGACCGACGGCGGCACCCGGGTGGTGCAGGGCCTGATCGACGACACGTACACGCTGGTCCTGAGCGCGGCGCCCACTGACCCGGTGACGGTGAAGATTCTTGGCGACGGCCAGACCGCGGTGTCGAGCAGTGATCCCCGTTTCGTCGCCGACACCGGTGACGGCCTGCCCGGAGTCGTGTTTGACGTTGGAAACTGGGACCAACCGGCCAGCATCGACATTACCGCGCTGCCGACGGATCTCCTGGATCAGCCGGTGCAGACCTTCCCGACCCAGCCGCATACCCTGGAGCGGATTCGCGGCCCGTTGATCGTCGAGGGCAGCGTGTTGCCGGGCAAGAACCGCAGCCTCGCCGACCCCCTGATGCTGCCCAGCGAGCGCGACGAGCCGCGACCGGACATCGTGGTGATTGCGAACGAAGGCGAACAGACCGACGTCCTGAATGTTTTCAATGACGGTAGCGTCGTTAACGATATCGGGGTGCTGACGGCCACGAATCTCTCCGGCTTGAAAATGGGCACCGGCCTCGACCTGGCCGACAGCGCCGGCGCCACACGCAGCTTCGACGGCGGCATTACCTACGGCGGCTTCGAGATCGTCGAGATCATGCTCGGTCAGGGCGAGGACGACTTTACCATCGAGGGCACCGCCAGCGGCGCGGTGACCGTGGTGCATGGCGGTGCCGCGAAGGACACCATCGTCGTCAATGGCGGCGGCGGCGTCGAGGCACCCTTGGTGATCCTGGGCGATACCACCCAGAGCGGCCTGCGTTACAGCGAGCCGCCGGGGAGTGTAGTGCCCTCGGGCAACGCCTTCGAGTTCGTCAATCACGGTGACGACATGATCGATGCTCGCAACGCCGACGGCGGCGTGGCGATCTACGGCGGCCGCGGTGCCGACACCATTTATGGCAGTCAATTCGGCGACCAGCTCGCGGGCGGCTCCGGGAACGACACGATCTTCGGCGAGCAGGGGAGCGACCACATCTACGGCGACTCCGGCTTCAATCTGGATCTGCGCAAGCGTATCGAATTGGCCGACCAGATTCTGTTGATCGCAGCCGAGCCCGGCGCTGGTGATCACGCGAAGACCATGGACGATCTCACCGCCGGCATGGATACGCTGCGAGGCGCGGACGGCGATGACATTATCTTCGGCGACCACGGCGTCATTACCCAGGCCAACGCGATCCATGGCCTGCTCGGCACCGGTTCCGTGGTACGTATCGAATCCGGCAATTTGGCGGACGGCGCCGACGATCAATTGTTCGGCGAAGCCGGTGCGGATACCCTGCTGGGCGGCGCCGGCGCCGATATCTTGATCGGCGATGAGAGCGGTCCGACGCTGTTCCGCGCGGTGGCGCTGGCGCCGATCAGCGGAACCAACAGTAACGACTATCTGCTCGGCGACAACGGCGAGTTGGTGATCGTGGGTGGCCAGGTGTCCCTGGTGCGCACCACGGACACGGTAGCGGGCACCGGCGATGACGACACCATTGCTGGCAACGGCGGTGATGATGTGATCCTCGGCGGCGTCGGCAACGACAGCCTCACCGGCAACGCCGGCGAAGATGTGATCCTCGGCGACAACGGCCTGCTCAACTACAACGTGCTGCAGACACGAACCGCGAGCGGTACCGGTCTCGATTTCGCCGGCGACGGCGATCTCACGACCCTCGATTTGATCCAAAGCACGGAACTGGGTCTCGGCGGGGCCGACAATATTGCGGGTAATGCGGAGAACGACACCATAGTAGGCGGCGCCGGCGGCGACACGATTACCGGCGACGACGGTCACAACCTGATCTTCGGCGACAACGCCGAGATCGTGCAGGTGGCCGGCGCCCGCGCCTTGCTCAAGACCACCGATGTCACCCCGGCCACCGGCGGCGGTGACTCGGCGACAACGCCGAGATCGTGCAGGTGGCCGGCGCCCGCGCCTTGCTCAAGACCACCGATGTCACCCCGGCCACCGGCGGCGGTGACAGCAGTACCGCCAACGCCGGCAACGACACCCTGATCGGCGGCATGGGGATGGACACGCTCACCGCCAACGGCGGCGAAGATGTGATCCTCGGCGACAACGGGTTGCTGAATTACAATGTCATGCAGACCCGCACCCTGACGACCACCGGCCTCGATCTGACCGGCGACGGCGACTGGTCCACCCTGGACCTGATCCAGTCCACTCAACTCGATCAGGGCGCGGCCGACACCCTGTCCGGTAATGGCGACGACGACACGATCCTCGGCGGCGGTGGCGGGGATACCATCACCGGGGATGACGGCCAGGACTACCTGCTCGGGGATAACGGCGAACTGGTGCTGGTCGGCGGCCAGGTCGCCCTGGTGCGTACTACCGACACCGTGGCCGGCACCGGTGGTGATGACACCATTACCGGCAATGCCGGCGACGATGTGATCCTCGGCGGGGTCGGTAGCGACAGCCTCACCGGAAATGTCGGTGCGGACGTAATCCTGGGCGACAACGGGCTGTTGAACTACAACGTCAGGGTGGTCGATAACCTCACCGGCGAACTGGATCTCACCGGCGACGACAACCTGAATTCCCTGGACCTGATTCTCAGCACCGAACTGGGGTTGGGTAGCACCGACACCATCGAGGGCAACGACGGCGACGACATCATCCTCGGTGGTGCGGATAACGATACCATCACCGGCGGCAGCGGCGGCGACGTGATCTTCGGCGACAACGGCGAGGTGATTCAGGTCGGCGGCGGCCGCATCGAGACTTCGATGGAAGGCGGCGCAGCAGCGAGCGAGTTCCAGACCCTGGAAGTGATCGCCACCGGCGGAAGCTTCACCCTGACCTTCGGCACCGATACCACCACCGCCCTCGCCCATGACGCCAGCGCGGCGGACATCGAGGCGGCACTCACCGCACTGGCCGGCCTCGACGCCGGCGATGTCACCGTCACCGGCGGCGAGCGACGCTTCCAGATTGCCTTCGCCGGCGCCCTGGCTATGACCAATGTGGCGCCGATCCGGGTGGACAACAGCAATCTCCTCGGCGAGCGCCGCTCCCTGGCACGCACCCTGGATACCATGGCAGCCACCGGCGGTGACGATCTGATCAACGGCTACTTCGGCGTCGAGGTGGTATGCGGTGACGAAAACGTGCCCGACGACGACTATATTTTCGGCGGCGTCGGTGCCGACGACATTCGCGGTAACCTGGGTGACGACACCATTCTCGGTGACAACGGCCTGATGAACTTCGATACTGGTGACGGCGATGGCCGCACGCTCGACCTGGTGCAGTCCTACCACACGGGCCCCGGCGCCCTCGGCGACAGCGACACCGTGCGCGGTGGTGCCGGAGTCGACTTCATCGTTGGCGGCTTCGCCGGCGACGAACTCTTTGGTAACGCCGGCAGCGACATCATCATCGGCGACAACGGCGAAATCGTGCTGGCCAGTGTTATCCCCGCCGGCGCCCTGGACACCAGCGATCCACGCAATGTCGTGTCGGCGCGCACCACGGATGTCTCCGGCGCCACCGGCGGCAACGACATCATTCGCGGCGATTTCGATACCGAGATCTGTGACACCGCCTGCGCCAACAACGGCGATGTGATCCTCGCCGGGGTCGGCGCCGATACCGTAAACTCCGATTGGGGCGAGGACGTGGTCATCGGTGATGATGGTTTCGTGGACTTTGCCGGCAACAAACCGTCGATCATCAAGACCGGTAATCCAAACCTGGGTGAGGGTGACACAATCATCGGCGGTGACTGCGACGACACCCTCATCGGCGGTGCCGGCGGCGACGATATCACTGACCTCGAGGACAACAACCTGATCGTCGGCGACTTCGTCTGTATCGACGTCAACAATTTCGATCTGCGGTCCCTGAACTGCGTCAACGGGTCCGACGATGTCATCACCACGGGTCTCGGAAATGACACGGTGATCGGTGGTGGCGGCAATGACCGCCTCACCAATGCCGGCGGCGACAGCATCCTGTTCGGCGATTGCGGCCACGTCGGCCCCGGTGTCATCGAGGCGATCAGTCCGCCCATCGGCGGTGTCGATACCATCACCAGCGGCAACGGCGACGATTCGGTCATGGGCGGCGCCCAGGGCGACATTATCACCATCAGCGGCGGTAACAACGTCGCCTTCGGCGATGCCGGTCTCATCCTCGGCGGTACCGACATCAACACCCTGGAGCCCGGCACCGGTGGCGCCGACCGGATCGACACCGGCGGCGGCAACGACACGGTTATTGGTGGCGCCGCTGGCGACGACATCACCACCGCCGGTGGCAACGACGTGGTGCTGGGCGACAGCGGCAACGTGCAGGGCACCAGCGCCAGCTCCGACGCCCCAGGCACCGGCGGCGCCGACGACATCAACTCCGGCGGCGGCAACGATACGGTCATCGGCGGGGCCGCCGGCGACGATATCACCAGCGCCGGTGGCGACGACGTGGTGCTGGGCGACAGCGGCACGGCCGAGGGCGGCACCGCCACCTCCGAGGCACCGGGTACCGGCGGCGGTGACAACATCGATGCCGGCGCCGGGGATGACTCGATCATCGGTGGCGCCGCAGGGGACGACATCGATGCGGGCGATGATGACGACAAGGTGCTCGGTGACAGCGGCGTGAGCAACGGCCGCAGTGTTCGCTTTACCGCGGAGCGTACCGGCGGGGACGACAACATCAGCGGCGGCGGCGGGGACGATGCGATTGTCGCCGGCATCGGCGACGATGATGCCGACGGCGGCGGCGGTGACGATACGCTGCTAGGCGACAACGGGGTGATCACTTTCGTCGGCGGCGCCGTGCAACAGGCGCAGACCGATTTTCCGGATCTCGGCGGCGACGACACCCTTGGCGGCGGCGGCGGGGACGACAATGTGCTCGGCGGCCAGGGCGACGATCTGATCGACGGCGGCGGCGGGGACGACTTCCTTATCGGCGACAACGGCACCATTACCTTGTTCAATTCCCGCGTCGAGCCGAGCTCCCACGATATCGGCGGATCCGATACCATTTCCGGCGGCAGCGGTAATGACGTGCTCATCGGCGGCGCCCAGGCCGATCGTCTCGCCGGTGACAGCGGCAGCGACGTACTCATCGGCGACAATGGCCTGGTGTTGACCAACGGCCGCACGCCGTATTTCATTGTGTCACCAAACATCGGCTTCGGCTGGGGCGATTTCCTCGATGGCGGCCCGGGACACGACTTCATCATCGGCGGTGAAGGCGACGACACCCTGGTGGGCAATCTCGGTGAGGATATTTTGATTGGCGATTTTGGGCGCATCTTCATCGAGAACGGCATCGTCATCAGCGTCGAGGCCTTCGGCGGCCACGCGGCGGGTGATCTCAGTAGCGCCCTCGATCGCGCCACGGCCTATGTGCTCTATTCCAACGACCTGGCCAAGGCGGGCGGCAGCAATAACGACGGCCTACTGTCACTCTCCGGCGGGTCCGGCGCGAGCCAGTTTTATGCCACCGACGTGTTCGGCGATTCCGCCTTCGGTCACACTGCCCTGTTCCGTCATAACCACGGCGCCGCCCTCGATGTGGCGTTGCAGAAGGATCTGGAATGCGCCGAAGTGAAGGCTGCCGAAGACGGCCAGCCGGTCACCGACACCGCGGTGACCACCGCCGATTGTCCCGCCGACGACGATACGAACGCGGCGGATGAATTGTCGATGAAGGTCGACGACACCGCCGGTACACCTGACATCGACGCGGATAGCCAGGCCCGGCACAGTGATATGCCCGAGGTCTTCATCGGCGGCATTGCCTCGATGGCCGCCCTCGGTTGGCAGCAGGTGCGCTCGCGGCGCACGTGGAAGGCGGGCGGCAACAAAGACCAGACCAAAGTATTCGACGAAAGCACCGGCACCTTCGTGACCCGGGACCAGGCCGAGCGGGCGGCCCAACCGGGCCTGGTGGATCGCGGCGCCTTCCGCCGCGGCGGCCGCAGCCGCTGATTTTGATCTCGGTTACATGCAATGCACCAGATTCAAGCCACTGTTTTAAAAATAGTTTTCTAGTTGGCCGATAGAACGGGGCCGAGCCCCCCCGGTCGCGCCACGGATGCAAGGTGCCCGATAAATATGCCCAGGAATAGGGTATTATTAAGGTAACCCCCGGCCCGGCCACGGGTCCGGATAAATCAGCAATCATCTACTTTTTGAATCCCGGTTAGGAGGATACATGGCCAAAGCAGCATCTGCGGCGGATACCGCTGCGCCCGCCGCCGAAGGTGAAAACCTGAAGGTTCGTTGGGACGACTCGAACATGAAGAGTTCCTACGCGAACGTGTGTAACGTTTCCAGTACCCGCGAAGAAGTGACGCTTCTGTTCGGCACCAATCAGACTTGGCACACCGGTCAGCCGGAAGTCACCGTACAGCTCAGCGATCGGGTGATCTTGAGTCCGTATGCCGCGAAGCGTTTGTCGCTCCTGCTCAAGAGCGTGGTCGATCAGTACGAAGCGCGGTTCGGTCAGCTGGGTGTCGATGCCAGCACCGGCGGCGAGCCCACCAGCTAGCTCCCCAACCACCCCGCCAGCCCGGCAGGGCGGCGGGGTGGTTCCACATCGCCATGGACCGAAGGCCCGGTGACGACTTCCCGGCGTCGTCGATCCCGTGTCAGTACATGAGAGATGGGCTTGAAAGCGCAGGACAGGCCTGAACAGCACGCGTCGTCACAGGAGGACGCGGTCGCCTATGTGGATCAGGCGCTCTGGTTGCGGTTCGCCGAGGCCGATACGGCCGAGGAGTTCTGCCACAGTTGGCTTGCCCTGCAATGTGCCATGATCCACAAGGCCCACCGTGGTGTCGTAGTATTGGGCGACGCGGACAGCGGCCCATTTTCCCCCGTCGCCTTCTGGCCGGAAGATCAACCGAGCAGCCTGCAACTCGCCGAGATTGCCGAGCGAGCCCTGGTCGACCGCCGTGCCGTCGCCGTCAACTCCAACCCTGACAGTGATTCGCCACTCGGCCTGGTCGGTAGCGCGGATCTTGGCGTCGCCTATCCGATTCAAATCGACGGCCGGCTGCACGGGGCTGTTGCGGTCGAAATCGATCCGCGTGACGAGTCGGCACTGCAGGCGGTCATGCGCCAGCTGCAGTGGGGTGCCGGCTGGCTGGAAATCCTGTTGCGCCGCGAACAGGCGGAATCCGACGCCAGTCACCGCGAACGTCTTGTCACCGCGCTCGACCTGACCGCGACACTGGTCTCGGAGAGCCATTTCCAGGCCGCGGCCACAGCCTTCGCCACCGAGTTGGTGACGCGCCTGGAGTGCGACCGCGTAAGCATTGGATTCGCGCGTAAAGGTCATGTGCATGTGGCGGCGCTGTCCCACAGCGCACAGTTTGGCAAACAGATGAATTTGCTCTCCGCCATCGGTCTGACAATGGACGAGGCGGTGGATCAACAGTCGACCATACGCTACCCGGCTTCCGAAGACGCACCGTTGGTGACACGCCACCATGCGGAGTTTGCGCGCGAACATGGCTCGCGGGCGTTATTGTCGATTCCCTTCATGGTCGACAAGGAATCCGTGGGTGCCGTGACCTTCGAGCGACACGATGAGCGGCGGTTTGACGACGATACCGTCGAGCTATGCGAAACCATCATCGCGATCGCCGGCCCGATTATGGCGGAGAAACGGCAAAATGCCCGCCCCGTAGTTTCCAAGGTGGCGGTCGCCGCGAATCGACAGGTAGCTAAATTGATCGGGCCGCGGCACCCTGGCCTGAAGTTGGCCACCGCACTGCTGGTCGCCTTGGGATTATTCCTGACCTTTGCCACCGGGGACTACCGGGTCACCGGCGAAGGGAACCTGGAGGCGGCGGTACAGCGCGCGGTGGTGGCGCCGTTTAACGGCTACATCGCGTCATCGGGGCCGCGCGCGGGCGATCTCGTGCAGGCCGGCGACGAACTGGGCGCTCTCGATGACAAGGATCTGCGTTTGCAGGCGAAACGCTGGTCGAGTCAGCGCAGCCAATTGTCCGGGCAATACCGCGAGGCGCTGGCGAATCACGAGCGTGCGCAGGCACAAATGCTCAAGGCGCGAATCGAACAGGCGGAGGCGCAGCTTGCGTTGACCGACGAGCAGCTCAGGCGCACCAAACTCATCGCACCTTTCGATGGACTGATCGTCGTGGGAGATCTCAGTCAACAACTGGGTGGCAGCGTACAGCGGGGAGAAGTACTCTTCGAGGTCGCGCCGCTGGACGAATACCGTATCGTGTTGCAGGTCGATGAGCGTGATATCGGTGATGTTATTCAGGGGCAACGGGGCAACCTGGTCCTGTCATCGCTGCCGGACGCGCGTCTCGATTTCACCATTAGCAAAGTGACGCCGGTATCGACCGCCAGTGAAGGGCGCAATTACTTTCGTGTCGAGGCCAGGCTCGATGGGCCGACAGACCGCCTGCGGCCCGGTATGGAAGGCATTGGCAAGATCAACGTCGAGCCCCGCCGCCTAATTTGGATCTGGAGCCACGAGCTGGTCGACTGGTTACGCCTGTGGTTCTGGTCATGGCGGCCTTGAGACGGATTTAGGCATGCAGGACCATCTATTCAGTTCAACCTGGTATCGGGTCGCGAATCTTAAGCCACGCATTCGTGGTCACGCCCAGATTCACCGCGATTACTATCGTGGTGAGCTGTGGTACGTCTTGCAGGATCATTCCTCGGGTCGCTTTCACCGATTTACGCCGGGGGCGAACTACGTCATCGGCCTTTTCGATGGAACCCGCAGTGTACAGGAAGTCTGGGAACTGGCCGGCGAGAAACTCGGCGACGACATGCCGACCCAGGACGAAATCATCAATTTGCTTGCGCAGCTTCATCAGGCCGATGTCTTGTTGTGCGACGTGCCGCCCGATATACAGGAACTGTTCGATCGCCATAAGAAGCACCGCAAGAGTCGCATTAAGCGAAATCTGCGCAGCCCCCTGGCGCTGACGTTTCCGCTCTGGGATCCGGAGCGCTTCCTGAGTCGGTTCATGCCATTCCTGCGCCCGATTTTCGGTTGGGCAGGCTTTCTTTCGTGGGCGGCGATTGTGCTGACCGCACTCGTGTTGGCGAGCACACATTGGCCCGAGTTGACGGAAAATCTGTCCGACCGGGTGCTGGCGGCCAACAACCTGTTGTTAATCGGTCTGATTTTCCCCATCGTCAAGGCCTTGCACGAGCTGGGGCATGGGTTTGCCACCAAGGCCTGGGGCGGTGAGGTGCACGAGATGGGCATCATGCTGTTGGTGCTCATGCCGATCCCGTATGTCGACGCCAGTTCCGCGTGGGCCTTCCGCAACAAGCGCAGCCGCGTGGTCGTCGGCGCGGCGGGCATGATGGTCGAAATGCTGCTCGCGGCACTGGCCCTGTTCGTATGGATCAACGTCGAGCCCGGGTTGGTCCGTGCCGTGGCGTTTAACGTCATGCTGATTGCGGGCGTTTCGACGCTGCTGTTCAACGCCAACCCGCTCATCCGATTCGATGGCTACTACATCTTGTCCGATTTTCTGGAAATTCCCAATTTGTCGCCGCGGTCGAACCGCTATATCGGTTACGTTATCCAGAAATACCTGTTTGCGACACCGAGTGCCACGTCACCGGTGAACGCACCCGGGGAGCGCGGTTGGTTCATCTTTTACGGGCTCGCGTCGTTCGCGTACCGCATGTTTATCATGACGGTCATCGTCCTGTTTGTGGCGGGAAAATATTTCGTGATTGGAATCATCCTCGCGATCTGGGCCATGTACATGATGATTCTGATGCCGCTGTATAAACAGCTGACATTCCTGATAACGAGTCCACGCCTGCGCAGCAAACGTGGCCGTGCGCTGTTGGTGACGGGTGCGATTGTCGGTTCCCTGGTCGCGATACTGGTCTGGTGGCCGATGCCGCATTGGACCCGCGCCGAAGGGATCGTGCGTATTCCGGAGGATTCCGTCGTGCGGGTGGATAGCGGCGGTTTCGTGGACGAAGTCTATGTCGAGTCGGATCAGGTCGTACGCAAGGGTGACCTCCTGGTGCGCTGCTCAGACCCTGAGCTTCGTACCCAGGCCGCGGTGCTCGCGGCCAAGGTCACTGAGTTGGAAATTCGGCATCGCTCCGAGTTGGTGCAGGACATTGTGCAAGCCGAAGTCACCAGCGAAGAGTTGCAGCAGGCCCGCGCCGAATTGGCGCTCACTCGCGAACGATTGAATAATCTGCTCATTCGTAGCCCGCGGGATGGTTTATTGGTCATTAATGACGCACAAAATCTGGCGGGACGTTTTCTCGCACGGGGCACACAGCTCGGTTACGTGCTGGATCGTTCCGCGGTCACCGCGCGCGTCGTGGTCAGCCAGGCGGATGTGGATTGGGTGCGCCAATCGCCGGACGGTATCGCGTTGCGCCTGGCGGAACGCCTCGATCGGGTAATCCAGGGTACGTTCGCACGCGAGATTCCGGCGGCGACAGACCTGTTGCCGAGTCTGGCCCTGAGTAGCGAAGGTGGCGGTGACATCGCCATCGATCCCCGCGAGCCGGCGCGGCCGAAGGCATTTCAGAAGTTGTTCGTGTTCGATATCGACGTGCCGCCGGAGGCGGGCGTGGCCCGGCTCGGCGGCCGGGTTTACGTTCGTTTCGACCATGGTAGCGAGCCCCTGGCGCGTCAGTGGTATCGGGGCCTGCGCCAGCTATTCCTGAGGAAATTCAATGTCTAGCCGTCCGGTGACGGCCGGCGTGATTGCCGGGGTCTATCCGGAGCGGGACGACACTGCCGATACGCAGGCCGCGGGATCCCTCACCGATGCCCTGCACGCGGCCGGCAATCGGCTGCGTGGCCGGGCCAATAACCCGAAACGGTTCGTGTCGCGGGTAAACGGCCTGGCTGATGAACTCCGCTCACAATCCGATGCGCAGCTGCAGGTGCAGACGGCGGAGCTGCGGGCGGCATTGCGCCGGGAAGGATTACAGGAGCCACTAGTCGCCAGGTCCTTTGCCATCATTCGTGAAGTTGCCGAGCGCACGATCGGCCTGCGTCACTTTGACGTGCAGCTGATTGGCGGCTGGGTGATGTTGCAGGGCGCGATCGCGGAAATGGAAACCGGCGAAGGCAAGACGCTGACGGCAAGTTTGACCGCGGGTACCGTGGCCTTGAGTGGCACGCCAGTGCATATCGTGACGGTGAACGATTATCTTGCGCAACGGGATCGGGATGCGATGGCGCCGATCTATGAGGCTCTTGGGCTGAGTGTCGCCGCCGCGACCCAAGACATGGAGTTAAGTGCGCGCCGCGATGCCTATGCCTGTGATGTGGCCTATTGCACGAACAAGACCATAACCTTTGATTACCTGCGCGACCAGATGCGGCTGGGTACGCAGAAGAGCCCGCTGCATATGCGTTTGGACCGCTTGTACGGTGCGCATGGACGGACCCGCGAACTTCTGTTGCGGGGGCTGTATTTTGCCATTGTCGATGAGGCCGACAGCGTACTGATCGATGAGGCACGTACGCCGTTGATCATTTCCGATCAGTCGCAGGCCAATGATGAGGAGGACATGGTCAAACAGGCGCTGGATTTCGCCCGGCAGTTGAACGAAAACGCGCATTTTTCGGTCAATCGCGGTGAGCGGCAAATTACCCTCACCAAGGAAGGCAAGGCGCAGGCGGCCGAACTCGTCACAAGCATCGGGGGATTATGGGCGGGCACGAAGCGTCGCGAGGAGCTGGTGACCCAGGCGCTGACGGCGATTCATCTTTTCGAAGCCGACAAGCATTACCTGGTTCGTGATGACAAGGTGCAGATCATCGACGAATTTACCGGCCGCGTGATGCCGGATCGATCCTGGGAACGTGGCCTGCATCAAATGGTCGAGGCCAAAGAGGGCTGTCGCATTACCAGCCGCAAAGAGCCGCTGGCGCGCATAAGCTATCAGCGATTCTTTCGCCGTTATCATCGGCTGGCGGGCATGACCGGTACCGCGCATGAAGTCAGGGGTGAACTGGCAAGTGTATACCGCCTCAAAGTACATCGGGTACCGACCAATCGCCCGGCGAATCGTACGGTGCTGCCAACACAGGTCTTCGCGACGGCGGAACAGAAATGGCGCGCCATTGTGACGCAGATCGACGCGCTGCATTCGCAAGGGCGGCCGGTATTGGTGGGGACCCACTCGGTAGCCGCCTCCGAGCACGCCAGCCAATTGCTCACCGCGGCGGGGCTCGCGCACCAGGTACTGAACGCCCGCCAGGACCAGGGTGAGGCGGAGATCATTGCCCAGGCCGGCGAGGCCGGACGTATTACGATTGCGACCAACATGGCGGGGCGTGGCACGGATATACGCCTCGCCCCCGGCGTTGCGGAGGCGGGGGGTCTGTGCGTCATTCTGACGGAGCGTCACGAGGCCCGGCGCATCGACCGTCAGTTGGCCGGCCGCTGCGCCCGGCAGGGCGATCCGGGGACCTTCGCGGCTATCTTGTCCCTAGAGGACGAACTGGTCCAGGTATACGATGGCTCATTGGCCTATCGAATCGTGCGCGCCTGTCTGTCCGGCAACCGCCGGCTGGGGCATCGTATCGGTGAGTGGGCCCAGACATTTGCCCAACACCGCGCCGAACGCATGTTCAGTCGCATGCGTCGACAGCTGTTAAAGGCGGATAAGCAGATGGGCACCACGCTGGCGTTCACCGGCCGACCGGAGTGACCGTATTTGGAATGCATATGATGTTGAGACCCTGCACGTTGTTTATGAGACTCCTGATCGCGCTGTTCCTGGCGGGGCTCGCCGCCACCCGCGTCGCGGCGCAATCGGCGCCTGATATGACGTCAGGGATTGAGGGCTTGCCCGATGCGTCGGTAATCGATGCGCCGGCATCACAGACGGCATTCGAGTGCCTGCTCGAACCCCACAAAGTCGTCAATATCAGCAGCTCCGTGCCCGGAATCATTGCCCGGCTCGGTCTTGATCGCGGCGATAGTGTGAAGCAGGGGCAGGTCCTGGTACGCCTCGAATCCGGCGTCGAGCAGGCGGCGCTGGAACTTGCAAAGACACGCGTGGAGTTTGGTGAACGGCAATCCTCGCGCAGCGATCAGTTGTATGAGGAAAAATTCATCTCGCAGCACGAAAAGGATGAAATGGCCACGAATACCCAATTGGCGAAACTGGAACTGCGCGAGGCGCGTGAGCGCTTGAAATTACGCACCGTCCGCAGTCCGATCGACGGAATTGTCGTCGATCGCTACCATTCGCCCGGTGAATTTGTCGACGATAAGATGATATTGACCGTCGCACAGATCGATCCGCTCAATGTCGAGGTGATCGTGCCCATGTCGATGTATGGCGTTGTCGAGCGCGGCATGAAGGCACGCGTCCGGCCGGAGGCACCGGTCGGCGGTGAGTACATGGCGACCGTCACGATCGTCGATCGCGTGATCGATGCCGCCAGTGGCACCATCGGCGTGCGCCTGGAATTACCTAATCCAAAAAATAAGATACCGGCGGGACTCAAGTGCCGGATCGAGTTCGAAACCGACCAAAGCTAAGCCGGCGGTCATTGACCTGTCCCGGGCGCACAGAAGACGGATGCAGATTCTTTTCGTTCATCCCAACTACCCGGCCCAGTTTGGACCCATGCTGGAGCGCCTGGCGACACGCGGGGATGTGGAGTGTGTGTTCGTTTCCCGGATCGAGGCCGGTCAATTCAACGGCGTGCGGCGCATTCAGATGCATCAACGGGGTGGTGCGCGGGAGCAGACACACTACTGCGCACGTACCTTCGAAAACGCGGTATGGCAGAGCCATGCGGTCTACGAGGCCTGCAAAGCGGATCCGGCGCTCAAACCCGACCTGATCCTGGGCCATAGCGGTTTTGGTACCACCGCCTTTTTGCGCGAGCTGTATGATTGTCCCATCGTCAACTACTTTGAGTATTACTACCATCCGCACGACTCGGATATGGATTTTCGGCCCGAGTTTCCGCCGCAGGATATAGACTATTTGCGCTCGCGTATGCGCAACGCGATGATTCTGATCGACCTGGATTCCTGTGATGCCGGCTACACGCCGACCCGCTGGCAGAAGCAATTGTTTCCGCGCGAGTGGGACAACAAGCTCGACATCATTCATGATGGGGTCGATCTCGACTTTTGGCAGCGCAGCGCAGGGCCACGGCGGATCGGCGACGAACTCATTGACGACGATACACGAATTGTCACCTATGTCGCGCGTGGCCTCGAGGCCATGCGCGGCTTCGATATTTTCGTCAGACTGGCGAATCGGATTGCCGAACAGATGGACAACGTCATTTTTGTCGTCGTGGGGTCGGACCGGATTTGCTACGGCAATGACAGGCGTCACATAAAGACGAATTCATTCCGTGAGCACGTGATTCGCGCAGAACAGCCAGACCTGAAACGTTTTCGGTTTCTTGGCACGGTTCCGCCGGCTGAGTTACAGCAGGTGTTATCGCTGAGTGATTTGCACGTCTACTTGACCGTGCCATTCGTGCCTTCGTGGTCGCTGCTGAATGCGCTGGCCTGTGAGTGCGTGGTGCTGGCGTCCGATACCGCGCCGGTGCGCGAATTTATTCGTGACGGCGAGAACGGATTTCTGGCGGGCTTCTACGATCTCGACGGCTTGCTGCGGCGTGCGCTGCAAGTCCTTGAAAAGCCCGATGAATATCGTGACATGGGGCGTGCGGGCCGGGCGCTGATCGCGCAGCATTATGATGTGGAACAGACGTGGCCGCAGCAGTGGGAACTGTTCCAGCGCGTGCTTAAATAGGTATTGTTTTGGCCGCACCAACAATAAAACTGTATCTTGCCTCAAGCTCACCGCGCCGACGGGAACTCTTGCGTCAGCTTGGCGTTTCCTTCGACGTGGTGCCGACGGATGTGCCAGAAACCGTATTGGCAGGGGAGAGTGCCCATGATTACGTATCCCGGGTCGCGCGCGCCAAGGCTATCGCGGCGGCGGCGGCGATTGACAAAGTGCGGCGCCCGGCGCGGCCCGTGCTGGCGGCGGATACCTGCGTGGTACTGGACGGGCATATCATGGGCAAGCCGCGCAACCGGCGCGATGGCGAGGCGATGCTCGGCCGGTTGGCCGGCAATACCCACCAGGTTTTGACCGGCGTACATGTGCTCAGCGAAGGCGAACATCATGCCGTGGTCAACACCAACCAGGTAACCTTCGGCGAATTGACGCCCGCGCAAATCACACGTTATTGGGACACTGGCGAACCGGCAGACAAGGCGGGCGGCTATGCGATTCAGGGGCGCGCCGCGGCCTTCATTTCGCATATCGAGGGGAGTTATACCGGCATCGTGGGTTTGCCGCTGTTTGAGGTGGTCCGGCTGTTGGGCGAGGTTGGAGTCGAGATACTGTGAGCGAGGAGATTCTGATTAATGTGACGCCGCAAGAGACCCGGGTTGCGGTGGTCGAGAATGGGGTACTGCAGGAAGTCTACATCGAGCGCAGCCGCAATCGCGGCATCGTGGGCAACATATATAAAGGTAAGGTCGTTCGTGTTCTGCCCGGGATGCAGGCCGCGTTTGTCGATATCGGTCTCGAGCGCACGGCGTTCCTGCATGCCTCCGACGTAATCAGGCTTCCGGCCATGGAAACGCATGCGACAGCCAACAACAATGGCGGCTGGCCGGCGATTGCGGAATTGCTGTCCGAGGGTCAGGATATCCTCGTGCAGGTGGTCAAGGATCCACTCGGCAGCAAGGGCGCGCGCCTGACCACCCACATGACGATCCCGGCACGCAATCTCGTCTATTTGCCCTATTCGAAGCATATCGGTGTCTCGCAGAAGATCGAGGACGATCAGGAACGCGAGCATCTGCGGGAAATTGTGCGCGCGGCGATGGAGCAGGATGAGGCGGGCGGCTATATTATTCGCACCGCGGCGGAGTCGGTCACCGAACAGGAAATCCAAAGCGACATTCGTTTCCTGCGCAAGACCTGGGGCAAGATTCAGGCGGCGATCGCGAATAATCCCGCACCCTCCCTGATACATGAAGATCTGCCGCTGGCCATGCGCATCATGCGCGACCTGGTCACGGAGGCCGTGGAAAAGGTGCGCATCGATTCCCGTGAGGCCTGCCAGAAGGCGCAGAGTTTCGCCGAAGAGCTGATTCCCGAGGTCGCCGGGGCCATCGATTACTATCCCGGTGAGCGGCCAATCTTCGATCTCTATTCTGTCGAAGATGAGATCCAGCGTGCCCTGGAGCGTCGTGTGCCGCTCAAGTCGGGGGGAGATCTGGTAATCGATCAAACCGAGGCCATGACCACCGTCGACGTGAATACCGGCGGTTTTGTCGGTCGCCGCAACCTGGAGGAGACCCTGTTCAAGACCAACCTGGAAGCGGCCCAGGCCATCGCGCGGCAGCTCCGGCTGCGCGATATCGGTGGCATCATCATCATCGACTTCATCGACATGGAGGATGCGGAGCACCGGCGGCAGGTGCTGCGTGCCCTGGAAAAGACCCTCGAACGCGACCGGGTGAAGTGTTATGTGACCGAGATGTCGCCGCTGGGATTGGTGGAGGTGACTCGCAAGCGAACCCGGGAAAGCCTCGAGCGGCTCTTATGCGAGCCGTGCCCGGCCTGCGACGGCAAGGGCCTGATCAAGACAGCACAGACCGTGTGCTACGAGGTCTTTCGTGAGATCCTGCGCGAGGCGCGGCAGTTCGAGGCGAAGGAATATCTGGTGGTTGCCTCGCAGACGGTGATCGATTTATTGCTAGACGAGGAGGCTGCCAGTCTCGTGAAGTTGCAGGAATTCATCGGCAAGCCGATCCACCTGCAGGTCGAGGCCCTGTATCAGCAGGAGCAGTACGACGTCGTGCTGATGTGAGGTAAGTGCAGGTGGGCGCCGCCTAGCAGGCCAACAGCGCGTCGTCGTTGGCAGTCCCGTTGGAGGTCGTCGGTGCGTCCTGGAGTTCCTCCAGCATCGCCTCGAGCTCGGAAACGACCTGTATCGACATTTCCAGGGTGTCGATCGAGTCATCCCAGACAGAGTCGTCCCGGCCTTCAATTTTTTGCGCTTCGGTCATCATGGTCACAATCTCCCACGAGAAGAACTACGTGATGTGTCATAGTTTCAGTGTCGGCCGCGGACGGCCCTTTGTGTAGCGGAGACCGACGAATGCGAGGCCGCGGCGGACAGGCGGTGTCTTGCTGTCCGGTGCCGTGAAAATGTCACACTTTCTCGCGCTCAGGCGTTAAATATTTGACGCGGCGAGACCCCAAATCGGCAAGTCGTTATAATGAGCGAAAGCCTCCCAGGGGGCCGTCGGACCCCGGGTTTTCGCCTGTTTCAGGACCGTATCTTTGAAGATCGTCCGCGCAAAATTTCGCGACTTTCTCGCGCATCCCTTCACCCATGCGGCGCGACCCTATGTAGGTGCAACCGGACGTTGGGCCTGGTATCTGGCGGTGACCCTGCTGGTGCTGCTAACGGTCGCGGTGATCATACTGCGGTTTTATTTCCCCACGCTTGGTGAGCGCAAATCCGATATCGAGGCATTCTTGAGCGATCGGGCCGGGCGCACTGTGCATATCGCGCAACTCGATACGTCATGGGAAGGCCTCTACCCGACCCTGCGTGTGCAAGGTGTCTCCATGCAGGCGGAGGACGGTGTCAAGATCCCCATCGAGTTCAGGGAGCTGCGCGCACGCATCGGCCTTGCCTCCCTTGCGCGAGGTCAGCTGGTATTGCGGGAACTCACGGTGGTGAATCCGGTGCTACGCGTCACGCGTCTGGCGGACGGCAAGTTCAAGATCGTCGGCCCGGCGCCGGTCGGCTCTGCCGAGGGTAATGGCGGCGCCTTGTTCGTGCAGTGGCTGCTGCGACAGCAGGAGATTCGTGTCGACGGCGGTATGTTGCACTGGACGGACAGGATGCTCGACGAACCGACCCTGAAGGTCTCGGGCATACACCTGAATCTGGTCAACGCCCGCGGCCACCATCGATTCAGCGGCACCGCCACACTGCCGGAACGTATGGTCAAGAATGTTTCCGTCGCCGCGGAGTTTGAAGATGAGCGGCTTGCCGACGAGGAATGGCGCGGTAGCGTTTATTTGAATCTGGTTGACCTGGACGTCGGCGAGTTGCCCGGAGTCCTGCGTGCACACATGCCCGAGAATATTTCCGCCCGGCTGGATACCCAGATATGGACCGAGTGGGACGGAACCCATCTGGTAAACGCCGAGGGTTTCGTCGGGGCCACTGGAGTGAAAGTCCCGTTGCCGGGGCTCGAAGTACCACTGGAAGTCGAGAGCCTCAAAGGCGACGTGGATTGGAAATGGGATCAAAGTGGCTGGCGGATTCAAGTGGATAACCTGTCAACCTGGTGGCAGGGCGAACCCTGGCGGGTAGGTCATTTTCATCTGGATGTCGAGGACGCAGGCCAGGACATGCGCCTCAGTGTGGGCCGTATTCATCTGGGCCAGGTGTCGCGTTTACTCGCGTCGCTGGAACATGAGAACAAATCTCTGACGGTGTTACGTACCTTGAATCCGACCGGCGAGGTGCGCGACCTCATGGTTTCGCTGCACGGCGAACCGCGCAGGCCGGGGCAGCTGAAAGTCAAGGCGGAGCTTGCCGACATCACCGTCGCGCCCTATCGCAAGTTTCCCGGCGTCAGTGGTTTTAGCGGGACGATCTCGGCAACCGAAAAGTCGGGCACGTTGGATGTGGCGACCCGCAATGCAACCGTGGAATTCCCCCGGTTGTTCGATGCGCCGTTGCCCGTATCCCAGGCCACGGGCCGTATCGCCTGGGGACGCGATGGCGATCGCTGGATTTTCAGCGGCCGTGGCCTGCGGCTGGGGAATGAGGATGCTCACGGCTTCGGCGATGTGGATGTTGAGGTGCCCGTCGACCGGTCCCTGTCACCGTTTTTGCAGTTAAGGGTGGACTTTCGTGATGGTAACGGGCGCCAGATGGGGCGCTATCTGCCGGTCAAGCGCATGCCGGAAAAGACCGTGGCCTGGTTGAGGCGCGCGATACTCGACGGGCGTATCACCGGTGGATTTATTTTCTACGAAGGCAAGGTGCGTGAATTTCCTTTCGACGAGCAGCCCGGGCGTTTCGAGGTTGTGGCGCACGTCACCGATGCCGTGGTCGATTATGCACCCAAATGGCCCCGTATCGAACACGCAGAGGGCGACCTGCTGTTCGATAAGACCGAGATGCTCATCACCGTCCAGCGCGGACGCATGCACGGTCTGGATATCGATTCGGCGACGGTGCAAATCGAAAATCTGCGTGACCCGGCCAAGGTACTCAACGTTCAGGGCAAGCTTACCGGTCCGTTCGATGAAGCCGTGCACTTCCTGCAGGAAGGCCCCCTGTTCGGGGCGAAAAAATTCTCCACACTCGATTTCAGCGGCCGCGGCCAAGGCCTGTTGGAGCTGATTATCGATCTGCCCTTGCGCGATCCGAAGGCGGTGCAGGTTTCCGGGCACTATGACTTCGCCGACTCCACCCTGGTTCTGTCCAACGGCGTGACGGTGAGCGATTTGCGTGGGACGCTGGAGTTCACCGAATCGAGCGTCAGTGGCGCGCCCATCTCGGCGCGCCTGCTCGGGGGCGATACCGAACTCGTGGTTTCGACGCCGGTCCCCGGCCGCAGTCCGGAGATACTCATTCAGGGTCAGGGGCGCGCCCAGGCCAAGGCGCTGGATCAGCTGCTGGATAAGGGTATCGTCGCAAGTCTCAGCGGCAGTACGCCCTGGCAGGCGGCGTTGAAGCTCCGTAAGGGGTCGGCACATCTTCACGTCGACTCAAAACTGGTGGGTATGGCATCGCAGTTACCGGCACCACTCGACAAACCCGCCGACATTCCCATGGCGCTGTCCGTGGATTCCACCTACCGCGGCGCCGATAACCAATTGCTCGAATTCAGGATTGGCAAGCGCATGAATGCGAAGATGCGTCTGCGCAAGGCCGGCGCCGGCCGTGTCGTGGATCGCGGCGAGCTTGTCATCGGCACGGGTGCGGCGGAGCTGCCCGAATCCCCGGGGCTTGGCTTGACGGTACGGGTGCCGCGGCTGGACCTGGATGCGTGGCTCGAACATTGGCAGAGCCGGGATGATGCGGGGGGTGGCGTGCGCGAGGATCTCCTGCGCGTGCGCGGCAACGTCGGCACCGTCGAGTTTCTCGATCGCGAATTTGCGCAGGTGCAGCTGCGTGCCGAGCGGGCGCCCGCGACGCGCTGGCAAGGAAGAATCCTGGCGGATCGTGTCGCGGGACAGATGAATCTATTCTGGGATGGTGGCGTCAAGAAAGTGGTTTTGGATCTGGATCACCTGCATTGGAAACCCCTCAAGGAGACGCGTGGCGAGCCGACCCAGCCGGCGAAAATTCCAGCTTTGTCTATACGCGCCAAGGCGTTTCGCTATGACGACATCGACCTGGGCCGCCTCGAGCTGGTCACGTCGCCGGCCGACGATGGCATGGAAGTCCAACGACTGCGCCTCATCAAGCCGCATATGGACCTGAAGGCACAGGGCCGCTGGTCGGAGGTCAACGGAAAGCAGCAGTCGCGGTATGCCCTGGAACTGGAGAGCACGGATCTCGGCGAGACCTTTTCCGGCCTGGGGTTTCCGGACCAGATCGAGGACGGCGAGGGACGCCTTGAGGCCAGGTTCAGTTGGGCGGGTGGTGCCAGCGATTTTTCCCTTGCTGCAGTCTCCGCTGAACTCGGTGTGCATATGAAACGCGGGCGTTTTGTGAGCGTCGATCCGGGCGCTGGGCGATTCCTTGGCTTGGTCAACATTGACGCATTGGCTCGCCGCCTCACGCTTGATTTCACCGACATCTTTTCCAAGGGCTTCGCATTCGACCGCATCGATGGCGCGCTGAAATTGAGTCGCGGTGATCTACAGAGCGACGGCATTCAGCTGCATGGGCCGGCGGCAAATATCTTTATTCAGGGCCGCGCCGGCGTCGTGGCGCAGAATTATGACCTCGATCTGACGGTGATGCCCCAGGTGGGCGGCAGTCTGCCGGTGGTCGGCGGGCTCATCAGCTCTCCCGCCGCCGGTGCCGCCATCTTCCTGGTACAGAAGATCTTTAAAAAGCAGCTTGCAGGGATCGTGCAGTACCGCTATACCGTCAAGGGTCCCTGGGATCAGCCCGATATTGAGCGGACCGGTGCGCCGCCGACTGAAGAGGCGGCAACCGCCGCGACCGATGAATAGGAGTCCGATGTTTCCCGCACGTTGCAGGCGTTGGTTGTTCGCCGCCATGCTCGTCTCCGGTCCGCTGCAGGCGGCACCGGCGGTGCTGCCGGCGGACGCCTGGGCGGCCGTGGTCGAGGCCGGACAGTCGCTGGTGACGTTGGCGCCGTTACGCGAGGTCATGCAGCGCTTCGAGGCGCAGGCCGGCAGCCGCATTTTGATTCGTTATCCGGGCGGTGATGTGGGCAGTGCGTGGGCGAACGATGTCAGGGACGGCCTGGTTGCGCTTGGCGTGGCGTCGGCGCGTATCGACCTGGAGCCCGGTTCCGGCAGTCCGACTATCATATTGATCGACGTCATTTCCGGCACTTACCCATGAGCCGCGTCGCTGCGGTGCAGATGACGTCCGGCACGGACGTCGCCACCAATCTACGTGACGCCGGCCGTCTCGTCGCCGAGGCGGCAGCCACCGGGGCGCAATTGGTGGTCCTGCCGGAGAATTTCGCCGCCATGCCGGAACACGAGAACGATCGTCTGGCGCTGGCTGAGACAGCCGTTGTGGGACCCATTCAGGATACCTTGTCGGCGCTTGCGCGGCGGCACCAGATTTGGCTGGTGGCCGGCACCATGGCGCTGCGGGAGCGTGATTCGGATCGAGTGCGCAGTGCCTGCCTGGTTTTTGACACGCAGGGGACGCAGGCGGCGCGATACGATAAAATCCACTTGTTCGACGTGAGTCTCGGTGACAATGAACACTACCGTGAGTCCGCAACGATCGAGCCAGGGACACAGGCCACCGTCGTAGATACGCCGCTGGGGCGTATCGGCCTCGCGGTCTGTTACGATCTGCGGTTTCCAGAGCTATTTCGTCACATGCTCGACCAGGGTGCGGAGATCTTTACCGTGCCATCCGCATTTACTGCAACGACAGGCCGTGCCCATTGGGACGTTCTGGTGCGTGCCCGGGCGATTGAAAATCTAGCCTATGTCGTCGCCGCCGGGCAGTCGGGTCAGCACGCCAACGGGCGCAGTACCCATGGTAACTCAATGGTGGTCGATCCCTGGGGCGTGCCGCTTGCGCGCCGCGAACAGGGCCCTGGTATCGTGACGGCGGAAGTCGACCGGGCCCGTCTGGCGCAGATCCGCCGTAAGCTGCCCAGCATTGAACATCGGCGTTTGTGAACGTAAGAAATTTTCTGGCTTCATCCTGCGATAGTGATGTGTGGAATTGCTAAATGACCAATATGCTCGAACAAGTTCGTAAATCGTTGCTTGAGCCGGCGGGAATCGGTGACAGTGAGCTCGGCAAACTCATGGCCGAGGTGATGCGCAATCGGGTCGACTACGCTGACCTGTACTTTCAGCATGCGCGCCACGAGTCATGGTTCCTCGAAGAGGGCCGGGTCAAGTCGGGCAGTCATAACATCGAACAGGGCGTCGGCGTACGCGCCGTGAGTGGAGAGAAGACCGGTTTCGCCTACTCGGACGAATTTTTATTGCCCGCGCTGACGGATGCCGCGACGACGGCGCGGGCGATCGCACAGTCGGGCGGCAGCGGCGGAATGCACATTCAGTGGCATGGCGGCGAGCGGCGTGATCTCTACCGGCCGTTGGATCCCCTGGCGTCGCTGGCGGACGAGGCCAAGGTGCAATTGCTCGAGCGGGTCGAGGCCGAAGCACGGCGCCAGGACCCGCGGGTGACCGAGGTCATTGCCAGCCTCGCCGGCGTCGGTGAGCAGATCATGGTGGTGCGCAGCGACGGTGTGCTGGCGGCCGACGTGCGTCCGCTGGTACGCCTCAACGTCACGGTATTGGTCGAGCAGGACGGACGCCGCGAACGCGGTTCCGCCGGTGGCGGCGGGCGCACAGGTTATGAATATTTCCTCGACGAAGACCGGGCGCTCGAGTACGCGCGCGAGGCGGTGCGCCAGGCGCTGGTCAATCTCGAGGCGGTGGACCCGCCGGCCGGGACCCTGCAGGTCGTGCTCGGACCCGGTTGGCCCGGAATCCTGTTGCACGAAGCGATCGGCCACGGCCTCGAGGGCGATTTCAATCGCAAGGGCACCTCTGCATTCAGTGGACGCATCGGTGAGAAGGTCGCCTCGGAGCAGTGTACGGTGGTCGATGACGGCACCGTGGCGGCGCGGCGTGGATCGCTGAATATCGATGACGAAGGGACACCGACACAGAAGACCGTCCTCATCGAGGACGGTATTCTCAAAGGCTATTTGCAGGACACGCTGAATGCACGTCTGATGGGGGTAGCGTCCACCGGCAACGGTCGTCGCGAGTCGTATTCGCACCTGCCCATGCCGCGCATGACCAACACCTACATGCAGGCCGGCGCCTATGATCCCGAGGAGATCATCAGCTCGGTCGCCAATGGGCTGTACGCGGTCAATTTCGGCGGCGGCCAGGTGGACATCACCTCGGGCAAGTTTGTCTTTTCCGCCAGCGAGGCCTATCTCATCGAGAACGGTAAGATCACTCAGCCGGTAAAAGGCGCGACGTTGATTGGCAGCGGGCCCGAGGTCCTGACCCGGGTCGCCATGGTCGGCAACGACCTGAAGCTGGACACCGGAGTCGGCACCTGCGGCAAGGAGGGACAGAGTGTGCCGGTCGGAGTCGGGCAGCCAACCTTACGCATCGATGGGCTTACGGTGGGCGGCACCCAGGTCTAGGGTGCAAGCGAACGAAATCAAATCTGGAAGTCTTTTATGTCTCAAGCGGAAGCAATAGCCACGGCGGCGCAGGAAGCGCGGCTTAGCGAAATCGTCACGGACGCACTACAGGCGGCCCGTGCGCAGGGTGCCAGCGCCGCCGAGGCCGGTGTCAGCGCCAGCCAGGGCCTCTCGGTGACGGTGCGGCTGGGTGATGTGGAAACCGTCGAACACAATCGCGACAAGACTCTGGCCATCACCGTCTATTTCGGTTCCCGCACGGGCTCGGCAAGCACATCGGATTTCAGTGCCGCGGCGATCGTGGATACCGCGCGTGCTGCGTGCACTATCGCCAAATATACCGCCGAGGATGATTGTGCCGGGCTCGCGCCGCGCGAACTCATGGCGCGTGAAATCCCCGAGCTGGCGCTTTGTCGGCCCTGGTCACTGGATATGGAGCAGGCGATTACACTGGCCCGTGAGTGCGAGGATCACGCACGCCAGGCGGATGACCGTATCACCAACTCGGAAGGCGCCACGGTCTCGACGTCGGAAGGCCTCGAAGTGTACGGCAATAGCCACGACTTTTTGGGGGCGATCGCGACCACGCGCCACTATCTCGGTTGCAGTGTCATCGCGCAGGATGACGCGGGTATGCAGCGTGATCACTGGTATTCCGTCGTCCGCGATGCGGGTGATCTGGAATCGGCCCAGGCGGTTGGGCAAAAGGCGGCGGCGCGGGCGCTGCGACGCCTCGGCGCGCGCCAAATCACCACCCGCGAAGCGCCGGTGCTCTACGAGGCGCCCATGGCGGCTAGCCTGCTCGGGCACTTTGTCAGCGCCGCGTCCGGCGCCAATCTTTACCGCAAGTCTTCATTTCTTCTCGACCAGATCGGCGAGCCGGTATTCTCAAGCGGCGTAAATATCTATGAGCGACCGCATTTGCGCGGCGCGCTGGGCAGTACACCGTTCGACAATGAAGGCGTGGCCACCCACGATCGTGACCTGGTCGTTGATGGTGTCCTGCAGGGTTACGTATTGGATTCCTATTCCGGCCGCAAGCTCAAGATGCAGACGACGGGGAATGCCGGCGGCGTGCATAATCTGATGATTACGCCCGGGGAGCAGGATCTGCCGGACTTGCTGGACGCCATGGGCGAGGGTTTGCTGGTCACCGAGTTGATCGGTTTCGGGGTCAACGGTCTGACCGGCGATTACTCCCGCGGTGCGGTGGGCTTCTGGGTGGAAAACGGCGAAATCCAGTATCCGGTCGATGAGATCACGGTCGCGGGCAACCTCAAGGACATGTACCGCGGGCTGCGCGCCGTGGGCGCGGATGTGGATACCCGGGGGAATTTTCGCACCGGCTCCATACTTCTCGACCGTATGACCATCGCCGGCAAGTAGGGCCCTATGGGTCCGGTCCGTCCGGCCAGAGAATATCTTTATAAACTAATGCGTTACGCCGGGGCAGGCACTATAATCCGCGCTTGATTTCCGGCGCCGCGCCCACATTTCTAAAGGGCGGGTTCGTATTGGAGCATCCAGATGCCGATTTATGAATATGAATGTGGTGCCTGCGGGCACCAGCTTGAGGCCATCCAGAAGCTGTCTGAGGGACCGCTGACGGATTGCCCGGCCTGTGGTAAGGCGGAACTCAAGAAGATGCTCTCGCTGTCGGGCTTTCGTCTCAAAGGCACAGGCTGGTACGAGACGGACTTCAAGAGCGGGAGCGGCAAGTCCACAGCGTCAGCGGAGAAGCCTGCCAGCAAGAAGAAAGTCGGTTCCAAGGCCTCGGGTTCATGATGTCGGCACTGCGCCGCTACCTGGTAGCGGGCCTCCTCGTATGGGTGCCGTTGGGTGTCACGGTGCTCATCATGAAGTTTCTTATCGATATCATGGATCGGTCTCTGGTGTTGCTGCCCAGGGCCTATCGCCCGGAGACCTTGCTGGGATTTAATATTCCGGGGCTCGGCGCCGTTCTCACTTTCCTTATCGTGTTGATCACCGGCGTGATCGTCGCCAATCTGTTCGGGCGGCGACTGGTGCGGTTGTGGGAAGCCTTTCTGGCACGAATTCCCCTGGTGCGTTCTATTTATTCCGCGGTCAAGCAGGTCCTGGAGACCGTGTTTACGAGCGGTGGCCAGTCCTTTCGCAAGGTGGTGTTGATCGAATATCCGCGTCGCGACATCTGGACGCTGGCTTTTGTGACCGGCAATGGTCCCAACGGACTTGCGAAGAATGTCGACGATGACCTGGTGAGCATTTTTGTGCCGACCACGCCCAACCCGACTTCGGGATTTTTTCTCATGGTGCCGCGCAGGGACGTGCAAGAACTGGACATCTCCGTCGAGGCGGGCGTCAAACTCATCGTGTCCGCCGGCGTGGTCTCACCAAAGGCGATCAAGTTGACGCCGTCATCAGACACCCCCGGCGCGGACGCGCGCTAACAATCCTTTTGACCTCGTCCGTTGCGAGCCGGAACTAAAGATATGCGTAGTCATTATTGTGGACAACTGGAAGAATCCTTCATCGACCAGGCGGTCGAATTATGCGGCTGGGTGCACCGGCGTCGCGACCACGGCGGTGTCATATTCATCGACCTGCGTGACCGGGAAGGTCTGGTTCAGGTCGTCATCGACCCCGACAACGAGACGGCCTTCGCCATCGCCGAGGGGGTACGCGGTGAGTACGTGTTGCGTATCACCGGCAAGGTGCGCAAACGCCCCGCGGGCACCGAGAATCCGCATCTGGCGACAGGCCAGATCGAAGTCCTGGCGAGCGAAATCGAGGTACTGAACCGCGCCGAGGCGTTGCCGTTCCAGTTGGATGAGGCCGATGTCAACGAAGCGGCACGGCTCTCATATCGATATCTCGATCTGCGGCGGGATCACATGCAGCGCAACATTCGACTCCGCCATAAGGTTACGCAGACACTGCGGCGATTTCTGGAGGATCGAAAATTCGTAGAGATCGAAACGCCCATATTGACCAAGTCGACGCCGGAGGGCGCGCGGGATTATCTGGTGCCGAGTCGCACCTACCCCGGACAATTCTTTGCCCTGCCGCAATCGCCGCAACTGTTCAAGCAGTTGCTCATGGTGGCGGGCTTTGAGCGTTATTTCCAGATTGCGCGCTGTTTCCGCGACGAGGATCTGCGTGCGGACCGGCAGCCGGAGTTCACACAGCTCGATGTCGAGGCCTCGTTCGTCGATGAGGACGACATGATGGGTCTGATGGAAGAGATGCTTCGCGACCTGTTTAAGACGGTCCTCGGGATCGAGCTGCCGGAGCCGTTTCCGCGTATGGCGTATGCCGAGGCGATTCGTCGTTTTGGCACGGATCGCCCAGACCTGCGCGTGCCCCTGGAGTTAGTCGAGGTCAGCGATCTTATGCGGGACGTGGAGTTCAAGGTTTTTTCCACACCGGCCAAGGCAGACGGCTCCCGCGTCGCGGCACTCAACGTACCGGGCGGCGGCAACCTGACGCGGCAGGCGATCGATGCCTATACCGCCTTCGTCGGTGAGTTCGGTGCCAAGGGACTCGCTTATATTAAGGTTAACGACGTCGCCCAGGGCCGCGAGGGGCTGCAATCGCCCATCGTCAAGTTTTTGCCTGACGAAGTGCTCACTGCGCTCATGAGGGCCACCGATGCGAAAGATGGTGATCTGATCTTCTTCGGTGCCGACAAGGAACGCGTTGTCAACGACGCGCTTGGCGCTTTGCGTGTCAAACTTGGCGAGGATCTGGGCATACTGCGTGAGGGCTGGTATCCGCTGTGGATCGTTGACTTCCCGATGTTCGAATACGATACGGAAACGCGGCGTTGGTATTCGCTCCACCACCCCTTTACGGCACCGAAGGTCGACGATCTGGACCGTGTTGATCTCGATCCGGCGAACGCGATGTCGCGTGCCTACGATATGGTGATCAACGGCAGCGAGGTCGGCGGCGGATCTATACGTATCCATCGCAGTGATGTGCAAAAAAAGGTCTTCAACGCACTTAATATCGAAGCGGATGAAGCGCGGGAAAAATTTGGTTTCCTGCTGGATGCGCTGCAATTCGGTGCGCCGCCGCATGGCGGAATCGCCTTCGGGCTCGACCGTATCGTCGCGATGATGGTGGGCGCGGAATCGATTCGTGACGTTATCGCCTTTCCAAAAACACAAAAGGCGTCGTGCCTGTTGACCGACGCGCCGGACACTGTCGGCGAGCAACAGCTCCGTGAGCTGAATATGAAGTTGCGCAAGCCACTGGAAAAGACCAAGGCCGAGGCATAGACGACGTCGGCGGCACAGACGTATGCACAAAGCGCCGCCGTACAAGCGACCGGAATCCGTATTGGTCGTGCTATACACGGATGACGGTCAGGTCCTGATGTTGCGCCGCCGCGAACCGGCTGATTTCTGGCAGTCGGTGACCGGCAGTCTGCGCTGGGACGAGACGCCGTCCGCGGCGGCGCGGCGCGAAGTGCGCGAAGAAACCGGACTGGGCGTTGATACTCTCACCGATTGGCAGACACAGTACCGCTATCCCATATTGCCGCAGTGGCGGTCCCGCTACGAACCGGGGATCGATACCAATATCGAACATGTTTTTTCATATCGATTGCCGGCAGGTCGCCCGATCGATCTCGACCCGAGCGAACATCTGGAGTACGGCTGGTTTGATTTCGCCGCCGCCCAGGCATGTGCATCGTCGTGGACAAACCGGGAGGTGATCGCACAGCTGCAGCAGCGCTGCCGCCGCTGAGGCGACGTGGGGAGCGGTGCGGGCGGTTTGGGTCAGACTCGGCGCGATGGTAGAATCACGCCGGTTGCCAGACCCCTGGTTAAATCCATAATACGTTGAATTATATGCATTATTTTGCGAAGCACTGATGGCCGGGCACAGCAAGTGGGCGAATATTCGCTTCCGCAAGGGCGCACAGGACGCCAAGCGCGGCAAGCTGTTCACGAAACTCATTCGCGAGATCACGGTCGCCGCGCGCATGGGCGGCGGTGATCCGGGCGCCAATCCGCGTTTACGCGCCGCGGTCGACAAGGCGCTCGCGAACAACATGTCCAAGGACAATATCGATCGCGCCATCAAGCGCGGCACCGGCGAACTCGAAGGCGTCAACTATGAGGAGGCGCTGTACGAGGGCTACGGGCCGGGGGGTGCAGCGATTCTGGTGGAATGCATGACCGATAATCGCAACCGCACCGTAAGCGAGGTGCGTCACGCCTTCACCAAGCACGGCGGTAACCTCGGCACCGACGGGTCCGTGGCCTATCTCTTCGAGAAGCATGGCGTAATCACTTTTCCACCGGGCAGCGACGAGGACGCGATCATGGAGGCCGCCATCGATGCCGGGGCGGATGATGTGGTCGCGGACGACGATGGGACGATTGAGGTTCTCACCACGCCGGGCGACCTGGAGACCGTACATGCAGCGCTCGTCGCGGCCGGGGCGTCGCCGGAACAAGCGGACATCATGCAGCGGGCGTCGAACGAAGCGCTGTTGAGCGGGACGGATGCGGAAAAAATGCTGAAACTGCTCGAGGCGCTCGAGGATCTCGACGACGTGCAGAATGTCTTTACCAACGCCGATTTTCCCGAGGAGCTCGCGCAGCAGGCGGCGGGCTGACACGATACACCATGACCCGACCTTCGATGCGCGTCCTCGGAATTGACCCCGGATCCCGCGTCACCGGATTCGGCGTCGTCGATTTTTCCGGCAATTCCCTGCGCTACGAAGCCAGCGGCTGCATCAAGCCGTCTGTTGCTGCGCTGTCGGATCGCCTCAAGGAAATCTTCGAGGGTGTCCAGGAGATCATCACCTGCCATCAACCGGACGTGGTCGCCGTGGAACAGGTGTTTATGGCGCGCAATGCGCAATCGGCCCTGGTGCTCGGTCATGCCCGCGGCGCGGTGCTGTGTGCCGCCGTGCAAGCAGGCCGGTCGGTCGCCGAATACAGCGCCTTGCAGATCAAACAGGCCGTGGTCGGGCGCGGTCACGCGGGGAAGGAGCAGGTGCAGCATATGATTGTCGCGCTGCTCGGGTTGGCCGCCACGCCACCGGCGGATGCCGCCGACGCGCTTGCCTGTGCGGTGTGCCACATCAATCATTATCAGGGCGGTGTCCGCCTGCAACGGGGCATTGCGGGCGCCAGCGGGGGGCACGCATGATCGGTCGCCTGCGCGGCACCTTGCTGCATAAGCATCCACCGACGCTTGTCCTCGACGTGAGCGGTGTAGGGTATGAGGTGGAGGCCCCCATGACCACGTTTTATGACCTGCCCGACACCGGCACCGAGGTCACCTTGTTCACGCACCTCGTGGTGCGCGACGATGCGCATCTGTTGTACGGCTTCAGCCAGGAGGCGCAGCGCAATCTGTTTCGCAGTCTGCTCAAGGTTAACGGCGTAGGCCCACGGGTCGCCTTGGCGATCCTGTCCGGATTGACCTATGACGAATTCATGGCCTGTGTCGCCAATGAAGACGTGGCGCGCATCACGCATGTGCCCGGTATCGGCAAGAAGACCGCTGAGCGCCTGATCATTGAAATGCGCGACAAGGTGATGATTGCGGAGCCGCAAACGGGTACCGCAACCGGCACGGCGCCCGGCGCAACGGGGGCGTCCGCGCTGGACCCGATCGGCGATGCCGTCAGTGCCTTGATCGCGCTGGGCTATAAACCGCAGGAGGCGAGTCGCGCGGTGCGCGGCGTGGACACCGCAGACCAGTCGAGCGAGGAGATCATTCGCCAGGCCCTGCGCGCCATGGCGGGATAGGTTTATGATTGAAACGGATCGTCTGGTAAGTGCCACGAACCCGGAGACCTCCGAGGAAGAGCGGCTGGACCGCAGCCTGCGCCCTGAGCGGCTGGTGGATTTCGTGGGCCAGCCGCATATTCACGAGCAAATGGACATCTTCATTCGTGCGGCACGGGAACGCGGCGAGGCCCTGGATCACGTTTTGCTTTTCGGGCCGCCAGGGCTGGGCAAAACCACCCTGGCGCATATCGTCGCCCGCGAAATGGGGGTGAATCTGCGGCATACCTCCGGGCCGGTCCTGGATCGTCCTGGCGATCTGGCCGCGCTGTTGACCAACCTCGAGCCCCGCGACGTATTGTTCGTTGACGAGATACACCGTATGAGCCCCATGGTGGAAGAGGTGTTGTATCCGGCGCTCGAGGATTATGAGCTCGATATTCTGATCGGCGAGGGCCCGGCGGCGCGCTCGATCAAGCTCAGCCTGCCACAGTTCACCCTGGTGGGCGCGACGACCCGCGCCGGTCTGCTGACCTCCCCGTTGCGGGACCGTTTCGGCATCGTGCAGCGGCTCGAATTTTATTCGGCCACGGATCTGAGCAAAATCATTCAACGTTCCGCCGCGCTGCTGGAAATTCCCGCGGAAGCCGACGGCGTGGCCGCGATCGCGCGGCGCTCCCGCGGCACGCCGCGTATTGCCAACCGGCTGCTGCGGCGCGTGCGGGACTTTGCGCAGATTGAAGGCGATGGTCGGCTGACCGCGGACATCGCGGATCGTGCCCTGCGCATGCTCGATGTGGACGACCGGGGTTTCGATGCCCTGGATCGAAAAATGCTCCTGACCGTCATCGAGAAATTCGACGGCGGTCCGGTGGGTTTGGATAATCTGGCCGCCGCCCTGGGTGAAGAGCGCGGCACCATCGAGGATGTCCTCGAACCTTACCTCATTCAACAGGGGTTTTTGATGCGTACCCCTCGTGGCCGGGTCGCGACACGCAGCGCGTGGGAGCATTTTGGCCGCGAATTTCCTCATACGAAGGCGGATGTACAGGGCAAAATCTTCGACTAGGGCTCGCCGCAGCGTAGCGACCGTCTGTGAGTATCGTTCGGTGTCCCGGCGGTCGATCACAAGATTCCATCTTTCCGGCCGTGTGAGATGAGTTTGCCGTTCGCAATCGACATACGGGTATAT
The DNA here is from genome assembly GCA_947259975.1 of uncultured Gammaproteobacteria bacterium. GTDB lineage: Bacteria > Pseudomonadota > Gammaproteobacteria > HyVt-429 > HyVt-429 > CAMYOD01. Next base: position 36,396 of record CAMYOD010000065.1, read on the forward strand.
TATGAAGATACCGACGCCGGTGGCGTTGTATACTATGCGAATTATTTGCGGTTCATGGAGCGGGCACGCACAGAATGGTTGCGCGCCCGGGGCATCGAGCTCGATCGGGTTGCGGCGCAGCAAGGCGTGTTGTTTGCTGTCCGTTCGATCCAGGTGAATTATGTCAAGCCAGCGCGCCTGAACGATTCGCTTGCCGTGTCGGTGTCCCTCGAGAATTGTGGTCGTGCCAGTATGAGTTTGTACCAAGAAGTACGTAAAGCAGACATGTCAGTTTGTTCCGGCAATGTCGAAATCGTGTGTGTCGATGCCGAGAATTTCAATCCACGCCGGATCCCACCGCACATTGTTACCGCGGTGAGTGAGTGGGCCGCGTGATGGAGATTGCCGCTTCCCAAACCGGGCTCTCGATTTTTCATCTTGTTTCCCAGGCCAGTTTTCTGGTCCAGCTCGTGATGATGGTGCTGCTGCTCGCATCCGTCGTCTCCTGGTATATGATTTTCAACAAGTGGTTTTCGTTGCGCTCGGCGCATGCGGAAGCCGACGAGTTCGAAGATAGTTTCTGGGCCGGCGGGGATATGACCGCGCTGTTCAAGCGCAACGTAAAAGGTGGTCGTGAGCCCACCGGCATGAGCAGCGTTTTTGCGGCGGGTTATCGAGAGTTCACGCGCATCAGTCAGAATCCAACGATCGACCGCGGCGATGTGCTGGACGGCGTGCAACGCGCCATGCGGGTTGCGCTCAGTCGCGAAATCGAGGACCTGGAAACCCACCTGTCGTTTCTCGCCACGGTAGGTTCCACCAGCCCCTATGTGGGCTTGTTCGGTACCGTATGGGGTATCATGAATTCCTTTCGCGCCCTGGGTGCCATGCAACAGGCGACCATCGCCTCGGTGGCGCCGGGTATCGCCGAGGCGCTGATCGCCACCGCCATGGGCCTGTTCGCCGCGATCCCGGCGGTAATTGCCTATAACCGTTACTCGAACGACGCCGAGCGCCTGGTTACCCGCTATGAGACCTTCATGGAGGAATTCCTCAGTATCGTGAACCGGCAGGCGGATACAGGCAAATCGTGACCCGGCTTTCCTACCGCAAGCGCAAACGGCTCATGGGCGAGATCAACGTCGTGCCCTATATCGACGTGATGCTGGTCCTGCTTGTCATCTTCATGGTCACGGCGCCGTTGCTCACCGAGGGGGTGCATGTGGATCTGGTGCAAGCTGCGGCAAAGACCCTGCCGCCGAAGGATCAGGAACCATTTGTCGTTACCGTGGACAAAGATGGCAGGTATTTCTTGAATGAGGGCACCGAACCGGTCAGCGCCGAGGACATGCAGGTCCGCGCCGCAGCAGTGTATCGCCGACACGAAGGTAAGATTGATTTCCTGGTGCGCGGCGACCGGCAGACGGTTTACGAACATATCATCCAGGCCATGGTTAACCTGCAACAAGCCGGTGTGGCGAGTGTCGGTCTGGTGACCGAGCCCACCGAGCCCTGATATGCCGCGTGGTCGCAGAAAGCCCCTGGGTCGGCGTGCAAAGGCGCTGCTCTACGCATTGGCGGTGCACGTCGTGGTGGCGGTAGTGTTGGTGACCAATTTCGACTGGCAGCGCCGGGTGCAGACCACGGGCGGCAAGCCGGTACCGAAGATTGTGCAGGCCAAGGCGGTTGATGCCCGGGCGGTGGAGAAAGAGCTGGCCCGCATCAAGGAGCAGGAGGCCCGCAAGCAGCGCGAGGAACTGGCGCAGAAGCAACGGGTCGAGAAGCTCGTGAAAGAGGCGGCCGCCGCGAAACAGAAGCGCCGGGCCGAAGAGCAACGCCTCGCCAAGTTAAAAAAGGATCAGGCCGCGGCAAAGAGAAAGGCCGCCGCGGCGGAGAAGAAACGCAAGCAGGAAGAGTCGCGCCTCGCAGCGGAGCGCAAAAAGCAGGCGGAGGCGAAGAAGCAAGCGGAGGCGGAACGCAAGCGCAAAGAGCAGGCCCGTCTGGCCGCGGAAAAGAAGCGCAAGGCGGCGGAAGAGGCGGCGTTGCGGGTACAAATGGAGCGTGAGCGTAATGAGCGGCGCGCGGCCGATCTGTTTGCAAACAAATATGCTGCCTTGATAAAGCAAAAGGTCGACCGCAACTGGAGTCGGCCGCCGGGGGCCGGGCTGGGACTGCAATGCACCCTGCGGGTGCGACTGACGCCGGGCGGCGAGGTGGTGGCGGTGCAAGTGAAGAAGAGCAGCGGCAATCCGGTGTTCGACCGTTCGGCACAAAATGCGGTATACAAGGCCACGCCGCTGCCGGTGCCGAACGAACCCGAACTCATCGAGCATTTTCGTGAAATTGATTTTGAATTCCATCCGGTCTGAGGCGTGAGTTACGAAGTTATGCGAAGAACCCTAGCGAGTGTCCTGGCTGCCGTCGTTTTGGCAGCCTTCCAGTTTCCCGCCCATGCGGTCCTCACCATCGAAATTACCAAAGGTGTCGAGAGCGGCATCCCCGTCGCCGTTGTGCCCTTCAGCTGGCAGGGGTATCAGGCGCCGCCCCAGGACATCGCCGAGGTCATCCAGGCCGACCTGGTACGCAGCGGGCGCTTCGACGCGATTCCACCGGCGGATTTTCTGTCCCGGCCCCATAGCGACAAGGAGGTCAAATTCAAGGACTGGCGCCTGATCAAGGCCGAGGCCCTGGTGGTGGGCAGCGTGCGCGAACTGGGCGCCGATCGCTTCCAGGTACAGATGCAGTTGTTCGACGTCTTCAAGGGCACCCAGCTGGCGGGTTACCGCTACACGGTCGCGGGACGTCAGATGCGCAAGCTGGCGCACCAAATGGCCGATATCATCTATGAGAAGCTGACCGGACATCCGGGCGCCTTCGATACCCGTATCGCCTATGTGACCGTGGAAGGCGGAGCCAGCGGTCGCAAATTTCTCCTGCGGGTCGCGGATTCCGACGGCTATGGGCCGCAGACCATTCTTGAGTCCTGGCAGCCGCTCATGTCGCCGTCCTGGTCCGCCGATGGCAAGCGTCTGGCCTACGTGTCCTTCGAAAATCGACGCTCCATGGTGTTTGTGCAGGATGTGGCGAGCGGCCGGCGCACCAAGGTGGCAAGCTTCGGCGGTATCAACAGCGCTCCGGCCTGGTCGCCGGACGGCCGCGAGTTGGCGCTCGTGCTGTCGCGGGACGGCAATCCTGAGATTTACCGCATAAACCTTGCGACAAAGGCATTGCGCCGCCTGACCCAGCACCATGCTATCGACACGGAGCCCACCTGGTCGCCCGACGGCAAGCACATCGTGTTTACCTCGGATCGCAGCGGCGGGCCGCAGCTGTACCGCATGAACGCCGATGGCAGCGGCGTCAAACGCCTGACCTTCGAGGGGGGTTATAACGCCGGCGCCAACTATGCCCATGATGGCAAGTCGGTGACCCTGGTAAGCCGCGAAAAGGGCGGCTACCGCATTGCGATCCTGGATCTGCGGAATCTCGCACTCCAGGTGCTTACCGACGCGAGGCTCGATGAGTCACCCAGTTTTGCGCCGAATGGCCAGATGATACTCTATGCCACCGAGGAGCAGGGACGTGGCGTGCTAGTGGCTATCTCCTCGGATGGACGTGTGAGAAACTTGCTCAAGTTTCAGCAAGGCGATGTGCGAGAACCGGCTTGGTCCCCCTATGGAACAAAACTTTAGGAGAACATGGTAATGACGAAATTTGCGACTTTTCTGACGATAGGCTTGCTGACGCTTGGACTGGCGGCCTGCGGTGGTGACAAGAAGTTAAAAGGCGAGGCCGGTGATGCAGGTGTGGGTTCGGACGTTACGAGTCGCGGCATCGGCGAAGGCGTCGGTCCAGGTGGTGAGGCGTTTGGCAGCGAAGCCGATTTGCGCGCACGACGCCGGGTGCATTTCGAGTTCGACAGCAGCGCACTTGATGCCGAAAGCCGTGCCGTCGCCGAGGCACACGCACGCTACCTTGTCGATAATCCAGACATTCGTGTCACCCTGGAGGGTCACGCCGATGAGCGTGGAACCCGCGAGTACAATCTCGCGCTCGGCGAAAGGCGCGCACGTTCAGTGGCGCAGGTCATGCAGGCGCTCGGCGTGTCGCGTGACCGGATCAATGAGGTTTCTTTTGGCGAGGAAAAGCCACTCGAACTGGGTCACGGTGAGGCCGCATGGAGCATGAATCGCCGTGTGGAAATCCTCTACGGTAGTTACTAAAGGGTCATAATGGAGAAGCGCCTACGCATTGCCGTGCTCCTCGTGTTGGGAGCCGCTGCAGTTTCCGCCTGCGGCACCGTCGCGGAGCAGCCCAAGGCCGCGCCGGGTTCCAACAAGACCCTGGACCTCCTCACGGAGATCCAGGGTCTGCGTACGGAACTGCAACAACTGCGCAACCAGGTGGAGATCAATCAGCGCGGGCTGGAGGCGCAACAGAGCCGACAGCGTGAGCTCTACGACGATCTGGACGTACGCCTGCGCGCGCAGGAGCGAAAGGCCGCGACCAGACAGCCTGCGGGTGCCCCCCCGCCGCCAGCCACATCCCTGGACGCGGCCGCGGCAGAGCTGGCCGATCCGGCGGTAATCCAGGACGAGTACGACAAGGCCTTCGAGCTGCTGCGTGGCAGTCAATATGCGGCGGCGATCAAGGCATTCAGGACATTTCTGGTCAATCATCCGCGTAGTCCCCTGGCGGCCAATGCGCATTATTGGGTGGCGGAGAGCCACTACGTGACGCAGGATTTTGCACAAGCACGGAAAGAGTTCGAGTCCTTTGTAGTGTCTTATCCGCAAAGCGAAAAAGTACCGGACGCCATGCTTAAGATTGGGTACAGCCATTTTGAATTGGGTGACGCTGAAAAAGGCCGCAGTGTATTGTCTTCCATCATTACGAAGTATCCCGATAGTCGCGTCGCGAAATCCGCCGAGTCCCGTTTACAGAAAGCGGCGCGCTGAACGCAGCGGGCCGTTGACCAGACACCGTTCGGTCGGCGACGGGATCTGTCATGTCACAGCAAACGCCATCAGCCACCGCGGGCTCGTCAACACGCCTGCGTGTGACGGAGATCTTCTACTCCCTGCAAGGTGAAGCGCGCACCGTGGGGTGGCCCACGGTTTTCATTCGACTTACCGGTTGCCCCCTGCGCTGTGGCTATTGTGATACCGCCTATGCGTTCCACGGCGGCCACTGGATGGGCCTGAATGACATCGCCGCTGAAGCTGCCCGGTACGCGCCCCAGTATGTGACTGTGACCGGCGGTGAACCGCTGGCACAGCCGGCCTGCAACGAACTCCTGCAAATTCTTTGTGACCAAGGCTATGCCGTTTCTCTCGAGACCAGCGGCGCGCGGCCGATCGAGGGACTGGATGAGCGGGCGACCATCGTCATGGACCTAAAGACTCCGGGATCCGGTGAAGAGGCACAGAACCTGTACGCGAATATTGCGCATCTACGTGCCCATGATCAGGTGAAGTTTGTCATCGCTGATCGTGCCGACTACGAGTGGGCGCGGGCCAAATTGCGCGAACATGATCTCGCGGCCCGTTGCGAGGTTCTGTTTTCGCCGGTACACGGCGCGCTCGTGCCGACAGATCTCGCCGACTGGATATTGGCCGATCGCCTGCCTGTGCGTCTGCAGATTCAGCTGCATAAATTGTTGTGGGGCGACGCACATGGCCGCTGAACGTGCCGGCGGCAGTCGTGCCGTGGTGCTGGTGTCCGGCGGCCTGGATTCGGCCACCACCCTGGCGCTGGCGCGCGCGACCGGCTTTGCCTGCTATGCCCTGTCCTTTGATTACGGTCAGCGGCATGCCATCGAGCTGCAGGCCGCGGCGCGCGTCGCCCGCAGTCTCGGCGCTGTCGAACATCGGGTATTAAGCTTGCCGATCGGCGAACTGGGGGGCTCCGCCCTGACCGATGAGAATATCGCCATTCCCGAGACACCCAGCGAAGGGATTCCCGTGACCTATGTCCCGGCGAGAAACACGGTCTTTCTCGCCATCGCCCTGGCCTGGGCCGAGGTCCTCGCGGCGCGGGATATCTTCATTGGCGCCAACGCGGTGGACTATTCCGGCTACCCGGACTGCCGGCCGGAATTTATCGCGGCGTTCGAGCGCCTCAGCAATCTGGCGACTCGGGCCGGGGTGGAAGGGGATCCATTTCATATCCGCGCGCCGCTGATCGAAATGAGTAAGGCGGAGATCATACGCCGCGGTAACGAGCTGGGCGTGGACTACGCGCTGACCACGTCCTGTTACGCGCCGGCGGCGGATGGACGACCCTGCGGTGCGTGCGAATCCTGCCGCATCCGCGCGGCAGGATTCGCTGCGGCCGGGCTCACGGATCCGGCGCTATCCCTTTGATAAGTAGTTATATCGGGGCCGCGTAGCGGGATCGCGCGGTGGTAGGAGCCGGCTAAAAACAGTAAAATCAGCGACCAAATGCAAGGCGCGCCACGGAAAGATGTTGCCTGACGACTGGCCCGAATCCGGGGGAGATATCGATGGAATTTACCATTCATAATCAAGTCTTACTGATCGTTTTTCTGATCGCGGCGATCATGGGTGCGGTCGCAAACAAAACCAATTTCTGCACCATGGGCGCGGTGTCCGACTGGGTCAATATGGGTGACACCGGGCGCATGCGCGCCTGGTTGTTTGCCATGGCGGTGGCCATGCTCGGTGTGTTGGGGCTCGAAGCCGCGGGCACCATCAGTCTTGGCGGCGATACCTTTCCCCCTTACCGGACCGCAAACTTCGCCTGGTTGCGATATATCCTCGGCGGCGTCCTGTTTGGCATCGGCATGACCTTCGGCAGTGGTTGCGGTAACAAGACGCTGGTCCGCATCGGCGGTGGTAACGTCAAATCCATTCTGGTCCTGATCGTCGCGGCGTTCTTCGCTTACCTGATGTTATGGGGTGAGGATCCGCTGACTCCGGGCGAAGGCATTTTTACGAATTACTTCTCACCGTGGATCAATCCCACCACCATCGATTTATCGAAACTGGGCATCCAGAACCAGGATCTGGGGGCGATCATCGGCGGCATCTTCCGTGTGGATGACCCCACGATGCTCGGTCTGGTGCTGGGTGCGCTGGTGGTGCTGGGTTTATTGGTAGTGGTATTCAAATCCAGTGATTTCCGCGGCAGCTTCGATAATATTCTCGGCGGCGCGGTCATCGGACTGGCGGTACTCGGCGGCTGGTACGTGACCGCGGGCAGCCTGGGCGAGAGCTGGAAGGAATGGGCGGATTTTGCCGACGAGGTGCCGCTGCGGGTTGCGGCCCAATCCTATACCTTTATCAGCCCCATGGGTGACAGTTTCAAATATCTGACTGAGCCGACGAATCTGTCGCTGATAAACTTCGGCATCATGGCGCTGGTAGGTGTCATTATTGGCTCATTTCTGTATGCGCTGGTGACGAAGAAATTCCGTATCGAGTGGTTCGCCTCCTGGTCCGACTTCGGCAATCATGCGATTGGCGGTGTGCTCATGGGTGTTGGCGGCGTGCTCGGTATGGGCTGCACGGTCGGCCAGGCCATCACCGGGGTATCGACACTTGCGCTGGGTTCCATGCTCACCTTCGTGTCCATCGTCTTCGGCAGCGCCCTGACCATGAAGATTCAGTACTACAAGATGGTGTATGAGGAGGAGGCCAGCTTCATGGCCGCGTTGACCAGTTCGCTGGCGGATATGCGCCTCATCCCCAACGGCATGCGCAAGCTCGAAGCGGTCTAAACTCCCTACAAATCAATCACTTTCGCCGCCGGGACAATTCCAGTCTCGGCGGGTATAATGCGCGCCTTTCGCGCCCTGCCGGAGCGCTAGCTCAGTTGGGCGAGGCGAAAAAAGCAAAAGGTCCAGCGGACCTTTTGCCCGGCGAACACCTCGCCAGGGAGGGCAAGGCTGGGGTCAGACGCAGCCCCGACATCGCGCCAGGGATGGCGGAAAAAGTTTTCAGACCGGGCCGTTAGCTCAGCAGGGATGGCGGAAAAAGTTTTCAGACCGGGCCGTTAGCTCAGTTGGGTGAACCGGAGACAGCAATAGGTCCAGTGGACCTATTGCCCGGTGAACGCCTTGCCAGGGAGGGCAAGGCTGGGGTCAGACGCAGCCCCGACATCGCGCCAGGGATGGCGGAAAAAGTTTTCAGACCGGGCCGTTAGCTCAGTTGGTAGAGCATCTGACTTTTAATCAGGTGGTCGCAGGTTCGATCCCTGCACGGCCCACCATCTCACTGCCCCGAAACGACCGAACCTAAAACGATTCCGCGCGGTTTTTATAGTGTGGTCCCAGGTCGCCGCGTACCGGCCCCGACGTGCGTCTTGTGCACGTGTGGCGCACGCCGAATTCGCTGCCGGCGGATTTGTCGATTCCTGCACGGCACACGACTAGTTGCCAGCGCTTATTCCATTTAGCTGGCGATTCCGGCCTGCATGGAATCGATTGGAATAGATTAGTTGGAAATATCATCGAATAGTTAACGGGTATAAAATGTCGTCTGCCCGATATAGAGATGACTAAACTGAGCCCCCCTATTAAACGAGGTCGTACCGCGGACATTCATGCCTGGCGCGCGGAGACCTTGCTCAAGCTGTATCACGCCGACTTTTCCAGAGAAGACGTCGCGCAGGAAGTCGAATTTACCCGCCGCGCACAGGCGGTCGGGGTGCCGGTGGCAGAGATCACTGATCTTGTGAACGTCGACGAGCGTTACGGCTTGGTGCTCAGGCATATCCCCGGGCCCACCCTGCTGGAGGCTCTGACGGCGCCGGAGGCGTCGACGACAAGACTGGCCTGCTTATTGGCAGAGCTACAGAGCAAAATACACCAGTGCCTGGTACCGGAACTGCCGTCACTGCGCGAGAAGCTATCGACGTTGATTCGTCGCGCCGTCGGCGTAAGCGGTGGGCTTATCGAGACGGCCCTGGCGTCATTGCGAAGGCTGCCGGATGACACAAGACTGTGCCATGGCGATTTTCACCCCCTCAATATTATCCTCGCCGCCGAGGGTCCCGTGGTGCTGGACTGGTATAAGGCAAGTGCCGGCCACCCGGCGGCGGATGTCACGCGCACGGTCATGGTGCTCGATTTGATTCCACCGGCGGGTATGGGGTCGTCGAGTCGCGAGCACCTGGAACGACGGCGGTCTGAATTCAGCGCCGCATACCGTAAACGCTACGCAGAATTGCAGCCACGGATCATCGAACAGATTGATTTATGGCGCCTCCCGGTCGCAGTTGCACGGTTGGCGACGGATATCTCCGCGAATGAGCGTGCCGCATTGTTGCAGATGTTGGCCGGTTCGAGATGACCCGGGACGACATCAAAGCTGCCGATTGTCCACATCCACGATAAGCACGAAGCGGTCTTCCGCCGTGTGATTCCAGGCGCGGTGTATCTGGTTGTCGTCGAACATGGTAACCGCACCTTCCTGCCATTTTCGGACCTCTCCGGTGACCTCCATGGCGCAGTCGCCTGGCGGTATCTTGAGGGCGAGATGTATTCGGTAATTATGCGGGTGATGGCCGATGTGTTGGGACATGGCGTAACCCCTGTCAAGGCAGGCGAATCCGGCCTTGGTAACCTGTGGGACTTGCAGCAGTATTTCCGCGGTCCGCGGACACAATGCGCAGTTACGTTCGAGCGGACGCCCGTTGAGGTAGAGGCCAAACAACCGCCACCAAGGACCCCCCTCCTGGAGCGAAACGGTATGCGGAACAATGGGCGCTGACTCACCTTCCCGCATTGCTGTCCAGGCCGCCAGCTTCATGACCTGTTCGAGTTCCTTGCGGATTGCCGGATAAGCGGTTTCCAGTAAGGTGCAAAACGGATATTCGGCCGGGTCCATCCAGCCAGATTCGATGGGCGTATTCATATTCTGTTCATGACCGGGCAACCGAGGCGCGGTTTGATGTGACGACATTATAGATAAGGTACGAGCTCCTTGCTTCGGTAAAATACGCATGCCCGTGGTATGGCTACCGCTTATCGCAGTTTACCTGGTGCGCCGCCGGGACGAGACCTGACCTTGTGGCAGGTTTGAGCTAAGCTAGTTACAGCTATCCACGTTGGCGGGGCAAACCCAAGATGCTGCAGTTACGGGGCCGCACGCTCGCGCAACTCTCGCAGGCCGAACTGGCCCGCTTGTTGGCGAGCGTGGAACGTCACAGCGCGCATTGGCAAGAGATCCGTGGCGAATGCGAGCGGCGCGCGGACCGCTGGGGCTGTGTGGCGAGGTGCGCGGGTGCCGCGATCCTCGGTTGCATGCTGCTCATCGCACTGGCGCGGCTTGCGGTGTAATTGCCCGATCGGACTGGACGAAAAAAAGGCCTGCATAAAGCAGGCCTTTTAGGCGGTTATTTTAATCCGTGGCGCTAAGCAATTCCTGGATTCCCCTTCGCGCCCTTGATCTTCGGCAGATTAGGCTCGTCGACCCGGATCAGTTTGGCATCGCGCATATATTCCGCGACCACGTCCCAGATATCCGGCAGCTCGTCCGGTTGCTCCTGCACGCTGGCCCACCCGGCCACCAGATAGGTCCGGCCGGCGTCAATGGTCTCGCCGTTGAGCAGTTGCATGTCGCCGATACGGTTACCGATAGTGCCGTTAATGTCGATCGAATAGCGCATGCCGCCGATTCGCACCATGTCGCCGCCCTGCTGATAATAGGGATCGGGGTGGTAGAGATTGTCCGCGATGTCTTCCAGGATCACTTTGATGGTCTCGCCGGACATCTCGTTGAGTGTGGACTTCGGGTACGTGATCGCCGTTTGTGTCAGCAGGCTGTCCATGGTGATTGGGTCGCCCGGCAACAGTGAGGTGCCCCAACGGAAGCCCGGTGAAAAGGCAATATCCGCGCCGCGCACTTCACGCATGGCATCGAGAATGACCTGATCATAGGTGCCGTTAAAGTTGCCGCGCCGGTACAGCACGCTGTCCGTCGTCGCCAACTCCTCGTTGAGTTTGCCTAGATAGGGTGCGCGAACCTTGTCGATGTAGGCAGCCATGCCCGCATGCGGTTCCAGCAGGTTGGAGAACACCGGCAACATCTTGAAGCGGTAGTCGCTGACCTTACCGTCTTTCACGTCCAGGTCCAGGACCGAAAGGAATTTGGCGTTCGAGCCGGAGTTGATCACCAGCGTCTTGCCACCGGTATTTTCGACGACGGTGGGGGTCGGCATGCCGTCGTGGGTGTGCCCACCCATGATCGCATCGATACCGCTGACCCGGCTGGCCATCTTGAGGTCCACGTCCATGCCGTTGTGCGACAAAACGATGACCACCTGGGCACCTTTACCGCGTACCTCGTCAACGACCTCCTGCATGGCCTCATCGCGGATACCGAAACTCCACTCAGGGAACATATAGCGTGGGTTGGCGATTGGCGTATAGGGAAAGGCTTGGCCGATGACCGCTATGGGAACCCCGTTCATCTCCTTCATGGTGTATGGCTCGAAGATGCGTTCCTCGAAGGTGTTATCGACGACATTCTGGGCGACAAAATCGATATGGCCCTTGAGATCGTTTTCGACGATCTCGAGCACTCGCTCGGCGCCCTGGGTGAACTCCCAGTGCCCCGTCATGATGTCCACGCCGAGCATTTTGCAGGCGTCCACCATGTCCTGACCCTTGGTCCACAGGGCCGTGCCTGAGCCCTGCCAGGTGTCGCCGCCGTCGAGCAGCAAGGCGCCGGGACGTTGCGCGCGGACCGTGTCAATGAGGGTCTTGAAGTGCGCGAAGCCGCCCACCTTGCCATAGCGGCGCGCCGCGGCCTCGAAATCGAGAAAGCTAAATGCATGTGCGTCCCGAGTCCCGGGCGCAATGTCGAAATGTTTCAGGAATGCGTCGCCGACCAGATGTGGCGCCTTACCCAGCGCACCGCCGACACCGATGTTGATATTCGGCTCGCGGAAGTACACCGGCAGGAGTTGGGCGTGGCAGTCGGTGAAGTGCAGAAAGCTTACATTCCCGAACGGTGGTAACTCGTAGGGATCCGAGGGTGCTCCGGTGGTTGCGCCCTTTTTGTCGCAACCCGGCAGACCGAAACCTGCGGCGCTCGCCGCCGCCAACAGTTGAAGAAACTCACGTCGGGAAAGGTTCATACTTGTGCCCCTCTTTGGTGTCGTCGTGTTATTTGTCGTGCCTGGCGGTAGGATTTTACCGCATAACCGGCGGCCAGTGTCTGAAAAGACGACGGCACCCGGTGTTCTATTCCCTCGATATTCCGAAAAGAAAAAACCCGGCCACGCGAGGCCGGGTTTTTAGGTAGAGCTTGAACTCCGTTAACCGCGATTGCTGGGTGCGGTCAGCGGCAGACCGGTGTTCATGTAGGCCTCAAACAGCTCAAGTGCGCGATATTCCTTGCTCTGAGCCTTCAATGGCTTGGCGCGGACCTGCTTGTTGCAGCCACCGTAACGGCGGTGCAGCGTGCCCAGACCACCCCACTTGTTGCGGTAGGTGGGGAAGCCAACACCATGGCCGAGGCCGGCGCTGAGGATGTTACCACCGATGAACTTGCCGGCTTGGTGCACGTGGCAGTTGGCGCAGGAGAAGTTCAGCTGACCGCGTTTGGCCCAGAAATACTGGCGGCCGCGGGTGTACTCGACGCGGGCGCCGGGATCGGACAGATCGATCTTGACCCGGTTACCCTTGGACATGCTGCGGAAATGAGACACGACCTGTGCCATGGTGCCTTTCTTGAGGTTCTTGATCGGCTTCTTGCCCTGACGGGTCAGACATTCGTTGATGTCCAGCTCGACGGTGCGAACCTCTTTGCGCTTCTTGTCCCAATAGGGATAGTTCTGCGCAATGCCCTTGCCGCCGTTCTTGAAACAGCTGGCGAGGTTGTTGGTCTCCCAGAATTTCTTGCCCTTGGCGAGATCCAGCTCGTAGGGCGGAAACTCTTCGATCTGTTCCCACTCCGCGCGCCGGTCGGCTGCCGCTGGGAGAGCGTATAACCCGTTTGACCATTCATCGAAAGGTACATCCGGGAAGTTCTTTTTGAAATATCCCTGGAACGCCTTCAGATCTTCTTCCGGTCCGGCCTGCACCGAGAAAGATAACCCGAGCGCAAGCCCCAGGGCGGTAAGCAGTACAACGATTTTATTCATTTAAGTCCTCCTATCCGGGCAAATTCATGCCGGGCACGAGGCCCGGCATGCTTATTATCAACTGCTGTCCCGTGACAAAGCCTAGGCGACGGTGGCTTCACCGCCACCACTTTCACCCTTGTTGTCACTCCAGCTCACCTTGATCTTGTCGCCGGCGGCAGCGCCTTTGATCGAGATCGCGGTCAGCGGATTCTTCGAGACGGCAGCGCCCAGATTGGCATCTGCGACCACTTTGCCGTTGTGCTCGAAGGTTATCTTCTGAATGTAGTGAGCCGGGATCTTCTGCTTGGTCTTCTTGTCCTTGCGTTGACCCGTCTCCATGGGGTGGTTTACCAGCACCAAGACCTCGGTGGTGTCACCTTTGGTCCGGGTCTTTACTTTCGTTAATTTAGCCATGTTTAAAACCTCTCGCGATAATCTGCAAAACTTTCAGGTTGACCTTAACCGCCGCAACCGCCGACCGTTACTTTCACCGTCGACGAAGCAGTGTGCAGCTTACCGCCCGCTTTGACGTACGCGGTAACCTTGGAGGTCTTGCCCATTTTGATGCGGGTCTTGTAGAGACCCGCGGCCGTGCCAGACAGATCGACGCTGGTGGCGAACGGTGCGGGATTCTTCTCGACCAGGATCGCGATGGACTCGACACCGTCCACTCCGGCTTCCACGGTCACCGGAACCACCGCACCGTTTTCCGCCTGGATCGGGGCCTTGACCTTGATCGCGGGATTATCGGAAGCGCTGCTGGTGCCGAAATAAGCATTGACTGCATCCGCTTCGCTCTTGGCATCGAACGCACCCTTGGGCCACGCTGCTGCCAATACATCGGTGGGCTTGAGCAGTCCGCTGCCGGCGGCAACGGTCAGGGCACCACCCGCCAGGGTACCCTTAAGGAAGGTTCTACGTTTCATGGTCACGTGCTGTCTCCTCGTTTCAAACTAATAAAATCGCGCGTGAATCATCAAGCCGCAGCAAGCCTGCGTGTTGGCGATTATGTGCGCTAATACTTGTGAACGTCTTGCGACTGAAAAAGTTGACGAATTCTCCTACCAAGCAAGCGGGTTTCTTATAGCGTATGCGCCCATTCAGTGATGAGATCGATTTCGCCGCCGGAAACAATGCTATGGCGTCCGTATGGCGGCATGGAGCTGTTCGGGTTGGCCTTGGTCGGGTCCGCAATCTGCGCGCGAAGCTTGGCCTTGTCCGGGAAGCGCTGTTTCATCGCCACCAGCGGCGGTGCAATGTTGCCGGCCTGCAGACGCGTTTTCTCGATGCCTTTGAATTGATGGCAAGCCATGCAGTTGCCTTTCTTGCGATTGGTGGCCAGACAACCTCCGACAACCAATGGGTCGGTCGCTTTCGCGCAGACCTTCTTGCTTGGCATTTCGCCACCTTTACCGGCTCCCGCCTTGGCTGCGTGGGCGGCCGGCGCTGCAACCAAGCTGGCGGCCAGAACGGCGGCACTAAGGGCACCGAAAAGAGTGCTGGATTTCCGCATTACATCCTCCTCGTGAATAAAAAAAACCGTTGTTCGAATCTTTGCTATTAAACCCGATTTCAGCGGGCTTGGGAAAATCTGTTTTCAGTCCGAATTTGAATACCCGGATGGCCGCTGGGGCCCGCCACCCGCAGCGACGGAGACGGGATGAATACCATATGAAATCGGTTATGACAACTTCGCCAGGGCTTATACGACGAATGCAACACGGCGCCGTGATCACGCCACCTAAGCGTCACAGCATTACATCATATTAGCAAATTCTAATGTTCTAGATAATTCGCAGCGTTGCGGGTGATCGCACGACGCGCGGTCGTTCAAGCCGCACGAAAACGCTCGGATTTAGCAACGGTGCAAAACCGTTTTGCCAGGCGCAGGGGTCGTCGCATGGGCTCGCAAAAAAACCGGTTTCACGCCCGACGCGTCCTGGTGTGTTGTGGATTAACGCGGTGCCGGTTTGTCCGTATACAGTGCGACAGTTTGGCGAATCTCCGCGATGCGCGCCTCGACGCTGGACTGGACATAATAGTCGCCCTTGGCCGCACGATGGGCGATCTGCAGCTGATGAATTGCCGCGCCAAGTTCGCCGTTCAAATAGTAATACTCGGCCAGTGCGCGGTGTGCCTCGACGGGCTCGCCGCTGTCGCCCGATGCGGTGGCAAGCAGTCGATACAGGCCGGGGTCATCCTGTTGTTTGCGCAACGCCATACGCAGCACTTCCGCCGACTTGCCGGGATTGCCCGTCTGCAGCAATGTCGCCGCATATTGCCTGGTGCCTGCCAATGCCTCCGGGAATTGCTGGCGGATATCGGCATAGAGTGCGAGCGCCTGCTGGTAGCGGCCCGCCGCCGCCTCGATATCCGCCTGTGCCAGCCGATAGGCCAGATAGTCCGGGCGGGCCTTCGTCAATGGGCGCAAGGCGGTGCGCGCATCATCGTAGCGTTGTGAACGCAGCAGCGCCAAGGCATAGCCGTAGTGCGCGGCGCTGTTGTCGGTGCTGCGCTTGTCTTTCAGGTAATGGGCGAAGAACCCGACGGCCGCCGCCGGGTCAGCCGACGTCACTACGCGAATTTTTGCACGCGCATGATCAAACGGACTTGTATCTCGAGGCCGGGGGATCGGCAGGCGCTCGGCACGCTGGCGGGATTCAGCGATTCGATCGCTGGTCACCGGGTGTGTGCGCAGGAAATTTGGCGCATCGCTTTCGTATATCCGGTTCCATTGCTGCAGCCGCTCAAAAAATGCCGGCATGGCGGCCGGATTGTATCCGGCGCGCGCCAGCAGCTGCATGCCGATGCGGTCGGCTTCCTGTTCGAAAGAGCGGGTGTAGTTGAGCTGTTGCTGGATGGATGCCGCCGAGGTCAGGGCAATGGCGGCCTCGCCGGCCTCACCGCCGATCAGGGCGCCCAGCAGCAGGGCCGCAATCGTGGGTAGCGCGCGTTCTTTGGCGGCCGCGATCATGCGCGGCATATGACGCTGACTGATGTGGGTGATTTCGTGCGCCAGGACCGCGGCAAGTTCGTCCTCGCTTTCGGTCGCGAGTATCAACCCGGTATGAATACCGATGTGCCCCCCGGGCACCGCGAACGCGTTCAGGCTGTTATCGTTGATGACGTAGAAATGATACTCATCCTGGTGCGAGATGTGGTGTGCCGCAATCTTGCGGCCCAATCCATTCACATACCCGTTGATCTCTGCATCGTCGAGGAAGTCGAGTTGCTTGCGCGCCTCGCGGATGAACTTTTCCCCAAGGTGGCGTTCCTCGCTCGGTGACAGTACCGCGGCGGAGGCGTCACCCAGATCCGGCAGGTTGTTCGCGCCGGCGAGACCCGTGGTGAGAGCGCCGAGACCGATCAGCAGGCCTGCAAGCAAGCACAATCGCCGTGGCATATTGGAACTATTTCTCATGGTCTATTAAAGAATGTGGTGATTTGACGCTGATTGGCAGCAGACGTTCATAGCGTTGACCAATCACCTCTACTGCGCCGGGTCGGTAACGGGGATAACGTGCGAGAGACCCGTCGGTTGCCATGGATTTTGCCAGTCGCCGATCGGCATCGGCGCAAGAATATAACACTTTGAATTATCGAGAAATTTATCCCAACCCGGCGCATCTGTTTAAATTGCTTGCGAACTCTCGAGAATGGATGCATTCTAATATGTTAACTATCTGCTAATGTACTAATATTACTGGCGGATGGCCCCGGACGCGGTGACCTGCGGTAGGGCACGACGTGCCGCCGGACATCCCAGGGTATGCGCTATCCGGCTTGTTTACGCCGAGTGTGCGTAGTGACGACGGATTTGATGCCTTGCATTCGTACGAGTGTTTGCTGGATCATACGCGTTCTTTTTTTCAATGTATTTAGTATCCGTAGGCGACTCGTCCCCGCGGACCTAGGAGGAAAAATGTCCGATTTTGATAAAGAGCTCGACGCGCGCGGCTTGAACTGCCCGCTGCCGATTCTTCGCGCCAAAAAGGCGCTCAACGATCTCTCCGGTGGCCAGGTGCTGCGCATCCTCGCCACCGATCCGGGTTCGGTGAAGGACTTCCAGGCCTTTGCCAAGCAGACCGGAAACGAGCTTTTGGAATCGAATGAAGCGGAAGGGGAGTTCACCTTTCTGCTGAAGAAGAAAGCCTGACCCTAAACTTCAAGGACGGTCCGATCACTTCTGACGGAGGTAACCGATGTCTGAAAAGAAGATGGCGATAATCGCAACCAAAGGTACGCTGGATTGGGCCTATCCACCGTTTATTCTCGCCTCGACGGCTGCCGCGCTCGATTACGAGGTGCAGATCTTCTTCACCTTCTACGGTCTGCAGTTGTTGCGCAAGAAACTGCAATTGAAGATTAGCTCATTGGGTAATCCGGGTATGCCCATGAAAATGGGCCCAGTGACGGTACCCATGCCTGTGGTATTGCAGGCCCTGCCGGGTATGCAGGCCATGATGACGACGATGATGAAGCAGAAGATGAAGGCGAAAGGCGTGGCCAGTGTTGAAGAGCTGCGTGATCTCTGTATGGAGGCGGACGTGAAATTGATCGGCTGTCAGATGACGGTCGATCTGTTCGAGTTCTCGCCGGACGAGTTTATCGACGGTGTCGAGTTCGGCGGTGCGTCGACATTTCTCGCCTTTGCCGGTGATGCGGATATCTGCCTATATATTTAAGCCTGCTCCCGCACCGCGGTGAAAATCCAGTTCTGCCGCAAAGGGGATATCACGACGTGATATCCCCTTTTTGTTTTCCCGCCTGACGCAAAGTCAGATACTCGCCCGATCCGACGCATCTGAGCGTTTCCGTAGTTTATTAGCATAAGGTAATGTTCGAATAGGACTATATATTGACACGCGAAACATCCGGCGCGATGATTTGCTGCGATTGCCTCGCGCAGATCTCGAGGCGGCCAGGAAGCAGCCGCGAAAAAATAACGCAGACCACTGGGGTTTGCTTTTATATTCATGCAAGCAAAAGGATGGATCTGCTTACAACCATTCGCATGAGGAGGAGTTACATGTTTACAAAAAAAATCACTATGACTGTGGCGGCGGCAGTGGTGTTCGGCGTTATGCTGCCGGGAGCCGCGCACGCAACCAACGGTTACTTCAGCCACGGCTACGGAACCGCCAACAAGGGTCTTGCCGGCGCCGGTGTGGCCTTGCCCCAGGACAGTCTCGCCGGGGCCACCAATCCTGCCGGTATGGTCCATGTGGGCGATCGCATCGACGCCGGTGTGGCTTTGTTCAGCCCGATTCGTGAATACACCGTCTCTGGCGGGCCGTCCGGATTTCCCGGCACCTTCGGTCTCTTCCCGGGTACCGTGGAAAGCGGCAGCGAGCTGTTTCTTGTTCCACACTTCGGTAAGAACTGGATGTTGACCAACGATACGTCGTTTGGCATCTCGGTATACGGCAACGGCGGCATGAACACGGACTATGACGCCAACGACACGCCCATGGGTCTGGGCACATTCTTCGCCGGCGATACCGGGACCGACTACTTGCAGTTGTTCATCAACGCATCCTACGCCCGCAAGATGAATCAGAACTTCTCCTGGGGTGTCAGCGGCATCGTTGCCTACCATCGCTTCGAGCTGGAAGGCGCCGGCAGCTTCGCAGGATTTTCCACGGATCCGGCCAATCTGAGTAACCGGGGCGCTGACGACAGTTTCGGTTATGGCGCCAAGTTCGGCATCCAGGCGCAGCTGAACCCGGATGTCACTCTCGGTGTGTCCTACCAGACCGAAATCAACATGGATGAGGTAGAGAAGTATGCGGGTCTGCTCGCCGACGCCGGTGACTTCGATATTCCCTCCACCGCCACCATCGGTATCGCCTGGAAGGTCAACGAAAAGGGCACCCTGGTGTTCGACGTGCAGCGCATCAATTTCACCGATGTAGACATGCTGGAGAATCCATTCTCCTTTCTCACCATGGGCTGCGCCGCCGGTGATTTCAGTAAGTGTCTCGGCGGTCCGAACGGCGCCGGTGCCGGCTGGGACGATCAGACCGTCTACAAGATCGGTTACCAATGGAACACCAGTCCCGACATGACCTGGCGCGTGGGTTATAATCACGGCGACCAGCCGATCCCCAGCACCGAAGTGCTGTTCAACACGCTGTTCCCGGCGGTAGTGGAAAATCACATCACCTTCGGCTTCACCAAGAAGAGCGGTCCCAAGAAGGCGTTCACCCTGGCGTTTATGTATGCGCCGGAGACTGACGTGAAGGGCCCGAATCCGCTCGAGGTGCCTGGACTGCAGACCGTCGAACTCGCCATGAAGCAGTGGGAGATCGAGGCCAGCTGGACTTGGTAAGCGAGCGAACGCGAATATCGTAAAGCAGCGTTAAAAAAGGGCCATGGGTGACCATGGCCCTTTTGTTTTTTAAAACCTCATCGCACGTCTCATTTCGGTGCGGGCCTGCCCACCGCAGGGTTGGTTGGCCACCGGTAATTCTTGGGTTGGCTGCGATTGAAATCGGGGAGTCCTTATCATGAAAAAAGTCATGCGTGTATCAAGCACCGCCGCGAGCATGTTTACCGCCCTGCTGTTCGTAGCCGGGGTGGCCCAGGCCCAGGTCATGATGTCACCGGAGTGGGCACAGAACGCCTGTACCGCCTGGAATGCGGAACCAACCCTCACCGACAAATTGGCCGAGTCGGAGTGGATCAAGAATGATGCCGGTCGTGGCTTCAAGATCATGCAGATCTACCGTACCGATTGCGAGAACAGTCCGCGGGTCGAGATGCGTATCGTCGAGCAGAACGGCAAGGCCATGTGTGTCTACGGCGGGGCGGTGGAAACCCAGGATCTGATCAAGAAGTCAGACTACATCATGCATGCCACCACCAAACGCTGGCAGGAAATGGGCGCCGGTAAATATGGCCCCATGCGCGCCATGATGTTCGGCCGCCTCAAGTTCACCGGGCCGAAGGGCGAGGCCATGAGCAATATGGGTCCTTTCAAGGCCTTTCTGCGTATTCCCGGCAAGATCCCCGGCGACGTTAACAGCTGCCCCTGATTGTATTTTTCGGGTCGCCGCGCCCACGCAGGGATCGGCCAATGCCACCCGCCGCATGGCGATATCGCCATGCGGTGCGGTGGTTTGGGCAATGAATTTCTGCGACACTGTTGACTGATCTCCAGTAGCGAGGAAACCTTCATGCGGACACTTCGAAATCTGCTTACCTTGATCGGTCTGCTGACCGTGGCGGCGATAGTCGCCGTTGTTATGAAGTTCGGTTCCTCATTGTTGGCGTTGAAGGATTTCGATCCCAAAGCGCTCGCGGTGTATGGGGAGATGATGCAGTCCCTGCTCGCCACCGGAAATGCCGCCGATGCCACGGTTTGGAAGGCACCGGTCAAGGAGGGTCTGAGCGTGGAAGATGTTGAGCAGGCCATCGAACTGGTTGCCAATGAGCGCAATATCAAGAACGTGGGCGCGCTCCCGCTTTCTCGCCAGGTGGAGCTCGAAACCGGCAAGCCGGTGCGATTTCTCAAGATCTACATGTTCTGCAATCCGCAGACCGCTGTACGCATGGTCGATTACAGTGACGCCTTTTCGGCGTATCTACCCTGTCGACTCAGCCTGGTTGAAGACAAGCAGAAACAGCTATGGATCTATACGCTCAATATGGACATGATGATTCACGGTGGTAAGCCCCTACCGGATGAATTGCGCACCGAAGCAATAGAAGTCAAAGACATTATTCTCGATGTATTGAAGCGCGGCGCTAGCGGCGACTGGTAGTACGCTGCCTGGTTACCGATGTCTGCTCGAGGCTGTGCGGTCACCCGCCGCGCGGCCAGCAACGAATTTAACGCCCGCGAAAATCTTTGCACACACACAGGATTCACAAATGAAACATTTGAAGTATTTGGTAGTTGGCGTCTGTATTGCGATATGGATTCCGCTGACGCATGCCGCACAACCTCAAGCAATGACCGGCATGACCGCGGCTGTTTCATCGCCCGCTGCTGTCGTCAAGGAGGGTGTCGACCAGCTTGTGGGATTTCTGGTCGCAGGCGGCGCGGAAAATCCGCAGCAGGTCATGGCGTTTCTCGAGACCAACATCGCGCCATACTTCGATTTTCAGTATATGAGCCAATGGGCAGTTGGCAGTCGTTATCGTTTCCTGTCGCCCGCGGAACGTGCGGGAATTCAAAAGCAGCTGCGCGATGACTTTCTCGGCTCACTGGCACGCAACCTTGCTGGCTATCGTCATGGTCGCGCCGAATACGCACCGGCCCGTGGCAACCTGAGAAACGGACCCGCGGTCGTTAACTTACAGGCCTACCAGACCGGCGCTTATCCGATGCGACTGGAGTTCCGCCTGTATCGGGCGCGTGATGGCTGGCGCGTGTTCGATGTGGCCATGAACGGGCAAAGCGCCGCGCTCTATTACCGCAATTTCTTCAGGAATTATTTCTACCGCCAGCGGGCACAAAGCCAGCAGGCCTGGCAACCGTACACCCCGGGACGGCGCTGAGCGGCAGCATGCGCGCGGCACACGTTACCCGTTCATCTTGACTATATTAGAGAATTCTAATATACTACATAGTGTTCCTCTATTGGGTTTCGAGACACTATGTTTAATGTCGATGCTTTTACGCTTCTGGGGCTGGTGGTCAGCGTAGTTGTCGTGGCCGTCCTTTTTAAGGTTTGCAAAAACGGCGGCTGCAATAAACCGCTTTGCTGATTTCGGTCGATTTACCTACGAGCTTGATCTCGCGTTCTGACCTGGCCCCATTTGATTGTTCGGGCACGCCCCCCGTTTAACTAATCCCCAGACGTTGCATGCGGCGCCAAAGCGTCGTTCTATCGATGCCGAGCAGGCGCGCGGCGGCGCTCTTGCTGCCACGGGTCTGTTGCAGCGCCGTCTCGATCTCCTCGCGCTGCGCAAGCCGTGACTCTCCGATTGGCGGCACCGGGACAGGCTGCGCCACGCCACGGAAGTGGGCCATCACATCCTGCGGCAGGCTCTCCGGCAACACCATACCGTTTACTGCGCAGATAATGCCGTGTTCGACGGCGTTTTCCAGTTCCCGCACGTTACCTGGCCAGGGATAATTCATCATCGCCCGCATCGCTTCGGCGCTGCATTGCATGTCATCGGGATAGCCGCGCGCCGCTAACCGGTGGCAAAAATATTTTGTAAGCAAAGGAATGTCACCCGGGCGATCGCGCAGTGAAGGTACCGTGATGGGGATGACCGCAATACGGTAATAGAGGTCGGCACGAAAATCTCCCCGGTCTACCATGTCGCGCAAGTTGCTGTTGGAGGCGGCGATAATGCGTACATCAACCCGTGTCGGTTTGTCCGAACCGACCATCTCGAATTCCTGCTCCTGTATTGCGCGCAGCAGCTTCGCCTGCAGGTGCATCGGAATCTCACCGACCTCATCGAGGAACAGCGTTCCTTTATTAGCGGCCTGAAAGCGGCCCGGCCGGTTCTGGGTCGCACCCGTAAAGGCCCCTTTGATATGGCCGAATAGTTCCGACTCAATCAGCGATTCCGGAATCGCCGCACAATTGATCTCCACAAAAGGTTGCTGCGCACGCGTGCTTGATCGATGAATCATGCGCGCTAATTGGGTCTTGCCGGTGCCGGACTCTCCTTGCAAAAGTACAGACGCGTTGGTGGGGGCGATCTGCTGGATACGATCGACGATCTCCAGCATACGCGGATCCTGGGTTTCGATATCCCCGCCGCCAGGATTGATCACGGCTTCGAGGCGCCGGGCCCCGGTACGGTCGCGCATCAGAATCAAACGTAGACGGCCTCGGTTGTGCGGGTCACTGATCACGCCCGTGCTGAATTCGATATCCGCATAGCCGTCTTTATGCTTGAGTCGCCGTTCGAACTTCACAAAATTGCCGCTTGGGCGCCCGGCGGCGTCAACGTCGCCGGCGTCGATGGCGGCCTTCAAAAGTGCCTGGGTAAAGTTAAAACTCTTAATGTCTTTCAGCGACTGCAGGGGTTCGTTAGGCGGCATGTGCAGCAGCTCGCCTGCCGCCGGGTTCTGATACAGCACGCCGCCGTCCGGCGTGGCGATAATCACACCCTCGTCGATGTAGGCGACGACGGCCTCCACCAATGGGTTGAGATCCCTGAGTTCCGTCATAATCGAAGCGCCCCCGGGTATATCGGAAACCGAGCTGATTGAGGTGTGTCCCGACCGCAGGTTGCCGGGCGGCCGGCGACTCATGGTGGCGCGCGTCTGGAAGGAAGATTGCTTAACGTGGCCCACCGCCACGCGCGTTCTAGACACGTAAATCAGTCTACCATATGTTGCGCAACATGTTGCAGGGCTCATTCAGCCGCAAAATTGATCTAAATCAAATGCTTAACCGGCTTTCTCTGGCAAACTGCACTCCCTGTGAGCGCAACAC
This sequence comes from uncultured Gammaproteobacteria bacterium, assembly GCA_947259975.1. Lineage (GTDB taxonomy): Bacteria > Pseudomonadota > Gammaproteobacteria > HyVt-429 > HyVt-429 > CAMYOD01. The sequence goes on from CAMYOD010000065.1 coordinate 59,879, forward strand.
CTAACGCACAAAAGTGCGTTAAATCAAGAAGTTAAGACGTTGGCACGTCTCTAGCATTAGCACCTATCTCTGATTCAACTATGTCCCAGGAGGCAGCATGAGCGAGGTTTTTTCCCCGGAATGGATGAGCGGTTTCATGAACGCGTGGAATGCGGAGCCCGAACTGGTGGGGCCGCTGGAGAAAATCAGTTTTAATTCCACGATCGGCTACGGTTTTGTTGATGAAGACACGCCCCGCGGCGTGTTGGTAGTGGAAGGCGGCAAGGCCGTGTCGGCCGGCGCCTACAATGGCGAAGAGCTGAATTGGGATCTGCGCGCTGCGCCGGATCACTGGCAGAAGTGGATGACAAAACCGCCCGGCATGATGGCCCTGGGGATGGCCTACACCTCCGGCAAACTGAAATTCAAGGTCGGCGACTATGCGGCCATGATCAAGGATCCGCGCATGGCGGGACCGTTTATCAAGAGTTTTGCGGCAATGGGCAACGCGTGATTTGTTGCACCATGCAACGTTGCGCGCAATCCATAACCATGACGGCTTGGCGGGCAGCCGCCCGCCCGCTGTGCTGCGCGCCGAGGCGACTGACTCACCAACGGCACCCGCGTTTGCCATTGCCGAAAGCGGGGAATATAGTTTTCGGTCCCCAAGTTACACCAATGGCCGGCGAGAACCTGTCCCGATGACTGCAGACCTGTTACCCAAGACCGTAAGCACGCGCCTCCTCGCCATGTTGCTGTGCACCCTGCCTGGGATCCAGGCTGCCGTTGGAGCGGCGCCGGGTGCAGCAAACACCCCGGCCCTGCAGATCATCACAGTCACATCGAACCCGGTGGGGTCCACGGTCGCCCTCGGCGGTACGGTCGTGCCTTACAAGGAAGCCACGCTCGCCGCGCAGATTCCCGGGCGTATCGAGTACATCGCCGGCGCCGAGGGTGACGCGTTCCAGCCGGGCGACGTATTGGTGGCCATCGATGATGACGACTTGCTGGCACAGCGGCGCCAGGCCTTGGCGGAACTTGGCAACACGGAATCCGCCATGCGTAACGCGCAAGTGCAATATTCGCGCGAAGTCTGGTCACCCCAATCGCGCAATATCAATCGCGCTCCCGGCATGGGGATTCCATCTTTATTTGATCAGTTCTTCACGCGCCAGATGGGCAGCATGGGGGGCTACGGCAATCCGACCCTCGATCGCCACGCCGACTTGTATTCGCGGGGTACCAGTATCTCCCAGGCGCAGAGCCGAATCCTGAGCGCGCGCTCCCGTGTCGATGAACTCGATGCAAAGTTGCGTGACAGCCGCTCGATCGCGCCCTTTGCCGGTGTCATTGTCCGGAAATTGGTGGAAGTCGGGGATACGGTACAGCCCGGCCAACCGCTCGTAACCTACGCCGATACCCAATACCTGCAGGTGCAAGTGGAGGTCCCGGCGCGTTCGATGCCCGGCCTGAGTCGCGGCCTTATCGTTCCGGCCCGGCTGGATGTGGGTAACACGCGTACCGAGGCGCGCGTGGCGCAGATATTTCCGGTGGCCGATGCGCGTCGTCACACCGTGACCGTAAAATTTGACCTGCCGACGGATGTTCCGGGCGGTCCCGGTATGTATGCCGAAGTGTTTATTCCGGATGTGAATGCCTCCGCAGACCCGGTCCCCGTGATTCCGGAATCCGCGGTGGTATGGCGCGGTAGTCTACCGGCGGTATTCGTTGTCAATGCACAGGATCGTTTCGAGACCCGTTTGTTGCGGCTTGGTGAATACGTCGATAGCGACAATGTCGCCGTGCTTTCCGGTATTAAAGCGGGTGAGCGCGTGGTCGCAAATCCCCCGGCATCGATGGTTTCCGGCTGGTCCATAGGCGCTGCCGGCGCACAACAGGGGTCCGAGGCGGCGAATTAATAAATGTGTAACGCCAAGCGGTTGCACCTTGCAGTCCATCTACATTACTAGCAGGTCCACACATGCTGAGCTTTGAGGCGGCCGCGGGCGGTTTGTAGTTCATGACAGATTCCGACAAAAACACATCTCGATCAGCACCGCGGGACTCCTCAGACGTGCCGGCCGAAGGGTTGGGTATTGCGGGGCGTATCGCACGCCAGTTCATCAACTCGCCGGTGACACCGTTGTTGATGGTGGGCGCGCTCGCGATTGGCTTGCTGGGACTGTTTTTTACCCCGCGACAGGAAGACCCGAAGATCTCCGTGCCCATGGTCGATGTATTCGTCCAATACCCGGGCGCATCCGCCGAACAGGTGGCCAGTCTGGTGACCGATCCGCTCGAGCGGATCATGAGCGAAATACCCGGTGTGCGCCACGTCTACTCGGCGACCCGCCGGGGTGATGCGATTGTGACCGTGCGCTTCCGGGTCGGCGAGGATATGGGTGATTCCATCGTCAAGGTGCACGACAAATTGCAGTCGAACCTCGACAAGATCCCGCCGGGCGTGAAGATGCCGCTGGTCAAGCCGGTCAGTATCGATGATGTGCCCATCGTCACATTGACACTTTGGTCAAATGACGTCGACGATGGGAATCTACGTACCCTTGCGTTGGATGTGCTGCAGCGTCTGAAAGAGGTTCCCAACACCGGCCGTGGTTTCATCGTCGGTGGGCGCTCCGACCAGATTCGCGTCGAGGTATCCTCGGAGCGGCTCAGCGGCTATGGCATCAGCATCGAGCAAGTTGCCAACACCATCAGCACCGCAAACTCGGAGCTTGCCGCCGGTGCCGTCGAAGGCTCCGGGGCGGCATTCAATGTCTACACCGGTTCGTTTTTGCGCACGGCGGAGGATATCGCACGTCTCGTGGTGGGCACCCGCGGCGGTGTCCCGGTGTATGTGCGGGACGTGGCGCAAGTGTCGCACGCGCCCGAAGATACCAGGCAGATGGCGCATTACTACGCCGGGCCGGCAGCGGAAGATGAGAAAGTCGATCCCTATGGTGCGCCGGCGGTGACTATCGCGATCGCTAAAAAAATCGGCACGAACGGCGTTAGCGTTGCCGAAGACATTATGGAGCGTCTTGAAATTCTCAAAGGGCGCCTGATACCGGATAACGTCAAGGTCAGTGTCACACGTAACTACGGCAAGACCGCGGACGACAAAGTAAACGAATTACTGCTCGCATTGTTTGAGGCCGCCGTGGCGGTCAGCATCCTGTGTTTGATCGGCCTCGGTCTGCGCGCGGCCTCGGTCGTTATCACGATTATTCCCATCGTCATCCTGGTAACTGTGTGGTCGGCATGGCTGCTCGACTACACCATCGACCGGGTGAGTCTGTTCGCGCTGGTGTTCTCGATCGGTATTCTGGTCGATGATGCCACGGTTGTGGTCGAAAATATTTTTCGCCGCTGGCTAGAAGCGGGCAAAACCACGGTGACAACCGCAATCGACGCGGTACGCGAGGTCGGCAATCCAACCATACTCGCCACCCTGACTATTATCTCCGCGATGTTACCCATGGGTTTCGTGAGCGGGCTGATGGGGCCCTACATGCGCCCGATTCCGGTGCTGGGTTCGGCCGCCATGTTCTTCTCGCTGGTGGCGGCCTTCGTATTCGCGCCCTGGTTTGCGATGCGGGTGCGGCCCAAGATGGAAGCCTTACAAAAGGCCGAGCGGCGCGAGGAAAAGACCCGCGAATGGGTCAGTCGCATCTATAACCCGTGTATGCAGCCCCTTTGCGGTAACCGCAAGATCGGTCTGGCGTTTCTGGCGTTTCTGATCATCGCCACGTTTCTCGCCTGTGCCTTGTTCTACACCAAGAGCGTCGCCGTGAAGATGTTGCCGTTCGACAACAAACCTGAGTTCAATGTCGTGGTGAACATGCCCGAAGGGACCGCGCTGCCGGTTACCGCCAACGTCACCACTCAGCTGGCGCAGGAGCTGCGCAAAATTCCCGAGGTAACCGCACTGCAGACCTATGTCGGCACCGCGTCACCGTTCAATTTCAACGGCATGGTGCGGCACTATTTTCTGCGCCAGCAACCCTGGGAAAGTGACATCCAGGTTATGTTGCTCGACAAGAACGACCGCGAGCGGGGCAGCCACGAGATCGCCGTGGCCGCGCGTTCGCTTCTGGTGCCGGTAGCTGAACGGCTCGGCGCCCGCATCCAGGTGGTGGAGATGCCGCCCGGACCGCCGGTACTACAGACCGTCGTGACCGAGATTTATGGACCCGATGCCGAGACGCGGCGACAAGTGGCGCGTGACATGACGGCCATGTTCGAAGCGGCCGAGGGTGTAGTCGACGTCGACAACTACATGACCGAGCAAAATGAGTACTGGCGCTTCGAGGTCGATAGCGAGAAGGCGATCCGGCGCGGAATATCGGTGGATGCGATCAACCGTAACCTGGCGATGGCGATGGGTAACTACAAGCTCGGAGACGTGAAGCGCGGAGTCGTGCTCGAGCCGACCTACATCGTAATCCAGGTTCCGTTGTCGGCGCGTTCACAATTGAACCGGCTTGGCAGTCTGCCGATCACCGGCGATGACGGTCAGGCGGTGCCGCTTGCGGAGTTGGGACGGTTCGTCAGAGGGACCGAGGATCCAATCATCTACCACAAGGATCTGCGCTCGGTGGAGTATGTCACCGGGGAAATGGAAGGCCGGCTGGGCGCACCGATCTACGGCATGTATGCGGTGGAGGATCTGCTCGAGAATTATACGACACCCGATGGCGTAACCATGACCGGTATGCCGATGGGGCTGATCGGGCCACCGGACAATGACAATCAATCCGGGTTTGAATGGGCCGGCGAGTGGACCGTGACCTACGAGACGTTCCGCGACATGGGGCTGGCCTTCATGGCGGCACTGGTCCTGATCTACGGGCTGATCGTCTGGGAGTTCAAGAATTTCGCCCTCGGCGGTCTCATTATGGCGCCGATTCCATTGACTTTGATCGGCATCATCCCGGGCCACTGGTTCATGAGCGCCGAGTTCACTGCCACGTCGATGATCGGATTTATCGCACTCGCCGGCATAATCGTGCGCAACTCGATTCTATTGGTCGAGTTCGTGAAAAATGAAATCGTAAGCGGCAGGGATATACGCGAAGCCGTATTGGCTGCAGGCAGGACGCGTATGCGGCCCATTTTTATTACTGCGCTGACATTAATGGCGGGTGCGGCGGCGCTGGTGAGTGACCCGATCTTCCAGGGTATGGCGGTGAGCCTGTTGTTCGGCACTGGCGTCGCGACCGTGCTCACACTCGTGGTGATTCCGCTGGGTTGCATTAGTGCGCGCCGGCATTTCTATGCCCTGGCCGGTGTAGACGAAAGTATGACAGCGGCCGCGATGGATACAGCCGCGGCGCCGAAGATGCCATTGCTCCTGCGCATATGGGGCGCACTGGTGAGTGCGGTGATCTGGCTGTTTTATATCGGCCGCGCAATTTACTTCTTGTTGCGCATGGGCGCGGAAAAGCTCTGGCAGTCTGTGCAGCGGTTCCGTGGCGGCAAAGAGGGTCCGGAACCCACGGGGTCAGGCGGCGGTGGGCCACCCCCGCCGTCACCCGCCGGATCGCCGGCGCCCGGCGCGGGCGTCGCGGCAACCACTACCGCCGGCGCAGCGACCGCGGTGTCGGCCAGTCTGGATACCGTAACGAGCCGCACCGAGGCCGCCGTCGTGGAGCCGGTCGGCGAAGCGGCGCACACCCCGATCGCCGCAGCAAAGACGGTAACGGAAAACGTACAAGCCGATGCGGCGCAAGTTGTCGGCGAATCGGAAACACAGATCGATCAGCAGGTGGACGAGGGAATGTCCGTGACCGGTCGCAAAGGCCGCAAGCGGCGCGGCATTCGTTTGAAAGAGGGCATCGACTAATCGAGCGCCGCGCGCTTGCGCGCTGGGAAACATTTTTTATTGAGGAATTCGATGATGAGGCAAGCAGGAACATTAAGAAGGGTCATGGCAGGCGGAATGGGTCTGTGCCTGATCACCATAGCAAGCAATGTCGCCGTTGCTGCGGATAACGGCGCGACAACGAAATGGCCGGCGCATCCGTCGCTCAGCGCTGCGGCGGGACAGGCATCGCTACCGCCGGCGCCGCCGCCGGGTCCTTATCGGCCCTTGCGTGACCGGGCACCCGCCGTCGATGCTGCCGCGGCACCCATGCCGGGCCAGCCCGCCGGTGCACCAGGGCAATGGCGCCAGGAAGCGGGCCGGATGCCGGCAACCGGCGGCGCACCCGAGGGTTATGGGCGTCCACCGCAAGGGATGCCCATGCCGACCATGCCCCAGGGCCCGGCTTTCGGCGGACCCGGGCAAATGACGCCGTCGGCGCCCGGTGCGACCCCGGTGCCGGACAGCGATGCCGCGGCCCAGGCCGCACAAATGCCCCGCGGCCCGGGTTATGGACGCCCGCCCCAGGGAGCGCCCATGCCGCCCATGCCACAGGGCCCGGCTTTCGGTAGACCCGGACAAATGACACCGCCCGGCGCGCCATCCGGTCCAGCTGCACCCGGCGAGCAAGCCGCCGGTGAGCAACCCGCCGACGCGGCACCGAGCGCGCCCCAAAGTCCGGGTTATGGTCCGTCTCCGTATGGTCGGCCGCCGATGCCTTACGGTCGCCCCGGTTACGGCATGCCCGGATATCCGACACCGCCCGCTGCACCGTCCGCCCCGACCGAACAAGCCGCCGGTGAGCAACCCGCCGACGCGGCACCGAGC